>NZ_CP043056.1:0-600000 GCF_008121535.1 Dolichospermum sp. UHCC 0315A
ATGGAAATTCCCATAGATGGTTTGTGGAATCATGTATTAGAGCGTTTACAGTTAGAGTTAGCTCCTCCTACCTTTGAAACTTGGATTAAGACAGCTAAAGCACAGCAGCTAGAAAACAACTGTTTGGTAATATATGCTCCTAATCCTTTTGCTCGCAATTGGCTGCAAAAATATTACATTCATACTATTGCTAATGTAGTCCAAGATATTGTGGGTTATCCCATCGAAATTTATATTACTGTAGTTGAAGATGAGGAAGTTTCTCATTTGGGTAAACAGGAACTAGGGGGGAAATTACCAGCAATAAATCATATTTTGGCAAATGCTCCGATAAATACGCAAAAGACTTCAGATTTAAATTCTAAATATGTTTTTTCGCGGTTTGTGGTCGGCGCTAACAATCGCATGGCTCATGCTGCTTCTTTAGCTGTAGCCGAATATCCGGGGAGGGAATTCAATCCGTTATTTTTATGTGGTGGTGTGGGTTTGGGGAAAACTCACTTAATGCAAGCTATTGGTAATTATCGCTGGGAAATCTGTCCTAATTCTAAGATATTTTATGTGTCTACGGAGCAGTTTACAAATGATTTAATTACTGCTATTCGTCAAGATAGTATGCAAACTTTCCGCGAACATTATCGGGCTGCTGATATGTTGTTAGTTGATGATATTCAATTTTTGGAGGGGAAGGAATATACTCAAGAGGAATTTTTTCATACTTTTAATACTTTACATGAGGCAGGTAAGCAAGTTGTAATTGCTTCAGATCGTCCTCCTAATCAAATTCCCAGTTTACAAGAACGGTTGTGTTCCCGGTTTTCTATGGGGCTAATTGCGGATATTCAAACGCCTGATTTAGAAACCAGAATGGCGATTTTGCAGAAAAAAGCTGAATATGAAAATATTCGTTTACCACGGGAGGTAGTTGAATATATTGCTTCTAATTGTACTTCTAATATCCGTGAGTTGGAAGGGGCATTAATTCGGGCTTTGGCTTATATTTCTATTTGGGGTTTACCTATGACTGTGGAAAATCTTGCTCCCATTCTCGGAACTCCTAGCCAGAAAATAGCCACAACTCCAGAGATAATCTTAAATATAGTCGCTGATGCTTTAAATGTTTCTATTGAGGACTTAAAAAGTAATTCCCGTCGTCGGGAAATTAGTTGGGCTAGACAAATCGGAATGTATTTAATGCGACAACTTACAAATTTGAGTTTACCCAAAATAGGGGAGGAGTTTGGTGGTAAAGATCATACGACGGTGATGTATAGTTGTGAAAAGATTACCCAGTTACAAGAAAGTGATCAGAGTTTAGTTCAAACTTTACACCAATTGAGCGATCGCATTCAAATGGCGACTCGTTCCCTAAAATAGAATTAATTTTCTGGATGTTTTCCACAACCAAGAAACTAATTTATCAAATTCAAATCTCTCTTATTCAGTCCGAATTTTAAGAAAAATATAATAAATGATTAATTTTTATTTAAAATTGCGGTAAAAATGCAATTTTTTGCCGAAAAGCTGTGGAAAACTTTAATTTATTATTTATGAGTTTCATGGAGGATCATTATTTTGTAAAAATTGAGGATGGGTTTTCCACAGTTTTTCCACAGGGAAGCATCAATAATACTTATCTTTTTAGATCAGGAGCATTGACAAATGGACGAATTTATGAATGCGGCAATTTTGGAAGCTCAACAAGGTAGACAAGAAGGGGGAATTCCCATTGGTTCTGTGCTGGTTAAGGATGGTAAAATTGTCGGACGCGGACACAATAAGCGCGTGCAAGACGGTGATCCTGTGACTCATGCGGAAATTGATTGTCTCCGCAATGCAGGGAGAATTGGTAACTACAGAGGTACAATACTTTACTCTACATTAATGCCTTGTTATTTGTGTGCTGGTGCTGTGGTGCAATTTGGCATTAAAAAAGTTATTGCTGGAGAATCAAAGACTTTTTCGGGTGCGAAGGAGTTTATGGTATCTCATGGTGTGGAAGTAGTGGATTTAAATTTAGATGAATGTGAACAAATGATGAGTGATTTTATTACGACTAACCCGGAACTTTGGGATGAAGATATTGGTTGCGATTCGTTGTTAGTTGAATAACGGTAATCAGTCTGTACATACAAGCATAATTCAAGTTACAATACTAAATAGAGTTCAAATTAAAAATATGACTCACATCACATCGAAAAAAGTGGTAAGAAGAGGAAGAATTTTTCCTGAATTGACTATATCACCAGAAGAATTAGCTAGACGAGAAGCGGAAGATGAAATATTTTATCAACGTTGTCGGGCAATTTTTAATCGTGTCCGTTCTGAATATATCGAAAGTCACTATGGTTGGTATATTTCCATAGAACCAAATAGTGGGGAATATTTAATTGATCAGGATAGAATGCAATCTCATAAAAGAATGTTGGAAAAATATCCTCAAGCTAGACACTTCGTTTTTTGTTTGAATGAAACGGGGACAACTGGCACAATATGATAGAGGGTTACTTTGGAGAAAATGGGCAATTATTTTTTGAGATTGAATTAGTTACTAATGATGGCTTGAATCTTGCTGTAGATGCCCTATTCGATAGTGGTTTTGCAGGTTTTATGGCTATTAATACACAAGATTTAGATGGTTTAGAATGGTTGTATAGTGGGGAGGAAATGTTACGGACTGCTAAAGGTGAATCAAAATTTCAGATTTATTTAGGTCAAGTGATATTAGACGGAAAGCAGTATCAAATTCCTGTGAATGTGGGTAAAGGAATTAATGAAGTTTTGCTTGGTTCTGAGTGGTTGAAGTTTTTGCGGTTGGTGGTGGATTTTCCAGAGAGTATTTTGACTTTGGGATAATTTTTTATTTCGCGCAAAGTCGCAAAGGAGCAAAGACGCAAAGGAAGAATTGCAAGAACAAAGGTTTTTGTAATGTTACCTATTGACAAATGATAAGGTTTACGTATAATAGTACGTAATATCATCTTCAGATTAAGTCAGCGTTTCTTGAAAACGCGGGTATCATGTCAATGGCAATTTTTAGCAATGCTTACTCAGATGAGTTAGTGACAGCTACTGAGTTAAATCGTCAACCTGGAAAGGTTCTAGATAAGGCTTATGAACACCCAATTACTATTACTAGAAATGACCAATCTTTTGCGCTGTTGCGTCGTGAAGATGTGGCTTATTTAGTGAAGGGGGTAACACAAAGTAAGGCTGTTTTTGAGGCGTTATCGGTTGCGTTTCGGTTATTGTTAGGACAAAAAATAGGTTATGAGCATCCTTATGGATGGTTGCGGGTTTTTGATGCGGATGAATTGCAAGAGTTTATTAAAGAAGTGAGTGAGGCTTTTCGCTTAACTGATACTTCTAATGAGGCTTGGGATTTGATTGATGCTATTATTTATGAATGGAAAGAAAGTTCTATAGCTATTATTAGTCCTGAGTTAGCAGCAGCTTTTAATGATGATCAGGTGAAATCATGAATATCCAAATTAAACCGGAATTAGAGCAAATTATTCAAGCGCAAATTGCTACGGGTAGATATACAAATCCTGAAGATGTGATTAGTAAGGCTTTGAAGTTGCTTTTGGAGTGGGATAAGGGTTATCAGAATTGGGTGGAGGAAACACGGGAAAAGGTTGATGTTGCTATTGAACAATTGGATAGAGGGGAAGGTATTGATGGAGATATTGTGATTTCACAATTGCGGGATAAGTTGCGTCAAGCGAGAGAAATACAAGGATGAAAATACATATTATCTCTCCAGAAGCTAATCGAGATTTATCAGAAATTATTGATTATTTTGCAAATAGAAATATTGATGCTGGAGAGCGTTTTGTTGATGAGTTTGAGAAAAAATGTAAATATTTAGCTAATTTCCCTAATATGGGGCGTAGCTACGAAAATATTAAGGTTGATTTGCGAGGTGTTCCTTTGGATGGTTACGTTATTCTTTATCGAGTTATTAATGGTGGGATTGAAATTGTGCGTGTAGTTAGTGGTTATCGAAATCTGGAATCTTTGTTTACAGAATCAATGGATGATTGAAACTTTATCTCACGCAAAGGCGGGTTTTGTCTGTGTAGACGCGAATTATATTCGCTGGGTGTTTCAATATTTTTTGTTTCGCGCAAAGTCGCAAAGGAGCAAAGACGCAAAGTAATACAAGTATCATAATATATGATATACAAATAAACAAGGTTGAATAAGCTAACTTTACTTAATTAGTGATTAAAGAGGTATTTCTATGATATATATCATTACCATTTTGATAGCTATAATCTTAATTATGAGCTATCTTTTATTTACAAAGGATAACAACCAGCAACAGAAGATTGACACGCAAGGTTTTCGGAATGTAGCTAAATATAATTTAATTATTAAAGTTTTTTTAGATATATTTTCTCAATCTCAGCAGTTGAATACAAAATTTGAAAAATTGACTGGTGACAATGAATCTTTAAAACAGGAGATTCATAAATTTGAACAACAAATTACTATTTTACATCAGGAATATCAAACAATATTAGAACTGACTAATAAATTACAGATACAAAATACTATCTTTAATCAAAGAAATCAAGACTTAGAAACAAACCAAAAATCATTTATTCAAAAATTAGGTGGTATTGTTTATAAGGAAAATTTAGAAGACAAAACATGGGATTTAGTTTTGGAAAAAACTCAGGTGTTAATGAATGAGCGAAATGAAGCATTGATAAAAATTCAAGCTTTTAACCGAGAAAATGAAGTTCTTAAACAAGAAAATAAATTTCTTACTCAAGAGAAAAATAACTTTAATCAATCTCAAGAAATTTTCAAGTCTATAATCACTACAAAAGATGGTGATATTAATTCCTTAACGCAGAAGTTGATGGGTTTAGAATTTAAAGTTAATGAGTTACAATCTAAACCTGATCATACTATTGAGTTACAGAACATTCAAAGTGAATTAAATAAGGTTCAATCTTTAATAATTCAGAAGGATGCTTTGATTAAAAGTTTAGAAATAGAAAAAGGTGAGAATTTACAAAAGATATCGTCATTAGAAGCGATTGTTATTACTGAAAAATCTAATTGTGAATCACTGACACAAGAGAAAACGATTTTGAATAGTCTTGTTCAACAATTAGAAGAGGAAATTAAAGTTTTAAATGATAAACCTATAGATAGTGATATAGAAAGGTTACAATCTCAGATTGCTCAAAAAGATAATGAGATTAAGAAATTAGAATTTGAAAAAAATCAAAATCTTCAAAAAATTAATCAGTTAGAAATACAACTTACTGAAAAAGAATCACAGTTAACAACAACTATAGAAGATAGTGATAATCGTATTCAAGAATTAGAAAAGGAAAGAGACTCTTTAACTGGAAATTTAAGAGACGTTGAATGGGAATTAAGTGTATTGAAGACTAGTGGTAGTAGCGTTTTAATTGCTCAAAAAGATACTGTGATTAAAAAATTGGAATCTGAAAAATCTGAAATTCTTGAACGTCTCAATTCATTAGCAGAAAGTTTTGATGAATTGGCAGAGGATTTCAGTTAATTAACAGAGGATTTCAATAAATTAACAAGTAATTTTAATGAGAAAGCATACCAATTAGAAGTAGTTACAAGAGAGAAAGAAGTAGTTACAAGACAGAAAAATGATCTGGATAATCGTGTTAAAGAGTTGGAAGGAGAAAAGTCTTTGTTAATTCGGAAGTTAATAGATAAAGAATCAGAAGTTAGTAAATTACAGCAGGATATTTTATTTTTAAATGATAGGTTAATAGATATAGAATCAGAAATTAGTGAATTAAAAGAGATAATTAATAAACCAAACATTATAGAAGAATTAGAGCAGTATCTAGAAGAATTAGAACAGGATCTAGAAAATTTAGAAAAGTATGTGGAAGATTTAGAACAGTATGCAGAAGATTTAGAAAATTATTATTTAGAGAAGTTAGAACCCTATTCAGATACTCCTGATATCAACGAATTAGAGAAGTTACAAAAACAAATTAATGAGAAAGATAATTGTATTAGGAATTTGAAATCTTATATAAGTCTTCTTTTGGAAAATCAGTCTTTAAAGGAGCTAGAACAGTATCTTAATAAGATACATGATTATTTTTATGAGGAACATATTTATATATATACAAGCTCGTTTAGATCAAGAATTTCTATAGGTATTGATATTGATATTATTGATTTTTTAAAATATCTTCTGTATGAAGAACAATGCAAAATCAAACATCTTCGCGGTATGATAAGAACACTAAATAGTTTGATGAGGTATAGATAGGTTATATCCTTAAATCCTAACTCACTGCAAAACCAGTAAACTGTCTCACATAAGGTGATCTAAAAGCTAAAACAATATCCGTTTTCGGTACACCTAACTCAACTAATTGATGAGGAATTCCTTCTTCCGTAAAATCCCTTTCAATCCAAATTTTTCCATCTTTAATACTAATATGAATGGGACAGCCATAAATTCTATTTTCATCTTTCCATCCTGTATACAACAACAAATAAATATCCCGTTCTGTATCAAAGACAATTTCTGTATTTTCTAAATCTTCCTCTGCTTGGTCTTTTGCATATTTAGAGATAATATCTTTTACTATTTCTTGATAATTTAAGGTTTCCATAACACTATTTCCTCCTTGTTAATATCAAAAACTAATAATTTAATTTCATAAGTTTGTAAAACAGTTTGAATGAAACTATCAGTAAAAAACTCTTGATATATATCTTGAGATATAGCTAAATATAATATTCTTTTAGGGTCTTGCTGTCCTAATGCTATCCTATAATTTAAAAATTGACCAATAGCTGTATGAAATTCAGAAATTACTGAAAGTCCTAGAAAACTTTTTACTTCTACGGCTATCTTTTGATGATCTTTTTCAGCGCCAATTAATTTTTCTGCTCCTAAATCTATCCTAATTTTAACTAATGCTGTTAAGCGCAAATATAAAGGATCATCGGTAATTAACCAACCATCTTTTTCTAAAGCTAACCTAACTGCATTATGAAAAAAATCTTTCGCTGACATATAAAGTTAAAGTGATGATGTTTAATTATGTTAATTCCCAGTCTTGTAATTGTAATTGAGGAATGCGGGAAAACTCCCTAGTATTGTGTGTAACTAATATCAAATTATTAGCTAAAGCAATAGCAGCAATTTGTAAATCATAACCACCAATTGGTGTTCCTTTGCTAGTAAGTTCAGCACGAATATTACCGAAAATTATAGCTGCTTCATCATTAAAGGGTAAAGAGACGAATTTATCAAGAAATCCTTGTTGTAATTTTAAATTACTCTCCGGTTTAGCACTCCGCATAGCACCATAGAATAATTCACTTTTGACAATGGAACAAACTGCAATTTCTGAAATTGAGATACTATCTAATTTCTCTTTTAGATGAATATTTTTACCTTTAAGATAAATAATACAGGTATTGGTATCTAATAAGTAAATCATCAGAATGCTTCTCTTTCAGGTTGTTCTAATTGTGGATGTCTAATAAATGTTTCATCTTGGATACAACCATAAAAATCACTCAATTTCATGGTTTGTTCTCTGGCTGTTTCTTCTTTTGGTACAGCTATTTCATAAATAACAATAATATCAAATTCAGTTCCTTCTTTAGCCTGTGGTAAATGAATTTTTAATAGTCCATCTTTACCAATGCGCGATCGCAGTCTTAAACTTTCCATTTTTAATTTTCCTTTCTCCAGTAATTTACGATTTTTTGACATTGCCTTATTTTATCATTGTTTTACATTAATTTATATCCTACTCTCATTATTATTTACTTAGTAATAATTCGTAGGTTGGGTTAAGCGAAGCGCAACCCAACGGAATAACATTATCAAGATGTTGGGTTTCGTTCCTCAACCCAACCTACATAACTACATAACTATGAAGCTATTTGATAAATTACAGGTTTATATCTTGCTTCGGGAATTGGTTTACCTTCTATTTCCGCAGCTTCTAACCAAGCAGCTTTAGCTTTGAGAACTTCTTGCAGTGCTTCTTCTTCAGTTAAACCAAATCCTGAACAATATTTTAAATCAGGAATATCAGCAATATAACCTTCATCTTCTTGACTGTAGAAAATATTAATGTGATAGTGTTTCATTATTCATCCTCCATAGTTAAGGAATATTTTTCAATTAATATTAAAAATTGCCGAATTTGATAAGGAATAGCTTTACCATTGCGATTTTGTAAGTTAATAAGTTCGGGGATAGTTGGATGTGTAAAAATGTGATGACTACCGTTGATACGTGATAGGGAAAAACCAAAGGCTTCAACTAATGTCACTAAATCATCAAATTGAAGATTTTTAGATCCTGAAAGAACTTTCTCTAGTAATTTACGTTTTTTTGACATTGCTTTATTTTATCATTTTTTTACATTAAATTCTATCCTATTCTCATTATTCTTTACTTAGTAATAATTCGTAGGTTGGGTTAAGCAAAGCGCAACCCAACGCAATAAAATTATAAAGATGTTGGGTTTCGTTCCTCAACCCAACCTACCACTTGATGAAGTTTTAATATGCAAATTAAATGTGTTTTAGCTTAATATAACAAACATCCTGTTAAAAAATATCACGCGACACTGTTCTTAGGTTGCCCCTTCGTAATACCGAAGCATACTGAAACCCGAAGGAAAAAAACTATATCTATGGGGCGTAGCCCCCATAAAAAATCACATTAGATTCCACCTTCGTAAACAGGAAGCTTTCATCATGGTAACTACATACTTACTCGCCGAACGGCGTTAGCCAGGAGACTAAGAATTAGCTTGAATACAGGGGGCGGCGCTCCACCGCCCAAATGCAAGGTTGTTTTACCTGTTGACAATGGCGCGTGACAATTAAAGTATAAAACATTGAATGTATAAAAAGCAAGTTTTTTTAGAAGGGAGGATCATCTGTATCGCCAAAAGAGAATTGTTCTAGTTGTAAGATTATCAAGTAGTGTAAAAATTCTAATAGTTCTTCGTCTGTTAAGTCTTGAAGATATTTTTTATTATAAGTTTCTTGCAGATATTGCCGTTTTTTAATTTTATTAAATCTCACTTCTCGAAGTTTATCATTAATCTGTTTTATAATATTAGATTGAGTCAAAAGCTCTTGATGAACTAATACAATCTTTTCCCGTTTACGGACATATTTTTCTTTAATTCGGTGTATCTGTTCTATAAATTTACCAGCTTTTTCTGGATTTACCATTGAAACAAAATTAGCAAAACCTTCAATTGCGGCAATAATATCCTTAGACTGTCCCCAAGTATAATTTTGCAACCCATCTTTTTCAATTTTATAAAGAACTGCACGAAAGGTTTTAAGTTTATCTCTAGGGATATTAAGTTTTTCATTAACTATCACACCAGTTACTTCTTGTCTACGATAATTGCGAACTACCCTAGTTTTATTTTCATTAATTTCAAAGTCTTCTTTTTTAACAATCAAATTGGTAAGTTTCAGAATATTATTGACATTCACAAGACTTTCACCAGAAGCAGAAAAAGTTAAATCATCAGCATAGCGAGTATAATCAAAACCATATTGTTTAGCCATAAAGGTTAATCTCCTATCTAACCTACGACAAAGAATATTTGTAATTGCTGGACTACTTGGTGCGCCTTGGGGTAAATAACGATCTGTCCATGATAGTAAACTATTAATTTGTCCGTTTATTTCAACGTATTTAATTTTTGGTTCTGTGCAAATCAACGCGAAAATTGTTGAGGCTGTTTCCGAATATCCAAAGGATTTAAAAAGTCCCTTAACTCGTTTATAAGAAATTGAAGGGAAAAAATCTTTGAGATCAATGTTAATAATTACTTCTTTCCCTACATGAATCTGTGCATTTGTAACTATAGAGTGTTTCAGGCGGAAACCGTGAGCAGCATCATGTAGTTCTAGTTTTTCAAGAATATTATCAAGAATCCAATTCTGAGCTTTTTTTAATAATTTTTTTGGTGCGGAAATTTGCCGATATCCACTCGGTTTTTTGGGTATTTGAAAACGAATGTAGTGATCATCTTTGCGGGAAAAAGCCAGAAATCGCAATCCTTTAACACTAATTCCCATAGCTTGAGCAATTTCTTCATGGGAATTATATGTAGGTAAGTTTTTATTTTCTAATCTTTCTTGATTAAACTGGGAATTTTCAGCCCGCTTTTTTAGCAATAACTCAATAGTTTGTAATCGGCTAGAAAGGAAATTTTCCAATTTATTTAATTCGGATGATATTAAATCATAGATTTCTTGTTCTAAGTGCCAAGTACCTTTATATTCAATATAAGAAAATTCATCATTATCATTATTTTTATTATTAGAAAAATGCGAATAATCTTTTCCAATTAAATTTTGAAGTTTTTGAAAGATATTTGTATACTCTTGATCAGCTATAAGTGTATCAGCTTTTTTTAAATCAGCAATTGCGCCTTGATCATCTCTTTGTTTCCTAAGAACTAAACCTCTGTAGTGATAAGCTTGATAACAATTTGAATCAGTAGAAATAATTTTGTTAAAACAATCAATAGCTTCGCTATATTTATTTTCTTGGTATAGAGAAATTCCTATAGTTATCAGATGATTAGTGTTCATATTATTTGTAAATGCAACTGATTGGAGATTTATCAGTAAAATATTGATTACATGATATCTTCTATTATAAATTAAAACATTTCTCTTCCTTCGTGTTCTTCTCGTCTATCTCTATGGGACGCTACGCGAACGTGGCTCATTAAATAAATCCGGCGTTGCTGAATTGAGGTATGAAATTCCCAAATTGAACCTTTAAAACTCTTACCTTTGCGTCTTTGCGCCTTTGCGTGAGACTAAAATTCATACCCTTAATCAGCAACGCCATAAATCCATAGTAGAAAACGAAAAAAAAGGATAAGCAAAACGCCTATCCCTCAAAAATCAAGTTATTATCAAGTCATCAAAATTTAATAAAAAATCTAAACTGATGCAAAATCAGTAAACTGTCTCATATAAGGTGGCTTAAAACCTAAAACAATATCCGTTTTTGGTACTCCCAAATTTACCAACTCACTAGCTACCCCTTCCTCTGTAAAATCTCTCTGAATCCAGATTTTTCCATCTCTAATATCTACATGAATAATTGTCCCATAAGCCCTTTCATTATTTTCCCATCCTACATGAACTACTAAATAACTATTTCTTTCACAATCAAAAATTAACTCCTTTTCTGTGACCTTGGAAGCATGATTTTCTGTATGTCTTGCTAATACAGTTTTTACCAATTCAGGATAATTCATTCCTTCCATAAAACAATCTCCTGTTTAATAGCTTCAAATATCAGTAATTTTAATTGATGTTCAGCAATGATTTCTTGAATAAACGGAATAAGAAAAAATTCTTTGTATATTTCATTACCAATCGCTAGATATAAAATGCGGTTGGGTTCTTTTTTTCTTAAAACAGAACGGTAATTTAGTGTTTGTCCTAAAGCTATATGAAATTCAGTAACTTCAGATTGACCTAAAAAAGATTTTATCTCAACTGCTATTTTTTGACCTTCCTTTTCTGCTCCTAATAGTCTTTCTGCTCCTAAATCAATTCTAAAGTCAAGACCATCTACTGTAAATGATAAAGGATCATTAGTAATTAGCCAATTATCTTTTTCTAAAGCTAATCTAACTGCATTGTGAAAAAAGTCTTTTGCTGACATACAAACTTACAATAACACCCTCCTCCCATTATATCCTCCCTCTGCGCTCTCTGCGTCTCTGCGGTTCGTTAAAAAAAGGGATAAGCCCAAAAGCCTATCCCCGAAAAAATCAACTAATTAATGACTTACGTTCCAGACTGCCAAGAATTGGTATAGTCAATTTGATCTGCTGTCAAACTATCAATGAAAATGCCCATAGCTTGCAACTTCAAACGAGCAATTTCTTCATCCACATCTCTAGGAATAGAATGCAAACCAGCAGCTAAACTACCCTTATTCTTCACCAGGTACTCAACAGCCAAAGCTTGGTTAGCAAAACTCATATCCATAACCGCGCTGGGGTGTCCTTCAGCAGCAGCCAAATTAATCAAACGTCCTTGTCCGAGAACAACTACGGATTTACCATTTGTCAATTTATACTCTTCTGTGAAAGGACGAACATCCTTGATTTCCTTAGCATTAGCGGCTAAGTATTTCAAATCAAGTTCCAAATCAAAGTGACCAGAGTTACAAACGATCGCACCGTCTTTCATGACATCGAAGTGTTCACCGCGAACGACGTGCTTGTTACCTGTGACAGTAATGAAGATATCACCGTGAGGCGCTGCTTCTGCCATTGGGAGGACGCGGAAACCGTCCATAACGGCTTCAATAGCCTTGATGTGGTCAATTTCGGTAACAATGACGTTTGCACCCATGCCACGGGCGCGCTGGGCTGTACCCTTACCACACCAGCCATAACCGACAACTACAACAGTTTTACCAGCTAACAAGATATTTGTAGCGCGGATAATCCCATCTAAGGTAGATTGACCAGTCCCATAGCGGTTATCAAAGAAGTGCTTGGTGTCTGCGTCGTTGACATTCATCGCTGGGAAGGTAAGAACGCCTTCGTTAAACATGGCGCGTAACCGCACGATACCTGTAGTGGTTTCTTCGGTGCTACCAATTAAATCAGCGATTTGATTTTTACGGTGTTGAACTAATTCTGCTACCACGTCGCTACCATCATCAACAATGATGTGGGGGCGATGATCTAAAGCTATTTGGACGTGACGGCTATAGGTAGCGGCATCTTCGCCTTTTTGTGCAAATACAGAAATTTCATGATCAGCTACAAGACTTGCAGCTACGTCATCTTGAGTTGACAAGGGGTTACTAGCAATTAAAACTGCATCAGCACCACCGGCTTTAAGCGCGATCGCTAAATGTGCTGTTTCTGTGGTAACGTGGGCGCAAGCTGAAATACGCAATCCAGCAAAGGGCTTTTCTTTCTCAAAGCGATCGCGGATTTGCTTCAATACGGGCATTTCTCTGCCAGCCCATTCAATGCGTTGTCTTCCCAAGGGAGCTAGGCCGAGGTCTTTAACCTCGTGCTTTAATCTGGGAGTGGTTGCAATCATGAAAATTATCCTTTAAAAAAATGAAACAGGTTTATAAGCCTTTACGTACTTTAACAAGGTTTTCTCATTACTAGCCATATTTTCTGAGAATTAGTAATCAGCTATTCAAAAAGTCCTGTGAACTAGCTTCACCTCTGATATGAGCCGTGTTAACACTAGATCGGGCTTTTTCTTTTTTCATCATTCTCTGGTAAGAATATAGCAACTCCAACGGGAATAGATGACAGGTGACAGGATATTGACATCTGATAACAAAGAATGTATAGACGTTCCATGGAACGTCTCTACAAAGATTCTGATTTTTCTATTCCCTCATTGACACAAGGAGGTGTTTTAGTGATACTTCGATTTTTAGCGGTAGCAGGGACAATGGTAATTACCATCGGTTCTGTCACCAAAGCCACAGCCCAGTTTTCTCCTTTACCTTTTCTGCCCACTCCCAGTAGTTCAAGCAATAAGGTAGATGATAAGATGGTATCTGGCTGGATTAATTTAGATGGTCGTCCTTTATTTAGCATTACTGCCTCAAAAACCAAATTTCCCGAACGTTTTCAAAACATTCAACAGAATTTACAGGATATCACCCATAATTATTTACAGGCATCTGCAATAGAAGTTAAAGTGCAGAATCGCACAGTTAAAGGATTACCGACGATTTTTGTTAATGACCAATACCTGATGACCATTACCTACGAAGATGTTGGACAGGCAAACCCGTTAACATTAGCAAATCAAATTAGTGATGACTTAAAACAACACCTGCAACAAGCCAAACAAGAACGACAAACTCGGTTTTTAATTCAGCAAGGTGAAATTGCTGCTGTGGGGACACTGGCAATGATCATCATCAGTTGGGGTGTCAGGCGTTGGCAAAAGCGTTTAAGCAAGAATGCAGCCGATTCTATCCCGGCTATTTCCAAAGATACTGCACCAATTACCAAACTATTAAATCAACAACAACAGCAGCATCTTCAAGAAGTCAAAACTAGACTTTTTCAAATAGCACAAGCAGGGATTTGGGGCAGTGGTAGTTTAATTATTTTAGGACTATTTCCCTACACACGCGCCTTCCAAATTGGGATTCTCACCATTGCCCAAATTCCCATCAAATTAACTATTGTCGCGGTGGGAACTTATGTAGCTGTGCGGTTTACTTATGCCTTAATAGATCATTTTACCTCAACCATAGTGAGTGGTGGGGCTTTATTAACTCCAGAAACATCCGAACGTTTGCAGTTGAGAATATCCACATTTTCCGGCGTAACTAAAAGTATCACTACGATTATTTTTGTGGGTGCAGGTAGCTTACTAGCTTTGATATCTTTGGGGATAGATATCGTTCCGTTGTTAGCTGGTGCTGGTTTAGTCGGTGTGGCTATATCCCTCGCTTCCCAAAACTTAATCAAAGACGCAATTAACGGCTTTCTGATTATTTTTGAAGACCAATATGCCCTGGGTGATATGATTACTGTGGGTACTGTGGGCGGTTTGGTGGAAAAGTTGAATCTGCGAATGACTCAAGTTCGAGATTCGGAAGGACGCTTAATTACTATCCCCAATAGTGAGGTGAAGATTGTGGCTAATCTTTCTAGTCGTTGGTCACGGGCTGATTTAAGTATTCCGGTTTCTTACCAAGCGGATGTAGATGAGGCTTTGAAGATAATTAAAGATGTGGGTTTGGAGATGAGTCAAGATCCCGAATGGAAACATCAAATTCTGGAAAAGCCAAATGTTTTGGGTGTTGAGCATTTTAGCGATCGCGGTGTGATGATTCGTGTCTGGATCAAAACCCAACCGCTTAAACAATGGAACGTAGCGCGAGAATATCGTCGTCGCCTAAAAATCACCTTAGACGCAGCCGGAATTTATATTCCCGTACCGCAACAAGCAAATTGGATTAATGAGGTGCAGTTATTGAATTCTCAGGATGAGTTTTCCACAAGTGCAACATCAGAAACTTAAATTATCAAGTTTCTTTAGTCACATAACCATCTTTCATCTCAGTCCAGAAAATCGTAGAGGCGTTTCGTAAAACGTCTTTGCGTTTTTATATTTTCATCTATAGAGTAGTTGCTTTTATTAGAGGCAATTTTTGATCATGCTCTTGCCAGATTAGTAAATTTGTACTATACTATGAAAATAGTCTTCAAACCTGGAAAGACTGATGGAATAAGGATTTTAAGGACTACACCTATGATGAAGCATTATATTCTCAATCTTAACCCAACTGCCAAACATGAATGGGATCGTTGTATTATCCGTGATCCTTTAACCGCAAAACGTCCAGATATAGCTAAAATAATTTCTGAAGCCGTAGGTGCAGATACAGGTAGTTATTTAGTCAGTGTAAATATTGAAGTCACGGTATTACAGGAAGCACCAATACCATCACCAGAACAGCTTTCTCTACCGTTTCCAGAAGTGTCTGTACCCACCCCATTGAGAGAAGCAGCGTAGATATCTCCGACTTCTTCGAGAAGTCGGGGATCTAGAATCCAATCATAAGTTACAATAAAACTATCAAATTTGACTGTAAAGCCATGTCTGAATCAGTTCAATATATCACTAACGCACAGGGAGAAAAGGTTGGAGTGCTGTTAAATTTAGAAACCTATCAACAACTAACTAACTTATCTTTAGATTCTGAATTATTGATTGGTTTAAGTATAGATGAGTTGCAAGCTTTAGCAGAAAGTTCTTTATTTCCTAAAACTCAGACGCAATTACAGGAGTTATTAATTAAAAATTCTCAAAATCAATTATCAAAGGTTGAAACTGAAACTTTAGATAAATTATTAGCACAAGTTGACCAATTAAATATTATTAAAACTAGAGCTAGATACACATTAAATATTTTGCAAAATCAGCAGCAAGTAGCATGAGTGTTTATATTTCTGTTGAATTACACAAAAAAATTCGTAATCACTTTGCTAATTGTTGTGCTTATTGTCGCACTGCTGAAGCTTTAACAGTCTCTATTTTTGAATTTGAGCATATTATTCCTTTGTCTGCTGGTGGAGGAACTGTATTTGAAAATCTATGTTTAGCTTGTCCATCTTGTAATCGCTATAAAGCAACTCGTCAAACAGCAATTGATCCAGATACTCAGGAGGAGGTTAAACTATTTCATCCACAACAGCAATTATGGATAGATCATTTTACTTGGAGTGAAGATGCTACGGAAATTGTAGGACTTACATCTGTGGGAAGAAGCACAATTTCTGCTTTAAAAATGAACCGTCCACAATTAACTCGTGTGTGAAAAATGTGGGTAAAAATGGCTGAACATCCACCTAATATTTGAATAGGTATTCAGTAGGTTAAATATATTTTTAAGGTTTAAGCTTTATCTTTTAGATACCCGACTTCTTCGAGAAGTCGGGTATCTGGGATTTGTGGTGTTTACCCTTCTATAATTTTAATCTCTTCTGCTGTTAGTTCGTAAAGTTGATAAACTAGCTGATCTATTTCTGTTTCTAATGCGGTTGTATCTGCTTTTGGATCTGATTTTTTAGCGGTGAGAATTTTATCAACTATGTGGATAAAAGGAACTTGATCTTTTGTAGAAAGTGGATAAAAGGGTAACATTCCTAAATGAAATGCTTTCACTTCTGCTAATGCTTCTCCCTTTTCTGGATTGATACTAGTATAAACAAAATCAATTAATTTTGAGTTTAAAATACTTAGCAGATATTTAAGGTTAAATGTATCATCTTTTTTGAGAACAATATGTACATTATTTCTTAGAATAAATCCAGATTCAATAAAAGTTCCAATTATTTGATCACTGGTTTGTCTAAAAATAAGTTTTTCTTTAGCTTTAAATATTGATTCTTCTCTAGGTGCTGCTAACCATTTACCATAACTAATCCAAAAGTTGTCATCCCATAAAATCACATATTTATGAAAATAACGTCCACCAATTAAGGGTTGAAAAGTTTCGTTTAATTTAGTTTCAGCAGTATAAGGTTTTTCATCTAATATTTTTTTTGTCTGTGGTGGATAACCTTTACCAACTTCATAAGGTTTTACACCATTTCTAATATCAAAATAGTCTTTTATTAGTAAAGATTTTGAATATATCTTATCTGATAAAAATAATTGATTCTCATCAAGTAAAAAATTAAAAAATTGCTGTTTTGATAAGGTATTTTTTGATAAAATATTCACAAATTCAATTATATTCCTATTTCTCAACTGTATTTTTACATCATATTCTGCTATTTTACTATTTTGCATCAAGATAATATCACAATCTACTGTGGCTTCATCAAATATTTTCGTTTTAAATTGATCTATACATAAAAACCGAAACTCTCTAATTAAACTTTGTCTAAACTGCTGTGCTGCATCAATTAATTTCCAAGTATTAGGTATTATGTAACAAAGATTTCCATGAGGTTTTAAAATATCCTTTAAACCTAATAAGCAAAATATAAAATAGCTATCTTTTAGTGAATTATTTATACCTAAACACCCATATTTATTCATCACTAAAGCTAATTCTGATTTTGAAGGAAATACGCCATAAGGAGGATTACCAATTACCACATCAAAACCGACAAAAACACCCTCATTATTCAAAACTTCAGGAAACTCAAAACGCCATTCCAGCGCATTTTCATATATTTTACCACCTTCTATATCCTCAATCTCAACCCGTAACTTATCAATCTCATTATTTAACTTAGAGATTTTTTTCTCCCGCGTCTTTTTCTCAGCTTTCGTTTCCTC
Source organism: Dolichospermum sp. UHCC 0315A (assembly GCF_008121535.1). GTDB lineage: Bacteria > Cyanobacteriota > Cyanobacteriia > Cyanobacteriales > Nostocaceae > Dolichospermum > Dolichospermum lemmermannii. The sequence goes on from NZ_CP043056.1 coordinate 17,851, forward strand.
AAATAACAAAATTTGATTCTCTAAATTAAAAAGTTCACCCTCTAACTTTCTTAACTTAGTTTTATTTGGATCACTTCCTTGTAACGTTGTTTTAAAATTACCTTTAATATCATTAATCAATCTTTCCATTTCCCGCTTTTGCTCTTTATTTTCAGCATTGCGATAAGTTTGAACAGCATTTCTATAAGTTTCTATACTGCATTTATTTCTATTTAAAGCTTGTCGCAAATCAGCATCTAAAGAAAAACGACTAATTAAAGAATTACCACATTTAATATTAATATCAATATTGGGTAAAGTTTCCAATTCTCCTATATTCCCCTCTCCTCCCAGGAGAGGGGTTAGGGGTGAGGTCTTGTAATAAGCATTTTTCAACAGTTCAATCCATAACCGCAACCGACATATTTTCACAGAATTGGGATTTATATCTACACCAAATAAACAGTTTTCAATAATCGTTTGTTTTTCATGAAATAGCGTTTCTTGAACTCTTTGACTTTCCTTGCTTTTAGGATTGTACTCAAATAATAACTTTTCATCATCAATCACAATCAATTCATCATTGACAACTTCAATATCATACTCTTTTAATCTTTTACCTTCCCTATCAAGTAAAATCTTCAATTCGCTTTTAATCGCAATAATTTCATTCAAAGCCGAAACTAAAAAATGTCCTGAACCCACAGCAGGATCACATATTTTCAAACTATTGATAATTCTATTAGCGTCTTTTTTATCTTCTATCTTTTCATATAAATCATCAATATTTTCACAATTCCAACCTTTAACTTCATTAAACTTCTGTACAACCGCTCTTCTAATTGTTTCCCGACACATATACATAGTAATGAAACCGGGAGTAAAGAAAGAACCATCTTTATAACCGTTAATTTTCTCGAAAATCAAACCCAGTACAGACGCATTAATTAACCTTTTATTCTCTTCTTGAATTTCTTCCCCGCTTTCACTACTAAAATCATAAGCATTGAGAAATTCAAAGAGATATTCTAAAGCATTAATTTCACCAATGCGTTTTTTTCCGTTGTTGTCTTTTAAGACAGTCGCGGGAAAAATTTCTAGTTTCTCATTTCTAAGATTGTTAATAAAAATGGTGAATTGTTCCATATCTGTTGGTTCAAATAAAGAACTATTTAAATAAGGAACATGAGAAAATATCTTTTTTACAGTTTCGTTTCTTTCGTTTTGTTTACGAGCTAATACATTAAAGAAAAGACTGTTAAGATCATGATAATTTTGGACTTTCTCTAAATTCAAGAATCCGAAAGACGGATCATTTTTATGATATTTGATTAATTGCGCTTCTAATAACTTCAGAAACAGGATTCTATTTACCCAAGTAATTGCTAATTCTAACCCAACGTTAAAAATTTGTTCTTGAGAAGTTTCTCCAAATCGTTCTGGCTTTTCTATGCGAGAAATTTTATCTAAACTATCAAGTTGGACAATTGCATTTTCAATCAGTGAACCTGGATTTCTCTCATTTTCCTTTTTGCGTTGAATGAGTTTTTTACCACCTTCCTTAGTTTCAGTTAACCCGATAATATGTAATAATTCGCTGTAAAATCCTTTATCAAGAGTATTGCTATCATTAGAAAAAGGTAATTTTAATAAATGTGATGGTGAAAATAACTTAAACAGTGGGATTAATTTATGATCATGGGGATTTTCACCAGGTTGTAAATATTCCTGACATTCTCGAATATCAAAATATGTAAAAGGAATTTGATCTTGAATTTCCGCAATAGCAGGTTGAGCAATTTCCTTATAAAAGAAATCCGTTTTTTTACTTGTTAATCTTCCCTCTGCAAAATCTGTAAATTGCTTAACCAGGGTTTTATTTTCAATAAATGCTTTATCAAAACTATTTGCATCAAAAATAAACCATTCATAAATATTAGTAACTATTAAATATTTAACTTCTATATTTTTCTCTATCAGACGTTCCCGCAGAAAATATAAAACCAATTCTTGAAAAGCTTTAGTATTCAAATTATCAACTTTCAGCATTTCACCTTTATTGGTAGGTTTTTTAGCTTCCAGAATTACACCAACACTACTTTTAGCATCTTTGCCATTATGAATAACAAAATCATTGCGTCCCTTAGTATTAATGAAATGATTTGTGCTATAATATGTGTTCTTTAAAAAATCACCAATCAGATTTTTATGAAACTCTTCAGATTCAACTTCATTAATTTTCTCAATGAGACTTTGCAGATTCTTTTTAAAATGCTCAATATCATTTCTATTGGGTTTAACCTTGAGAAAGGCTTTATTTAATGATTCTCTGGGTTGTAGTTTATGGAAAGTCATTTATTTTAAATCTTTAATCAATTTATATTGTCCGTTGGGTTGACGCAAGGATACCCAACAAAATACAGGCTTTTAGTTAAGCCCAAAAATTAAACATAGCATTAGCCAATTCTATCTCTAATAGTAGCACAAAAAGTCAAGGGGTATTAATCAATCCTGTAAAAACCTATTTCCGTTAACTTATTGACAACATTCTCAATAATCTTGAGAATAGAGAGAGATATTCTCAATAAACATCAACTTTACCAATTTTGTAAAAATGTTCATTTAAAAAACTTATACTTCTAAAATAACGGTTGGTTGCTTGGGTTGAGACAAGGAAGCACAAAATTTAAGTTCAAAATCAAGTCAGGGTAAAGCGCAATGCTAAACCCCTACTTTGCTATCATTATGCCAAGTGCATAAAAATCATTTTTAGCAATTCAGCGCGAGTAAAGGGTTTAGTTAAATATCCCGAAGCACCGACAAATCTCGCTTTTACCTTATCTATAATTCCCTTATTGCTAGTCACAAAAATAATGGGAATATTTTTAAACAGGGAATTATTGCGGATAATCCGACATAGTTCATAACCATCAATTCCTGCCATATTTAAATCCAGTAAAATCAGATCCGGCTTATGTCGAATAATTGACATAACTGCTTTTACTGGTTCATTAATAGTTACCAAAGTAAAATTCTCATCTTCTAAATAACGGCTGATTTCCTTGAGAATTGTGGGACTATCATCTACAGAGATAATTTTGTAAGTCTTTTGTGTAGTTCTCGGATTGACTTTTACTTTTTGGGAATCAGCATCTATGTTACTATCAACAGTTTCGGGTTGTAAATCATCTGGAGGTAAATCAGCAATGTCTGTTACTAGCTGTTGAACCGCAACATTATTTTCAGAAATAATTAAAGTTTCTGGAGGAGGATCTTTGCTTAGTGCTACATCGGAAATAAATAATTTTTCCTTCACCGATTCTGTGCTATCTTCAGAAAATGGTAATAGACTGCCATTTGTTTTTGGTAATTTATCAAATGGAGGATCTGGCTCATGTAATACTATCGAACCCTTGACAATATAGGGGTATAAACTTAAAGCTAGTTGCAATTCATCCTGATTCATGATAATCGCTAGATGACGCAAGCTAAAACCCTTCATCCAATTAGTGATATTCTCTTTTAGTGGTGGTAATCTTTTATCCTGAAATTTGCTACTAACTAACAAATATGGACGCTGATAGGGAGAAGAGATATATCTACCAAGATATCGCCAATTTTGTAACTGATTTTGACATTCTTCGATGATAGTATTGATATCTAACTGACAAATTTTTGTCAAATCATGGATTGGTTCTGCTAATTCATAAGTACCTGTTTTAATGAGGATAAACCATTCAATTACCTCTTTAACTAATTCTTGAATAAGTAATGTTGCTTGAGTAGGCAGAAGATGTTGTTCAGTGACAAGCCAGTTAATCGCTTCGTATTCTGGAGGTTGGTTTGGGAAGTGATCATGATCTTCAGCTTCAAACACCAAGCGCATTTGTACGCGCACTTCATTATCTACGAGCGGGATTTGTTGATGGAGACGACGCATTTGTCGTTCTAATCTATCAAAAGGTTCTACGGAATGAGTCGCATAGATAATTTTTCCTTTTTCTATATATATCAACCAAGATACAGAGTTACTAAATGCTTGTAAACAGGTAGTTTCATAACAGTTGCTTAATTGTCTTAATAAACCTGCGGGAGGTAGTTTGGTAAATGTGCCAGTATTTTTCATATTTTTACAATTTTTTGGGCGGATACATCAATATAGTATGGGAAAAGATTAAATATCAGGCTGTAATATGATATCACTGGAAAATATAGTCATGATCACACACAAGTTATTAAATTATGAATATCAACGAAAAACATTTTCTAAAAATTCTCCTACCTAGCGATCTTGAATGTAACAAGTTTTGTAGTTTTTCGTGCTAATTCTTGAGCATTTGCTTAGATAAAAATCTCCTGCTTGTCAGATTTTTCAGCTATTTGATCTTGATAAATCACATAGTAATCCGAGCAAGAATGCTGAGATCTTTCGGATAATTTAAATTCATCAACCGTCAGAATGATATTCGTCCTGTTTGGGGATTTAAAAATAATGAATTTATTTACCTGAAGACAGACGAAATCTCACATAGAATCTTTAAAAATTTATGGAGGTAAATGTATATGTTGATTATAGCACTCAGCTATTGGACAAGAGCAAGAATAGCAAAGAAGAGAAAGTATTCATTTCCTGGAAATTACACCCAGGAAATTAGTTGTAATTCCCTCTGAGTGAGGTTATTCATACTTGAATTATGCAACACTTAGTTATGAGGAGTTGGAGAGATATTTGGCAAATTTACCGCAAATCAATATCTTTACTGAAAAACTCAAGTATTTTCGACAAAATACCATAATTTTAGTCATACTAGCGCTAGAAACTATATACTTTGAGTAAAAGGAAAATAAGACTTTGGATTATAACATAACACAAAAAGTTATGATTGATACGTTTAATCTTGACGAAGTTGTAGAATTTGCGGAAAATCCCGAACCCCGTTGCCCATGCGTGCTATTGCTAGATACCTCCGGCTCAATGCAGGGGGAACGAATCGAAGCTTTAAATCAAGGTTTGTTGAGTTTAAAGGATGAACTGGTAAAAAATTCTCTAGCATCCAGAAGAGTGGAAGTGGCAATTATCACCTTTGATAGTAGTGTAAATGTCGTGCAGGACTTTGTAACTGCTGATCAATTCAATCCGCCAATTCTCACAGCCCAGGGTTTAACCATCATGGGTTCAGCAATTCATAAAGCATTAGATATTATTCAAGAGCGTAAATCCCAATATCGAAATAATGGTATTGCTTACTACCGTCCCTGGGTATTTATGATTACCGATGGTGAACCCCAAGGTGAACTAGATCATGTTGTCGAACAAGCATCCCAAAGACTGCAAGGAGATGAATCTAATAAGCGGGTGGCCTTCTTTACTGTGGGGGTAGACAATGCGAACATGAGCAGATTAAGTCAAATCGCTGTGCGGAGTCCACTCAAGCTAAAAGGATTAAATTTTATTGAGATGTTTGTATGGCTGTCCGCAAGTATGTCAGCGGTATCCCATTCTCAAGTAGATGAACAGGTAGCACTACCACCAATTGGGTGGGGATCTGTTTAGATGAAAATTACAGCTTGTTGTTTAAACTGAACTAGCTGTGGAAAACAAATTATATGAATACATCAAAACAGATTTCTCAATGGCGCATAGTAGCTGCATCTGTATGTGGAACTAGTCACTCAAAAAACCAGCAACTTTGTCAGGATGCTCACCATTGGCAACTATTAGCCAATAATGTGTTGGTAATAGCAGCAGCAGATGGTGCGGGTTCTGCTAAACTAGGAAAGGTGGGATCAATGATTGCTGTAGAAACGGCAATAGAGCATCTTTCTCGCCAAGAGATTACCAGTAATACCCTGGCTAATAATGATTTTTTGGGTTATTTGCTAACTGATGCTATGTTAGCAGCCCGTAAAGCCATAGAAATTGAGGCGGATATTTGTCACAATCAACCTCATGATTTAGCAACTACCTTAATTGTCATGATTGCTACACCAGAAATTGTGGCTGTGGGGCAGGTTGGTGATGGTTTAGCTGTAGCTAAAAATAGTATGGGTAATCTGATAGCCTTAACCATCCCCAGCAACGGTGAATATATCAATCAAACGACCTTTTTAACATCTCCCGATGCCTTAGAGACAGCACAACTGAAAATATGGCGGGAAGAGATAGTTAATGTTGGTGTGCTTACCGATGGGTTACAGATGTTAGCTTTAAATATGATTGTTGGTGAACCTCATAAACCTTTCTTTTTACCTTTATTCGAGTTTGTAGCTAACGCTGAAGATAGAATATTAGCCAAAGAACATCTAATGAGATTTTTAAGCTCTGATAAAATTACTCAGCGGACTGATGATGATTTGACTTTAGTTCTAGCTGCATTTATTAACTCATGAGTTATGGTAATCAGGAATTATTTGCAGGTTGGTGGATAACTCCTACCTCCTCACCAAATAGAACGAAAGGCACGGAAGCCACTTGGCAATAGATGCGTGGAGGAAGTGCCAACGGCGAATTTATTCGCGGTGACATGATAGAATTAATTAGCAAGTAGGAATAACCATCAGCGCAAAGAAGTGTTTTATTAAGGAGAAACCCCTGATTTATCTCGTCTCGGCATAGCTGTAGCCTGGGTAAACAAGCAATGGTAAACCATGGAGCGTTTAACATTAAAAATTGATGGACTCACAAAAGCAGCAAAAAAAACAAAAGTAAGCGTAATTGCAATACCTGTCGTACTGGTAGTTGCCTTGAGCGTCTAGGAGGATAATTGACTATCCTTTTTAAGCAGGTCTTAAAGAATCTGCGTGTCTTTAGACCGCAGAGTGTCAAACCAGCTAAAGCCATCCTCTTGAGTTGCTGAACTTTTGACTGATTCCAATTACTTCACATAACCTTAATTCTGCCATGCAGGTACTACGTCGTTTTCCCAACCCGGAAATTCTCAACCTCTCTGTCAGTGTGGGACATGGTGGTGAAGCTTGTATCTATGCAGTGCCATTGGATGACAATCTAGTGGCGAAAATCTATCACAAACCAACTATCTCCTATGCCCAAAAACTGCGGGCAATGCTGGCTAATCCTCCTGTTAATCCGACGGACAATTTAGGGCATATTGCCATTGCTTGGCCACAGGAGTTGTTGCAAGCAGCAGATAGTAGCGGTAAGATTGTGGGCTTTATTATGCCCCGGATTCGGGGAATGCGGCCAATTATGGATTTTTATAATCCGGGGATTCGCCGACAACATTGCCCATTGTTTAATTATCAGTATTTATTACGGACTGCCCGTAACCTAGCCTCGGCTTTTGCGGCTTTGCACGCCAGCGGATACTGTATTGGTGATGTGAATGAGTCAAATATTCTGGTTAGTGATACGGCATTGGTGACATTGGTAGATACAGATTCGTTCCAAGTGACCGAACCATTAGAAAATCTGGTCTATCGTTGTTCTGTGGGTAAGGCTGAGTATACTCCGCCAGAATTACAGAATAAAACTTTTGCTGATTATGACCGCGAAAATTATCATGATTTATTTGGGTTGGCTGTACTGATTTTCCAATTGTTAATGGAAGGAACTCACCCATTTTCTGGGATATTTCAAGGTGGGATAGAACCTCCAACCTACCAGGGGAGGATACTTTCTGGGCATTTTACCTATAGTCAAAAGAAACAAGTCCCCTATTTGCCCACTCCGATTTCCCCTGGTTGGGATCTGCTTCATCCCAGCTTACAGGATTTATTTGTGCGTTGTTTTGAAGATGGTCATGACAATCCCCGGTTACGTCCTAATGCTCAAACTTGGTTATCGGCATTAGCGGCAGTGGAGGAAAGTTTGCTGACTTGTGCGGCTAATCCTCAGCATCTTTATCATAATCATTTAGATAAATGTCCTTGGTGTGAGAGGACTAGACGATTAGGTGGAAGAGATCCGTTTCCGTCACTCGTAGCGATCGCTTCTAAACAACATCTGCAACCACGCCAAAAACCTCAGTCTAAACGTCGCTATGTTCCGACTCCACGGATTACTCAGCCATTAAAATCAAATTATCCGGTCTATCATTGGCAACCCATAAACCAGCAGTTTTATCATGTTCCGTCTCGGAAAAAGTTAAACCCCAAGGTATACGGTTTCATTGTTGGGGTGATGGGATTGGGTCTTTTGGGTTATTTGGACGTAATGATTAAATTTACCCGTCCTTTTGTTTCCCAAAATCCTTATACTCAACAAAGTTTGATGTCTCGTGCTGCTAATCAAACTCCTGATTTACCAAAGCTTTCTTTTACGGATTATTATCAGCGTGGTCATACTGCTTATCAACGGCAAGACTATGAACAGGCAGTGGTCAACTTTACCCAAGCTATTGAAAAGAATCCCCAGTCTGCTAAAAGCTATATAGATTTGGCTAATTCCCAGTACAATTTAAATAATTATGAAGCTGCATTAGCTAATTATAACCAAGCTTTGAAGTTAGATCCTCAAGAAGTTAAAGCTTATGTAAATCGCGGTAATGCTTATTATATGCTTGCTAACTATAGTAGTGACCCTAACAGAGAATATAAACAAGCAATCGCGGATTTTAATGCTGCCATCAATATAAATAAAAATGATGCTGAGGCTTATATCAGAAGGGGTGTTGTGCGATTTGAAATCAATAAATACATCAATAATTCTTTTCACGAATACGAAAAATCAATTGCCGATTTTACTGAAGCCATTAAACTCAATTCATCAAAAGTAGATGCTTATTTTCAACGGGGTTCGGTTCGCTATCAAATGGCTCAATATAGCACTAATTATGCAGCAGAATATAAACAAGCGATCGCCGATTTTACTGAAGCAATTAAACTCAATTCCCGGTTGGCTAAAATTTATCTAAAACGTGGTATGGCCTACTATGAACTAGCACAATATGGAGAAGGTATAGCTGATAAAAATCATGTTCAAGCAGTTGCGGATTTAGAAGCAGCCGCTAAAGTTTCTTTAGAAGAAAATGATATGGATAATTATCAACAGTCCCTCAGTAGCATTTGTATTGTTGTCGCTAATAAATGTGACAGTTTATTATCTAACTCAACCCTACTTGGACAAAGTAATTGATATAAAAGGAGTTCAGGAGTATGACTAACGCCATACTCCTGACTTCTGCTATAAATATTTTACAGATAAAATATCTTAATTTACTTATTCTTTATAATTTTCTAGAAAATAATAGTTAAATTATGTTTATCTACCCAATAAAGAGAAAGAAAAAAGTATCCAAGTTCTCTGCCATCATTGTGCATTCTCTTCATTTCCATTAGTTGAAATTATCACCCACCTGCAAATTTTTGAGGTAACTACATGAAAGCAGTGATTTTAGCAGGAGGTCTGGGTACAAGGTTAAGTGAAGAAACCAGTATCAGACCCAAACCCATGGTTGAAGTTGGTGGTAAGCCAATTCTCTGGCACATAATGAAGACTTACTCTGCTCACGGTATTCATGATTTCATTATTTGTTGCGGTTACAAAGGGTACGTTATTAAAGAATACTTTGCTAACTATTTTTTACATATGTCAGACGTGACATTTGATATGCGATTTAATCAAATGAATGTCCATTCTGGATATGCTGAACCCTGGCGCGTCACCTTAGTAAATACAGGTGATACTACAATGACAGGTGGGCGGTTAAAGCAAGTTCGTGAACATATTGGGAATGAAACCTTTTGCTTTACCTATGGTGATGGTGTCAGTAATATCAATATTACAGAATTAATTAAATTCCATCAAGAACAAAAGACATTAGCAACACTCAGCGCAGTGCAACCAGCAGGAAGATTTGGCGCAATTTCTTTAGGACAAGAACAAACTAAAATTACCAGTTTTCAGGAAAAACCTGAAGGTGATGGTGCTTGGATTAATGGGGGCTATTTTGTTCTAGAACCACAAGTAATTGATTTTATTGCTGATACTTCAACTGTGTGGGAGAAAGAACCATTAGAAAAGTTAGCTAATTTAGAACAGTTATCGGCTTACAAACATGATGGTTTTTGGCAACCCATGGACACATTAAGAGATAAAAACTATCTTGAAGACCTTTGGAAAAGTGGTAAAGCTCCTTGGCAAGTTTGGGAATAGAAATTTTGGATTTAGGAAAAATTACTAATGTATGATTTTGCGATTATTGGTGGGGGAATAGTTGGACTTTCCACCGCCATGGCTTTAGGAGAACGTTATGCAAATGCCAAAATACTAGTCTTAGAAAAAGAGAGTGAATGGGCATTTCATCAAACTGGTAATAATAGCGGTGTAATTCATTCGGGAATTTACTATAAACCAGGAAGTTTTAAGGCGAAATTCTCCCGGGATGGCAGCCGTTCCATGGTAGAATTTTGCCAAAAGTATGATATTGATCATGATGTTTGTGGCAAGGTAATTGTTGCCACTAATGAACAAGAATTACCCCGCTTAGAAAATCTCTACACCCGCGGTTTAGAAAACGGTATTCCTGTTAAAAGAATTAGTCCTCAAGAAGTCAAAGAAGTTGAACCTCATGTTAGTTGTGTAGGTGGAATTCGGGTATTTAGTACAGGAATTGTTAATTACAAACAAGTTTGTTTAAAATACGCGGAATTAATTCGCAATCAAGGGGGAGATTTACGTCTCAATACCCAAGTTGTGAAAATTACCCGCAGTGGCAAAAATCAGGTATTAGAAACTAACAAGGGCAGTTTTGAAACTCGATTTGTGATTAATTGTGCCGGATTACATAGCGATCGCATTGCAAAATTAGGTAAGGCAAACCCCCAAGCCAAAATAGTTCCCTTTCGCGGCGAATATTACGAACTTACCCCCGCAAAACGCTATCTGGTCAAAACTCTCATTTATCCAGTTCCTAACCCAGATTTCCCCTTTCTCGGTGTGCATTTCACCCGGATGATTGATAACACAGTTCACGCAGGACCAAATGCAGTTCTCAGTCTCAAACGTGAAGGTTATAAAAAAACCGACTTTGATTTTAGAGATTTTGCCGAAGTGATCACCTATCCCGGTTTTTGGAAATTAGCAGCAAAACACGCTGACGAAGGGATTCAAGAAATCATTCGTTCCTTTAGTAAAGCAGCATTTGTCAAAAGTCTGCAAACACTAATTCCCGAAGTCCAAGCAGAAGATGTAATTCCTACTCATGCAGGAGTTCGCGCTCAAGCATTAATGAATAATGGTGCGCTTGTTGATGACTTTTTAATCATTGCAGGTGAGAACTCTATTCATGTTTGCAATGCACCTTCACCCGCTGCAACTTCTTCTTTGGAAATTGGTAAAGCTATAGTTAAGCAAATACCAGAACCTACTCATTTGCACAGTTTAGCATCTTTGTAGAATGAACTAAGTAGGTTAGCATTGAAAATCGTCGTTATGGCACTAGGCAAGAGGCAATACTTCGACTTCGCTCAGTAACCAGAGGCAAGAGTGAAGAGGGTTTGGGCGATTTTACTTTTCGTTACATATTACTCTTCGAGAAGCCGCTTCGCGTCTACGGTTTTTTTCCGTTCACCTACTTACATTTTTTTATCGGGCTTCGCCTCGCTTCGCTAACACGCAGAGACGCAAAGGCGCTCCAGAGGAAGAAAAGAGAATTTTATCTGCGGATTTTTCAAGCAACAAAATATTTTCACACATCAAAAATTTTAACAATCATGAAGATTTTAGTAACTGGAACGGAAGGTTATCTTGGTTCTTTATTGCCTTCTTTATTAATGCAAAGAGGACATGAAGTTCTTGGTGTTGATACTGGTTTTTATAAGGTTGGTTGGCTATATAATGGCACTAACTTAACAGCTAAAACCCTCAATAAAGATATTCGTGATATCAATCCCGAAGATTTAGAAGGTGTAGAAGCTATTGTTCACATGGCGGAATTATCTAATGATCCGACTGGACAATTATCTCCTACCATTACTTATGATATTAATCATTTAGGTTCAGTTCGTCTAGCTAATTTGGCAAAATCAGTAGGTGTCCGTCGCTTTGTTTATATGTCTTCTTGTAGTGTTTACGGTGTGGCTAGTGAAGGTGATATTACAGAATCATCACCAGTTAATCCACAAACAGCTTACGCCGAATGTAAAACATTAGTAGAAAGAGATGTTCAACCATTAGCTGATGATGATTTCTCTCCTACTTTCATGCGGAATGCTACTGCTTTTGGTGCTTCTCCCAGAATGCGATTTGATATTGTTTTAAACAACTTGACTGGCTTGGCTTGGACTACCAAAGAAATTAAAATGACCAGTGACGGTACACCGTGGCGGCCATTAGTTCACGCTTTAGATATTTGTAAAGCTATTGTTTGTGCTTTGGAAGCACCCAGAGATATTATTCACAATCAAATCTTTAACGTTGGTGATACAGCGAATAATTATCGAGTTAAAGAAATAGCAGAAATCGTTGCTGATGTCTTTCCCGGTTGTCAATTATCTTTTGGTACTAACGGTTCAGATAATCGCAGCTATCGAGTATCTTTTGAAAAGATTAACACTATTCTTCCCGGATTCAAGTGTGATTGGAATGCTCAACTTGGGGCTGGACAATTATTTAGTTTGTTCAAGCAAATTGATATGAATGAAGATACTTTCTTGTCTAGAGGATTCACCCGCTTAAAACAATTAGAGTATCTAATTCGCACAGAACAAATTGACAAAGATTTTTTCTGGAATAAGCAGGAAAATTATTAATTTCTTCCGAAAAGATCGTAGGTTGGGTTGAGCGACAGCAAAACCCAACATGATTAATAATTTTGTTGGGTGTTGGGTAACATACGTCAACCCAACCTACATTTTCTTAACCGAACATTATTGCATCAAGGTGGATTAAATTGAATTTTATTAATTCAAGATATTCGATTTAAAAGCCTCTTTTAAATTTATACCAAGTAATATCCTTGTACCAAGATTATCGTATTATGCAAAAGTTACTAACTATTGCTATTCCTACATACAATCGTGCTGCATTGCTAGATAAACAACTGGCTTGGTTAGCAATAGCAATTAAAGGTTTTGAATTGGAATGTGAAATTATTATTTCTGATAATTGCTCAACAGATAATACACCAGGAGTCGTCAAAAAATGGCAATCTGTTTTTAGTAATACTGTATTTATAGCGAATAGAAATCGGGAAGATATAGGGTTAATGCCGAATATTGCTTTTTGTCTTCAAGCTGCTGGTAGTAAATATGTTTGGACTGTGGGTGATGATGATCCAATTCAGGAAAGAACCCTAGCTCATGTCGTAACTACAATTAAAAGAAATCCCAGTTTATCACTGATGTTTCTTAACTGTTGTGGACGTGATCACAAAACAAATCAAGTTTTGGTAAAACACTGGTTTCCTAGTGATAGTGATGAAATAATCACTAATAGTAAACCTGTATTTGAACAGTATTTACAGAGTAGTTTTGGTGGGGTACTATTCATGACGGCTACCATTTATAAAACTGAACTAGTTCAGCAAGCTTTACAACAGTGGACTACTTCTTGTAAAAATTTGGCATCCCAAGCATATTGGACTGGATTTTGTGCGGCTCATGGAAATGTAATTGTCACTCAAGATAATTATTTGGAATGCACAATGCACGCTAGTTCCTTAGAAGAAAATCCTCGCTGGTCATTAATGATGCGATATGTTTATATCCCAGAGGTTTATCTGAAGTTGTTAAACTTAGGATATTCTCCTCAATTTTGCCAACGGATGATTCTAGAAAATATTTTCAAACTGAGTGATTGGAAAATATTACTAGGTGCTTTTAGAAGATGGCCAGTTCTAGCCACAAATATTATAATTACCTACTTGCAATTGCTAGGAAAATTTATCTATCAACTGAATTTCAATCAGAAAAAATCAGATATAGCTTGATGAAGATTCTCAAATTTTTTTCTATCAAAAACCATGAACAAACTCCTAACTATTGCTATTCCTACTTACAATCGAGCCGATTTACTAGATAAACAATTAACTTGGTTATCTCAGGCTATTAAAGGATTTGAAACAGAATGTGAAATTTTAGTTTCTGATAACTGTTCTACGGATCATACTCAATCTATCATTAATAAATGGAAGAATCTTCTCCAAGATATCACATTCAAATCAAATAAAAATCCTGAAAACATAGGCGTAATGCGAAATATTTTTCATTGCCTAAGTTCTGCCACAACCAAGTATGTTTGGACAATTGGTGATGATGATCCCATTCAAGAAAGAGCAGTCGCTTATGTGATGGATAAAATTAAAAATATTGATAATTTATCATTATTGTTTTTGAATTTTTCTGGTCGAAATCAAATTACTGGTGAAGCAGTACATCCACCAAAAATAGTTGGTAATCGCTGGTTTGATGCGGATACTGAAGATGGTAAAGGTGATGGTAAAGCAATATTTGAACATTGTTTTACTAAAAGTGTAGGAGCAGTAATTTTTCTAACTGCTACAGTATATCGTGCTGATTTAATTAAACGCGCTCTCCAAATTTGGCCAACTGCTAGTAATAATTGGATATCTTTAGCATATTTAGCCGGTTATTGTGCTGCTAATGGCAAAGTAATTGTCACTAAAGATGTCTATTTAGAATGTATTGTTGGTGTGAGTTATTGGCAAAAACAACCAAAGGCTGCACTTTTAATGCAATACCAACATATACCTGAAGTTATTTTAAAACTTGAGCAAGTTGGTTATTCTAAAGCATATTGTTGTCGGATGCTTTTACAAAATTACCATGAAGTAGACCTGAAAGTTTTTTTAGGAGCGATGAGAAGATGGCCTGTATCGGCTATTAAGACAGTAATTCCTTTTTTAGGTTTAGCTAGTGTGGCCGTATTGGAATTAATACCAATGAGAGAATTTAAAGTAGCAGAAACAGAAATGGAGAGAGCAACGACTTCAGAAGTCAGAAACTATAAGGGATAAATCAGCAATTGTTTGGACAAAATAAGTTTTGATTGGGAGGTATTTGGATTGTGATTAATAAAGTTGCAGAAAAAATCTCAGTCTTAAAAGATGAGTTAGCTTATCGAGTATCACTTTGGCATCATGGTAAAAATTTACCTGCTATTAGTGCAAAAGATCAATTGATTGTTGATACCCTAAAAACATCAGGTGTTTATATCACGTCTTTGGAAGATTTAGGTTTTTCATCTACTGCTAAAATGTTAGCTACTGCTAATAGTTGTACTGATAGGATGGTAAATCCTAGAGATATCCATGCAGGATATAAGTTACCGCAAATTTATACGGTTACAGATTTACCAGAATTCTTTAATTGGGGAATTGAAACCCGATTACAAAACATCATTGAACATTATATAGGTTTACCTATTGCTTTTCATGGTGTTCATGTGCGGAAAGACTTTCCTAATAAAAAACAACTGGAAACTTTACTATGGCATAAAGATTCTGAAGATAGACGCATGATTAAAGTCATTATCTATCTAAATGATGTGACTGAAGAACATGGACCATTTGAATACATTCCCCTACCGACTAATGCTTTAGATCAGGTTAAAAATTATCAAGTTGATTATGAATTATGGCGTGTTAATTTTTTGGGAATTAACGATGATAAAATGATGAAAGTCATTCCTAAATCAACTTGGAAATCATGTCCTGGTAAAGCTGGAACTGTGATTTTTGCAGATGTAAGAAATATTTTCCATCATGGGACTGTGAGAAACCAAGAGCGGTCAACACTATTTTTTACATACACAGCTAACTCTCCTAAACGACCTGAACTTTGTACACAATATTATGATGATACCTTTCCCAAAATAAGTCAACAATTAGGATTAAAGGTATAAACCTGAAATGCAAGAATTGAAATCTTGTAAGGGCGAAGCATTCGGACATAAAATTAATGGTTTTGACGATAGGTTATCACCCGAATGCTTCGCCCCTACGATTCTGTTATGCTCAATAAAACTTTCCTAAATAACCATGATTTTTACCTCTACTAAACTTGCTGGTGCTTTCATTATTGACTTAGAAGAAAAGCCTGATTCTCGCGGTTTTTTTGCTCGAACTTTCTGCGCTGATGAATTTCTAGCTCATGGTTTAAAACCAACAGTTGCCCAATGTAATCTTTCTTTTAATCATAAAAAAGGCACATTGCGAGGAATGCACTATCAAACTCTTCCCGCAGCGGAAACAAAATTAATTCGCTGCACTCAAGGAGCTATTTATGATGTGATTGTGGATATGCGTCCTGAATCTCCCACTTATCTAGCGCATATTGGTGTAGAACTGAGTGCAGAAAATCGTCGCGCTCTTTATGTCCCAGAAATGTTTGCTCATGGTTATCAAGCTTTAACAGATGGTGCAGAAGTTGTCTATCAAGTGGGTGAATTTTACACTCCTGGATATGAACGAGGTTTACGTTATGATGACCCAATTTTAGAAATTTCTTGGCCATTGAATGCAACGGAAATGTCTGATAAAGATCGCAATTGGCCTTTACTAGAATCTATTTTAATAGGAGTTTAATCATGATTATTGTTGATAAAGCTTTACAAGCACGGGCTGCATTAGGTAAACCAGTCAAAGTGGCCATGATTGGCGCTGGTTTTATGGGTCGAGGCATTGCTAATCAAATTATCAATTCTGTGCCAGGAATGGAGTTGGTGGCTATTTCTAATCGGCATATTGATTCAGCTAAACGAGCTTATTTAGAAGCAGGAATTGAGGATATCAAGATTGTTGCTAATTTAGCCGATTTAGAAAAGGCGATCTCTGAAAATAAATATGCAGTCACCGAAGATGCTATGCTCTTGTGTGAAGCGGATGGCATAGATGCAATCATTGAAGTGACGGGAACAATTGAATACGCGGCTCATTTGGTGATGTGTGCGATCGCTCATTACAAGCATATCATCCTCATGAATGCCGAACTAGATGGCACAATTGGTCCCATCCTCAAGGTCCATGCAGACCGCGCTGGAGTCGTCCTGAGTGCCTGTGACGGCGACCAACCAGGGGTAGAAATGAACCTGTATCGCTTTGTCAAAAGCATCGGTTTAAAACCCCTCCTGTGCGGTAATATCAAAGGTTTACAAGACCCCTACCGCAACCCCACCACCCAAGCCGGTTTTGCCCAACGCTGGGGACAAAATCCCGCCATGGTAACAAGCTTTGCCGATGGTACAAAAATCTCCTTTGAGCAAGCCATAGTCGCCAACGGCACAGGCATGAAAGTAGCCAAGCGGGGGATGTTGGGATATGACTACAGCGGTCATGTGGATGAAATGACCAAAATGTATGACATTGACCAACTGCAAGAATTAGGCGGTATCGTTGATTACGTAGTTGGCACTAAACCCGGTCCAGGAGTATTCGTATTTGCCACCCACGATGACCCCAAACAACGTCATTACCTCAACCTTTATAAACTCGGTGAAGGCCCCCTCTACAGTTTCTACACCCCCTATCACCTATGCCATTTTGAAGTTCCCCTCTCCGTAGCTCGGGCTGTCCTCTTCCATGATGCTGTGCTTGCACCAATAGCAGGTCCCGTTGTTGATGTCGTCACCACTGCCAAAATTGATCTCACAGCCGGAGAAACCCTTGATGGTATTGGTTATTACATGACCTATGGACAATGTGAAAATTCCCCCATTGTGCAACAAGAAAACCTACTCCCCATGGGTCTGGCTGAAGGATGTCGCTTAAAGCGCGATATTCCTAAAGATCAAGTCCTCACTTATGATGACGTGGAACTACCTGAAGGCAGACTTTGCGATCAATTACGCGCTGAACAAACCGTTTACTTTGCTCCTGCGAAAACTTTAGCACTCACAAAATAATTTTGGCTCTTGAGTACATAATCTGCAAAATTTGAACAAAGAAATCTCATAAAGCTTGCTGTGCCGAAGAAATAAGCCATATTTTTGAATATTATGGCAAAATTTTTTCTCTTTGCCCTGTTCCCAGTTAAGAGTTAAGAGTTCCCTATTACCGACTGGTAAATTAGCATAACAAGTACCTAAGAGCCATAATTTTCAAATCAGCAACAAGATAATTCAGAGGTTTCCTGATATTTTCATTTAACCTCTGAATTTACATATATACAACAGATAACAGAGATTATTTTCATAATCTTGTGAGGTTTTGCATGATTCAAGCTCATATTAAACTAGATAAATTAATTGATAAAAAATAAGTGATAAAACCTAGTAATGCAACATGAGAAATTAAATTCCTAGAGAATAAATATTAAAGCCAATTGTCAATTACCAAGTCGTAGGGAATCCGGTATGAAAATAGCTCTCGTCCATGATTACTTAACTCAACGCGGTGGAGCAGAGCGCGTATTTGAATTACTGTGTAAACGCTATCCCGATGCTGACATTTTCACCTCATTATACGACCCGCAGAAAAGTATTGATTTAGGTGAACGAATTATCAATACCACATTTTTGCAAAAAATTCCTGGTGCAACCAAATATTTTCGGATGTTAGCTCCTTTGTATTTTCCTGCATTTCGTTCCTTGGATCTCCAAGATTATGACCTAATTATCAGCAGTAGCACCAGTTTTGCCAAAGCAGTACGGAAAAAACCTGAAGCTAGACATATTTGTTTTTGCCATAATGTTACCCGCTTTTTATGGGACACAGAAACATATTTACGGGAATACGGAGATTATAGATACTTTGCTCCTCTCATCGAAAGAGTTTTTCAAATGATGAGAAATGTAGACCTGAAATATGCTCAAGAACCCGATCTCTACATTGCTAACTCTAGCATTGTTGCCCAGCGAATTCAAAAAATTTATCACAAACAAGCCATTGCCATTAACTATCCAATTGATACTAGCAACTTTGTTTTTTCCGATACCAAAGAAGAATATTACTTGGCATCGGCGCGGATGATAAGTTATAAACGTCTTGATATAATAGTCGAAGCTTTTAATTGGTTAGGCTGGAACTTATTAATATCAGGTGATGGACCAGAACAAGAAAGATTAAAAGCCCACGCATTACCAAATATCCAATTTCTTGGTCATGTTAGTGATAGAGAACGTAAAGACTTATTTTCTAAAGCTAAGTCAATTATTGTTGCAGCTTTAGAAGATTATGGATTAGTTCCAGTCGAGGCAAACGCTAGTGGTACACCAGTTATTGCCTATGGAGCAGGTGGAGTCTTAGATACTCAAATACCAGGGAAAACTGGGGTGTTTTTCAAAAGACAAACACCATGCTCTTTACAAGCAGCAATACTCGAAGCTGGAGGAATAGCTTGGGATTACGAAACTATCCGTAATCATGCTGTTAGCAATTTCTCAGAACAGTCATTCTTTAGTAAAGTTGAGCAAGTTATTGGTAAAACTAGTAGTTCGTCAAATTTATTTTGACGGTTAATGATCGGAAAAAACTTCTGTTTTTCCCTCCCCTACTCTCCCTGCCCCTCCTCTCCCCCTGCTTGCCTTTACCCGTCATTTTTGGATTGACAGACCACTAGTGCAGCATGGCAAAAATAACTAATCATTAAAAATTCCTAGAAAGCTTATATAATTTGCTTTTTTAATTTTTAATTCTGCCCTGCGGTATTAGAGGTGTGCATCGCTAATTCATTTAATTTTTAGGTGTTTGCGTAGTGTATCGCAGATAAGGATAATAAAAGTGGTTCAAACTAGTCTAAATCCCAATATAAATCCAGCATCAGAAACAGAACCAGGTTATGGACAAATGTTTGCAGTAATTCTGCGAAGATTTCCCTGGTTATTATTAGTATTGCTGAGTTCTACTGCTATTGCTGGCATCATCACCTTGAAAACAGAACCCAGCTTCAAAAGCACCATGCAATTGTTAGTAGAACCTAACTATCAAGGCAAGAAAGAAACTGATAACACAGAAAGTCAATTCACTGATACTAATGTGGAGGTAGATACTGCTACTCAATTAAACTTGATGCAGAGTTCTGGACTGATTAAAAAAGCAGTTGATAAACTCAAAGCTGAATATCCAGACTTAACCGTAATGGATTTAAAAAAATCCTTAGTCTTAACTCAAATTAAGAGTCCAGAGGATAAGGTTGCCACTAAAATATTTCAAGTTGATTATACCAGTAACGATCCAGGAAAAGCCCAAAAAGTCCTGCAAACAATACAGCAAGTTTATTTAGAATACAACAAACAACAGCAAAATTCGCGGTTACAAAAAGGTCTCCAAGTCATTAGAGAGCAATTAAGAAAAGCGACAGATGAAGTAACTGTTTCCGAAGCAAATCTACAAAGGTTTCGCAGAAATCAAAATCTAATTGATCCAGATGCTCAGGCTAAAACCGTAGAGACAACTTTAAATACTGTCCAACAGGAACGACAAGCAACTCGTTCTTTGTATGAAGAAGCTTTAGCAAAGCAAAAATCTTTGCAAGTACAACTGAATCGTTCTCCACAAAACGCCTTAGTTTCTTCTCGTTTGAGTCAGTCTACCCGCTACCAAGGCTTACTCAACGAAATCCAAAAAACCGAACTGGCTTTAGCACAAGAACGCTTACGTTTTACTGATGATACTCCCGGCGTTCAAAAATTGAACGAACAACTACAAAGTCAAAAACAACTTTTACAAAAAGAAGTTAGTAGAACTTTAGGAGAAAAGACGAATCCTGCCTTTAGTTCTAGAGACAATCTTTTAGAACAAGGACAACTAGGACAAATTGATCTGAATCTCACAGGTCAATTAGTAGAAACCCAAACTACCATCGTTGCATTAATCGCCCGCGATCAAACTTTAGCCACAAAAGAGAAAGAATTACAAGCCGAACTCAAGCGGTTTCCTTCTCTATTGGCTTATTACAATCGCATTCTTCCCCAACTACAATTTAGCAGAGAAAGATTAGAACAATTATTAAGAGCCGAACAAAAGTTACGCCAAGAACTTTCTAAAGGTGGATTTAATTGGGAAGTGGTAGAAGAACCACAAGAAGGTTCTCAAACTGGGCCTAACATGAGACAGAATCTCCTCTTAGGAGGAGTCATTGGCTTAATGTTAGGAGGGGCTGCTGCCTTTATTCGTGAAGCATCTGATGACGCTGTACATACTACTGCGGAATTAGAAAAACAGGCTGCTCTCCCCTTATTAGGAACAACTCCTAAATTGCCACCTGCTAAACCCAGAGAATCAATGATCAAATTGCCATTTGGCAAACCAGAAGTTCTGGCTCCTTGGACAATTCAAGTATTACAATCTTCTCCCCGCTGGGAATCACTTGATCTCATTTACAAAAATATTGAACTGCTGAATAAAGTCTCAGATTTAAGATCATTAATGGTAACATCAGCATTACCAGATGATGGTAAATCAGCTTTGGCATTAGGTCTAGCCATGAGTGCGGCTCGTCTACATAAAAAAGTCTTACTAATTGATGCTAATTTACGCGATCCTAATCTGCACAAACAATTAAATCTTCCTAATGAACAGGGACTTTCCAGTTTATTAGAAAGTGAAGTTAATCTGCCTAATCATATTAGTGTTCCTTACTCTGGATCATCTTACATTGATATTTTGACAGCCGGACCAATCCCGACAGATCCTGCCCATCTTTTGAGTTCTCCCCGCATGATCCAATTGATGGCTGCATTTGAAGAAAATTATGATTTGGTAATCATAGATGCCCCCTCAGTGCTTGGTTTAGTGGATGCTATGCTCACAGCATCCTCTTGTCGAAGTGTGGTAATGATGGCCAGCATGGGTAAAGTAACGCGTACCCAACTTAATCAAGCCACAAGGATGTTGAGTAAGTTAAATTTGATTGGTGTTGTGGCTAATGGTGCATCTCCATCTGATAGCACCTATGTACCTTATGTCAAGCCAAAACAATTGGTTTTACAACCGGTAATGGAAGAATAAACCAGAATATTTGCTCAATATTTAACCAGCTACGATAGATTTACCCCTGCACTTGACAGGGGTTTTTGCATTTAAACAACAAGATCAAAGATCCCCGACTTCTTAAAGAAGTCGGGGATCTAAGTTGAGGAACTAATCCGCTCTAGAGTTATTTTTATTTACCTGATAAGCAAACTATAAGATGTTTTATAAACACAAAATGTTGGTTAATTTTATTTAGTTACCATTAATTCATTTTACCATATCTTAATATTGTGGAGAAAAAAGTAATATTTATTTAAAGAGTGAATAAAGAAGTTGTTTCTTGATGATTTATTTATCAAGAGTCTTATATTGTAGAGATTGAAACCCATCATCTAACTTTCAAAGACAAGAGCAAATAAATTCAGAAATTAAAGCGGATTCCTATATGTATTTTAATATAAATAAATTTTACAAGGAGGAACGCTGGTTAGTCATAAAAGTTAAATCTGCTGATCTTTAATGTATTTTTTACGATTGAGAAAATTTTAATTTCCTGATCGTAGAGATCAAGTCAATCTTTTACTACTTTATCACTTTTAATCTATGCCAATTTCAGTCATTTCTAGTCTAAATAATAACTCTATTATACCTCAGTCATCTGAAAATTTTAACTTCCTATCATGTACCTTGCAATGGCGGAGAGGAAAGTTATTGGTGAAAGCTTCTGAAAAATTGCCACAGCCCCATTTAGCTGCACTAGAAAATGAAGCATCGTTAATAGATTGCTTAAAACATTCTCCAGTTAGTTTAGTGAGCATAGATCCAAAAATTGGTGCTTCTTTATTAAAAGTTTGGGCAAATGCTTGTCAAAAAGCTAATAAGCCGATATTTATAAACATTTCTGTTTATCGAAAATCGTCAAAAAAAGGTAATCAAATTTTCAGGAATTTACGAATCATAGTTGATTGGGCTTGGGCTTTATTTCTGCTGCTGTTTATGAGTCCAGTTATGCTCGGAGGGTTAATAACTATCCAAATATATTCTCCAAAGTTACTGTTTGATTATGAGTGGTATATGGGAGAAAATAGACAACTTTTTCGAGCTATTAAATTTAGCTCAACAGCTAAACATGAAATGACTAATTTAATTGTTGTATTAGGTACATTTTTTCTAAATAATTTATCTAATGGATTGAATCTATTTCAAGGAAAATTTTGCCTACTTAATAATCGTTGTTTGTCTTTAGAAGATGCGGTTAAATTAAGCTTAGAAGCCCAGAGCAAAAAGTTAAATCAAAAACATAACTTCAGCGGTGCATGGCAAATAGAGAATAAGGTCAATTTGCCTATAGTTTAGAATAAATATATTCACTCTGTGTTTTTAAGCGCTTTTATCTAATTGATGAATACTTCCTGTTATCATCTTGATGACCATGAATTATGTACCTAATTAAAAAATAAGAAAT
This sequence comes from Dolichospermum sp. UHCC 0315A, assembly GCF_008121535.1. Lineage (GTDB taxonomy): Bacteria > Cyanobacteriota > Cyanobacteriia > Cyanobacteriales > Nostocaceae > Dolichospermum > Dolichospermum lemmermannii. The sequence continues at coordinate 41,125 of NZ_CP043056.1, forward strand.
ATCATGCAAACAGCGATTTGTACCGTATTTGAAAAAGACTATCATTATGGTGTGGGGGCTTTAGTAAATTCCTTATATCACCACGGGTTTCGAGGCATAATTTGGGCTGGTTATCGGGGAAATGTGCCACCTTGGGCTAAGTCTTTGAAAACAGAAAATGGTTATCAAGAGTTTTCTTTAGGTGAAGGTTGTGCAATCCGATTTGTCAAACTAACAACTCCAAAACATTTAGGTTTTTATAAACCTGATTTTATGTCCCAATTATGGGAAAATTACTGTCCAGATATTGATGCCTTATTTTACTTTGATCCTGATATCGTCAATAAATGTGAGTGGGATTTCTATGAAAATTGGGTAAGTCGAGGAATTGCTCTTTGTGGTGACTCTTGGTATCTTGTATCAGCGAACCATCCTCGACGATTAGCATGGAAAGAATTTGCTGAAAATAATGGTTTTGCTTGTGAACGAGAGTTAGATTATCACTACAATAGTGGCTTCATTGGAGTTCATAAAAACTACAAATCTATCTTGAAAGTCTGGCAGAAATTAGAAGAATTGGGTGAGATAGCAGGATATGCCAATTTAAAGGATCTTTATAACGGTAATACCTTTAATTATTATCCATATCTGTATGGAGATCAGACTTATTTAAACTTAGCATTGATGCTAACTAATTATCCTTTGAGTACCGTTGGCCCAGACGGCATGGATTTTGTTCCTGGTGGTACTATCATGTCTCACGCTACAGTTCCAAATATTAAACCTTGGCGCAAAAAATTGCTTCTCAGTGCTTTAGAAGGTAGCTCTCCCACCATAACTGATAAATTATATTGGCAACATAGTCAAACACCTATTCAACTTTATTCAATGGCAAAAATACTATGGCAGAAATTTGAAATTCTCTGTGGTTCTGCTCTTGGTCGTTTTATTCGTCGCGCTCCTATGTAAGCATATTTATTTTCTTGAGATTGATGCTTCTGTGCTTAATTATCAAAATTATTGGTCAAAATTTTTATGGATTCCAAATTTCTACCGTCAACAATGAAAATCTTTCAAGCTACAAGTTTGTGGCAAAATAATCGGGTAATATTCCGAGAATTTAAACACTTTCGAGTTGTGGCTATTTTAGCTATCGTATTTTCCGCTTTAGCTGCCAGTTTTGAAGGGTTTGGTTTAGGATTTTTGCTGGTATTTTTGCAAAGCTTAACTACTCCTGGGGCTGAACCTGTGAAAACAGGAATAGGCTGGTTTGATATTTTGATTTTAGGAATTAATGCTTCCACAACAGAGCGATTATATCGAATATCAGCTTTAATTGTTGTTACAACCTGTATGCGGGCATCGTTCAATTATATAGGACAAATTTGCATCCAGTTTAGTGAAGTAAGTTTAGTAGATAATCTCCGTAAACGAATTTTTCAACAGTTAGAGGCTCAAACTCTTAATTATTTTAGTCATAAAAAATCTGGAGAATTAGTTAATATACTCACCAGTGAAATGGAGAGAATTAGGCAGATTTTTGGCGGACTAGCTTTTTTAATCACTAGAAGTTTTACACTGATTATTTATTCTATTTCCTTGTTTATTCTTTCCTGGAAACTGACTATAGTTTCTATTTTGCTATTTAGTCTTTTAGCGGTGGCATTATCCACTCTAAATAAACAAATTAGAGAACGTAGTTTTGCGATTACTTCTGCTAATGATAATTTTACGGCTAGGGTGCTAGAGTTTATCGAAGGTATTCGCACAATTCATGCTTTTTCTACTCAAGAATTTGAGCGAAAACGGTATTATCAAGCCAGTGAAAAAATTGTTAATACGTGGAAAAGTGTTTATTGGATTTCTTTGATAGTTAAGCCTTTGGCTGAAAGTATATCTACGCTAATTCTAATTAGTATGATTATTGTGGCTTTAACCACAGGATTAATGAAAGTTTCAGCTTTGTTAACTTTCTTTTTTGTCCTGTTCCGCATTATCCCCATGACTCAAGATTTGAATGGAGTCGTGGCTTTTTTAAGTACCCAAGCGGGAGCAGTGGAAAATATCAAGGAGTTGTTAAAAACTGATGATAAAATTTACTTTCAAAATGGCGCACTCAGATTTCCTGGTTTTAAAAGATCAATTGATTTAGTGTCGGTAGATTTTGATTATAGTCTTAATCAACGAGTCTTACATAATATTACTCTCTCCATTAAACAAGGGGAAATGACGGCTTTAATTGGTTCATCTGGGGCTGGAAAAACCACACTTGCAGATTTAATTCCGCGCTTTCATGATGCTACTGATGGCTATATTTATATAGATGAAGTTGATATTTGCAAATTTGACATTAACTCTCTGCGTTCTCAGATAGCAGTTGTCAGTCAGAACACTTTTATTTTCAATACTTCTGTTTGGAATAATATTGCTTATGGGACACCAAAAGCTACAGAAATAGAAATTAAAGAAGCTGCACGATTGGCAAATGCTTTAGAATTTATTCTAGAAATGCCGGAAGGTTTCGATACGCAATTAGGAGATAGAGGTGTGCGGTTATCAGGTGGACAAAGACAAAGAATTGCGATCGCTCGCGCATTGCTGAAAAACCCCGAAATCCTGATTCTAGATGAAGCTACAAGTGCCTTAGATTCAGTGTCTGAGCGGTTAATTCAAGAATCCTTAGAAAACCTATCTGTTGGCCGCACAGTAATTGCGATCGCTCACCGTCTTTCTACTATTGCAAAAGCAGATAAAGTTGTGGTTTTAGAACAAGGAAAAATCGTAGAACAGGGAGCATATCAAGAGTTACTTCAACAACGTGGTAAGTTTTGGCAATACTATCAAATTCAAAATGAAGTGAGATAAATAAGTGCAAAAACATGAAACATGAACAGTTAACTAACTTTAATGGCAAAATATATTTTTTCTGTTTACCTAGAGGAGAAGGTGAAAAAGAAGATCAATTTCAGCATTTGCTGATTTGTTTAGGAGAAGGCTTTCGAGAATTAGGAATATCCTTTGTTTCTAATATCAATTACTGGCAAGAGTCAACGGAAAAACAAGAATATCTCTTTCGTCATGATCCAGCTATCACAACCGATGACTGTTCTATTGTCGTATTTAGTAATAATTGGTTCAATATTAATCATCCTCTGCCAGATAATTTATTTCATGCAGAACGAAAATATTTAACCGTTTATTTAGATGGTAATGATAACGATAAAGATTATCATAAATTACCAGAATATAAACAATTTGATTTCATTCTCAAGACCCATTCCAATCACCATCTAAATTATCTAGATAATTTTTATCCCTGGTCTTTTGGATTGAGTAACCGGATATTACATGAATTGAAAGAAGTTCCCAATTTCCAGGACAAAAAAAGACAAATACTTATTAATTTTCGACATTGGCAAACTGGTCATCCCGTCAGAAATATTAGTTCCAGCCTATTAATCCCAAAAATTAGTGATATTTTCCAAATCAATAATACTGTTGATAACCAAGCTGAATATCCAACTGAACCCTATCATCATCTCCATTGGTTACAAACTGGTAAACGTCATTATCCAAATTACTATAACCGTCTCAAATATTCAACCGCTTGTGCTTGTTTCGGTGGTTTTTTTGTCCCTGCTTGGCCTAAAAATTCAGGTGGTTTAATTAATCGGAATATTCAACGGATAATAAAAAAATTGCGGTTAAAATCAAATACAATTCTACAATGGGATAGTTGGCGATTTTGGGAATCTTTAGCCGCAGGATGTGTGACATTTCATGTTGATTTTGAAAAATATGGGATTACTTTACCTGTAATGCCTGAAAATTGGCGACATTATATTGGTGTAGATTTAGATAATGTTCAAGCCACAATAGATAGAATTACAGAAAATCCCGAAATTACCAAATATATTGCTCAAGAAGGAAGAAGTTGGGCAATTAAAAATTATAGTCCTGTCCCTACAGCTTTGCGTTTTTTAGAGATAGTTTCCCAAAAACAAACAACAACTAAAAGTAGTTTATCTTCTCATCCTAAAATCAATGTTAAATATTAACTCCTCCGAACCTTTGGTAAGCGTGATTATCCCCACCTATAATCGTCCAGAATATCTAAAACAAGCAATTAATAGTGCTATTAAACAAACTTATCAAAATCTAGAAATTATCGTTTCTGATAATTGCAGTTCTGAAAATCCTCAAGCACTAATTGAATCATTTCAAGACTCACGCATCAAATTTTGGCGACATAAAGAAAATATTGGGATGTTAGCTAACCAGTTTCATGGTTTTAAAATTGCCACAGGTAAATATGTGGCTAGTCTCCATGATGATGATATGTGGAATGAGGATTTTTTATCCAAACTTATTCCCAATTTAGAAGCAAATCCCGATTTAATTTTGGCATTTTGTGACCAATATATTATAGATGGTGATAGTAAAATTAATATTGCTGCCACTGAAAACAATACCCGCAGTTATAAACGTGATCAAATCACTCCTGGAGTTCATAAAAATTTTACTCAAATTGGCTTAATTGATAAAAGTATTCCCACTGCGGCTGCTTGTGTAATCAGAAATGGTGTGCTTAATTGGGATAATATTCCTTCAGAGGTTGACGGAATGTGGGATTTATATTTAACTTATCTTTGTTGTATTTCTGGCTATGGAGTTTACTATGTTCCTGAAAAATTAACCAAATATCGAGAGCATGAACAAACTGATACTATGCTTAGTGGTAGTCGCAATGTTCAAGCGAAAATTCGTAAAGGTAAAAGTGAGCTATTCTGTTATCAAACTTTTATGGAAGATCAACGGTTGCAGGAATTTAAGTCCTACTTTAAAACCAAATGGTTAGAAGCTAATACAACTTTAGGAATTGGCTTATTACGAGATCAAAAAATTACAGATGCTCGCCGTTATTTTTGGCAAACTTTAAGTGAGCAAAAATTTAATTTACGCAGTTTAGTCGCTTTAATTATCAGTTTTATTCCTACCAATTTAACGAATAAAATTTGGAAAGTTTCCTAATTTAGTCAATTACAAGAGGTTATGAGTGAAAATTTGTATTGTTACTCACAAAATCAGAAAAGGTGATGGTCAAGGTAGAGTTAATTATGAAGTGGTTCAAGAAGCCATTCGTCGTGGTCATGATCTGACATTATTAGCTAGTGAAATTGCCCCAGAGTTATCTGAAAATAATGCTGTTAATTGTATTTATATTCCAGTAGCAAGGTATCCTACGGAATTTATTCGCAATTTCATCTTTGCTAAAAAAAGTGCCGATTGGTTGCGTAAAAATCGAGCTAATTTGGATTTAATTAAAGTCAATGGCGCGATTACTATGGGGGCAACTGATGTCAATGCTGTACATTTTGTGCATGGTTCATGGTTGAAATCGCCTGTGCATATTTCCCATAACCGTAAAGATTTGTACGGGTTATATCAATGGTTATTTACTGCGGCTAATGCTTATTGGGAAAAACAAGCTTTTTGCCAATCTAAAATTATTATTGCTGTCTCAAAAAAAGTTGCCCAAGAATTAGTAAATATTGGTGTACCTCGTTCACAAATTCGGGTTGTTGTTAATGGTGTAGACTTACAAGAATTTGCTCCTGGTGTCAGTTCTCGGACGGCATTAGGATTACCTGAAAATGTCAATTTGGCCTTATTTGCAGGTGATATTCGGATTTCCCGGAAGAACTTAGATACTGTACTTCATGCTTTGGTAAAAGTTCCTAAATTACATTTAGCAGTTGTCGGTGGTACTCAAGATAGCCCTTATCCGGCAATGGCAAAAGCATTAAATATTAGTGAACGAGTGCATTTTTTAGGTTATCGCCATGATATGCCCCAAATTCAACGGGCATCAGATTTATTTGTGTTTCCGTCCCGTTATGAACCCTTTGGACTTGTAGTGATTGAAGCGATGGCTTCAGGTTTGCCCGTGATTACCGCCACTACTACTGGTGCGGCTGATTTAGTTAATCCCGACTGTGGCATCGTTTTAGACGATTGTGATGATGTTAATGCTTTAGCCGATGCGCTTAGGTTGTTAAATAGCGATCGCTCACTGCGTCAACAAATGGGTAAAGTTGCCCGGACTATTGCCGAGCAACATAGCTGGTCAACAATGGCACAAACCTATCTAAATATATTTGAGGAGTTAATCACCCATGAGAAACACCGTTCTCATCCCCACCTATCGCCGTCCTCAAGACCTAGCCCGGTGTCTGAAAGCACTGCAACAGCAAACTAAATCAGTTGATCAGGCGATCGTTGTTGTCAGAGATACAGACACAGAAACCCAGCAATTCCTCCACCAATTTCCGCCCCACCTCCTCCCCTTACAGATAGTCACCGTCACCCAGCCGGGAGTCGTCGCCGCCCTCAACGCCGGACTAGCACAAGTACAGGGAGACATTCTTTCCATCACCGATGATGATGCCGCTCCCCACCCGGATTGGTTAGCAAAAATTAATACTCACTTCAGCGTTAATTATACCATTGGTGGCGTAGGTGGTCGTGATTGGGTGTATCAAGGAGACAAATTAGAAAATGGTTCTCGTCCCATAGTTGGTAAATTGCAATGGTGGGGGCGCGTCATTGGCAACCATCACTTAGGAGTAGGCGCACCCCGTGAAGTTGATGTTATCAAAGGTGTGAATATGAGCTTTCGTACCCAGGCGATTGGCAAATTGCGATTTGATGACAGAATGCAAGGAACGGGCGCACAGGTACATTTTGAAATGTCCTTTGCCCTCACCCTCAAACGCGCTGGATGGAAAATGATTTATGATCCCAGCATTGCAGTAGATCACTATCCCGCCCAAAGATTTGATGAAGATCAACGCCACAACTTTAACGACACCGCATTAATTAACCTAGTCCACAACGAAACCTTAATTTTATTAGAACATCTTTCACCCCTGCGTCAAATTGTATTTTTATCCTGGTCAATTTTAGTTGGTACAAGAGAAAGTTTAGGAATATGTCAATGGTTAAGATTATTTCCCCAACAAAAAGAAATTGCCAGTAAAAAATTGCGAGCATCCTTACAAGGAAGATGGTTAGGATATCAAAAATATAGAAAGATAGGAAATCACCATCTTGTAGGAGTCAGGAGTTAAGAATCTTTATCCGCGTTCATCTGCGTTCATCTGCGTTCAATACCTCTTTAAATACTCCTTCCTAATACAAAATAGGCAAACATAGAGAATGATTTCCAAACCAATACTTTTCAATACAGTTTTAAAAGAACAATTTTCTCCCCAAGATCGATCTGCCCAAAGTTGGATGATCATTCTTGCTTTTATCCTCCTAATCACAGCTTGCTACTTTACCAGTACAGGTAGTTTACGCCTCGTTTTTCCCGCCACTGCTTTTCTAGTAGCGGCGTTTTTATACTTGCGGCATCCCATTCACTATATCGGCTTCACCTGGTGGATATGGTTTCTCACCCCCTTAATCACTCGTTTAGTTGACTATAAAGTTGGCTGGGACCCCACCCGACAAATGTTAATTGCACCTTATTTAGTCGTATTCCTGACTATATTCACCTTTTTAAAACATCTACCTAGCAGTCTTCGTCAAGGGGGACTGCCATTTCTTTTAGCTGCTATAGGAGTTTCTTATGGATGTTTAATAGGTTTAATTTACAATCAACCACTCCCTGTAGTTCGGAGTTTTTTAGATTGGTTAAGTCCCATAATTTTTGCTTTTCACCTATTTTCTAATTGGCGAGATTATCCCAGTTATCGTCAACATCTGCAAAGAACATTTATTTGGTGTGTACTCATCCTGGGAGCTTACGGTGTCTATCAATTTGTTGTCGCTCCTGAATGGGACAGATATTGGCTAATCGAATCTAAAATGTTTACCAGCGCTGGACACCCAATTCCCTTTGGAATGCGCGTTTGGAGTACATTACACTCACCAGGTCCATTTGGGACTGTCATGCAAGCTGGGTTACTATTATTATTTACCAGCACTGGTCCATTAATTTTCCCAGCTTCTGCTGTGGGTTATTTATCATTTTTACTTTCCCAGGTGCGAACAAGTTGGGGCGGCTGGTTATTAGGAATTATTATGATTTTTGGTTCAGTAAAACCCCAGATTCAAATGCGATTAATTACTATAATTTTAGTGATGACAATCTGTGTTATTCCCTTGGTAACTATTGAACCGCTTTCTAAAGTTATTACCACTCGATTTGAAAGTTTTTCTAATCTCGAACAAGATGGTAGTTTTAGAGATAGATCCGCAACTTATGACAGAAACCTGAATTTAGCTCTTTCTAATGTTGTCGGTAACGGCTTTGGAAATATCTGGAAAGTAAATGAAAAAACTGGACAAATAGAAGTAATTGTTATTGATAGCGGCATTTTAGATATGTTTTTTACCTTGGGTTGGATTGGTGCTATACCCTATATTGGTGGGTTGGTATTGCTGCTAGTTACGGTTAGTAATTATACAGAAGGTCGCTTTGATAGTTTTCTCAGTGCTGCCCGCGCTATTGGTATCAGTTCTTGCGCTCAGTTAATTATCTATAGCGGGATGTTGAGTATTGCCGGGATGATTATGTGGGGATTTTTGGCAATGGCTATGGCAGGACATAAATACTACAGCAGACCACAGAGTTGAATTAAAACCCCTCCTGAAGGTGGGGAAATAAAAGAAATTGGCTGATTTGCTCCTTTGTGCGATAACACCACAGAGGAGTTATAATTATTATGATCACATTTTATTGATAAATTGTGATAGAATTGAGTGCAAATATTTCCTGTATGAAAAGTAGTTAAACTATTAAGCAAGAGGTTAAATACCATGTTAAAAATACAACCTCCAACTATAATTGATTTTCAACCAGCAATTGCTGCTAAAGATAAAGATGATAAATATATTTTGATGATAGATGTGAGATTTTCCGCTATGTATTCTTCCCCGGATCTTAATATCTTAAAAATGGAACAATACCAGCATATTCCTTTTTTAATGTTTGTTAATTCTAATGTCATGAGAATCTTTAAGAGTCCAACTTTTGTAGAAGTAGCAAGATTGGACACGAAAAAGGTTTTAGAACATTATAATCCAAAAAGCATCGAAGGAATCATCTATCAATCTACTTTAATAACTTTAACTCAATCATGGTTAAGAGATTTAGCTTATCATTGGAAAAGTGAAACCCCCCCTTACATTGAGGAAATGAAGGAAATTGGCTTATTTACTCTTTTGTTTGATGGTACGACAGAGGAGTTAGAATTATTATGATTATTTATTTAGAAACTAATTCAATTATGGCAATTGCCAAAGGAAGAAACAAAGAATTAGAAGATTTTGTCTATCATTCTTCAGGAAATTTAAAATTTGTCATTCCTAGTATTTGTTTAATGGAAACATTAGTAGCGATAGAAGGAGAAGAAAAACGTAGTCAATCTTTTTCTCAAACTATTCAAATAGAAATGAATGAAGCTAAACGAAATAAAGAACTAAATAACTCTCAATCTTTTGTTAATTATTTAGAAAGTTCTTTAATTGATTATGATGACATATTAACTGATTTCAAAAAACGTTTTTTGAATATTCTCGAATATTTAAGAAATCATGGTGAATTGATTGAACCAAGCATTAAAATGTTAGAAGCTACTTTAAATAATCCTTTACTACCTGAGAAAAATCAAAGAAGAGATGATTTTATTTTACAGGTTATTTTAGCTCATGCTGAAAATAATTTATCAATGGATAAAGTCTTTTTTAGTGAGAATACTAAGGAATTTGGAAATATTAATATTCAACAGGTATTAGCTAATTTGGGAATTAATTATTTTAGTAAGATACCTAATTTAGAAGGATGGTTAAATAAACAATAAAAAATGCTAACTTGCATGGTTAATCTGCAAATTCTTCTAATGGAGCATCAAAATTATCAGCAATAGAAATAATATCTTTATCTGTAGTTTTGATATGATTATAGCATTTTTTATGAAGAAATAACGTAGGGGTTTAGCAATGCTCATTGGTGTCAATTTAAGCTGAAATCATTAATAGATGATGAATAAAACACCAATTAAGATAAAGATAATAAATGTTGGGTTTCGTTGCCTCAACCCAACCTACTTCTTCTAAAATGACCACTTATCAAAGAAATTTTTAATTAATTCTTGTGCCTTGGATGTTGTTGTACCTATAAACTTCCCTATCTCATAGCTAATATCATGAATCCAATTTTGAAATGAATTTTGAGATTTTGAAATTATACTTTTCTCATAATTATCCATTTCATTCAGTTTTTGAAGTAAACGACTTCTTAACAATTGAGTTGTAGATAAAGCATCTTCTACTTCTGATGGATAAAATTCATAGCCACAAGAACAATAAAATTTACTATCTGATATATTCCATTTTTCACTACACGATTCACATTTAACGAGTTTTTTGTAAGGTTCAACTAACAATTCTCCATTAAATGAACAATTTCTGTGGTAATTTTTACCCCAAGCTTTCTGACAATTTGGACATTTGGGAAACGGAAAACATATCCACTCGCTCATAAACTTAATACTAATTATTTTTGTTGTTTTTAGCTTCCATAAAATCTTAAATAATTTTATAGAAGCTTTAAGTTTTTGAAAATTAGTGATTTTGAATTTATCTTAAACCTGCGTTAAAACCTTTTTGCCAACCTCCTCCAATAGCTTTCACAATATCTCTACCAAATCCAATTACTTCTCCGACAACGTAACCGAATAATTCGGCAATAGAACGAAATAAACCAGACACAAAAGCTCTTAAACTGGCTTCTGATTTTGCTGCTATTCTTACCTCAGCATCACTCATAGAACCTATTTGGTCGATTAATCTAGATTTGATTTTAGCTATATCATCACTAGGGATATAAGTCTCGTTTGGAACATTTTTCATCGTCTATCTCCTCATTTCGTGTGGAAAATTGATTATAAATTTTGTTGTTTTAACCATGCCAAAAATGCTTTTTGATCCCCAGCAAATTTAGCAAATTCTTCTGGTGGTATAGTGGATACTATATCAGACATTTTTGATGGTCTAGGCTGTTGATTCGTAACCCTTTCTCGTCTTTTTTCTGGAGGCAAAAGTTGAGGATCAACAAATTCTAGGAAATCAGCTAAAGCTTTACGAGATGCAACTACCCATTGTCTTTTTCTAGGTACAGCATCCATCATTGCATCAAATAGTTGAGGTAAATTATACCGTCTATTAGCTGAATAACCTATAATTGTTCCTTTCCAATTTGGTAGTACCTCTCTAATTCTTCTTTTAACATCACGAATTCTGCCATTGATGTTTGCTTCTTGCTCTTCGCTTGGTAAATTTGCTAAAGGATGCCAATCTTTTTCTCCGGGATGTACTAAATCAACTTTATTTAAAGCAATCACCATTCGTTCTAGTAATCTGGGATTAATAGATTTAAGTTCTACTTCTAGATACTGTTGTACTGAAGCGATCGCTCTATTTTGTGCATCCACAATCCATAAGGCAACATCAACATCTTTTAGCACTTGCTCATAAAGAGCAATATGTTCTTTTTGCTTTAAACGACTTTCTCCCAATCCAGGCATATCATAAGCGACCAATGCCCCATTTACTCCCCGAAGTTCATTAAAAGAAACTTCAATCCCTCTTGCTGTTTGAGTACAAGCCTCTGTATGACTGACTTCCACACCTGCGTTAAATAGTGCATTCAATGTAGAGGATTTTCCTACACCTGTCTCACCAATAAAGGCAAAACGAGGAGGAGGTTCATTATCTACCTTATCCTCTATCATCTCGTATATTTTCTCAAAGTCATCATCAGACATCTTTTGATCACCGAGAAGGTCTTTTGCTAAATCTTGAAGTATGCCTCTTAAATCCATATACTCTAATTTGATTACTTGGTAAAACTTTTTCATTACACTCTGATAATAAATCACTTAGCTTATGGCAATATAAATACAGAACATCAAAAGCCCGTTATTTCCTACCCAATTTTGTAAAGAAATATTAATCCAAACCCTTGAAAACCCTTGATAATTTAACCCCAGGCTAGGCTAAAATACCCATAATCCTTACAAAATAAGCATTTATGACTGTTACAGAAGTGTTACAAATAGTTGATGAATTAGTCTTTAAACACACCGGAAACCACCTGAACGACTTACAACGAAGTGCTGTTCAAGGCATTTGGCACGGTAAAATCTATAGTGAAATTGCTGATGAATTTGGTTATGAAAGCGAAAATCATATTGGAAATGTTAGTCGTGAATTATATAAAATTCTGGGAAAAGAATTAGGTGAAGATGTAACTAAATCTAATTTTTGTTGGTCTATCGAAAGATTAGCAAATTCGTTTAATTCATCACAAGTTGTTGGAATAGGCATAAATAGTCATTTTAATTTATGTCCAAATAACACAGATATTCAAAAACAAGCAATTAATGACGAAGTTAAAATTAAACAAAAAATATCTTACATAAACCTCAAACAATCCCCCAAAATTACCTATTTTCACGGACGGACTAACGAACTATCAACCATATCCAAATGGGTAGAAAACCCCAATACCCGCTTAATCTCAATCTTGGGAATTTCCGGTATTGGTAAAAGTACATTAGTGAAATACTTTCTTGATACTCACACAATACCATTTGATGCAATTATCTGGAAAAACATTAAATTATCTAACTCTTTAAATTCTATCCTTACAGAAATAATCACCGAATTAAATGTAAATAGCCAAGATATAAATACCAATAATTTATTAAATCAATCCCTAGAATTATTTAATCAAAAACGCTGCTTAATTATTCTCGATAACCTAGAAGAAATATTTACCCCTCAACAATATTCAGGACAATATAAACCTGAATATCAAGATTATAAAACCTTCCTCCAAATGATTACAGAAATTGAACATCAAAGTTGTTTAATTATCATTAGTCAGGAAAAATGCCAAGAAATGATATCCTTAGATAGTGAACTTTATCCGATTCATTCCTTAGAACTATCAGGTTTAAATAATGCAGCTACAGAGATATTGAAAAATCAGGGCTTAAAAAATGAGGAAAATTGCTTAAACTTAATCAACTTATATGAAAGTCATCCTAAATATTTACAATATATCAGTATTTTAATTAAAGATGTCTTTCAGAGTGAAGTTGCCGAATTTATCAAAGAAAATAGTTTAATTTTAACAGAAGATTTTAAATCTCTGTTTGATTTAATATGGATGAGATTATCTGAAGTTGAAAAAGAGATATTATTGAAAATTAGTCAAAATGATCAACCTATATCTAGAGATGAGATAAAACAACTTTTATCATTGTCATCAATGGATATAATTAACGGGTTACAATCATTAACAAGAAGATTTTTATTAACTAAATTAGAAAATGATCAAAAACTATATACTCTTTCCCCTATTTTTAAAGAATATCTAAGAATTTATCATCATTAATTATACTCCCTTCCTCTTGCTATTGGCATCTGGACTATGAGAAAATTATTTATGCAGCATCTCAGCACAAAAGGCTATGGACTGATAGAATGTGTTCACTTTCATAGCTAAGTTGCTTATAAATGAGGTATTTATGAATCAAATTCATCGGGTGGCGATTGTTGGGGGAAATCACGGTAATGAGTTAACGGGAGTTTACTTGGTGAAAAAGTTTCAGCAATATCCCCATTTAATTCATCGAGGTAGTTTTGAAACTTTATCATTACTTGGTAATCCTAAAGCTATTGCTGCACGGACAAGATATATTGATACGGATCTGAATCGTTGCTTTAATCAAGATAAATTATCAAGTTCAAAAATTTCAAGTTATGAAGAATTAAGGGCGCGAGAAATTCAACAAATATTACAACCAGAAAATCAAGAATCTGTAGATACAATTATTGATGTACATACGACTACTGCCAATATGGGATTATGTATTATTCTAGGAAATTGGCATCCTTTCCTGCTCAAATTAGCTGCGGATTTGAGTGCAGTTAATCCTTTGGTGAAGGTTTATATTCATGAACAACCTCAAGGTAGTGGTTTTCTACGTTCTTTGTGTGATTTGGGTTTTGCAATTGAAGTTGGTGCTGTACCCCAGGGGATTTTAAATGCGGAATTATTTCAACAGACTGAACAACTTATTTATAGTGTTTTAGATTATTTTGAAGACTATAATCAAGGAAAATATTTACCCAAAAATAACACACTAACAGTCTATAAATCAATTGGTGTGATTGATTATCCGAGAAATGAAGTAGGGGAAATTCAGGCGATGATTCACCCCCGACTTCAATTTAAAGATTATGAACCTTTGCATCCTGGTGATCCTATTTTTCTGACTTTCACAGGAGAAGAAATTTTCTATCAAGGAAATTCTACTGTTTATCCAATCTTTATTAATGAAGCTGCCTATTATGAGAAAGGAATTGCGATGCACATTAGCGAAAAACAATTAATTAAGATTGGCTAATCCTCTGGTTTCCATCACTCTGATGATATTGTCTTTTCTCATTAATTCACGATATATATTTAGTGTTTCTTCATTCACTCTTGCGGCACTAAATCTTTCTAAATTTTGTTGGGCGCGGAATTTCCACTGATCTAAAAGTTGGCGATCGCTCAATAATTGTGTCAAAGTATTAGCTAAGGCTGGAATATCCTTGGGTGGCACTAAAATCCCGGCCTGACTATAATCTAAAGTCTCAGGAATGCCATCTACATCACTAGCGACAATGGCACAACCAGCTTCCCGCGCTTCCGTTAGCACTAAGCCAAAAGATTCACAATGTGAAGCCAAAACAAAGATATCCGTTGCTAACATATAGCGTTGCGGTTCTGACTGGAAGCCTTCAAAATGAATGCGATTCCTAACATCTGTATTTTGTACCATAGACTCGAAAATCGGTCGGTCTGGACCATCTCCTACCAAATATAAATGTGCTTGCGGAAAGTCTGAGGAAACTATTTTAAATGCCTCAATTAACTCATAAATACCTTTGCGGGTATACATCCCCGCCACAGTAGTTATAGATGGATGTGGCATTTCTACTGGTTGATAATCTGCCAGTTTTTTATGTCGAGGACTTCCTAAAGTTCCATTACTAACCACGCGCAATTTTTGAGGTGGAATACCCCGTTTAATCATTGAATTAGCTACTGCTTTACTAACTGCAATTACCTGATCAGCTAACCCCATGAGGATAGCACTATGTTGAAATTCATTATGGACAGTAGAAACTAAATGATATTCTCGATTCTTGCGAAGAATCCCTGCTAAAATTGCCCCTGTCATCATGTGTACATGAACAATATCCGGTTGAAACTCTTTAATGATTTGGCGATAATGCCCAGCAGCCTTAATGAGATTTAATGGTGTCCGACATTGATTGAGATAAAAATGTTCAACACCGTGATCTGCTAATAATTTTTCATATTCTCCACCAGCAGAAGCCACAGCAATATCCAGACCACTTTTTGCTTGTAAACAAGCTAAATCTACAGCAACATTAACAATTCCATTACCGATTTTTTGGACATGATTAGTAATATGTAGAATCCGCATTTAAATTTTCTCCACTGTAATTATTGATAACAAATCTTCAGATGCTTACCACTCACAACTTCACTCGGATTTAAAAAATATTTCTTCCGAATATAAAAATCTGTTAATAAATCCCCGAGGTAACATCTCAAGCTGGGAAGGATAGGCAGCAATAGCTTTTTGTTTTTTCTCTTTTACTGATGCTACTGATAAGCGATAAGCCGCTGCAATATCTTGTAACTTCAACAGAATAAATAATGGCGATCGCCAAAATACCCAAATAGGATACTGAAGTATTTCTGTAGTGATTTTAGATTGGATAATTGCCTCTTTCACTAAATTATAAGTAGCTTCATGATCTTGATGACAATCTTTGCGGTGAGGTACATAAACTTCTCCTGGTTGATACAAATTTAGTAATTCTGAAATCTCAGTAATTATCTGTTGCCTTTTCTCTATATTCAAAGAAGCCAAACTGCCATCTTGATAATTTAAAAAATGAATCTCTGAAGTGTTCACACCCAAAATATCTAAAGCTATCAAAGATTCTTGTTGACGAATCTGGATAACTTGATTTTGAATATGGGGATCTAAACAATGAGAACCTCTACCGTCAGTTAAAAAAGTTATCCCTACTTGTATTCCTTGTTCTCTTTTGCGGGCAATCATCCCTCCACAACCAAAGGTTTCATCATCTTGATGCGGAGAAAAAACCATTGCTGATTTTTCAGAAAAATTTAAAGGCTGACTTCCCCAATGCAAAATCCACCAGGAAACTAGACTACAATGAATATATTGTATCTGATTTAGCAATCTATTAGGAATTATTTTTTCTAATGAGGTGAGTGTTTTTTTAGGATTCATAATTTTAAAATTGATTCAAGACAAAATTAAAGTTTTCTAGATAACAAATATTGATGCTTACCATAAATTAGAACAACTATTTTTATGATAGTCTTGATTCCAGATAAACTTAAAGTTTTGTAGATGACACATATTGATGCTTCTCGTAAATCAAAACAACTATTTTTATGATAGTTAAGCCCTAGATCATATTATTTATTGTTTTAATAAAGTTATCCTGAAAATCTCAATAAGAGGATGTTTGAAAATCGGACAGGGTGTAAAAAATCTTTCAGTAGTATTCAGGAGTCAGCTAAAAGCAGGAATAGTCAAGAAGAGGAAGTTTTAATTACCCGTGTTTTACGGAAAGCTGTATTAGCTGACGACTGACGAGTGAATGCTTACTATTTTTCTACTCAGAAGTGTTTCTCTAGAAACAGTAAATTGTTAGTTAGGTTAGTTAGAATTTAGGGAAATCATCGAAATCTCTATAACCTACTATATAAAATTAAGCAGTGCTTAATCACCGTAGGGGTTGATGTTTACCATTAAATTCAGCTAGTTTTTGTATTCTATTAGACTGTGATGATTACTGAATTTTGGCTGAAGTTATAAATTGAGTAATTATTCCATTAGTATAAGTTATCTTGGGTATGCAATGGTGTGCCACTATCATGCAGATGAATTGGATTAGTTTACTAAAAGCGCAACAAACTGACTTCTTAAACCGGGTGAAAAAACCGAAAACGGCGGATCTTTCTCTTTTAGAAAGTCGAGTTAAAGGTTATCACAGTGAGGTAATGGCATTTGCGGGGGATTCATTCACAAAAATTCTCGAATGTTCCCGTCAGCAAGCTGAAATTCTCGCCAAAAATCCCCCACCGATACCACCAGAATATCCTGAATATCCTGATTGGATCATTCCCTTTCCTACTTATTTTCAACGTCAAGCAGAAGATTATCTTGTCCGTGAACAAATTGTTGATTGGATGATTACAGAACGCTTAGGAAAATTGGTGAGAAAAGTGCCACAAGACACTTTAGACAATATGGTTTTGGATGATGAGGGAAATTTACGTAGTGAAAGTAAGTTTACTTATTTGTTAGCTAATAACCCAAAAGTGAGTATTCAAATTCACGTAGCAGATGGAGAAAGTTTTAACGGTATTAAAAAAGATAAAATTCGTTGGTCTGTTAGTCAAGAAGATATCAGTAACCACCAAGTATTAATTTTCTTGTGTTTGTTTTATCCTGGAAATAACAAATTAGGATACCACAAACAAACTGTAATTACTGGTTTTTTACCCACAAATCAACTAGATTTTTCCAACGCCAAAACTTATCTAACTCCCAGTAGTCTATTATATGCGGGAGGCTTAAATTGGTATTTACAATCTCTGGGTGGTAAGCCAGATGATGTGCCAATAACTGATGAGAAAATGATGGTAGAAACCATTCAAACCTTACCATCAGATCATCCCCAAAAGAAGATTATTGGTGATTGGGAATGCTGGCAAACATTGATTGGACATACCAGAGGTATTAACTGTTTAGCCTATGCTATCAAAACCTTAGTAGTTGAAGATGCTGGATCTAAAAATGTCAAAACAATCCCGATGTTAGCTAGTGGTAGCAGGGGAGAAACAAAATTATGGGATTTAGCCAAAGGTGAATTAATCGAGACATTATCAGAATATCCTTGGGTGATTTCTGATCATGTTAATGAAGTTAATTCTCTGGCTTTTAGCACCGACGGACAAACATTAGTGAGTGTAGGTGCAGATTCCACCGTTAAAATTTGGCATACTGGGGCGTTGGATCTAATTGATATTCTCCATAAACATCATGGAGATGTCCGTTGTGTGGCGTTTACTCCTGATGGTAAGATGTTAGCGACTGGTGGCCATGACCGCAAGATTTTATTTTGGAATTTGCGCGATCGCCAAGTTGAAAATACTCTATCTTTAGATGATACAGCAGCCCATTCAATGGTATTAAGTCAAGATGGGAAAATTTTAATTACAGGTAGTTATCGCAAAATCAAAGTTTGGGAAACATCCTCAACACTCAATCAGAAAAAATTGCCAGATATACAACCAATATACACCCTGATGGGTCATTCTCATATTGTTAGTTCCCTAGCCATAAGTGCTGATGCTAAATTTTTAGTTAGTGGTAGTCAAGATCAAACTATTCGAGTTTGGAATTTAGCCACTGGGGAATTAGTTCACACTCTCAAAGGACATCGAGATAGTGTGAATACAGTTGCTTTAAGTCCTGACGAACAAATTATTGCCAGTGGTAGTGCTGATAAAACTATCAAATTGTGGCATTTACAATCTGGGGAATTATTAGGGACATTTACAGGTCATGCTAATACAGTCACAGCTTTATCCTTTACTGCTTCTGGAGAAATGTTAGTCAGTGGTAGTTTGGACAAAACCATTAAAATTTGGCAGCGGAGTTAGGTAAAAACTGCGGTTGTCTCTACAAGTTTGTGCCACTTATAAAACTGGTACAAATTTTTTATGAATAACTGCTTTATTTACTGCCCTTTTCGTGATTTTAATTAAGTACAGTTACGGAACTGGTAAGTTACTCTCACCTGATTTTTTACTAATACATACAATTGTGTTGTTAGGAAGTAATTACAAAGTGGGAAATATGCAAACATTTAATCAACAAAAAGATAGTCCTGCTTGGGTTTTTCAAACATGGGCAGCTTTTATTTTATCTATTTCTATGACTACCTTTGGTGTTGTCAATTTACCTGTAGACAATTGGATAAAAGGATTTATGGGCATGGGTTTAGCTTTTTCTGTTGGTTCTACTTTTACTTTGGCAAAAACTACCAGAGATATGTATGAAACCAAACGATTAACTTCCCGCATTGAAGAAGCCAAGGTAGAAAAATTGCTTTCTCAACATGATGTGATTTTGAAATAAGAAATTTTTGTCATAACTGCTTTGATAAAATAGAAAAAATCAGGGGTTTAGCATTGCTAAACCCCTACTTCATTAATGATGAATAATTCTAGTAAATTACATAAATCCTAAATATTTGGAAGTCCGATAACCCAGCCATATTCCCAAAAGTCCCCCCATCACACTAAATAGGATTGAGGTAAACGAAAATAAACTTCTACCCCATAAAAGCGGAATATAGCTACCAATGGTAGAACCAAAAAACATTCCGATACTGATAAGTAATTTATTCAAGCTTTTATAGCCAGTGATTACACACCCAATGTACTTGATTTTACAGATATTTCCCAAAAACTAATTTTCGACATTATCGTTGATAATATAAATATGCTTTCTAGTTACCAATTATGACTATAGCCACTGAACGCCCGATTACACTAGAAAATTTTCTCAAGTTACCGGAAACTAAACCAGCATCAGAATTTATTAACGGGGAAATCCTACAAAAACCTATGCCACAAGGTGAACACAGCTTAATTCAGACTACTTTTATTGAAGTTGTCAATGGACTCACTAGAAGTCAAAAAATTGCCATAGCCTTCCCAGAACTACGTTGTACTTTTGGTGGTAGTGCCATTGTGCCTGATATTGCGGTGTTCCGGTGGGAAAGAATCCCCAAAACTGAATCTGGGAGAATTGCTAATCGGTTTGAAATTCATCCTGACTGGGTAATAGAAATTCTTTCTCCTGAACAACCACAGAAAAAAGTATTAACTAAATTATTGCATTGTTCCCGTCACGGAACTGAATTAGGTTGGTTATTAAATCCAGAGGAAGAAAGTGTATTAGCTGTATTTTCTGGACAAAAAATAGAAATATATGAAGGTGATGATAAATTACCAATTTTGGAAAATATCAATTTAGAATTAACTGTTAAAGAAATTTTTGGTTGGTTGAGTTTTGGTTCATAATTGTAGCCAGGAAAGGATAATGGGAAACTTTATTGCCCCCCGTAGGCAGGTTTTGGTGGGCAATGCCAACCCTACGCTACTTAAAATTTCTCAAATATAATTAATGATTCCTATAATATAATAAATATGCTTTCTAGTTACCAATTATGACTATAACCACTGAACGCCAGATTACACTAGAAAATTTTCTCAAGTTACCGGAAACTAAACCAGCATCAGAATTTATTAACGGGGAAATCCTGCAAAAACCTATGCCACAAGGTGAACACAGTCGTCTACAGATTAAATTTTGTACCAATATTAATCAAGTAGCGGAAACGCCAAAGATTGCTTATGCCTTCCCAGAACTACGTTGTACTTTTGGTGGTAGTACCATTGTGCCTGATATTGCGGTGTTCCGGTGGGAAAGAATCCCCAAAACTGAATCTGGGAGAATTGCTAATCGGTTTGAAATTCATCCTGACTGGGTAATAGAAATTCTTTCTCCTGAACAACCACAGAAAAAAGTATTAACGAAATTATTGCATTGTTCCCGTCACGGAACTGAATTAGGTTGGTTATTAAATCCAGAGGAAGAAAGTGTATTAGCTGTATTTCCTGGACAAAAAATAGAAATATATGAAGGTGATGATAAATTACCAATTTTGGAAAATATCAATTTAGAATTAACTGTTAAAGAAATTTTTGGTTGGTTGAGTTTTGGTTCATGATTATTAAGGGCGGGGAAACCCCGCCGCTGCATTAAAATTGTTGTAAAAAGCGCAAATCGCTATTATACAAACGACGAATATCATCAATTTGATGTAATACCATTGCAAACCGTTCTACACCAAAACCGGCAGCAAAGCCGCTATAAACTTCTGGATCATAACCCACAGATTTTAAAACATTGGGGTCAACCATACCGCAACCCATAACTTCTAACCAACGTCCTTTCCACTGTAAATCTACTTCGGCTGAAGGTTCGGTGAAAGGAAAATAACTGGCACGAAACCGAATTGGTAAATCGCCAAATATTGATTGTAAAAATATTTTCACAGTTCCTTTGAGGTCTGTAAAAGTTAGTCCTTCATCTATGGCTAAAAGTTCAATTTGATGGAAAACTGCTGAGTGCGTCGCATCTACATCATCTCTGCGATATACTCGACCTGGGGCAACAACTCGAATAGGTGGTTCTTCCTTTTCCATGTAGCGAATTTGCACAGAGGAAGTATGAGTCCGCAATAAATTACCATCTGGTAAATAGAAGGTATCCTGCATATCACGGGCTGGATGATCTGGGGGGGTGTTAAGAGCTTCAAAATTGTAGTAATCTGTTTCCATTTCTGATCCTTGGGCAACGGTGTAACCCATGCCAACAAAGATATCTAGGGTTTGGTCAATAATGCCATTGAGGGGATGAATCCGACCTTGGGGACGGTAAATACCCGGCATGGTGACATCTATTGTTTCCGCCTCTAGTTGTACCAGAATTTGAGCAGATTCCAGGGTTGTGCGTTGCTGGTCAAGGCTGTTTTGAATGGCTTCTTTGACAGTGTTAGCGATCGCTCCAATCTGAGGACGTTCTTCCGCGCTCATTTGCCCCATACTTCGTAACAGCAGCCCCAATTGCCCTTTTTTGCCCAAATAGTTAACTCTGAGTTCTTCTAGGCGTTCTAGGCTATCAGCAGCAGCGATCGCTGTTTCTCCTTCTTGTCGTAATGCTAAAAGTTGGTCTTCTAAATTGCTAGTCATTAGTTATTAGTCATTGGTGATTAGTCATTAGTCTATAGTAGGGAACGGGGAACAGGGAAGCAGGGAACAGACAAGAGGCAGGGGATGTAGGGGAGAGGATTTTTCCTACTGACAACTGACAACTAACAACTGTACGGGCGAAGCATTTGGAGAACTATTTTTGGCAATGACCGATAATTTATCTTCCAAATGCTTCGCCCCTACTAACAACTAACAACTAACAAATGACAAATGAAATTACTAATTAGCAACGATGATGGAATTTCTGCTTTGGGTATTCGTACCCTAGCCAACACCTTAGCAGCAGCGGGTCATGAAGTGACAGTAGTTTGTCCAGATCGAGAGAGATCCGCAACAGGTCATGGATTAACCTTACTGCAACCCATTCGCGCGGAAATAGTGGAATCTGTGTTTCATCCTGATATTAAAGCTTGGGCTTGTGATGGTACGCCTTCAGATTGTGTAAAATTGGCACTATGGGCTTTATTGGATTCTCCACCCGACTTAGTGCTATCTGGAATTAACCAAGGTGCAAATTTAGGGACAGAAATCCTCTACTCTGGGACTGTTTCCGCAGCAATGGAAGGAGTTATTGAAGGTATTCCTAGTATTGCTTTTAGTTTAACCAGTCATACCCATAAAGATTTTCAACCAGCAGCTAAATTTGCTGAAGTCCTGGTTGCTAAAATTGCCGCCCAACCACTGCCAGAATTGATGTTACTCAATGTCAACGTCCCCCCGTTATCTTGGGAAGAAATAGCTGGAGTTACTTTCACTAGACAAGGAGTACGACGTTATGTGGATGTTTTTGACAAGCGAACTGATCCTAGAGGTAAAACTTACTACTGGTTAACTGGAGAGGTAATCGAAGATGTAGAACCACCTATAGAATTAAACTTACCAACCCACATTCCCCTTGATGTTCATGCCATTCAAAAAAAATATATCAGTATTACTCCATTGCAATATAATTTGACTTATGGGCATGGACTTAATCAGCTATCTACATGGGAATTTAAACTTCCGTAGATTTAGGCAACTTTGACAAAACTAGAAAAGGTTATTTTCAGTAAAGTTACTGAATCTTTACTAGCTATTAATTAAATAAGTGTAGTAAACAACCCTCTTTTAACGTTGTAAATTTGTTAGAATATCAAGGTAATTAGAAACAAACTATACCACCTAAAAGGATAAGACAGTATGGATGCTGCGAAACTTCTAGCACTTTATGAAGAAGGAGAAACAGATTTTCAGGAATTAAACTTGGAAAATATTGATTTAAGAAATGCTGATTTGAGTGGTGCTGATTTTAGTGATGCTAATTTCAATGGTGTTAATTTTAGTCACGCAAATTTACGCGACACTAATTTAGCAGGTGTTAATTTTCATGGGTCAGATTTAAGTAATGCTGATTTGAGCAATTCTGATTTGGGTGGTGCTAATTTCAGTGGTGTTAATTTTAGTCATGCAATTTTACACAACACTAATTTAGCAGGTGTTAATTTTCATGATTCAGATTTAAGTAATGCTGATTTGAGTTATGCAAACTTATGTTGTGCCAATGCAGAGCTTTCTCAATATGACTGTGTATATATAGATGATTGTATTTACAATTCACAATATGGTTATGCAGAAGAGTTAGAAGTTGCAATTTTCAGTAATGTCAATCTAACTGATGCAAAATTAATTGAAACAAAATTATGTGGTGTAGACCTTAGTAATCTGAATCTTAGTGGTGCTGACCTGAGTGATGGTGCTAACTTGAGTAATGCTGACTTGAGTAATGCTGACTTGAGTAATGCTGACTTGAGTAATGCTAACTTGAGTAATGCTGACTTGAGTAATGCGAACTTGAGTAATGCGAACTTGAGTAATGCGAACTTGAGTAATGCTGACTTGAGTAATGCGAACTTAAGTGATGCTGACTTGAGTAATGCGACTAACTTGAATAGTGCTAACTTGAATGGTGCTAACTTGAATAATACTGACTTAAGTAGTGTCAATCTTAGTCATAAAAATTTTAGTCATTTCAACTTCAGCGATGCTTATTTAAGTAGTGCCGAGCTTGAAGGCGTGAACCTAAGCTATGCTAATTTAGAGAATGCTGATCTGAGTGGTGCTAATTTAGAGAATGCTAATTTGAGTGGTGCTAATTTAGAGAATGCTGATCTGAGTGGTGCTAATTTAGAGAATGCTAATTTGAGTGGTGCTAATTTAGAGAATGCTGATCTGAGTGGTGCTAATTTAGAGAATGCTAATTTGAGTGGTGCTAATCTGACTGGAACTATAATTGATATAAAAAAAGAAATAGATCATAAATGGGCTATTGTTTGGAAAATTCTTAATCAAGAAAAATTTGCTCAAATAAATCAACAAGAGAAAAATCAAATTAGCTTATCTGAGACACGAAATCATTTTTCCAAATATGAGTTAGAATGCATTGATTTAAGTAATAGTTATCTAAAAAATGCAAAATTGGCTAATTTAAATTTAACTCATACTGATTTTAGCAATTCAAATTTACATTCGGCTGATTTGCGGGGTGCAAATTTAACTGGTGCAAATCTAACTGGAGTAAACCTACAAGAAGCTACATTAATAAAAGCGAATCTCCAGGGAGCAGATTTAAGTAATGCGGATTTACGATATGCAAATATACATGGAGCAAACCTAAATAATACTAAAAGAGATGGAGCAAAATTTACAACATTTGATGATATATCATGTTCTTGGAATCAGTTAAATGATGATCAATTTGAAGAACTTTGTTATGATATTTTAAGAGAAAAACATAAATTAACTGATATACAGAAAATTGATAAGTCTCGCTCTCGTGATGGTGGTAGAGATATTGTATTTTCTAAAGGTGTAGATATTAATAAAAAACCTATTAAATGGATAGCTCAATGTAAATTAAAAAGCGATAAGCGATCTCTTGGTAAATCACAAGTTCCTGATATAAGTGATATGCTAAAAGCACAAGCAGCTAAAGGTTTTTGTATCATGACTAGCGGGATAATTGGCGCAACTTTACACGATAGCTTAGATGCTTTAAGAGATAAAGAGGGTTGGGAAGTAGAGCGATGGTCATACTTAGAAATAGAACGCTTTTTAGCAGAACATCCAGAAATTAAATCAAGACATTTTAAAGATTAATCTGATGAAAATTATCCATAAAAATAGCCTACGCAGGTAGGCTTTGTCTGTATAGCCCCAGATTTCTAATCTGAGGACTATATAAAAAAACACATTAAACAATATATCCTAAACTGCCTCATTCTGCAATCTTTGCAACAATTCCTCACGGGATAAATTACCCAAAGAAAGAAGTAACTGAGTGCGTTCAGAAATAGGAATATTAGCAATCTTTTCCACCAAACCAAATAACTCAGCATCCAAACTACCAAAACGCCCTTCCAGAAGAGAAGTTATCAAATAAACTTGTCCTTCTTGCTTCCAGTCTTCTATTTGTGTCTAGCTACCTGTTAATTTTCAGATCCCTGACTTCTTTGAGAAGTCGGGGATCTTGGGGATCTTGACACTTTCCCAATTAGACATCTCCGAGAAATTTAATTCTAGTTGGCTTTTACACCCGCCAGACACCCGCCAGGGAATAAATTCCCTGTCTAATAGCTGAAGTCCGTTTTAACGGACTAGGAGCTTTTTTTAAGTGTTTAGTCATCTTTAGATGACTTTTGTTATTAGCAAGGAACTTGAGTTCCTTGCGAGATAGAGGTTTTAGATTAAATTTTCATCAAAGACAGTTCAATGTAGTCCTCTCTGGGCTGTTTAATGTTGACTTCTACACCTGGACCAAAATACTTGGTCATTTTTTCATGCTTTTGTTGCCAGGTATCAAAGGTGATTAGTGGTGAATCGAATTCTAGGATTAGGGTATAAGCGCCGTTGATTTCGGTTTCTCGCAAACCGGTGACGACTGGTCTGACTTCGTCTGTGGGACTTAAACCTAGATAAGCCAGGGCTAAATCTAGATGGGATTTTTGCCCATAACAGAAGCGGGTGATGTCCTTGCGGATTTTAGTTTGTGTGACAGTTGCCTGTTGCTTTCTGAGTTCGAGGATTGATGGTGTGGTAGTTTGGCTGAAGGGGATGGGTTTAAGTTCATTAGCTTTTAGGGCTAAACCTCCCAGTAATAGCGGAAAACCATAGAAAAATCCTACTAGATTGAGGGTAGCGTTATCCATGAAGTAGGCAACAAAACCTGTGATGGTGAGTATACTACCTACTGTTAAACCAAGTGTTCCCAAAGAAATTCCGCCGAGCATAATTTAAGCTTAGTATAATTTATTTTCATCTTTTATTATCATCGCTGATTGGTGGCAGATTGGGAAAGGGATATGGAGATTTTTCCTTACTTTATCTTATGGATGAATTGTAGCCACTAAAGGTTAATTTTTATGCAAATTTTTCATAAAAAACTGTTTTTTTGCATAATACTGGGGCGACAGATTCAGCACTTATGAAACTGGGATAAGTAGGTTGGCGTTGAAAATTGTCGTTATGGCAAGGCAAAAGGCAAGAGGCAAGAGGCAAGAGTGAAGAGGGTTTGGGCGATTTTACGTTTCTTTACACAGTTTGGTTTTATTGTGTTCACCTACTTATTATGATAGTGCATCTCCAAAATATGTTATTCATCACCGAATATCAAGTCTAATATCCTCACCAATATACATTTAGTCTGATAGTTGTATAAGTCTGAAGACTATTGAAAATATATATATCTATTGACTGAAGAAGAATTTACAGCAGCGTACGTCAATTAAGCTATGGTTGAGATCCCCGACTTCTCTGATTAATTATTTGCATGAGAAAATTGATCAGAAAAGTCGGTGATATTGGCAGAGGTTATTATTCACTTTTGCTGCAACTAATGAGAGTTTAATTTATGCCTACAGATCGTAATGTCATAGACATAATAGTTTTTTGAGAATTAGCTTCTGGACAGTTATCACAAGGACATCTTTGAATATAACTACCATCAGGTTGTAATTCCCAAGCATGACGATTATCTGCCAACATAATTCCTAAAATCTCTTGCAAGTCCTTAGCAATATCTTGGTCTTTAATGGGGGTAATGACTTCCACTCGACGATCTAAATTGCGACGCATCCAGTCCGCACTACCAATATATATTTCTTCTTGACTATTGTTGTAGAAGTAAAATATGCGGGAGTGTTCCAAAAAGCGACCAATAATGCTGATGACGCGAATATTTTCGCTCAGGTTTGGCACTCCGGGACGCAAACAACAAATACCGCGAATAATTAGGTCAATTTGTACACCTGCACGAGAAGCTTCGTATAGTGTAGAAATGATTTGTGGATCAACGAGGGCATTCATTTTAGCAACGATGCGACCAGAAAATCCATTGTGGACATTTTCAATTTCGCGCTTAATTAATTCCAGAAAGCGATCGCGCATATTCACAGGTGCTACCATAATTTCTCGATAGGATTTTTGGCGAGAGTAACCTGTTAAGAAATTAAACACATCTGTTAAATCTGCACCTAATTCTTCCCGACAACTAAATAAGCCTAAATCTGTATAGAGTCGTGCAGTTTTTGGGTTGTAATTCCCTGTACCAATGTGTACATAACGGCGCATTCTGTCTTTTTCCCGGCGTACTACCAGAACAATTTTGCTATGGGTTTTTAAACCAACTAAACCATAGACAACATGAACACCAACACTTTCTAAACGCCTTGCCCAGTAAATGTTATTCTCTTCATCAAACCGGGCTTTTAATTCGACTAATACAGAAACTTGCTTGCCATTTTCTGCCGCAGCAATTAAAGCATTAACGATGGGTGAGTCCCCAGAAGTCCGGTAAAGAGTCATTTTAATGGCAAGAACATGAGGATCATGGGCAGCGCTAGTAATAAAGCGGACTACTGTACCAGAAAAGGATTGATAGGGATGGTGGACGAGTAAATCTTTTTCACGAATGATGGAAAAAAAGTCTCTTCCTTCTTCTAGTTCGGGAACGTCAGCATCAATACAGGGTTCTCTGAGCCGTTGCAAGCGGGAAGGAACAACAGATTGACGGGGGGGATCTTTAAGTTCTGGTAATGGTAATGCCAGAAAATACATTAAATCCCGCAGTGCTAAAAGACCATCAATTTCATAAATATCGCTTTCGGTTAATCCCAAATCTGGTAAGAGCCGGGAACGAATTGATGCGGGGGTTTGGGAGCGAATTTCTAACCTGACGGTATTTCCACCCATGCGGCGTTTGCGAAGTTCCTGTTCAATAGCTAATAACAGGTCATCTGCTTCATCTTCTTCTAGTTCCAGATCAGCATCACGGGTAATGCGGAAGGGGTGATATTCTTGGATACTCATCCCTGGAAAGAGGGATTCTAAGTTATGAGCGATCGCTTGTTCTAAGGGAACTCCGATCCAATGAGCAGTTTTACCATCTTCCTGAATTCCCAACTCTGGTGGTAAGGGTAAAAATTGTGGCAAGACTTTCGGGACTTTAACTATAGCAAAAGACTCCTCCTCAGTATCGGGATTTTTGACCACCACTGCCAGGTTTAAACTGAGATTAGAAATGTGGGGAAAGGGATGACCAGGATTAACAGCGAGGGGAGTTAGCACCGGAAAAACCTGTTCTTCAAAATAGTTATTTAAGTAATTTCGCTGTCTTTGATTCAGTTGTATGTAATCGAGAATATAGATTCCCTGTTTTACTAACTGTGGTCGCAGAACTTCCTCAAATTCTGCGTTATGTTTTTTGAGTTGGGGAGTCAAATGCAGACGAATATCATCTAGCTGTTTTGCTGGTGTGCGTCCATCTGGCGTTAATAAATTAATACTGGCTTCTACCTGTTGCTTTAAACCTGCTACTCGTACCATAAAGAACTCATCCAGATTGGAACTAAAAATGGCCAAAAATTTCAGCCTTTCCAACAGAGGAGTTCTGGGATCACAAGCCTCATGTAAGACCCGATGATTAAATTCTAGCCAACTTAATTCACGGTTAATGTAGTATTGTGGATCACTTAGATTTATGGAATCAGAATTCTTTTTTGGTTTTGCCATGATCACCTAGATTAAGGCAGATATTGCCCATAGAGCATGAATATCAATATCTTAATGGCTGGGGCATAGATTTTAACAATTCTTGGTATAGAAACCTGATTAAGTTGGCGATTTGATATTTTTATGTATAAAAAAATATTTTATTCAGACAAGTATTTTACAAAAAGCTTGAATAATCATAGGATTTTAAATTTTCAATCCCAATACCACTCCAAATCAGGTAGATAAGCTACACAATTTTGTATAACACCTGGATATTGACGATATCTAGCAATTTCTTGATATTTTTTCAACGTTATGATAAACTGGAAGCCAAATTACTCAGAAATCTGCTTTAATTATACAGTAACTAAGGGTATTCAGGGTATGACAGGCCAGAAAATAGACCGGAAGTGGATTTTGTCAAGTATTGCTCTTCTAGTAGTTTTTGTTTTCGGCATACTTGCTAAAGGTAAGATTGATTCATTGTTCAACGGGACTAATATTGCTGGAAAGACGCAGGAAACCGCTGGAGGAGATATCGTTAGAGGAGACAAAAGCACTCAAGGAGACAATACTGGAGGAAACAAAACTGTATACGGGCAACAAGAAAATAGGCAAGAAAATAGGCAAGAGTCTAACGTTCAAATTATTATTCAACAGGGAGATGAAAGATACAAAAATTCATCTCAACCAAATTTGTCAGATCCTGGTCTTGCGGAAGTAAAGCCTGTAGAATTAGGTAGTTTCAAAGGGGCTAATCAGTTCACGAAAGAAACTGTTTTACCAGATTATCTTAATAATATTGTATTTTCTGATGGTAAGATTGCAATTTCCGATAGAATATATGATTCTATTTTTAAATTACGTGGAGAGAATCAGGAGCAGAAAGTAGTTTTTTCTTTAAGTGGAAATCAAAAAGGAATTTTTCTTCAATTTGGATTGAAAGATCTAGCTAAACAAGGAGATAATTTGATCTATGAGGTAATTATTTTCACAACTAATAATACCGAAAAACCAAAAAAAGTTTGGTCTGGTAAGATAATATACGGTTCCAAAGATCAAATTGTTTCATTGCCTTTTGATGCAACTAAGGCGACAAGTCTCATAATTAAATATTCAATCTCACAGGGTAAGGGAAATACCAACCGAGAACTATTTTTTACTCGAGCAGAACTACTGTATGAGTAAGCATGATAGCTGATATTATAGGATGTGTGAATAAAATCTAATGCCTCTTATTTTGTTTAACTGAAAAAATGTTAATAGGCTGTTACACATTTACTTTTTTTGCCCAAAAGCCTTATTGTCAGGACTCTAGGCTGCAAAATATTAAGTTTAGCTGCGTAACAGCTTACACTTGTGTAGAAAAATAATACTAATTAATAGTTAACCTCATTTTTCCTATAGCGAATTGCCACTGCTGTAATTATTTTTTCAGATAAAATCTTCCTACTTAAGTGTTTCAATAGAAACTGGGTAATTTATTCGATCAGATCAAGCAAAGATGGGAATTATGAAATCATATTCAGCTTATTTTATTCGCACGGAAGATTTTGCGCTGGCACAAACTAGCTTTAGAGGATGTTTGAAAAGTTTTTAATGTATAAATAAACCCCTCTCCAAACCTCTCCCCGACGCGGGGAGAGGCTTTGAAACCCCCATTCCCTTGTAGGGAAGGGGGGAAGGGGGGTTAGGTTTCTGGAGATTATCGGTTTCATCTAATACTTTTCAAACAACCTCTTAGTAATATAGCACCCGTTGTGGACTCATCTCGGCTGCTGTGTGATTTTTGCAAAGACGACTATCTTCCAGAGGATGACGTTCTTTGGGGACAAGAATCCATCACTGAAGCTAAATCACCACAACTGCGGGAGATCATTTTCGTTTACGGAGATACCTCAGTTGATGGATTCGTTTATGAACATAGGCTGTGTGATGGGACTGTCGCTCTTCTCGTCAAGCAGAGTTATGGTATTAAATGGGTAATTCCCAGAACATAGATCCCTGAATTTTTAAAGAAGTCGGGGATCTCGATTTTGAAAGCTTATTAATTTTATGTCTATTTATCTGTTTCAAGCTACTCGTCGGCGGTTAGCGATTTGGTACACTACTATAACTGCGATTTTACTATTATTATTTGCCAGTGGAGTATATTTGTATGTTCGCAGTACATTAATTGAAAGAATTGACGATACATTGTATCATGTGGTGGAAGTTGTCGAGCGTTCTTTGGTAATTGAACCGATAAACTTTCAATCAAATCAAGTGCGAGTAAATGTAGAAGCTAGTTTTCCTAATAATGCTGAAAATGCCGAAGATGATCGGATTGATTTAGAGTGGTTTAGTCCTAATGGTGAATTATTATGGTCAACTTTTTCACAAATATTAGATATTCCTGTTCATACTCATCATACAGGTGAAACTGTACGAATAGAGGGAATGGGAGGATGGGGAGAATCTGCACAGTTATTTAGACAAGTTACGAAAAGGATAGAAAAAGGAAGACAGGTTTTAGGATATTTACGAGTAAGTCATCCTTGGTTTGAGGTAACGAAACCTAGCCGAGAATTAATTTTTGATTTGGCTTTAGGGATTAGTTTAATGGTATTGTCAGTAGCCGCTAGTGGTTGGTTTTTATCTGGCAAAGCTATGGAACCAGTTGGAGAATCTTACCAACGCTTAAAACAATTTACTGCTGATGCTTCCCATGAATTAAGAAGTCCAATTGCTTTAATTCAAACTAATGTGCAAATTGCTTTGGCTGATTTGGATGCAGGGGAAGAAGAAAAAAATACGGTTCAATATAAACAACAATTAAAAGTAGTAGAACGACTTACTCAACGATTGGGAAAGTTAGTTAATGATTTGCTATTTTTGGCTAGACAAGATAGTGGGATTAATACAGATTTATTTTCATCTTGTCCTCTTGATGCTTTATTGATGGAAGTTGTAGACGAACAACAATTTGTAGCTAGAGAAAAACAAATTAATCTGGGTTTGAACTTAGTTGATTCTCCGTTGATGGAAGTTAATCCCGAATTATTAGAAAACTGGTTTACTCTCACGGGAAATTGGGAGCAATTAGTCAGATTATTTACAAATTTGATTGGTAATGCTTTGCAATATACTCCACCCCAAGGAGTAATAAAAGTGGAGTTAGCAAGAATAGAGGGGATAAATCGAGTTACAGGAATGCGTTACACTAATTCTCATTTACAAGTAAAAGTTAGTGATACTGGCTCTGGTATTCCTGCGGACGCGCTACCAAAATTATTTGACCGCTTTTATCGAGTTGATCCGGCACGAAGTCATAAAGGTGGGAAAACGGCTACAGTCACAACTACTGGTTCAGGATTAGGATTAGCGATCGCTCAAGCCATTATCGAGCATCATCAAGGACAAATTCAAGTAGCCAGCAATCTGGGTGAAGGTACTACTTTCACTGTGATTCTACCCATTTTTGATAAGAGGAGTCAGGAGTCAGGAGTCAGGAGTCAGGAGGAGGAAGAAGAAGAAGAAGAAGAAGAAGGAAGAAGGAAGAAGGAAGAAGGAAGAATAAAATTACTCATTGACAACTGACAACTGACAACTGACAACTGACAACTGACAACTGACAACTGACAACTGACCAATGACAATTGACCAATCTATCTGATAGCGTGGCGTTAGCGATAAGATTCCAATATTCGGACTAGTAGGTGGTAGTGTGCCAAAATATATTCGGTTGATTTCTCTTTTAGTTGCCTGTAGTGTATGGAGTTTGCCAAAAGCTGCTCATGCTCAAGCATTCATTCCGCATACAGTGCAAGTTGATAATGCTCAATTAGAGAAACAGGGCTTGAATTTAGCCCAGCAAGCGGCTCAATTAGCTCAGTTTCAGCAGGTTGAACCAGCTTTGCTCAGAGCGCAGTTGGCTACGAAATTAGCCCCGCAGAATGACAAAGTATGGTGGCTACTGGGGAGTTTGCATTTACAAAATAAAGAATTTGATCAGGCTGTTACCTCCTTGAGTAAAGCCCAAACCCTCAATCCTAAAAATCCTGAAGTGCAGTTTGCGTTGGGTTCAGCTAAGTTTCAAAAAAAAGATTACCAAGGAGCTATTACCAATTATCAAGCTGGTTTGAAATTAAAACCCAATTATTCTGGAGGGTTGTTTGATTTGGGCAATGCTTACTTGATGTTACAGAAATTCCCAGATGCGATCGCTCAATTCAATTTAGCAGTCAACCAAGATAAAAAGTTTTGGCCAGCAATTAACAATATTGGTTTAATCAAATACGAACAAGGTGATGTCACCGGAGCGATCCAGCAATGGCAAACAGCAGTTAGCATTGATAAAAAAGCCGCAGAACCTTTATTAGCTTTAGCCGTAGCTTCCTATAATCAGGGCGATAAACAAAAAAGTTTACAAATGGGAGTATCCGCGCTCCGCATAGATTATCGTTATGGCAATTTAGATTTTCTCAAAGAAAACCTGTGGGGCGATCGCTTACTTACAGACACCAAAAAATTCTTAGAATTACCACAAATTAAATCAGCCTCACAGCCCCAGGAGGAAGCACCCTAGTACCGCAGGGCGGAAGTCAAAAGTCAAAAGTCAAAAGTCAAAACTAATATACAGTAAGCTTTTTGGCGATTGAATATGGTTGCTTTATTTACGCCGTGATGTACTGGTGGTAGGGAGCAGGGAGCAGGGGGAAGGGGGCAGGTAGCAGGGGGAAAGAATTTGCCAATGACCGGATGACAACGGACAACGGATAACTGACAACGGACAACTGACAACTGACAACTGACTATTCTGGTGGTAAAAGAGCCATAATTTGGTCAATAAACAGTTGGTGATCAACCACAGGCTTAGAAATATAAGCATCAGCACCGCTTTGGTTCAAAAAATTCTCCCGATCTCCTTCCATCGCGTGTGCGGTCACTAAAATCACTGGTAAGTTGGCTGTTTGTCGGTTAGACTTTAACATTTGTGTAATTTTGATCCCATCAACAGACTTACCTTGGTATACACTACGTGATAGGGACACATCCATTAAAATCAGGTCAATTTCACGAGCTTGGGCAATTTCCATGACCTCTTCTACATTTTCCGTATGTTTTACCCCCAATCCCCCGCGTTTACTCAGAATTTTAGAAAAAACGCGAGCATTAATTAAATCATCTTCCACAATTAGAACAGTTTTCATGAGACTTTATATTAAATAGGGTTAACACCTGACCAATCTGTATTGTATTTTTAATAATCTATAAGCTTGGATCACATCAAGGATAATACTACTGCTTTTTATCTTCATGAGTATCAAGATTGTGTGAGTATTTCTATTTAATCCGTTATGCTGTGATTGCGGAGCGTGTCAACTTCTAGCGGCTGTTGTGTAGTCAAAATTCAGGGAAAAACCTCATGGCAAAACAGTTAAACCTTCTCTCCAAGGGACAGGTCATCACCACCGCCCTACACACCGAAATGCAACGGTCATACCTAGAATATGCCATGAGTGTGATTGTGGGGCGAGCCTTACCAGATGTTCGAGATGGGTTAAAACCAGTACATAGGCGGATTCTATATGCCATGCACGAACTCGGTTTAACACCAGATCGACCTTACCGAAAATGCGCTCGTGTAGTGGGAGACGTTCTCGGTAAATATCATCCTCACGGTGATCAATCAGTTTATGATGCCTTAGTTCGGCTAGTCCAAGACTTTTCCAGCCGTTATCCCTTACTGGGAGGACATGGTAATTTTGGTAGCGTTGATAATGACCCACCGGCAGCCATGCGTTACACGGAAACCCGTCTTGCACCGGTGGGACATGAGGGAATGTTGGCGGAAATTGCCGACGAAACTGTGGATTTTACTGGTAATTTCGACAATTCCCAACAAGAACCAACCGTACTCCCGGCTCAATTACCATTTTTGTTACTGAATGGTTGTGCAGGAATTGCCGTAGGTATGGCTACAAATGTCCCCCCCCACAATTTGGGAGAAATCGTTGATGGCTTAATCGCCTTAATTGACAACCCAGAGTTAAGCGATGAAAAATTATTTCAATTAATTCCTGGTCCCGACTTTCCTACTGGTG
Organism: Dolichospermum sp. UHCC 0315A; assembly: GCF_008121535.1. GTDB lineage: Bacteria > Cyanobacteriota > Cyanobacteriia > Cyanobacteriales > Nostocaceae > Dolichospermum > Dolichospermum lemmermannii. The sequence goes on from NZ_CP043056.1 coordinate 76,267, forward strand.
GGGAAATTGTTGATCATGGCGGCATTAGAGAAGCCTATACCACTGGTAAAGGTAGTATTATTATGCGCGGCATCGTCACAATGGAAGAAATTCCTGCCACCAGGGGAACTAAACGCCGGACAGCATTAATAGTCACTGAACTGCCCTTTCAAGTTAATAAGGCTGGTTGGATTGAAAAAATCGCCGATTTAGTCAACCAAGGTCGTTTACTAGGAATTTCTGACATTCGAGATGAGAGTGACAGAGACGGAATGCGTGTAGTTATTGAACTCAAACGCGATACAAATCCCCAGGAATTGCTCCAGCATTTATATCACCAAACTGCTTTACAAACTAACTTTGGCGCGATTCTCTTAGCTATAGTTGATGGACAACCTCGCCAATTAACCTTACGACAACTATTAGACGAATTTCTCAAGTTCCGAGAACATACTCTCAACCGTCGCTACAGTTACGAATTAGGAAAAGCGGAAAATCGGGTAAATATCCTGGCAGGATTACTGAAAGCCTTAGCAAATTTGGATGATGTTATTGCTATATTACGGCAAGCGCCCGATGGCAGTACCGCCAAGATGACACTTTGTAATCGCCTAGATTTAAGTGATGTCCAAGCAGATGCCATTTTGTCTATGCCCTTACGTCGTCTCACTGGTTTAGAACAGCAAAATTTACAACAGGAATTTGACCAACTTAACCGGGAAATTAGCGTATTGCGGACATTACTGGACGACAGACGGGAATTACTCAAAGCCCTGAAAAAAGATTTGCGAACTCTCAAACGGAAGTACAATGATCCGCGACGGACGAAAATAATTCACACTACAGAAAAACCAGTTTCCGAAGAGAAAGGTAAGGCTAAACCAGCAGCAGTAGCCGCAGCAGATAATTCTCCAGCGAAAATTCCCACTCCTAAACCGGAAGCACCGCTAGAGGAAACTATTGTCGAAGTTACTCAGCGGGGTTATGTGCGGCGGATTTCCCCTAACAGTAAAAAAACAAAAGGGGAAAACGGCTTGTTGGATCATGATTTCCTGATCCAAACGGCATTAACTAATACTCACAAAGACCTGTTAATCCTCACTAGCGGTGGTAAAGTCTATCCCATTACGGTGGGAGATATTCCTTTGACTACTGGACGTAGTTCGACTTCGCTCACTACAAGTTCAGCACGAGGAACGCCATTGATTACGATGCTTACCAGTACCGCTCAAGGTAACACGGAAGGTATCATTACTCGGTTCTTGTTGCCAGAAAAACCCGAAACGTTGGAAATGGTTCTGTTAACGAAGGAAGGACGGATTAAACGCCTATCTTTGTCGGAATTTGTGAATTTCTCACGGCGAGGAATTACAATTTTGAAGCTTAAAGATAATGACGAATTAGCGTTTACCCAATTCCTCAGCAGCGGAGAACATCTAATTTTGGCGAGTTCTAGCGGTCGTCTATTAAGGTTTCCCGTCAATGATGAACAACTACCGATTATGGGTCGGGCTGCAATGGGTTTACAAGCTTTCCGCCTTTTGAAAAATCAGCAAATGGTTGGTTGTGTCAATGTCAGCAAAAATCACCAATTATTGCTGGTGACGGAAGAAGGATATGGCAAAATTATGCCAGCAAATCAGTTAAGGGCGGCTAGTCGGGGGGATTTAGGGGTACAACTTGTGAAATTTAATAATAAAACGGACAATTTAGCGGCTATGGTAGCAGCAAAGCCAGGTTCAGAGGTCGCATTATTGACAAATAAGGAGCGAGTTATCCGCGTATCGGTAGATGCAGTTCCTAATCTCAACAAAGATAGTAAGGGTGAAAGTATTTGTCAACTCAATAGGGATGAGAGGATTATTAGTGTGGTGGAAGTAGAGTAGGGTTTTGACAGTCCCCGGTCTCTAGATACGGGGATTTTTAAGACCAAATCAATCATTTTAACGGCAATGTCAGTAATAATTTTTATTTACTCTCTTCTTCCTTGTTCTTTTAATAATATATCCATCCATTCTCGATCTTCCGCTAACAAGTCTGCTACAGGAGGAATATGATAATCTAAAGTTAAATCAAATGCAGCTTGTTCATATATTTCTAAGAACAAATTCTGTAAATTTAACTCTATTTCCTCCTCTCCTTTTTGTAGAGGTATGGGAAAATTAGGTATAGTTTGTTTGACGGAAAATGCAAATAATTGAGCCGATGGAAACCGATAGGATCTCACAATTAAAATGCGATAATCTGTATCAGAAATCCTGGTGACAATGGGCATTTTTTCCCCAGTTCTAATTAAGTCAATTTCTACTAAGTTAGTATCACTTTGCAATATTTTCTCCCGTTTATCTAAATAGGATTTTCTACCTTCTTTAGTTTTTTTATTAGTGGGAGAAAGTATCTCAATTATAGTTACTACCTTACCTGTAGAAACTTCTCTAATTTCTAAATATCCTTCTTTAATTTCTAAAGGTAATGGTAAGGTTACAGTAATCGCCCTATTCTCTGTTTCTGTGGGTAAAGTCGCTATTGCAGTTTTCCTAATACTTGGTTTTTGTGCTTGTTTAACTGATAAAATTGCTACATCAGGAATACCAATTAATAAAGAGTCTTCAGTATCAAGTCTATAGGTACGTTTTTCTATAGCTACTCGATATTGAGGACGCAAAGTAGGAGAGATAGCAATAGCGATCGCTGTAATTAATCTATGATGTACTTCTGACCATAAATCAGGATTTTCTAAGTAGGGATTCATCCCTGGAAATGGTGAACTCATAAATTTATCACTCTAAGAGTTACTCGTTTAGTATAGCATTTATGCAGGTTTTGCTCTGGATGCTGGTAAGTATTCAAATAAAAATATAAATCTCAGTGTTTTTGCGTTAATATAACTCTAGATGCTGAAATTTACGACTATGACCTCAAATTTTGCCTTCTTAAAACAGTTATATAACGCTTTTGACCCATTCCGACCTTTACCTGCTGGAGATCCTGCTTATGTGGATTGTACCGATGTGAGGGGAGATGGTGACATATTGGAAGCGGTAGGGAAAGAGATATTATATTCTGACAGAAAAACCTGTCAACTGTATGCAGGTCATCGTGGTGCAGGTAAATCTACAGAATTACTAAGACTACAAAAAGATTTAGATGAAAATGGTTTTTTTGTCGTCTACTTTGCGGCAGATGAAGCAGATATTGATCCAGAGGATGTTCAATATACAGATATTCTTTTAGCTTGCACTCGCAATATTTTAACAGCATTTAAAGATAGAACAGATTCTCAAGCTGTATTGAATTGGTTAAAAGAACGATGTGAAGATCTAAAAGATTTATTACAAACAAAGATTTCTATAGATGAATTATCAATTGAAGCACAGGTTTCACAATTTGCCAAAATTACCACTAAAATCCGAAGTGAACCCAGTGAACGCCGAAAAATTCGTGATTTAATTAATCCCCATACTACCACTTTAACTGAGGCATTAAATGAATTTATTCGAGATGCTAAAAAAATCTTCCTTCAGGATATAACGAATTAGTATTAATTGCTGATAACCTAGATAGAATTGTCCCTGTAACTAAAGCAGATAACCGCAGCAATCATGACGAAATTTTTATAGACCGTAATGAACAACTGAAAGATTTAGATTGTCATTTAGTTTATACCATACCAATTTCTTTACTTTATTCTGACCGCGCAGCATCATTAACAGAGATTTATGGACTTCCCCAAGTTTTACCGATGATTATGGTAAAAACTCCTGAAAATGAGCCTTTTTCACCAGGACTTGATAAAGTTATTGAAATTCTCCAAAAACGACTAAAGAAAGTAGATCCTAATAAATCTATTGTTGATTTATTTGAAAGCAGATCATCTTTAGAAATGTTATGTTTAATGAGTGGCGGTCATGCGCGGAATTTATTATTATTAATGAAGGAAGCACTCAAATATACAACGTCTTTACCTATTACTGACAAAACCTTGCAGCGTTCAATTAGCGAATTGCGAAAGACATATAAAGATACCATTTATGCGAATGAATGGAAAGATCTGGCAAATGTTCATTATTCCAAAGAAATAGTTAATGATCAGTTACATCGGGGTTTATTATTTAATCGTTGTATTTTAGAATATCGCTATCTCGAATCAGAGGGAGGAAGTAAAGTTTGGTATGATATTCATCCTCTAATTAAAGGAATAACAACATTTCAGGATGCCTATAATCAATTATATCCTGATAGTTAGACCTCTCCCTAACCTTCTCCTAACAAGAGAGGGGACAGGAAAAACAATAAACATAACTTGAAAGTTGTTAAAATGGTTATTTTAAAGCCTTTCTCCTTGCAGGAGAGAGGTTTGGAGAGAGGTTTTTACGTAAAGTTTATTATTATCATCTATTTAAAACAATGCCTCTTAAACTCACTGATTGGGATCAAGATTTACCAATAGAAAAAGATGAAGAATATCAAGCCTTTATTCGTACACTTCAGTTTACAGACGGCTTTAGTATATTATTTGTGCGTTGTTCTCCGGCTGAAGGTGAACAATTAATTAGTCAAGTGAAAGCAGATATTCATGATCAAAATATAGAAGTTATCAAATTAGATAAAGATGTGACGAATTTATATGAAGTAGTTGATAAATTACCTAACAAAAACAATATCAATATATTATTTATTACAGGCTTAGAGTCTTCATTCTATAAATACGAAGAAGCCAAAACTTTAGTAGGTTGGAATAGTCGACAAACTCATCATTATAGTTGGGAAAGTGTACCACCGTTTTTAATTAATATCAACCAACAACGAGAACGGTTTAGAGATAGTTTTAATATTTGTTTTATATTTTTATTACCGCAGTTTGCAATTAAATATTTTATTCACCGCGCCCCCGATTTCTTTGATTGGCGTTCTGGTTTATTTGATTTTCCTTTAGATTCAAAAACTCTAGAACAAGAAGCTACACGGATTATTCAAGAAGGAACTTATGAGAAATATGCAAATTTAACCAATGAAGAAACAAATCAGAAAATCTTAGAAATTATAGATATTATTGAACATGAAATAAATAATGAACAAAAAGCTGAATTATTTTTTGAATTAGGTTATTTGCAAAGAGTTAGAAAAAATTATGAAGAAGCCATATCTTCCTACGACAAAGCTGTGGAATTTAAACCTGATTATCACGAAGCTTGGAACAAACGGGGCTATTCCCTAGATGATTTAGGCAGGTATGAAGAAGCCATATCTTCCTACGACAAAGCTGTGGAATTTAAACCTGATTTACACGAAGCTTGGTACAACCGGGGCTATTCCCTAGGTAATTTAGGCAGGTATGAAGAAGCCATATCTTCCTACGACAAAGCTGTGGAATTTAAACCTGATAAACACGAAGCTTGGTACAACCGGGGCATTTCCCTAGGTAATTTAGGCAGGTATGAAGAAGCCATATCTTCCTACGACAAAGCTGTGGAATTTAAACCTGATAAACACGAAGCTTGGTACAACCGGGGCATTTCCCTACGTAAATTAGGCAGGTATGAAGAAGCCATATCTTCCTACGACAAAGCTGTGGAATTTAAACCTGATGATCACGAAGCTTGGTACAATAAAGCTTGTAGTTATTCCCTGCAAGGTAATATTGAACAAGCAATTGAAAACCTAAAAACAGCAATTAATTTGCATCCTAAAGTTAGAGAATGGGCAAAAACTGATTCAGATTTTGATGCTATTCGGGAAGATGAACGTTTTCAAGAATTGATTAAATAAATTAGGTATAATAGGCATATACTGAATGTTATTAATTATGAATTTATAATTATCATGTATTCTAAATTTTAGCTTTATATGAGTTCTTTTTTTCAATATATCTGAAGATTGGGAAGTACAGTATTTGCGGTGATATTAAGTAGAACGCACTAAAATACCGCTATCAGGTTCAATAGCAATGTACCAACCATAGTATTTATCTAGTTCTTTACTCCCAACTCATCACTATGACACAGGACCACGACCATCATCATCACCACGAACATGGACACCATCACAGTCACGCCCCAGCCACATTTAGCCGGGCTTTTGCCATTGGGACTGCACTGAATATAGGATTTGTCATTGTTGAAGCCACTTATGGCTACTTAGCACACTCTCTGGCTTTGTTTGCTGACGCGGGTCACAACCTAAGTGATGTCTTGGGACTCCTCCTAGCGTGGGGTGCAAGTTCCCTAGCCCGTCGTCCTCCCAGCCACCGCTATACCTATGGATTGCGGGCTTCTTCAATTCTGGCGGCTTTAGTAAATGCTGTGGTATTGCTTTTGTCTATGGGTGCTATTGCTTGGGAAGCTATTCGCCGCTTTAATGATTCTGGTCCAGTATCGGGAGAAACTATTATTGGTGTTGCCCTGGTCGGCATTATCATTAATACTGCTACTGCACTCATGTTTATGTCAGGACGCAAAAGTGATTTAAACATTCGGGGAGCATTTTTACACATGGCTGCTGATGCCTTGGTATCCTTGGGAGTGGTGGTAGCTGGAATTGCGATTTTATTCACCCATTGGCTGTGGCTTGACCCCTTAGTTAGCTTAGTGCTGGTGGCTGTTGTCGTGGTTGGGACGTGGCATTTACTTAGAGACTCCGTAAATTTGGCACTTGATGGCGTACCAGCAGGAATTGAACTCCGTGCCGTGAAAAATTACTTAATTGAATGTCCTGGGGTGTTGAAAATTCATGATCTTCACATTTGGGCTATGAGTACGACAGAAACCGCACTCACAGTTCATTTAGTCATGCCAGAAGGCTATCCTGGTGATGCTTTTTTATGGGAAGTTTCTCAGGAACTGGAACACCATTTCGGGATTCAACACTCTACTATTCAGGTAGAAACGGGGGATTCGGCGTATCCCTGTGCTTTAGAACCAGACCACGTGGTTTAAGCATAAGATCCTCATATACATATAATCGCAAAAAAAATGTAAATAAATGTTATTTTTTTGCAAAAAAACTGTTATATTTATTTACATAAGACAACAAAGCTTAGTAAATCCTAATTGGAGTGCTGATCATGACTAATGCAACAAAAACATCTAACACACCCGTAGCAACTGATCGCAACGCTTGGCAATGGGGTTTTACACCGGGAGCAGAAATCTGGAACGGTCGTTTAGCAATGATTGGTTTTTCAGCAGCAGCTTTGATTGAACTATTTTCTGGTAAAGGCTTTCTCCACTTCTGGGGTATTATGTAATTTCTCCATAACATAATTTTTGAGTAATCAAAAGCCTGGTAGTTGATAATAACTGCCAGGTTATTTATTTGGGAATATAAGATATACTCGTACCAGTGCCAATAATTTACAAAAAGTTTTATACAAATATTTCATCTCATGAATAATCAACTTTTGAAAGAGAAATTACAAGCAACTATCAAAAAAAATCAAATTAACAGTGATGGTTATCCTCTTACTAATTTAAAGCTTGATAAAAGTTTAGTTGAGGAAATTGAACAATTAACAACAGAACTAGAAAGTCTCAATCCTAACCCTCAACCTCTTCTCCATGCTACGGATTTATTAGATGGTGCTTGGCAACTGCAATACTCCACAGCTAGAGAAATCCGTTCTTTAGATTCTCTACCATTGGGATTACAAATAGGTAAAGTTTATCAAGTAATTAATATTGCCGATAAACTATTTTTTAATCTAGCTCAAGTGCAACATCCTCTGGGTTTAATATCAGGATATGTGAAAGTAACAGCTAATTTTGAACCTGCCATAGATATATCAAATACAGCAGATAAACGCATCAATGTTTATTTTGATAAACGTTATTTAGCTATTGAAAAAATTGTCGGTATTAACACACCTCAACTAAATCCATTTAAAGTTGTAGCAGCTAATAATCCTCAAGGGAGAATTGCCACTCTCGATATTACTTACTTAGATGAAACTTTAAGAATTGGCCGTGGGGGAGATGAAAGTTTATTTATTCTCAATAAAGCCAATGATGTACCTAAATTAGCCTGTTAAATCCACATTTACAGCGGTTTCCGCTCTTATGAGGTACAAAGTTGAATCATGAAACTATTGTAGTGCGGGCATACTATGGCTAACGCCACGCTGCGCTATCGACAAGCTCAGTACAAGTCTTGCCCGCTAGATATGTACCTCATAACACCGGGAAGTGCTGTAAAATTCAAAAGGATATAACTACGGTTTTTCCCTTGCGGGGTATCTCTACTCCATTCAGGTAAGTTTTTTTGGATTTATCTATGGTATTAATCTTCTGATTACTGCGTTTATTATCTACACCTTGAGTTTGTTTTTTGGCATTATTGATAATCTCAGCAATATCATTCATGTACGCATCTTGATCATCCTGTGATGATTGACAATAACCACCACATAAAGTTTCTGCTTGTGCGGGAGTTATCTCTTCCAAAAATGATCTGATATCAATCTGATTAATATCCGCATCTATGATTTTATTCATGGTTTTAATGAATGATAACTATGTCTATAGGAATCCTATTTGATTTTTGAAATATACTTAGGGTGGGAAATACCACCCTACACTACTTAATATTGTATGGCTACGCCACGCAAGCTATCAGAAATGCTTTGGGATGCCTATTGATTCCAGGTTGGCAAAAATTCTGATAATTTTCATCTATCTATTGGCTAATGTTTTATTGACGAATAGATAAACTGCTGGATGATTCCGTTCGCATTTTTCTAGTTTCTTCCAAAATTTTATCTATATCCTCTTGGGATAAACGTTGAATATAGTTAATTTTAACTTCTTCTAAAAAGTCATTTAGTAAACTTTGAATTTCTACCAGAACTTGTTTTTTCTGAATTTCTGAAGTGAATGAAGTTGTAAATTTTTCTATTAGCTGAGTGGAAAGTTTTGCCGCGACAGGATCTTTGATGGTACTAGCTAAAGCAGCATAGATATTATTAGTAATTTGGGTGGCTAGTTGTTGACTAATTTGTGTTTGGGCTTTACCTAATCCTGGTACCATGCGGATATTACTATAGCCTGGTAATTGCTGACAAGCGATTTCAATACTATGGCACAAAATGGCATTTACTTCTGGTTGGATTTTTGGTAATACTTGATTAACAAGAGTTTTAATTAACAATCCAGTAATTGCTTCGACTTCATTGATATTATTAATATCTATGTAAGAACGCACATTTTCTGATTCTAATAACCAACGAGTAATTTCACCTCGTTGAATTGAACCTTGAAATTGATTAATTACTTGTACTACGACAATTTCTGTAATTTCTTCGGCAAAATTGGCAAGAATACCTTGATGAATTTGCCGTCTAATTACATAAAAATCAACTAATTTGGCTTGATCTAGTCTTATGGTCACTGGGATGACTCGTAACCATTGCCAAATTGGTATTAGTAATAATAGATCATACCACCGCCAGAGAATTGCCTCGAACCAACTTAAATGACTATATCTACGTTTGATGAAGAAAGTACGTCCTAATAATTCTATAGCAAATAAAACGACAAATGGTAAATCAATTATCCAAAAATTATTCAAGAATTCCCCATTTTCACCAATTTTACGATAATAGTTTTTGGCAATTCCCGGACGAATTTTCTGGTTGAAAAAGTCTATTTCCTGATTCCAACCATGTTTAGATAAATACTCTTGACTCCAAAAAGTATTAAATGCACCTTTTGCAGATTCTTTACTGACGCGTTCCCGCATTCGGTTTTTGATTTTTTCTAGAGTTCCACTTTTTCCCGCACCGGCAAAAGGATTAGTTTCAATCATTTCTTTGCTGAGAAAACGAAGGTCTGCTAATTTGGCTTTGACTTGCGGTGAGATTAAGCCTGTTTGAGTTACCTGTACTTCCAATCTAGCTACTGCTTCTAAATATTTTTTTGTATCACGATGAGGTTCAATACCTTTAATTGGATCGTATAAACGAGTTAGTTCAGGAAGTCTGCGGAAGTAAAAATCTCGCCAAGGTACGTAACTTAAATCAAAGAAAACTAATACTAAGTTAGCAGTGGCGGTAATTGCCATTACCCTTTCAAACCATAGGTTTTTTCGCTGGTAATTTTTTAATTTACTCATGGTTTCTTATATGTGGTAAATTGTGGGTTTATGAAATACAGTAGCATCAGTTTGAAACCCAGTTTTAGGTAGGTTGAGGAGTGACTAAATATTGCTAAAATTAAAGTATGTTGGTATAAACAAGTAGCAACACAGATTTTTCAGAATTGAGACTATTAGCAGATGTCGAATAGTAATTTTTCTTATACCCATTAATAATCAATCAAAGTCAAATTAATCAGAATTAATCATTAATTATGAAGCCAGAGGTTAAAAAAACTTCAAAATTACCTGTTAGTCTCTTAATATCAAGGATTTAATCCCAAGGAGTTTTTATGATGTGGTGTAGTTTCGACAAATCTAGAGTAACTATAGCTTTAACCTGTATGGTAGCAGCTAGTGTTGTAGCTTCAGACATAGCTTTTGCAGCCCGTCAGCGCAACTATACGCCGGACGAATTCCGATCTGTGTTACGGGGGTTGGGTTATAACGTTAAAGTTACCAAAGATCCTCTGACTGATGAGGAAACTAAAAAGGCTATCAATCAATTTCAAACAGCCTACAAGTTAAAGGTGGACGGGAAAGTAGGCCCCAAAACCCAAGATCAAGCCGCGAAGATCGTCGAAATTCTGCAAGCTAATTTGAATACTGTACTTAAACCAAAAACTCTACTTCCCCGTGATCAATTCTACAGTCCCCAGTTAGAAGAGTTGGTAAAGGAGTACCAGAAAAAACATCAACTCTCAGAAACTGGGATTGCTGATTTACGACTTCGCCAAAAACTAAATGAAGAAGTTAAGAACATCATTGATAAACTAACACCAACAGCTACACCAACGGTTACACCAACGGCTACACCAACAGCTAAGTAGGTCGGCGTTAAAAAATCAATCTATGTAACGAAATATAAATTAACGAATACCTTATAAATAGGGTGTTTCACGGTTTTTACAAAACTAAACATATATCGATTTTATTGGGCCGACTTACTTACACCAACGGTTAAACCAACAGCTAAACCAACGGTTAAACCAACAGCTACACCAACGGTTAAACCAACAGCTAAACCAACGGCTAAACCAACGGCTAAACCAACAGCCACACCAACGGTTAAACCAACGGTTAAACCAACAGTTAAACCAACAGCCACACCAACGGTTAAACCAACGGCTAAGCCAACAGCCACACCAACGACTAAACCCGAAAAGTAAAGTCAAGAATTAGCAAGTAAATATGACAGGCTATTCGGCCTGTCGAATGTTTATTTGATCTAAAATAAAATTCAACTTCTTAATTTTAAAGCTTCCGTTGCTGATATTCCTTCGCCTTGAGTACCGAAATACCATAAAGCTGCACTAGCTTCAGCACGAGTTACAGGTTTTTTGGGTTGAAATAAGGTTGTATAACCAAAAACTCGGCGAATATTTGATTGTTCAGCATTTTGGAAGTCTGCTAAAACTGCTTTTAATGCTTTCGGTTCAATGTTACCTGCATCTTGAAAACCCCAAGTTTGTTTAACGGCTTCCAAATTGGCTGCGGGTAAGGCTTGGCGAGTATCTAAAGGAACTTTCCATAAAATCAATTGCTCTCGCGTCAAGGGTGCATCAGGACGAAATAAAACCGCTGTGGCATCTCCAGACAAAGCACTGGGAATTAAACCTGCTTCGGCTAATCCCTGAATGACTGGAAAATCTGGATCTTTAGTTAAGATATCCCTAAAAGCTGGTTGAGTGCTGGGGGATGCTAACCGGATTTGTTTGGCTGGATTATTCGCATACATGGCATTATTAGCTGCAACTAACCAGCGGGCATATTCCCGACGGGTGATAATTTTATCAGGAAGAAATTCGTTGGTTTTCGGTTCAATGGATAAAATACCTAATGTAGCTAAATCTTGAATGTGCGATCGCCATTCGGGTGGTGCTTTCTGAATATCACTGAATTCCTGAGTTGTTAAGGTTTCCGGTTGGGTCGTTGGCTGTAGGGTTGGCTGGGTGACTACGTTAGTATTATCAGTTTTAGGTAATACTGGACCGATAAATTCAGAATTATCTGCTGGTGTAACTGGGTTAGTTGATGTGTCCTTAGAATTAGATGAATATTCAATTACTAATTTAGTAGCAGTTTGCGGTTGATTGGGTTCAGCTTTGGTGACGGTTTGTGGTTTAATTGTGACATTGATGAGTAGATCATTGCGTCGGGCGGAAAAAGCCCCATCTACATCATCTTGAGGCTGTTGGACAATTTGCCAGTTTTTAGCCTGAAATTGCTGGCGGTAAAAGCTGGTAATTAAATTACTAGGATCTGCACTTTGCCACCGAATTGATATTTTATTTTCCGAATTAGCTGGTGTAATTTCCTCTAGTTTGGCGTTGGGATAAATGGGTATATCTGCGGGAAAATCAGCCGGTAATTTAATTGTTGATGTGTTGGGGTTTGGTGTTATTTGCTGACTCTGAGATTTGCCAAAGGGAACAGGATTATTTTGCAACTGAGGGTCAGCCGCTAATGATTGTTCTAGGTTTTTAGCAGATTGACTGTTAGCACAGGCTGTTAAGGATAGTAAAACAGCTAAACTCAGGAATACAGCAGGGTAGTTACGGGAAAACACAAAGAAATCACAAATTGATTTTCACCTTCTACACTAGCATTTTTGGGGCTTGGTAGTCAGCCAGGGAGTAAATTCCCTGTCTTAAAGTTAAAGTCGGTTAAAACCGACTGTTTTTGGTTTCTTTTTCACTCGCTGGAAGAAGGGATGCGTTTTTAGTGTGAACTACCTACACTTCCCTTGCGGGTAAGTATAGGCTTCCTACCCAGTTAACAGCTTTTTGCTCTTCGAGAACAACAAGACTTATGTTAAGGCGATAGGCTGACCCCTCGTTCCAAAGGCAAAATCAAGGTTAATCAACAAAAATGATCATGTATCTAGCTTGGTTATCGCTATTCTCTCGCCTTGCCGAGATATTCAATTCATAACACAAATTTTGGGAATTGTCTCCATGTTTTCCTTCCTTGCTGTCGCGTTGGTCGGAAAACCGTCGTCAATTCACGCGCCATTCATCCCCCGCTGCCCTATCGGGTCAGACGTGGGGCTTCTGTCGGTTAAGCTAAACCTTTACACATCTATGTGTTTCATATATCCTAGTTATCAACCCAAGTTGCTAGTTATCTAGTTAAAGCTGGTAATTGGTGATAAAATATCAGTCTTAATCCTGTTCATCCTTAAATCCTGTAAATCCTGATAGCGAAGCGTGGCGTTAGCCATTTTTGACAATTTCCCTAACTAGCAACTTACGTTATTAGACATCTCTATAAATTAAATGTGCATATCCTAGAAGTTTTTTAGAGACTTTTTATGGAACATCTCTACTATTATCCATTGATTATAAAACCATGACTTCCCAAAATTATCAATATCAATTTGGTGGTAGTCTTCCTCCAAATGCACCCACCTACGTCACACGCAAAGCAGATGAGGATTTATATCAAGCCGTGAAAGCGGGAGAGTTTTGTTTTGTCTTGAACTCTCGACAAATGGGTAAATCAAGTTTGCGAGTTCGCACCATGCAAAGATTACAACTTGAAGAAATTGCTTGTGTGGCTATTGATTTAACTGCTATTGGCACATCAGGGCTAAATTCTGAACAATGGTATAATGGCATTATTAATCATATTTCTGAAAGTTTAAAGTTAGAGAATAAATTTGATTTAGATGCTTTATGGGAAGAAAATAAACGACTTTCTAATGTGCAGGTTTTTGGTAAGTTTATTGATCAAGTTTTAAAATTAGTTCCTACACAAATAGTAATTTTTATTGATGAAATTGATAGTATTCTCAGTTTGAATTTTCCTGTTGATGATTTCTTTGCTTTAATTCGTGCCTTTTTTAATCAAAGAGTTGACAATTCTGAATATAACCGTATTAACTTTGTATTGTTGGGAGTTGCTACACCATCAGAATTAATTCAAGATAAAAAACGGACTCCTTTTAATATTGGTAAAGGGATTGAATTAACAGGATTTGAATTTACAGAAGCTTTACCTTTAATAACCGGATTTTCTCACCAAACTAAAAATCCTGAAACTGTACTCAAAGCGGTTTTAGATTGGACGGGAGGACAGCCATTTTTAACTCAGAAAGTTTGTAATTTTATTTGTGAATCTAAAGATGAAATTCCGACGGGAGAAGAAGCTAGTTTTGTAGAAAATTTAGTTAAAAATAAAGTAATTGAAAATTGGGAAGCTCAAGATGAACCGGAACATTTTAGAACCATTCGGGATAGAATCTTAAAAAGAGATGAAAATAAAGCAGCGTATTTATTAGATTTATATCAACAAATTTGGCATTCACAAGGAATTGATACTGATAATAGTATTGAACAAAGTGATTTACAGTTAGCGGGAATTGTTGTTAAAAAGAATGGTAAATTAAAAGTTTATAATCAGATTTATCAGACGATTTTTGATGGTTTATGGATTGAAAAAACTTTAGCTAGTTTACGTCCTTATGCAGAGAATTTTCGACAGTGGTTGTTATCAGGTAAACAGGATAAATCTCGATTATTGCGAGGGGAAGCTTTAGCAGAAGCAGAAACTTGGGTAAAGGATAAAAGTTTAGGTTTTGAAGATAAGGAATTTTTAGCAGCTAGTCGTACACAGGAACAAGAAGAAAAAGCGATAAAAATTGAAGCTGAAGCTAAACAAGAAGCAGAAAGACAATTAGCAATTGCTAAAAAAACAGGAGGATTAGTTTTATCTATTAGTGTATCCTTTGCTGTGTTTTTTGGCATAACCGCATTTATAGCAAAACAAAATGTTTCTAAAATGGAACAGAATGTTTCTAAGATTCGGGAATTATCAGCAGTCGCTTCTCAACTACAACAAAAAAATCAAGTAAATGAAGCCAATCAATTTTTAAATATTGCTGGCTTGGTTTTACAAGATAAAATCAAAAATCAAGAACTTAAAGAAGCTTTATTAGATAGTTCTTTAGTTTTAGGGTATGAATCCTTAAAAACAGAACAGGATAAAAATCCCACCTGGGAAGAAAAATATAAGAAAGCCAAAGAAGATTTTACAAAAAGTATTGAAAAATTACCAAAAGAAAATAATGTTGATAATAAAGACCGTAGTTATTTAGCTACCTTAGTTTATATTTACTATGTAAAAGCGAAAATAAAAGAAAAAAATCAGGCTTTAGCTGATTACAAAACGGCATTAGAGAAATATGATCTTCTCAAATCTCAGTTAAAATCTAATATTGATTTATTTAAGTTAGATCTCAATATTCTCTATAACGGTAATGCTGATATTGTCGCTAATCTTTATCGTCAGCTTAATGATTTGGAGAAAACAAATACAGTTTATTATGAATCTTTAAAAGCACATTTATTAGCTGAATTAGATTATTTAATGCAGCAAAATAGATGGAAAGATGCAGATTCAAAAAATTGGGAGTTTATTTTGGTTTCAGCTAAAAGAGAAAAAGAAGGTTATTTAGAATTAAATAATATTAAAAACTTTAACTGTAATGATTTACGAAAAGTAGATAATTTATGGTTAGAAAACTCAGATAAAAAATTCGGTTATAGCGTCCAAAAAAGGATATATCTGGAAACAGGTAATTCTTTAGATTTTGACTGGAAAAAGGGAGTATTTACAAAATGGAGCGATGAAGGGTATAATAGTTTTGCCGAAAAGGTGGGATGGAAAAAGGGGAAAGAGGAAGGGGGAGACTGGATGAGATATGATGAACTACCCTTATGGGAAGAAAAAGATTTAACTACGTATAAACGTGAGGGTACGTTACCGTCGTTTTGGGTCTTTGAATATGAAATATTATCGGGGGGATTATTCGGGGTACGTTTACTCCTCTCTTCTTGCGGAGACTTGTAGATTTTATCAGGTAAGGCTTTCAGAGTATTATTAAGATTTGTTAAGCATTCATTTTCCACGAAAGAATAGGCTCTCAGAAATTGTCTGAATCAGGATGTCCAGGATTTAAGGATTTACAGGATGAAAACATATATTAGAGGTTGTTTGAAAAGTATTATATGAAACCCATAATCTCCAAAAACCTAACCCCCCTTCCCCCCTTCCCTACAAGGGAATGGGGGTTTTAAAGCCTCTCCCCTAGTAGGGGAGAGGTTTGGAGAGGGGTCTGTTTACACATTAAAAACTTTTAAAACATCCTCTTAGCGTAGGTTGGATAGAACGAAGTGAAACCCAACAAAACTAATACTTTTTAACTACATATCATCGTTTAAAAATTGACTTTCTATGTCTCTAGATTGATGAAAAATTCTGACAATTTCTAAACTTGCAGAATCTTGAATATAAAATATAATATATGGCTTAACAGGAAAACTACGAATTCCTGTTTGTAGTTCGTCTCTTTTCGTTCCCATATTAGGAAATTGAGCTAACATCGGAAATTTATCAAAAATTTGTGCGATTTTTTGGTCTGCTAATATTTCATTTTGTTGACCGAGATAAATCCAAATATCTTCTAAATCTTTTTCTGCTAGTTTTGAAATCCGAAAGTGATTCATTCAGATATTTCTCCTTGTAAACGTTCCCGACCTCGTTCTTTAATTGAAGTTATGAGAGTAGATAAATTATTTTCATCGTATTCTGTATATTCACCGTTTTGGAGTTGTTGAATACCTGCGGCTATATCCTGTTTTAAGGATTCAATATTTTGTGTTTTCTGGTGTTCCGTTAGTCGAGAGTGTTGAATTTTTTCTACTAAGATTTGATATTCTTCTTGAGAAAGTGCAAGGATAATTTGAGAAAGAGAGTCAAGCAGTCGTGTATTAATTGTAGGAATGGGTTGGTTCATAAGGCAATAATGTTAAGAATTAGGTAGCTAGTAAAATTATAGCACAATTTCGTGCTAGTATGACAACGGTATCCTAGTATGAAGTCGCGCTTTGGTCGTGGCATTAGATGACTGCTACATTTTACTGGAATAAATCATCATGCTATCAGTTGAGCAATTAATCCAAGAAGCCTTATCTTTACCCAATGCTACCAGAGTATTTTTAGTAGAAAGACTCATGGAAAGTCTAGAATCTGATATTGATGAAAACACCCAAAATCTATGGAATATAGAAGCTAAAAAACGCCGTGACGAAATTCATAATCATACCGTTGAGTCAATTCCTGGAGAAATAGCTTTATCTCAAGTCAGACGAATTTTAGAAAAATGAAATATAACTTTCATCCTGCGGCTTTAACAGAATACTCAGAAGCCGTCAAATTTTATGCAGAAAATAACATTGAACTAGCACAAAATTTTATCAATGCTGCATAAGCGAATCTAACCGAAGATATCGTTTCTAGAGAATGTGGAGAGCTTGTTCAATTTCTCATGAATGATTTAGAATAGCTAATAGAAATGTAAATTTGGCGATTAACAATAATGACTATCAAAGAATTGCTCTTACAAGAAATTGACAACACCCCCAATGAAATCCTAGAGGATTTATTTAGTTTTTTGCAATCACTGAAAACAGATCCAAAACATCCCTCAAGCATATATCAAGAACTCTTAGAGCGAATTGATTACCTTGAAGCAATAGTAGGTATTCGTAAAGGACTAGATGAGTTTGAGCAAGGTCAAGGAATTCCTGCCGAGGAGGCATTAGCAACCCTAGAAGACAAATTTAATATTCCTCCTCGCTCATGAATTATCAAGTTATTATTCAACCTACAGCCTTTCAAGAAATAGAAACTTCCTATCGTTGGATGTGCGATAATCTGAGTCCTGAAATTGCAAACAATTGGTACTATGAATTTCAAGATACTATCGCATCATTACAAAACTTTCCTAATCGCTGTAGCAAAGCACCAGAATCCAAAGTTATTGGTTGTGAGGTTCGGCAAATATGGATCGGAAAAAAAAGAAAATATCGAGTTTTGTTTGTAGTCATGGAAGATGTTGTCGCAATTCTTCATGTTCGCCACAGTCGCCAATCTTATCGAGGTGAGGAATCTGAGTGATTGTTGTCAACGATCACTTTTGGGGAATATGTGAGTAAACTTACGAAGTATCCCTTAGCAAGGATGGTAGATAAAATCTTGGGTTTTGTTTGTTTTATACCAAAAGTAAGATATAATTCATTACTGATAAACTAATTGTCTTTATTAGTATGGTTTTCAGCTTTCTTCGTAAATTATTCGGTCAAACCCCAAAACCTGAATCCCCAGAAATCACAGGTTTAATCAAAATCTCAGGATGTGAAAACCTCCAACGCAAGGGAGATATAATTTTTGTTCACGGTTTAGGTGGTCACGCAAGGTCAACTTGGCATCCTCAAGAATTAGCAAATGATGATAACTTCTGGTTAATGTGGTTAGCACAAGAACGACCAGATTTAGGAATTTGGTCTTTTGGTTATAATGCTGCACCCTTTGAATGGAAAGGTGCAACAATGCCACTTTTTGACCGTGCTAGTAATTTATTAGAATATTTAACAATTAATGATATTGGCAAATATCCAATTATATTTGTTACTCACAGTATGGGTGGTTTATTAGTCAAAGAAATGCTAAGAAATGCTCAAACTTTTAATAGACAATCAGTTATTAAACAAACTAAAGGTATTGTTTTTTTATCCACTCCTCATACTGGATCTCATTTGGCTAATTTAATTAATAATATTGGTACTCTTGCACGAACTACTGTTAGTGTTGATGAACTAAAATCCCATCTTCCTCAATTGCGTCAACTGAATGAATGGTATCGGCAAAATGTTGATGCAATGGCAATTACTACAAAAGTTTATTATGAAACAAAACCGACTAAAATAGTTTTAGTTGTAGATCCGGATAGTGCTAATCCAGGCATTAAAGATGTGCAACCTACCGCAACAGATGATGATCATATTTCTATCACTAAACCAAAATCACCGGATAATTTAGTTTATAAAGGTGTGAGTCGCTTTATTAAAGAACAGTTGTTAAATATTCCTGAAGAACCAGAAAATCAATCACCTCATATTTCTTCTTTTTATATCCAACGTCCAGAAATTGAAAATAACTGTTATCAAAATATTGTACAACCAGGGGCATTAATCCGCATTAAATCTCCGCGCAAAATGGGTAAAACATATTTGATAAGTCGTATTTTCCATCATATTAAACAAAAAGGATATCGGACAGTTTCTATTAATTTATGGAGTCAGGAAAATCTGACTGACCTCAAAACTTTTTTACAGCGGTTTTGTGCAATTCTGAGTTTAGAGTTAGGAATAGAAGACCAAATAGAGAAATCTTGGAGTAGTCGTCTTGGTAATCAAGATAACTGCACTAATTATTTAAAAAAATATATTTTACCAGCTATTGATAGTCCCTTAGTATTAGGTTTAGATAATATTGATGAAATTTTCCCTTATCCTGAAATTACTCAACAATTTTCTGCTTTATTAAGAGCTTGGCACGAAAAGGCAAAAACTGAAGAAATTTGGCAAAATTTACGGTTAGTAATTGCCCATTCTCAAGAAGTTGATATTTCTATAAATCTTAATCAATCTCCTTTTAATGTGGGTTTGTCTGTGGAAATCGCGGAATTTAACACTACACAAATAAAGGAATTAGTTAAACAATACAGTTTAAGTTTTTCAGATACAGAAATAAACCAATTAAAAGAAATGATTGATGGTCATCCTTATTTATTAACAACTGCACTTGGTGAAATTGCTAAGGGTAATTTCACTTTATCAAAATTTCTGGAAATTGCCCCCACTAATCAAAGTCCTTATGGCAAGTTTTTAAATTTCTATGTTTCTGAATTAGAAAAAGATAAGTTGTTAAAAGCGGCAATGCAGCAAGTAATTAATAGTGATATTCCTATTCAAATAGATTCTACTCAAGCTTTAAAATTACGCAGTTTGGGGTTAATTGAATTTAAAGGAAATGAAGTACAATGTCTTTGTGATTTATATCGGCTTTATTTTCGAGAGCGTCTATAGCGGTTATCGGTTGGATGCAATACAACTGTAGGGTGCGTCAGATATCAATAATTTGTTTATTTGCAGGATTTATGCAGTCTGACGCACCCTACCAATGTGCCAGTTACGTAAATGATAATATAGTCTAAATTTATACTTTTTGTGGTTAATAAAATATTGCTTTGCAACGCCAAAAGCGGCGACTATAGGTTTTGAGGAATTGATAGAAAGTTTTCGCCAATGGTTTGAAGTGGTAAGCTGGGAATAAGGCAACTCTGCGGCTGTTTGTAAGAATTGATGGACGGCTTAGAGATGATTTAATGCTTTCACACTAGAGCATCTTCCCCGCGTGAGCGAGACGCTCACACTACAGTCCATCATTTTTATCTTGACAAACTACTAGGGCTATTTTTTGGGTTCTGTAAATAATTGCGAAAGGAGGTGACGATAGGTTCAACAATTCCTGACTAGAAGCCTAGTAGCTGTAAAAGTAAGAGCAAATGGCAGCAAAATTCCGAAAAAATCCGTTTCCACCCAAAAACCTAGATCGAATTGGAGTAGGAAGAATCTAAAATAGATATTAAATTAGAAAAACAACGGCCATTAAGCAACGTTAGTCCATTTTACTCTATGTAAAGCGTCCCCAGGTTGTTACCAGTGCTGAAACAAGATGTCATGCAAGTTTCCCAGGATCAGCCTATTTATGCTGAAGCTCCTCTCCAGTTATTGCTATTTGTTGATGGACGGCCTCAGTCTCGTCAACAAGTGCAGCAAATTCGGGTTTATTTAAAAGAATTAGAGGCTGGGTATAGTTTTGAACTACAAATTATTGATGTTGGACAACAACCCTATTTAGCGGAACATTTTAAGTTAGTAGCAACCCCTGCTCTAGTTAAGATTCATCCCGAACCTCAACAAACTATTGCTGGTACTAATATTATTCCACAATTAAAAATTTGGTGGCCGCGTTGGCAACACGCTGTTGGCACTTTTTTGAAATTACAGGCAGATAAACAGGAATGTTTGGATGAAAAGAGTCAGGTGATTTCGCCTAAATCTACCATTCATTCTGTTGCTACTTCGGCCGAGGCAATTCAACTAGGGGATGAAATTTTTCGTCTGAAGCAGGAAAAGGAGAGACTGCAAGAACAGCTACTGTTTAAAGACCGAGTAATTGCGATTTTAGCACATGATCTCCGTAATCCTCTCACGGCTGCGGCGATCGCTATTGAAACTCTTCAATCTAATTACAATCCAGATACAGGGGGATTTCAACGTCTGAAATCTGGTTTGGCTATACATTTATTAAAACAGGCTCGGACGCAAACCAAGATCATTGATCGGATGATTGCTGATTTGTTACAAGCTGGGCGGGGTGACGATACAGAATTGCCAATCGTACCACAAAAGTTACAATTAGGGGAAATTTGTTTACAGGTATTAGAGGAATTGAGCGATCGCTATATTGCTAAATCTCAAACGGTAGAAACAGATATTCCCCAAGATTTACCCTCTGTTTATGCTGATCCTGAACGAATTCGCCAAGTCCTGGTTAATCTTTTAGATAACGCCATCAAATATACACCGTCTGGTGGCATAATTACAGTGGCGGGACTCCATCGCACTAGCCAAAAAGTGCAATTTACGATTGGTGATACAGGCCCTGGTATTCCCGAAGAAAACCGCGATCGCATTTTTGAGAATCTTTTCCGTCTCCAACGTGATCAAAGTACAGATGGATATGGAATTGGTCTTTGTTTATGTCAACGCATTATCCGCGCCCATTACGGTCAAATTTGGGTAGATTCATCTCCCCACGGTGGTGCATGGTTTCATTTTACAATGCCAGTATATCCATCTTAGTCAGTTGTCAGTTGTCAGTTGTCAGTAGGGGCGAAGCATTTGGAAGATAAATTATCGGTCATTGCCAAAAATAGTTCTCCAAATGCTTCGCCCGTACAGTTGTCAGTTGTCAGTTGTCAGTGGTAAAACTATCACCAATTACCAATTACCAATTACCAATTACCAATTACCAATTACCAATTACCAATTACCAATTACCAATTACCAATTACCAATTACCAATTACCAATTACCAATTACCAATTACCAATTACCAATTACCAAATTACCAAATTACTAATTACTAAAAATGCCAAATCAATTAATGTATCAGCAGGACGATTTTGTTGTTTTGGAAACAAATCAACCAGAACAATTTCTGACAGTGGCGGAATTATTAATCAAGCTGGAAAAAACTTTATCACAAATTGCATTCGCGGATTTACCGCTGGATGTGCAAAAATTTGAGTCTGTTAGCGAACAAGCACAATATTTGCTGGATACAAGTTGTAATTTAGATGTGGGTCCTGGAGAATATTTACAGTGGTATGCGGTGCGGTTGGAAAAATAAAATTATTTGCTACCAAATTATGTTTGTTCGGCTTCAAAGGTGATGCGCTCAGATTGATATGCAGGTGGCTCAACATGAATTAAAATCCTCACAGGATGAAAACGTTGTTCTAGTTGTTTTTCAACTTCTTCTGTGATATTGTGAGCCGTTTCTACATCTGGTGCATCAACAATTAAGTGCATTTCTATAAACACTTGACGACCAATGACACCGCGGGAAGCGATATCATGACAGTTAATTACACCGGGGACAGAAACTGCAATTGTATGAATAGTTTCCGGGGCTATGGCCATTTGATCCACAAGCCAGGGCAAATTCTCGGTTAGAACTGACCAACCACTCCAAAATACCAGTAAAGCTACTGGGAAAGCTAGTGCTACATCTAACCACTGATAACCCAGCCACACACCAATTAAACCACCAATAACGGAGATTGTCACCCAAACATCACTCATGGTATGGGTAGCATCAGCGATTAAAATGGAACTACCTACTCTTTTTCCCACATTCCGTTCATAAAAGGCGACAAAAATATTTATTCCTAACACAATCAGTAATAACCACAATTCTGAAGGTGATACTTTTACAGGTTCGCCACCTTTGAGAATTCTTTCTACTGCACCTTGGACAATTTCAAAACAAGCTATTCCTAAAAATGCAGCTATCCCCAAAGCGCCTAGTGCTTCAAATTTATTATGCCCATAAGGATGCTCTCGATCTGGCAATGGTGAAGAAAACTTAATAGCAACTAAGCCTAAGACATTATTGGCACTATCAGTCACACTATGTAAAGCATCAGCCAGCAAACTTAAAGAACCTGTCCAATGACCCACAAGGACTTTTAAGCCCATGACAAATACGTTAAGCAGTAGGGTGATAATTAAAACTTTTCTTACTTCCGTGCGGTTATCGTAAATCATATATTAATCTTTTGTTAATCTTGTGTGATTTGTGAAAAAAAAGACTAGAGAATTTGTTTTCTTTAACTATTGCTGTACAACAATAGGTATTTATTTCTAGGAATAAATATACAGGAAATATGTCAAAAACTGCTTATTAAGAATTTATCTCTTTATTGAACAAAAAGGAACAGTATTTAGAGCAGTTTTAAATTAATGTCTAAACTATGATTTTTGTGATTTTGATGATTTTTATGATGAATCCCTCATCTTTATCAAAATAATCCTACAAATCATAGTTTGGACGTTTTTTCTCATCTTCATCAAAATAATCTTAAAAATCATAGTTTGGACAGTTAAACATAAATATGTCAACAAAATTTTTCACTAATAGCGAAGAAAATACCCTAATTAAGAAGTTTGAAGGAGTGTTTACATATAATCCTAATATTCAATATTTTGATGCTTTGGTAGGCTATTTTAGAGCATCTGGTTATTTTAGAATTAGACCGTTTTTAGACAAAGTTCCCCAGATTAGAATATTAGTAGGAATTAATGTTGATAAAATGCTGGCTTATGCTCAAAAATCTGGACTGGAATTTTTTAAACATGAGGAAAGGACAAGAGCAGATTTTATTCAGGAAATTCAAAAAGATATTGAAAATGCTAATTATGATCAAGAGACTGAACAAGGGATTTTACAATTTATTGATGACATAATTCAAGGCAAAATTCAAGTCAAAGCACATCCAGAAAAAAAGATTCATGCGAAAGTTTATATTTTACGTCCTGAACCTTTTAACCAACATACACCAGCTACAGCAATAACTGGTTCTTCTAATCTCACAGATGCCGGTCTTGGTGGGGGCAATTTTTATAATTATGAGTTTAATGTGCAATTAACAGAATATGATGATGTCCAATTTGCGACTACAGAATTTGAGAAACTTTGGGTTGAATCTGTTGATATATTACCAGTTGATATTAAAGATATCACTAAAGAAACTTATTTGAATGCAGAAACCACTCCCTTTGAATTATATATAAAATTGCTAAGTGAATATTTTAGTGATAATATTAATTATGATGCTGATTCCATTGGTGATTTACCCGAAAAATTTAAAAAACTTTCTTATCAAGTTGATGCTGTAAATCAAGGTTTTAATATGTTGATTAAGCACAATGGCTTTATCTTAGCTGACGTGGTGGGATTAGGTAAAACCGTAATTGCAGCTATGGTAGCTAAAAAGTTTTTAATGGAAAATGGCAGAAATAATACTAAAATATTAGTTGTTTATCCTCCAGCAGTAGAAAAGAACTGGAAAAACACTTTCAAATATTTTAATATTGACAAATATACCAAGTTTATCACTAATGGTAGTCTTGATAAGATATTAACACAACATCAAGATTATTGGAACAAGGAAGAATATGATTTAGTGATAGTTGACGAAGCCCATAAATTTCGTCACCATAAAACTGGTGCTTTTCAAAACTTGCAATTAATTTGTAAAAGTCCCAGAGTAAATCAGGGTTTGATTCCCGGTAATCAGAAAAAAGTAATTTTAGTATCTGCGACACCTTTAAATAATCGTCCAGATGACATTTTTTATCAAATCCAAATGTTTCAAGACGCTAGACAGTCAACTTTACCAATTACAAATTTAACTGCTTTTTTCAATCCTTTAATGGAACAGTATAAAAGTTTGAAAAGATTTGAAGAATTAGATGTTAATAAACTGAGAATGATTTATGGAGAAATTAGAACCAAGGTAATTGAACCTATTACTATTAGAAGAACTAGAACAGATTTAGAAAATATTATTGAATATAAATCAGATTTAGCAGCACAAGGAATTATATTTCCTCAAGTAGAACCACCGCAAAAAGTGGAATATCTCATGGATGAAAAATTAAATGAGTTATTTCATAAAACTGTGATTTGTCTGACTGGTAAAGAACAACTTACATATAGTCGTTATCAAGCTATAGCGGGTTTAAATCCAGAAATTCAAAGTAAGTATTATGAAAATGCGGAAACGGTTTCTAAATCCTTAGCATTTATCATGAAAACCCAATTAGTGAAAAGATTAGAAAGTAGTTTTTATGCTTTTAAAAAATCATTAACTAATTTTCAACAAGCTACAGATAGAATGATTACTATGTTTGCTAATGATAAGATATTTATAGCACCTGATACCAATATTAATAAGTTATTAGATAAAGGTTGGAGTGAGGAAGAAATTGAAAAAGAAATTGAGAGACTAAGTGAAGAAAATCTTAAAAATCAAACTTTTAAAAGCACGGATTTTAAACCTGATTTTATTGAGAGTTTAGAGAAAGATTCTCAAATTTTACAAGAATTGGTAAAAGATTGGAACGCTATAGAAAATGATCCAAAATTAGATGTATTTATTGCTAAATTAAATAACCTATTTTTTGATAAGAAAACCAATTTAGAAGGTAAATTAGTTATATTCTCCGAATCAAAAGATACTGTTGATTATTTATCACAGGCTTTAAAAGATAAATTTAGAAAAGATATATTAGTAGTTTCTAGTGAAAATAGAAAACAGCTTTATGATACCATTGTTACTAATTTTGATGCTAATTGTGCGGTAGATAAACAAGTGAATGATTACAGCATTATTATTACTACAGAAGTTTTAGCCGAAGGTGTAAATTTACATCGTTCTAATGTGATTATTCACTATGATACACCTTGGAACTCAACTAAATTAATGCAGAGAATTGGACGAATTAATCGGATTGGTACAAAAGCAAATGCGATTTATAATTATGTTTTTTATCCCTCAGCACAAGGGGATTCACAAATTCAGTTAAACAAAACTGCTTTTATGAAAATTCAGGCTTTTCATACTGCATTTGGGGAGGATAATCAAGTATTTTCCACTGATGAAATTTTAGATGAGGTGAAACTTTTTAGCGGAAATTATCAGGAAGAACAAGACGAAAGATTAAAATTTCTGTACTTTTTACGCAACTTTAGAAAAAAACATCAAGCTTGGTTTGATAAAATCAAAAAAATTCCGTTAAAATCCAGAGTTGGAAGAAGTTCCACCACAATTAAAAAACCTGATTTACAAAATGGTACGATTGCATTTTTAAAGACGGATAAAAAGTTTGAATTTTATTGGATAGATAGTAATAACCAACCCAAAGAAATTACACCTTTAGCAGCATTTAAAATATTTGAAGCTGAGGAAAATGAAAAAAATTGTGAATTGATTACTAATCATCATGATCATGTGAATCAAGCTATTGAACATTTTGAAAATCTTGAACATAAGTTGGTACAATCACAAATAGATCCAGAAGCGTTAGGTAGTGTAGCCCAAAATGCTAAAAAGTTCCTGTCTCAATTATTAATCATCCTAAAATCACGGAAAAACAAAGGGAAAATATTAAGAAAATTATCACTCTAATTGATATAGGAAAATACACTAATTTACCCGCTGATGTTGACAAGTTGCAAAAGAAAAAGTTAAAATTAGATACTGCTATTTTAGAACTTGATAAAATTGCCCAAAAATATAGTGTAGATTCATCCAATGTCCAAAAAGGAGACAAAAGAAAGGTTGAGAAACCAGTATTAATCATTTCTGAATCTTTTGAATAATTTTAGGAAAATTTATGAAAAAACAACAAATTCAAGACCTATTTAATCAACGTTACAATCAAGCTACATGGAAGCAATTTTTGGGACAAGCATTTGCTAATGTGCAA
This sequence comes from Dolichospermum sp. UHCC 0315A, assembly GCF_008121535.1. Taxonomy (GTDB): domain Bacteria; phylum Cyanobacteriota; class Cyanobacteriia; order Cyanobacteriales; family Nostocaceae; genus Dolichospermum; species Dolichospermum lemmermannii. Next base: position 103,341 of record NZ_CP043056.1, read on the forward strand.
TTATTATCAACTCCTGAAAACTTGACAGTTATTGATCATCATGTTGCTGCTAATGCTCAAAAATTAGGCTATATATCACTTGATGAAAATGGTATTGAGAGACAAATTGCAGTTTATGAAGTAACTCTAGCAGATGGAATTATTTTAGAACGTAATCGGGTAGGATTAAGAAATTTATTGCGTAAATATTGGAAAAATATTGATGCTGCTTTTATTGTTTATCATCATCCAGAAAGTGTAAATTGGCGGTTTACTTACGTTTCTGAATTGACGGGTTATGACGCAGAGGGTGAATTTATTCAAATTAAAACCGAACCTAAACGCTATACTTATATATTAGGTGAGGGTGAAAGTACCAGAACTGCGGTAGAACGGTTTGAACGGATTATTAATAAAGGTAATAAAGTTAGTTTAGATGATGTCAAAGAAGCGTTTTCTGTAGAGAAACTTTCTAAAACATTTTTTGATGAATATAAAAAGCATTATGATGGTTTTTGTAAATATATGGTTTCCCAACCTGGTATTTCTCAAACTATCTTTAAGGGTGATGAAAAAGCTATTCGTGATTTTAGTAAAAAATTATTAGGAAGGATTGTCTTTTTATATTTTATCCAGAAAAAAGGCTGGTTGGGTGTACCAGAAAATGAAGATTGGGGAAAAGGTGATCATCATTTTTTAACTAATCAATTTCAGAATTTTACCCATAAGGAACTTTTTTATCAAGATTTTTTATCTGTGCTATTTTTTGATACTTTAAATGCAAAACGTCCTGATGATTTGATTGAACTTGGTGAAAATAAACTTTGTAGAATACCCTATTTAAATGGGGGTTTATTTGAGGAAGATAATCCAAAATATCGCAGTTTAATTTTTGATGATCATTTATTTGCAAATCTTTTTAACTTTTTTGATCAGTATAATTTTACTATTTATGAAGATGATCCTTATGATCATACCATAGCTGTTGACCCGGAAATGTTGGGACATATTTTTGAGAATTTGCTAGAAGATAATAAAGATAAGGGTGCATATTACACCCCGAAAGAAATTGTCCATTATATGTGTCAAGAAAGTTTGATTGAATATCTAAATACCTATTGTCTAAACTATGATTTTTCTGATTTAGGGATTACCTTGATAGAAGAAACTCAAAAGGAATTGATTACACAATTCATCAAAAAGAAAGAAATCAATCTAGATATTCTCGAAAAATCAAGCAAATCAAAGGAATCCTCTAAATCATGGTTCAGACATTTGAATATTGCATTGGATAATGTAAAGATTTGTGATCCTGCTATTGGTTCGGGTGCTTTTACTATGGGTTTGTTACACGAAATATTTACCGCAAAACAAACTCTACATACTTTTGAATTCGGGAATACGACTAATTTTAATGCTTCGGATGTGAAGTTGAATATTATCCAAAATAGTATTTATGGGGTAGATATTGAACGCGGTGCTGTGGATATTGCTAGATTGCGTTTTTGGTTAAGTTTAATAGTAGATGAACCTGAACCCAAAGCATTACCTAATCTTGATTATAAAATTGTGGTGGGTAGTAGTTTGGTGATGATATTATTGATATTGATTGGGAAATGAAAGATGTTACACAAGGAAGTATTTTAGTTGATGTTTACCAACCTCAAGCAATTTTAAGGAAAATTAGTGATAAACAAATGCAGTTTTTTAGTCCAGATAGCGATAAGAAAAAATTAGCTGCTGATATCCGTGATTTGAAAATTGATTTGTTGATAAGTCAATTACAATTGATGATTAAAACTAAAGGTATGGAAGATAAACCCACTGGTAAGGGTAAAACTTTAACTAAGCAAACTGAGGTTTATTTGCAAACTCTTGGTTGGAAACAAAATATTCAGAAACTTAAACAATTAAAAAATCATCCTGATGAGTCTCTTAATTTCTTTGATTGGAAGTTAGATTTTCCTGAAGTTATGAATCAGCAAGTTGTGGAAAATGTGGGGTTTGATATTGTAATTGGTAATCCTCCTTATATTCGTATTCAAGAATTAGATAAACAATCATCTACATATTTTAAAAGTAAATACAAGACTGCATTTAAAAATTATGATATTTATGTCTTATTTGTTGAAAAAGCAGTTGATGATTTAATGAAACCAAGTGGACATATTTGCCTTATTAATCCTACAAAGTTTATTAAAACCGACTATGGTACAAAATTGAAAGAATTTATTTATCAAAATACATTACTAGAAAAATTCATAGATTTAACAGATGTGGAAGTTTTTGATTCTGTAATTACATATACTGGAATTTTCTTGTTATCTAAAAATAAAAAGAACTTTTTTAAATACGTCAAACTTGAATCTAACCAAACAAGTTATTTAAAAAATCTGTCTAAAATTAAGTTTGATAATATTTCATACGATAGAATTCAAGAAAAAACATGGTTGTTAGGTTCTCAGAATTTGCAAATAATTTTTGATAAAATTAATTCTTTTCCTCTATTATCAGAATTTTCAGATATATTTGTTGGATTACAAACAAGTGCTGATCCAGTTTATATATTAGAAATACAAGGAGATAAACTTTACTCAAAACAAACAGGTAAACTTTATCAATTCAATTATGACATTGTGAAGCCTTTACTTAAAGGTGCTGAAATCAAACGCTATTCAACTCCAGATGTAAAATTTTTGTGTATAAACGAAGGAATCGGTATTTATCGTTTGATTGATTTTTTCAGAGTCATCGTGATGGTTTAAATCATTGTCAATAAGTAGACGTTAATGCGAATTTTTGGGTCATTATTGAGATTAAATAGTCCTTATTGATAAGATGCGTTTCCCCTGGATTTTTTGCTTATAATAGAGAAACAATGGGTAAACTTCCCATTCCTACCTTTATTGGAACAAAGCGTAAAGTAATAGAAACCATTGTGAATAATATCCTTACTCTCAAATCTCAAGGTAAAGACACCACTGCATTAGAACAACAAATAGACAATATGGTTTATAAACTTTACGAATTAACCTATAAAGAAGTAAAAATAATAGATCCTGAATTTCCATTAACAGAACAAGAATATGCAGACATAAAAATATAAAGTGTTTAGATCCCCGACTTCTTAAAGAAGTCGGGGATCTGAATGATCTGAATAAATATGCTATAATATCAAATCATCACAAATATCACTGGAGATGAAAATTATATGACTCTCACAATTGACAACGTAGAAAAAATAGAACAAATATTAAAAGATGATGATAACGACTATCAAATAGAACTACAAGAAGGAAATATTTTAATTATGGGTCCATCTGATATAGAATCTAGTGAAATTGGTGCTGAGTTCATATATTTGCTAAAATTATGGACTAATCCTCGTAAATTAGGGCGAATATTTGACTCCAGTGGTGGGTTTATTATGCCAAATACTGATTTACGCGCTCCCGATGTTTCCTTTGTGTCCGCCCAAAGATTAAAACGGACTGTGAGAGATTTTGGTAATTTAGTTCCTGATTTAGTGGTAGAAATTAAATCAAAAACTGATAGAGTTGCTAAATTAGAAGATAAACTTAAATTATTTTTAGAATTAGGTGCAAAGGTAGCAATTCTCATCAATCCTGATGAATTAACTGTTGCTGTTTATCGTCCTGATGGTAAAATTACATTATTAACAAAAGACGATAAATTAACCGTAACTGAATTATTTCCTGGTTGGGAAATTGCTATTTCTGAATTATGGCCTCCTGTATTTGAATAGATGTTTAAGTAGGTTGGCGTTAAAAATTGTCGTTATGGCAAGGGAACAGAAAAGAGGTTTTGGGCAACTTTACTTTTCGTTACATATTTCGTTTTTTTTCCCTTCACCTATTTACAAATTACAAATTACAAATTACCAATCACCAAACTTAGTTAAAATAATCAACTAACCTCAAAACAGAAACAAGCCGAAAACTCATGGCAGATCAAATGCAGTGGACAAATGCCCTATCAACCCGTCCTTCCTTAGAAGCGGCTATTAACGATGTCGTAGAACAAGCAGTGGCATCTTTAACAGCACCAGCAGATTTAGGGCTGGTATTCATTTCTTCTGCCTTTATGAGTGAGTATTCCCGGCTGTTGCCTTTATTGGCGGAAAAGCTTTCTGTACCTGTATTAATTGGTTGTAGTGCTGGCGGTGTAATTGGCAGAAAACAGGCAGGAGAAACCGAAGAAATAGAAGCAGAACCCGCCCTGAGTCTGACTTTAGCCCATCTTCCCGGTGTCGAAATCCGACCTTTTCATATTGTCGCCGAAGAATTGCCAGATTCCGATAGTTCCCCTACCGCTTGGATTGATTTGCTAGGTGTATCACCTTCGGTTGTCCCCCAATTTATTCTCTTGTCTAGTCCCTTTGCTTCAGGAACGAATGATTTGTTGCAGGGGTTAGATTTTGCTTATCCAGGTTCTGTGGTGGTGGGAGGACAGGCCAGCAGCGGCTTTATGAATGGTCGCGTCGGCTTATTTTGTAATGATAAATTGTATCGGGAAGGGACGGTAGGCATCGCTTTAAGTGGCAATATTGTCTTAGATACCATTGTAGCCCAAGGGTGTCGTCCCATTGGTGAACCGTTACAAGTCACTAAAGCGGAACGGAATATTATTGTTGAGTTAGATGAAAAAGTCCCATTGGTGGTATTGCGAAATTTAATTAGTAGTTTAAGTGAAGAAGATCGAACTTTAGCACAACATTCTTTATTTGTAGGTTTAGCAATGGATGAATTTCGGCTAAATTTACATTCAGGAGATTTTTTAATTCGCAATATTTTAGGAGTAGATCCTAATGCTGGGGCGATCGCAATTGGCGATCGCATTCGTGCCGGTCAAAGGTTACAATTTCATCTGAGGGATGCCGAAGCATCAGCCCAAGATTTAGAAATTTTACTGCAAGAATATCAAAGTCAAAATGCCAGCGAACCATCTCCCGTAGGCGCTTTAATGTTCACCTGTTTAGGACGAGGAACAGGACTTTATGGCAAACCTAATTTTGATTCTCAACTATTTAGCCGATACCTCCATGATTTACCAATGGGTGGCTTTTTCTGCGGTGGTGAAATCGGTCCAGTCAGCGGCAGAACTTTCCTCCATGGTTATACTTCTGTATTTGCCATTTGTCGTTCTCTTGGGGAATAGGAGTCAGTTGTTAGTAGGGGCGAAGCATTTGGAAGATAAATTATCGGTCATTGCCAAAAATAGTTCTCCAAATGCTTCGCCCGTACAGTTGTCAGTTGTCAGTAGGAAGAAAATTACCAATTACCAATTACCAATTACCCATTACCAATTACCAATTACCAATTACCCATTACCAATTAAAAGCGTACTATGATTATCAATTAAAGCCGTATTCCCATCATTAACCGCACTATATTCTTCGATATAACGACGGACATGAATAGGAAAATGTGGATATTCTAACATAGCATCACCATCGGCAATAGTTGCCCAAAAATCCCGTAAACCGGGAGCTAGGATTTGTGCCTGTGCTAGTGGTAAACTTAAAGGTGGTAAAGTCAATAATTTGAGGACAAAAGGATAAGAGCGATCGCCCATCCATTGCCGTGATAATGTTTGTAAATTGGGAAAATCTGGCACTGATTCCACACGATGAGAAACAACTTGTAAGGATTCGTTACCCAATTCATCGCGGTTAAATTCTAATACTCGATAAGGATGAGGATAGCTGACTAAAGAACCCGTGGTAATATCATATATTCCTTCTGCATAAGCAATATCTTGAACGTGCAAATGTCCTGTAAATACTAACTTAACTCCATAGCGTTGTAATAATGTCCGCAGTTCTGCTGCATTTTCCAGCATATAACGATTTGCCATCGGATGATTTGATTGATTAGGTAAATGTTCAACCACATTGTGATGGATCATTACTAAAACCAATTCATCTTTAATGCTTGCTAATTCCCGTTCTAACCACTGGAATTGTTGACTATCTAACCGTCCTATTTGCTCACCTTGATCATTAAATGAGTTAGAATTAAGACCGATTAACCTCACTCCTGGGAATATCTGCCGATTGTAATAATGTTGTTGAGGATTTTCATAACCAAACTTTTGATAAAAATAGGGAAAATCTGCAAAACCAATTGATTGTTCATTAGCCATTAAAACAGGGAGATCATGATTACCAGGAATCACATAAGATGGAAAAGGTAATTGAGATAGCCTGTTTTGTAACCAATTGTGATTTGCTGGTTCACCATGTTGGGTTAAGTCTCCAGGGATCAACAAAAAATCTAAATCTAATTGGGTTAAATGTGCTAATACACTATCAAAAGCTGGAATACTCACTTCCACCAAATGAAAGCGACTAGGATGATCCCAGATGGTTTCAGGAAGCGCAATGTGTAAGTCGCTAACTATAGCAAAACGAAAATTGAGTTTCATTGATTTTAAGAAAATGTTAAAAATAAAGTTGCAAAAATTCTTATTCTTAAAGTATAACTCTCACTGTGTATACCTGTGTAGGAATATTTAGACTTAATAATATTTATATACATTTGTTTAGAATTGTTGTTTTTTTTAAGGAGAGTAAATTTTGTCACCTGTTCGAGTTCGTCAGCACGTTAACCCCCTTGCGAGTAAGTTCCAAACCCCAGCCGCTTCTCCAGAATGGCAAAAGATTTATATCCAACAAAACCTACCTCTACATTTAGATATCGGTTGTGCTAGAGGTAGATTTGTCCTCAAAATGGCACAGGTAGAACCAAATTGGAATTTTTTAGGTTTAGAAATTCGAGAACCGCTAGTAGTAGAAGCAAATAGAATCCGCGACGAAATGGAATTAACAAATTTGCATTATCTGTTTGCAAATGTGAATAATTCCCTAGTTTCCTTATTATCAACATTACCTGTAGGAAGCTTGCAAAAAGTTACAATTCAATTTCCTGATCCTTGGTTTAAAAATCGCCATGCAAAACGTCGGGTAGTGCAACCAGAATTAGTCACAGAATTAGCAAAATATTTAACAGTTGGTGGTATTGTTTTCCTGCAATCTGATATAGAATTTGTAGCAGTAGAAATGTGCGATCGCTTTGATGAACATCCTGCATTTGAAAAGCTAGGAACAACAACATGGTTAACCGAAAACCCCCTTCCTGTCCCCACAGAACGGGAAATAGCCACTCAAAACAAAGGTGAACCAGTTTATCGGGCTTTATTTAGAAAACTATAATCCGAGATCCTGGGGGAAACGATGCCGAATTTTGTCAGCGGGAATGGGGCGCATATCTAACAGACATTCGCTGTAGCTGGGTCAGGTGCCGTCTCTGCATTTAATCTCATAAAATTGTAGTTTTCCGTAGTCAAACGTAGCTATATCCGTCACTACAATGAACCTTAGTAATATCTTTCATTGTTGAAAATTCAACTCTAAAACCATTGATAACAATCTCACATCCGTTTTTTGTGGGAGTTTTAACGCGACTTACATACTTTCCAGAAGTTATGTTTTTACGATCTTTGTGCAAAGTAGCCTTAACAAAATCTCCTGTAGAAACATGAGTGAATATTTTTTTAGGCTCGGTGCAAGGAAAACCAAATTTATTGATCCTACAAAATCTTCTGCAACTATGCCCTGTGCTTTTTACTGTTAAAATTTTTGTTGTAAGTATTTTGAGAGTTTCAACTTTCCCTACACAAGCAGCATCAATCCAATGAGTTTTAGGCAATCCTAAACGAGTTCTATTAAACTTAGTTAAACCTCCTGAACCTGTTGTTATAGGTAATCCAGTTTCTTTTAACTTATTAAATAAAGCCCATCTCGTTGAATTTACAGCAGACGCATCTTTTAGTGTCCGCTGGGCTTGGGATAAAATTTGCTTCAACAACTCAGGCTTTTTTACTAAAAACTTCTCAATATCTTGAGTACCTTTTTTGATATTGCATTTCTCACAAGCTAGACACAAATTAGAAATTCTATTAGTTCCTCCTTTGGCTTTTGGTTTAATATGCTCAACTTGTAAAGGGACATTTTCAGCAGTACAGTATGCACATTTTCTATTCCATTTATTCAAAAGATATTCACGGACTTCATACCCTTGTAACTCTCCCTGTTGATACTCAAAGCCTGATATCTCCGGGTTTTCTAGCTGCTGTAGGTCAAACCTAGCAAGCTCTTGAACTATGTCAGTTATTGGGGCAAAATTACATAATCTTTTGACCCAAGTGTTAATAGTTAAAACTCTATGGCTTAAAGAAGGTGCTAACCAACCTTGAGGTTTAGTGCGGTTAAGAAATCTAGCTTGACGATAACGAGTATGTCTAGAACGTCTTCCTCGCCTTACTCCTTTTCGAGTTTCTAGGCTTTCTTTAATAGCTAAACCTCTGTGTTGTAATTCCATACCCCAGATGACTTTATTATTTTGAACTAACGCAAAACCTGTAGTTTTACTTCCTGGATCTATTTTTAATTCAATCGGTTGAGTTGGAACGTCAGATTTAGGTTCTTTCAAAATTATGGTAAATGGAAATCTTCTAAATACAGCAGCTTTTTGTTGATTTAATAAAAAACGTGCATCTCCTGGATGGATTGGAGTAAGTGGTTTTTTGTTGGTATCAAGAACTAGAACAAAATTAGACATTTAAATTTCACCTTTTCAGGGTAATGTTTGCTTCAACCTTGTTATCTGAGCTTGTTATGCTAAATACACTATCCTTGCGGATTGTTTAATAAGTAGCAACATGGCAGGGGACTAGCGAATCCCAAGGTGTTATGACCTAGATAACGTTTACTCATGTTTTGAGTGGTTTGGTTCACATAAACTACAGATTACTCCGTTTATTTATGCTCTCTTGTGTCAATGACTGATTGCAAAGATTCATGGACTTTTCTACTCCCTGTTTGAAACTAAATTCAACACACTCAACGACAAAGTTTAAAACTTGAGACATGACTTTATTTTCAGTGGCAGAAAATCGCCCTAAAACATGAGAAACAGTATGAGAATTATCCCCATCTATTGCGTTCTTTGGTTTACCTATACCAATTCTTAATCTAGGAAAATTTTGGGTATTCAGATGAGAAATAATACTTTTCATACCATTATGTCCACCCGCAGATCCAGACAACCGCAGGCGAGTTTTGCCCAAGGGTAAATCTAGATCATCATAAATGATTAAGATTGATTCAGGCGGTATTTTGTACCAATTGGTTACGGCTTGAATAGCTTGTCCTGAAAGATTCATATAGGTTAAGGGTTTGAGTAAGCGAATTTTCCCCTTACCTGCTGCATTCCCTTCAGCAAATTCTCCTTGAAACTTGCGATTTTCAGCTAGAGAAATTTGCCAAGCCCGAGCTAGGGTATCTATAGCTGCAAAGCCAATATTATGACGAGTTTGGTCATATTTAGGCTCTGGATTTCCCAGTCCTACAATTAGCTGGGGAATCACCACAGCCGTTGGTTTTACTTCTTCATCTTTCATCCTTGTACGTTTTCTGACTGGGTCTTTCCAGCTTCAATGTGTTTATGCTCTAATTCAGCGGTTGTTTGCACAGTTTCTTTCAATTGTTCAGATTCTTTTTTGAACTCGCTTTGAAATTCATTAGAGGCCTCTTGAAAACTGCGAATCGTTTTCCCCAAACTGCGCCCAATTTCTGGTAACTTCTTGGGTCCAAAGATTAATAATGCAACTACCATAATGACACCCATTTCTGGTAAACCGATACCAAATATATTCATTTTGCTCTCCTATAGACTGAAAAACCGCCACAACTACTCTACAGCTTTGGGATTTAGACTAATTTTATCGCTATTTTTAGGTATTTTTTTGAATAATGAAAAAACTGGGACAAGCCAAGTAAAGTTTTATACTGCTCGGTTAAGGGTAAAAAGTCGTTATATCGTAGGTTGGGTTGACGTATGTTACCCAACAAAATTCTCGATCATGTTGGGTTTTGCTGTCGCTCAACCCAACCTACATTTCCTTAACCGAATAGTATTAGGGTAGATGCTAATTATCAGCTTGATGACTGGATAGCCATTAGCCGCCTAAACTGCGCCAATCAACAAGCACGTCCTGAATTAACAGAGACTTGTTATAAACTTGCAGGATAATTAGCAGAAATACCAAAAATAAACCCATAAACACACCCATTAAAGGTGTTGTTCCCCAACCTGGAGACACTTTACCATACTCAGCATTTAAGGGTCTGAGAATATCTCCTAACTTAGTCCGTTGTGCCATAGTTCACCTAAGAATTAGTTACCAAAGCTTTTTTAAATTTTTTCAGACATTCCCAAACCTTTACAGGCTGGGGATTCTTGGTTTAAACTTACCTATTTTCGATTGACCTAATCACAGGTTTAACAGTTCGCATTTACTCATGTCTTTGTCACGAATAATTACCCAAGCTTTTATCCAGTGGTGGATAAGTTCCCGGTTGTCTCACGGTACATGGATGAATCCAAAAGCTGTTCTTAAATTATCGCAGTTTGTGATCTTTGTTTAGCGATATTGCCGGAGGTTTTCGCCACATTTACAAAAATACATGATTTTGGCTGGACTGATACGGTTATGGAGGAATTAACGAACCGCAGAGGCGCAGAGTACACAGAGGGAAGAGTTAGAGAGAGAGAGCTATGCGTTTGATACCGTCTTTGAGGAGGGGAACGTTAAAGTTGATGAGGAGTCCTAAAGTGCGCTTGGTTATTTTGAGGTAGGAGAGAAGTTGAGCTTCGTGAATGGGGGCTAGGGTTTGCACAGCTTTTAATTCTACAACTAAACAGTCTGCAACTAAAAAATCTAATCTACCTCTACCTACATCATGTCCTTTATATGTCAAGCTTATTGACTTTTCAACCTCATGATGTATACCCCGAATCATAAATTCAACAACCAGTGCCTCCTTATACACCTCCTCCAAAAACCCAGGACCTAAAACCCGGTGTACCTCAATAGCAGCCCCAATAACCTCCCCTGTAAGCCAACTCATCTCCTCTCCTAACTCTCTTCCCTCTGCGTCCTCTGCGCCTCTGCGGTTCGTTTTCATCACATAATCCTTGCAAAAACAACTAATTACCAAATTAACCCAATTATCACCTCTACCAAACCTCTTACCTCTGTGTCCTCTGCGTCTCTGTGGTTCGTATTCATTATAACTTCTTCTTGCACACTGATAAGCAATATGTACTGTGTTCTGAAGAAAAAGCCCGAAAATTAGCCTTTGCCATAAAATCCAAAAATCTTAGCCAAGACTATTGTAATTTTAGAAAATAGGGGCTAAGATATTTCCATGAACCTTAGCTAATATTTTTGGAAAAAAGCAATGTCAAAAATTATATACGATGTCATCCAACGCTTTGAGGTTGAAAACGGCGTTCCTCGCTTGGTTTCAACAAATATTGAAATGATTGCAGGTGGGGAAGACTTAATGTCTCTAGCTACTAGTATTTTGGAAAAACTTGGTTTCAACGACAAGTTTAAAGTAAGTCGGGCATCTCAATATATAGGGTACAGACTCAAGAATCCCGCAAAAGGAGCTAAACGTTATCAACTGGTTTTAGCTCAACGTAAAGAGGGACTTTGTATTTCTATTCCTCAAGATATTTTAGATGGACATATCTTAGAAATAAAGTATTGGGTTGATATATCAGAAGCTGATGCTGGTGTTGGATATTCAATAGCAGGAGTAATTTGGGTAAATCCCTCTAAAAAAGATATTTTTCTTGAATCTTTGCCCCCTGAATATTGGGATTTATTAGCAGCCAAAGAGAAAACAGTAGGAGAAATTTATCTCAATAAATGTACTGGAGATGATTGGTCTACTTGGTATTCTGTTATTGCTAATAGTGAGATTATTCCAAGAAATGAATTTCGGATTGAAGTATTAAGTAATAATCAAAGTTATCTCATTTTGCAAGAGGATAAGCTTTTTCCTTATACGTGGCAGACGTGTATTAGTTCAAAAGAAGTCCTAGAAGAATTTATTAGTTACTTTGCAAAAATATTAATGGAGAAAAACTAATGTCTGTAAAACCCAAAAGACTGATTAATCCTTACGAAGAAAGAATGCTAGAGTTTCTGCAAACCTGCATTGATGAGAATTATAAAATTCATACACAAGTAAGCTTATGCTCATTTTGTGAATTAGGTAGCAGCCTTGATATTAAACTCAGAAACTTCTTCTTTAGCTCCAGTGTAGACGCTCTGATCACAAACAAAGACTATAAACCTTGTTTAGTTGTAGAATTTCAATCTACCTATCATGATTCTCATGACGCAAGAGAGCGTGATAATAAAAAATTACATTTACTAACCTTAGCAGGAGTTCCCCTAATTTATTCAAGAATTAAAGACTTTGGATTATTACATCTTTACTCTCAACAGGAAGAAGTAATATTTAATTTATTCACAGGCGAAAAACGCGAAAATGCCAAAGCCTTAATTAGAAACTATTGCGAACCATCTAATTTTTCTAACCTTCTAGCTATAGCATAGTAATTGCTAACTTACCCACCTAGCACTGAAGTGCAAGGCTAATAATAAAAGTCGTCTCAAGACGACTGAAAAAAGAAAAGATATGAGTCCGTTTTAACGGACTTTCGCTATTAGCCTGGGGTTTTAACCCTAGGCGGTTTGTGTAACCAACTACAAATCCTCCTTTCCCCATATCTTCACAATTTATCATCCCCCTCCCTCCAATCATCACCAAAATGCTACAATCTACACCATGCTAGGGGTGCTTGGGAAACCAAGCTGAGATCAAACCCTTAACACCTGAGTCTGGATAATACCAGCGGAGGGAAGCTGTTTATTTGAGGATTGTAATATGCGGACAGAATGGGTAGCCAAGCGACGTGGACAAGCTAACGTATCGCAAATGCACTACGCTCGTCAGGGTGTGATTACTGAAGAAATGGATTATGTAGCGAAGCGGGAAAAGCTGCCTGCTGAACTTATCCGCGCTGAAGTGGCACGGGGACGGATGATTATCCCTGCGAATATTAATCATACTAACTTAGAACCGATGGCCATTGGTATCGCTTCTAGTTGTAAAGTTAACGCCAATATCGGTGCTTCTCCCAATTCTTCTAACTTGCAGGAAGAAGTTGATAAACTCAACCTGGCGGTAAAATACGGTGCTGATACCGTGATGGATTTGTCCACAGGTGGCGGTAATTTAGATGAAATTCGTACCGCAATTATCAATGCTTCACCTGTTCCCATTGGTACAGTACCAGTTTACCAAGCTTTAGAAAGCGTTCACGGCACTATCGAAAATCTCACCGCTGACGATTTTCTCCACATCATCGAAAAACACGCCCAGCAAGGGGTAGACTATCAAACTATCCACGCGGGAATTTTGATTGAACATCTACCTTTAGTCAGAAGCCGCTTGACAGGGATTGTTTCTCGTGGTGGCGGAATTTTGGCGCGGTGGATGTTGCATCACCACAAACAAAACCCCCTATATACCCATTTCAACGACATCATTGAGATTTTCAAAAGATATGATGTTTCTTTCAGTTTAGGCGACTCCCTGCGCCCAGGATGTACCCATGATGCGTCCGATGAGGCACAGTTGGCGGAACTGAAAACTCTGGGAAATCTCACCCGCAAAGCTTGGGAACATGATGTGCAAGTCATGGTGGAAGGTCCCGGCCACGTTCCTATGGATCAAATTGAGTTCAATGTCCGTAAACAAATGGAAGAGTGTTCGGAAGCTCCTTTCTATGTTCTCGGTCCTTTGGTGACTGATATTGCTCCTGGTTACGACCATATTACCTCAGCTATTGGCGCAGCTATGGCGGGTTGGTATGGAACAGCAATGTTGTGTTATGTGACACCTAAAGAACATTTGGGTTTACCTAATGCTGAAGATGTGCGTAATGGCTTAATTGCGTATAAAATCGCGGCTCATGCGGCGGATATTGCGAGACATCGCCCTGGTGCTAGAGATAGAGATGATCAACTTTCTGAAGCTCGCTATAATTTCGACTGGAATCGTCAATTTGAATTATCTTTAGACCCAGAAAGAGCAAAGGAATATCACGACGAAACTCTACCCGCAGATATCTATAAAACGGCTGAGTTTTGTTCCATGTGTGGACCTAAGTTCTGTCCAATGCAGACTAAGGTTGATGCTGATGCTTTGACTGAATTGGAGAAGTTTTTGGCAAAAGAACCTGTAGCGCAAGGTTAATTAGTGAACAACGAGATCCCCGACTTCTTAGAGAAGTCGGGGATCTAAAACCTTAGTTTGGGGAATCAAAATAAATCTAAAAGCCTTATCAAAATGGAGAAGAGATTAATGAAAATTCATCAATTGATATTCCAAGGATGTGCGCTAGTTATTCTGACTGCATTACCTTCTTTTGCAGAAACAAATAATAAGGTCATTTTAGTTCCGGGTGACAATCTTTTCCTTCTTAAATGTGAGACTATTCAGGATAGTATTGATGCAAATGATAGTATTGCTCCGCGTGGGAGTCTGAATGATAATTTTGAATCAAGATATGATTTATATAGCGTCAAGACTGATCCTGGTAATGTTGTATTCGTTGAACTTACTACTCCCAATAAACAAAACTCTTTTATTCCATTAATTTATATACAAGAGGTTGATAAAAAGACGGGTATGGGAAGTTCCATTTCTGCTGCTAAAGGTTATGCCTGGTATGTTAGTAGAGAAGATGCTAAAAAAACAAATTGGAATTTATATATTTATTCTGCTACCTCTGGCACTTATAATTTAAGAATTGCATACGCTAGACCAAGCATAAATCTTTCTGAATCACAGATAAAAGCGGCTATTATGGATTCTAAAGTTGCGTACATTTTGGGTTATTCGTCATCTTCATCCCATCGCGTTGATATGAACGCTTTATGTAAAAATTAATATTTATAGCATTCTTCCTTTGTATCTTTGCTCCTTTGCGTCTTTGCGCGAAACACAATTCATAAAATTTCTAATGTATGTCTGAGTGCTGCATCTACTAAGGACATTTCTGACCAAAAAACAATAACTTTATCAATTTCTGTATCTAAAACAGTTGCTAGATTATCTGTCATAATCACAGAATCAGTAATTAATCCCGTTTGTTTTCCTTCTGGTGTTGCTATATTCACAAATACTCTGCTAGGGTGTCCAGCACGGGAAACATTACTAGTAATCATATAGGGCTACTATTTGATTTTTGAACAAGCTGTAAACCGTAAACCCCATCGAATCAACGATTGAGTCTCAGTATAATGAACAACAATCAAACCGGATTCCTATAGCTATAATAGTTTGCGATAAACCAGTACCAATATTGTTAGATTGAACAACTAAAGCAGGACGACGTTTAGCAGTTTTTAAGTTTGAGTCTGGGAACAAAACCAGCACTACTGAACCACGATTATAAGGCATCGTAAACTTCCATTTCTGGTTGATCCCAATCTTGTGCAAAACATTGTAATCTAGCTCTTAATTTTGCGGCTTGTTCTTCATTAATTCCGCGAGATGACAAATCTACAGAAGTATTTGCATCAAGAAAAGTTACAATTACTCGCGCTGTATTTATGCCTGTTGGCGTTTCGTTTAGCTCAATTTTCCCGTCTTTGTAAATGCCTTCGATTGACTGTAACATTAGTTTAATTTTTGGGGTAAACTACTTTTAATTTTAAAACCATGCTTTTGGTAGTAACATAATTATTATATAATATTTCTTATTGTTTAAATGGGTGAAGAACAAGCAAATCTTCATCACCTGTAATAATAAATTGAGCTTTGCCACTAACAGCTAATTCTAGATATTTATTATCTTTAGGATCTCGACATTCATTGATTTGTTCAGTAACATTAATAAACTCGATAGTTTCTACTAAATTATCTATTAATTCCCGCCGTCTTTCTAAGGTAATATAACGGTCGAATTTTGGTCTTGATAAAACTTCTTGTAACTCGGCAAAAACAGCAGCACTTAACAAGATAATACCTATATCTTGAGCTTTATCTAATGCCTGACGTGGTTTACTTTGACTAAATAAAAATGCACTTACGAAAACATTTGTATCGAATACAAAACGGCGTTTATTTATCATCTTGCAAAATAGATTCTAAAATTTCAGAAGTTAAACCATTAGCTTGTGCCTCTTGACTAGCTTTATCCATTGTGTTTCTAAGTTTTTGAAGTGCTTCTTTACTATTTTTTAATAAATTTGACTCCATAATTAATGCTAACTTTAGCTGAATTTGTTCCTGTTCTTCCTTAGTGCTGCGACGATAAGCTTCAGCAATATTTGATGGTACTTTGATGATTATTTCTTGTATCGTATTCATATTTTTACCATTTTTATTCTTCCTATTCGACAATTATAATCTAATTTTTGAATTGCTGCCGGTTTTTGTGAATTAGTTTAACTTGTGGGGTAAACCACTTTTCAAACTATGCTTTCGGTAGTATAATAATTATTATACAATATTTTTCATGTTTAGTGTAATTTTTGATATAATCAAATGACTCGACAATCTCATGATCAATTCGCTAAGGAATATCTAGAGGAATTATTAACACCTTTAGGAACAATTAAAAAAAGCGAAAAGGTTAAAAGTGAAGTTCAAGAAATTGATGTTTGGTTTGAACCATTTTCTGATCAAACTCAGGAAAATCTCCCTTTAGGTTTATTAGGGAAGATGGCAAAAACTCAATGTTTATTTGAGCCTTTTCGCAATCCACCATCAGAAATAGAAATTCGCAGTTGTTTACTTAAATTATATGCCGTTCATGGTGATGTAGTTAGGAAAGCAAAACGCGAAAACAGAAATATTGCTGAATCAGATTTACCGATTTTATGGATTTTAACACCAACTTTTTCATCTCGGATGATTGCGGGTTTAGGTGCAAATGAAATTCTAGAAGATTGGGTTCAAGGTGTTTATTTTCTGCCGAATATCCTGAAAACAGCAATAGTCGCTATTCATCAATTACCAGTAAATGAGGATACGTTATGGTTGAGAGTTTTGGGGAAAGGAGGAACACAAAAAAGAGCAGTTGAGGAGTTAACTGAGTTACCAGAAAATAACCCTTTTCGAGAGAATTTGTTAGAAATTTTAGCGGACTGGCGCAAGAATTTAGAATTGAGAGATAATTTAAGTAGGGAAGAAGAGGAAGTAATTATGAACTTATCACCAGCTTATTTACAACAAATAGAAGACTGGAAGCAAGAAGGAAAGCAAGAAGGTAAGTTAGAAGCAGAACTTTATTTTATAACTTCTCTTCTGGAAGGGCGTTTTGGTAGTTTGGATGCTGAGTTATCTGGTTTGGTGGAAAAGATTGCTAATATTCCTATTTCTGAACGCACTCAGTTACTTCTTTCTTTGGGTAATTTATCCCGTGAGGAGTTGTTACAAAGATTGAGTAATGAGGAAAGTTAGGGTAGTATATTTTTTGTTTAGCAGTTTGAGGAGATTTCCCAAACTGCTGATGCTTTGGCTGAGTTGGAGAAGTTTTTGGCGAAAGAACCTGTAGCGCAAGGTTAAGCTCATTTTTGTTAAACATCGTTATTGGGTTAAACTTAGTAACAATATTTTTGGGAAATCAAAAGCTATAAATTATGGATAGATTGTATAAGCAATGAATATTTTTAATCCAAAGTTAGTGTTGTCTCTTGCAAATGAACCAGAAGATTCTGATGAGTTTAATTGGTGGGTTCAACAGCAAGACATTTTCCCTTTTTTAGAACATGAAATCCTGGATGAACATATTATCTTATATGCTTCATTACCTCATGTTTTTATTAATTCAGTTCTGATCCCAGGAGTTGTTTTGGACGATTCTAGCATTCAAGATTTATTAAAGTGGCAACACTCTCCTAATTCATTATGGAGTCATGTATGCTCATCAGATGAAATTTGGATTGAATCCCCATTGTCAAACGCAGGCAGTGAATTATTAAGCAAAGGTGAGCAAATCATATTTGAACGTTCATTTGATGGTGATAAGTCAAAACATCAATACTATGAAATAGAGCAAAAAATTACTCACATTCTAGATATTCACTTTATGTTGGAAAGAAATTCCTGGTGCAAGTTAGATAGGTTTGGAGATATTGAAGATATTGTTAAAATAACTAGAAATGAAACAGGCATCTTGATTTCTATGCAAAAACAGGCACTAGGATATTATGCTAGTTTATCAGGTACAAAACTTCTCCGTATGTTCGATTTTACTCGCTATAAAAGTAAGAGCTTTTGGGGATGGAATGGTGACAATGAATCATTATTGCAAAAATCCGATGCTATTTTTAGCAGGCTTGTAGTTTATCCTGGCTATGGCAGTTACTCAAGAGGAATTCAGGTCGCTGATATTAGAATACCTCAAGAGGAGATAATTAGGCAGTTTTGGGGAGAACCCGTCACTGACAGTGAAAAAAAATACGCAACATATATTGCACATGATTGGAAAAACAAAGTCGTCAAGGAGATATCTTGCAATCCATCATGTTTAGCGAATTATTTTACAGAGTCAAATATTCCATTTGAGATAACACCTGCATTTTTTAGACCAGAAGTATTATCCAAATATAAAAGTGATCGAGAGAAGTATCAATTAGAAAGTAATTCTATTAGTTGTAGAGGTGCATGGTATCTAAAAACCTTTGATATTAATGAAGCGGGGCAGGTACATACTTATTTAATTTATCTTAGTCAGCTTCCATATGAAGAACAGTTACATTGGAAACAATACAATGAAAAACCTAAATCACCTCTCTCAGAGCGAGCAATCAAGAGAGATTTTGAAGGGCAATTCTATCAAAAATATGACCCTCTACCTAGCTTAAAACATAAACTCTATAAACTTGATCGCTTGAATGTACAGTGGTGGAAATTAAGAGATCGGAATGCTCCCAACAAAGTACATTACCCTTATACAGCCTCGAAAGATGAATGGGCTGAAGAAATATTGAACCTTGATCAGCTTTTAGTTGAAGGTTTTGAGGAGAAATGGTTGAGGAATAAGGTAAAAAACTTGGGAAGAAATCCAGAAGCTAAATTTCGATCATTGAAACTTATCGAGGAGTGTCTTATTGGTGTTAATTTTGATGAGGATCATGCTCGACAAATAACGAGTTCATTTCACAAAATACATGATTTACGTAGCAAACTTAAAGGGCATACATCTGGTCAAGAAGCTGAAAATATTAGGAAAGCTTCATTGGCAAATTTTGGAAGCTTTTATAAGCACTTTGAACATATATGTTCTGAGTGTGATGAAAGCTTAGAAATAGTGATAGAAGCATTTAAAGATTTTAATTAGAATATCTTGAGTAAGAATACTAACAATAGGTTGGTACGGATGGTCTAGAATAACATTTCTTATAAGATACAAGATCAGGTTGACACAAGAACACCAAATTTTTTCAAGGTTTATTGTGATTGATGTACACAAATTATGTTATTTAACCCAGGTTAGAAAAAATGAAGAAACTAATAAATCAGTGCTTGTGTGATTTTGGGGAGTGCGATCGCTTGTAAGGTGATTTTGGAGATGGCGATCGCTTATAGTGTAATTTTGGGAGAGCGATCGCTTGTGGGATGATTTTGGGAGTGCGATAGCGAAGCGCACCGAAAGTATCGCTTTGAGATAAAGTAATTATTTACCGACTATTGCTGATTTCCACAATCATTTCTCCTTGCTGTAATTGTTCCAAAGCATCAGGTAAAGTAATGATCAGAAGTTGACGCAGATTGCGATTCGTCACATTTCCACAAGTTAACCAAAGGATTTGAGGAGGTATTCCTAACCGACAAACCAAATCAACAAAATCACTGTCTTTCGTCATGATGATGACATTAGCGATTTTTGCAGCTTCAAAAATTTCTATATCTTTAGCATCACGTAACCCAATATCTCTTAATGAAAATGCTTCTATAGCAAAAGTATCTGTTACCCAAATTGCCAATGTTGCTGGTAACTGTGCATCAATCCAAATTTTCATGCTGTTAACCGGACAAAATCAGTCCGTCGTGCAGCAAACACAAGACAAGCTTGAATATCTTCTGGTTCTAAATCGGGAAAGTCTTCTAAAATTTCGCTAACGCTGACATTTTCGGCTAACATTTCTAAAATGTCGCTAACTCTAATTCTCATTCCGCGAATGCAAGGACGACCCCCACATTGACCAGGAATTTGCGTAATCCGATTTAATAATTCGTTCATTGAGTTAATTAGTGATTTTCATAAAGAATGCTGAATCAGAATTACCGATTTTATGGATTTTAACACCAACTTTTTCATCTCGGATGATTGCTGGATTAGGAGCAGTTGAAATTGCAGAAGATTGGGTTCAAGGTGTTTATTTTCTACCGAACATTCTGAAAACAGCAATAGTTGTTATTCATCAATTACCAGAAAATGAGGATACGTTATGGTTGAGAGTTTTATCTCGTTCCCAGTCTTCGACTGGGAATGCCCTCAAGAGGCTCTGCCTCTGCTATCATTGGGAGCAGAGCCTTCTAAAATTCATTCCCATACAGAGTATGGGAACGAGAAAGAAGTCGGGGATCTAAAAACTATCAATCATCACCAACAGCGTACTGAATCAATAGAGATAGACGCTGACGCAGAGTTTCCAGTCCTAACCGCTGACTAGCAGAAATAAACACTGCTAAAGGAAACTCCTCTCTAGCCAAAGCCAGTGTTTCACTACTAACTTGATCAATTTTATTAAAAGCCACTAACGCCGGTCCTGGTGTAATCGGCATTTGCGCGAGTATGTCCCGAACTGCGCGAATGTGATTCAACCAAGCAGGATGAGATAAATCTACCAAATGCAATAAAGCATCCGCTTCTGTTACCTCTTCCAAAGTAGCCCGAAAAGCATCCATTAAAGATGCAGGTAACTCATGGATAAACCCTACAGTATCCGTCATCAAAGTTTCCTGGGGTGCGCCCGTTTCTGCATGAGGAATTATTAATCGCCGTGTGGTCGGGTCAAGGGTAGCAAACAGTTGGTCAGCCGTGTATACTTCCGAATTGGTGAGGGCGTTGAGTAAAGTGGATTTACCAGCGTTGGTATAACCCACCAAAGCCACTGAGGGAACTTCTCGATGTTGTCGTCGTTGACGTAACCGACAACGATGAGCTTGTAATTGATTAACTTCGTGTTGGAGTCGAGAGATCCGCTTTTGAATAGCCCGGCGTTCTGTTTCTAGCTTGGTTTCACCAGGTCCTCTTGTGCCAATACCACCGCCTAATCTGGACATACCCTCACCCTTGCCCGTGAGTCGTGGCAGCATATACCCTAACTGTGCCAGTTCCACCTGTAATTTACCTGCACCAGATTGAGCGCGTTGGGCAAAAATATCTAAAATTACTTCGGTACGGTCAACTACCCTAACACCAATTTGTGCTTCTAAATTGCGAACTTGGGAACGGGAAAGATCACGATCAAATACTACCAAATTAGCACCTAGAGTTTGCACAGCGATCGCCACTTCTTGGACTTTACCTTCACCAATCACTGTTTGGGGATGAATACGCGATCGCTTTTGTTGTAAGGTTTGTAAAACAACACCTCCAGCCGTATCCACTAATCGGGTCAATTCCACTATGATGTCTTGGAATTGTTGCGGCGTGATATTTTCTGTTAATACCCCCACAATTACCACCCGATCATGATCAGCGTCTACCTCTTGCGCTACATACTCCCGACTAAATTCCTCTTCTAAACTTGCCACTAAGTCCAGAAAATCCTGGTCAGCCAAAGCATCTAAGCTCAGAGGTGGTGAGATGTGGGAATATATTCCCGGATCTGAAATACTAGTATCAGAGGATTGCGTCGCCACTAACTGTTTGCTAT
Source organism: Dolichospermum sp. UHCC 0315A (assembly GCF_008121535.1). GTDB lineage: Bacteria > Cyanobacteriota > Cyanobacteriia > Cyanobacteriales > Nostocaceae > Dolichospermum > Dolichospermum lemmermannii. The sequence goes on from NZ_CP043056.1 coordinate 125,166, forward strand.
TGGCTACTAGATGCGCTAGATAAGCTTCTTTTACGTATCCAGTTGAACCACCGCCACGCTTGGTAAATCCTCCTCCAGTAATATTAAAGACTACTAAAGCATCCAATCTTTGTAAAGCCATGGCTGTTAAGGCTGACTCACTCGGTTGTTCTGACTTGAGATTGGTAGATAAACAACGAATACCGCTCAGACGCTCTGCACCATAGCGAGGTAGTTCTAAGGGCGGAATTTGCGTTTGACGCGGAGTACCTACACCAACTCGAATCACTTGTCCACGACGATTGATATAAGTACAAATAGGTTGATTAATTTCCGTACTAATGGCTGCCAGCCGTTGAGCAAAATCAGTAGTCGTAATGCGATCGCCTGATATCCGCTGGTGGTACAGCCGCTGGAGTTGTTTTAGCTGGCTGGACTTCAAACCTTGAACATTACCAAAGATAGTCTCTATAGGCGTTTATGACCAGTTACCTGGTTCCCCCTGAATCCTGACACTGTCTATTTTACAACAGCAATTGGTCAGTTGTCAGTTGTCAGTAGGGGCGAAGCATTTGGAAGATAAATTATCGGTCATTGCCAAAAATAGTTCTGCAAATGCTTCGCCCGTACAGTTGTCAGTTGTCAGTAGGGGCGAAGCATTTGGAAGATAAATTATCGGTCATTGCCAAAAATAGTTCTGCAAATGCTTCGCCCGTACAGTTGTCAGTTGTCAGTTGTCATTAGGTAATTTTCTTCTTTCTTCTTTCTTCTTTCTTCTTTCTTCTTTCTTCTTTCTTCTTCCTGAACTCCTGATAGCGAAGCGTGGCGTTAGCCATACTCCTGACTCCTCCAATAAATAGCTGGACTCTTTGGCAATTATAGATTTATAATTAACGATTGTGAGTTTTTTCAAAAAACATAAAAAGTAATGAACGCCCAAGAGATTATCCGCTCAATTGAAGCGGAACAAATGAAATCTGACTTACCCGATATCTATGTCGGTGACACAGTTAAGGTAGGAATCAAAATTCAGGAAGGCACTAAATTCCGTGTGCAACCTTACGAAGGTGTAGTTATAGCTAGACGCAATGGCGGCATCAACGAAACTATCACAGTCCGTAAAGTTTTCCAAGGTGTGGGTGTAGAACGAGTATTTTTGCTTCATTCTCCCCTGGTTGAAAGCATTAAAGTATTGCGTCGTGGTAAGGTTAGACGTGCTAAATTATATTATCTACGCGCCCTCGTCGGTAAAGCAACCCGCATTAAACAAAGATTCGACCGCCCTCTATAATTCCCAATGGTGAATTAATAGACAAAACCCAGTCTGCAAGCGGCATCTGCCGCTAACTTGCCAAAAGAAAAAAAATAAGTTACAATCAGAAGCGAAATTGCGTTAGAATAAAAAAAGTTCAGCGCAATGACTGTAACAAGAAAAGCTTGTGCGCTCTTAGTTCAGTTGGTAGAACGCAGGTCTCCAAAACCTGATGTCGGGGGTTCAAGTCCTCCAGGGCGCGCTAAAAAAGAAAAATACTGCCCGAAGCAATAACGCCACTGCCAAAACAGCAGAAAACGTCAATTATTTCGGGTATAATTTTTTTGAAATATAGCTTGACTGTTGGCAGTTAATTTAGGCCGAAGCTATAAACCTTGAAAAAAAATCACCAAACAGAACGAAAGGCACGGAAGCCACTTGGCAATAGATGCGTGGAGAAAGTGCCAACGGCGAATTTATTCGCAGTAATATGATAGAATCAATTAGCAAGTAGGAATAACCATCAACGCCAAGAAGTGTTTTATTAAGGAGAAACCCCTGATTTATCTCGTCTGGGCATAGCCGTAGCCTGGGTAAACAAGCAATGGTAAAGCATGGAGCGTTTAACATTAAAAATTGATGGACTCACAAAAGCAGCAGAAAAATCAAAAGTAAGCGCAATTGCAATACCTGTCGTAGTGGTAGTTGCCTTGAGCGTCTAGGAGGATAATTGACTATCCTTTTTAAGTATGTCTTAAAGAATCTGCGTGTCTTTAGACCGCAGAGTGTCAAAAGGTTAGGCTATTTAAGAAACGGGGGGATAACGACTGTGGCCAAAAAAAATGAAGCAGAAATGCCAGAAACCGAAAATGGGTTTAACTTAAACAATTTTTTCCAAGGAACAAAGGAAGAACTTGAGAAAGTAATTTGGCCCAGTCGGAAACAGTTGGTGAGTGAATCAGCCGCTGTACTATTAATGGTTACACTCTCCGCCTCTTTGATATATTTGGTAGATGGATTGTTCGCTTGGGCAGCAAAACAGGTGTTCTGATGACTTCTGCAACAGACGAACCACGCAACTCCGAGTTGCAGTCAGATGACACACTCTTAACAGGGATCAAAGAAGTCCGCTGGTATGCAGTGCAAGTAGCCTCTGGCTGTGAGAAACGGGTAAAGACAAATTTAGAGCAACGTATCCAAACTTTTGATGTCGCTGATAGAATCGTCCAAGTGGAAATTCCCCACACCCCAACGGTGAAAATCCGTAAGGACGGTAAACGTCTACCTTCAGAAGAAAAGGTTTTCCCTGGTTATGTGCTAGTCCGAATGGCGATGAGTGATGATACATGGCAGGTGGTAAGAAACACCTCCCACGTGATTAACTTTGTGGGCGCAGAGCAGAAGCGTGGTAGCGGTAGAGGCCGTGGTCACGTTAAGCCAGTTCCCCTGAATCCTTCGGAAGTTGAACGCATATTCAAACAAGCCTTGGAACAAGAGCCAGTAGTCATAATTGATATGGCTACAGGTGATAAGATAGTTGTGCTTTCTGGTCCATTTAAGGATTTTGAAGGCGAGGTGATTGAAGTTTCCCCAGAACGGAGTAAACTAAAAGCTCTGCTTTCTATCTTTGGACGAGATACACCAGTAGAATTGGAATTTAATCAGGTTAAAAAACAGAGCTAAATACAAATGGCGAAGAAAGTAGTAGCGGTCATTAAATTGGCCCTGAATGCTGGGAAAGCCAACCCAGCACCGCCAGTTGGTCCTGCATTGGGTCAACATGGTGTTAACATCATGATGTTCTGCAAGGAGTACAACGCCAAAACAGCAGACCAAGCTGGAATGGTGATACCTGTAGAAATTTCTGTTTATGAAGATAGAAGTTTTACATTTGTACTCAAAACTCCACCAGCATCAGTTTTGATTCGCAAGGCAGCGAAGATTGAAAGAGGCTCAAGTGAACCCAACAAAACTAAAGTTGGTAGCATTAGCAGAACGCAATTACGTGAAATTGCTCAAACCAAGCTTCCTGACCTCAACGCCAATGATATTGATGCAGCCATGAATATCGTGGAAGGAACTGCTAAAAACATGGGCGTAACAATCACAGATTAGGTGACAGAGAACAGGCTTCGCCGTGAGCGTCAGCGAAACGGTGACAGGTGACAGTAGATAAAAAAATAACAACTGACAACTGACAACTGACAACTGACAACTGAACTAATAACAAAATCATATCGGGGGAGAAGCACGACTTCGAGATTACCCCAGGAGAAAAAAATGGCAAAAAAAGTATCACGCCGCTTACAGGCGTTGCTAGAAAAAGTAGAAGATCGGGATTATACACCCTTAGAAGCATTAGCTCTGTTAAAAGAAACAGCAACCGCTAAATTTGCTGAGGCTGCTGAAGCTCATATCCGTTTAGGAATTGATCCTAAATATACAGACCAACAGTTGCGGACAACGGTAGCACTACCTAAAGGCACAGGACAGATAATTCGGGTAGCAGTTATCGCCAGAGGGGAAAAAGTCACAGAAGCAACTAATGCTGGTGCTGATATAGCTGGTTCTGAAGAACTCATTGAAGATATTCAGAAAGGCATGATGGACTTTGACAAGCTGATTGCTACACCAGATGTGATGCCACAGGTAGCAAAGCTGGGTAAATTACTAGGTCCACGGGGTTTGATGCCTTCACCTAAAGGTGGAACAGTGACATTTGATGTTGCTAGTGCGATCGCTGAATTCAAAGCTGGTAAATTAGAATATCGGGCTGATCGAACTGGGATTGTCCATGTTATGTTTGGTAAGACTGCTTTTTCACCTGAAGATTTATTAATCAATCTGAAGGCATTACAAGAGTCAATTGACCGTAACCGTCCTTCGGGCGCTAAGGGTCGTTATTGGCGGTCAGTGTATATATCCTCGACAATGGGTCCGTCAATTGCTATTGACATTAGTGCTTTACGAGAGTTAAAAATAACTGACGCTGCATAGTTTGGTAATGGGTAATTGGTAGTAGATGAAGATAATCAGAAATTACCAATGACCAAAATTAAATAAGCAAAGCCGGAGACAGCAGGTGCTAATAGCTTAATACCCTGCCGAGGTTGTAATTTTAACCGCCTGAAGTTTAATCAAGAAAAGTTTGATAACTGCGGCCTTAAAAATACTACTTTGAAACCCTGGCTAAGATAGCTGGGGTTAAGTTTTTTCCGTGTGTCAGCAAAAAGGTGACAACTGACAACTGACAACTAACAACTGTACGGGCGAAGCATTTGGATAACTATTTTTGGCAATGACCGATAATTTATCTTCCAAATGCTTCGCCCCTACTGACAACTGACAACCGTACGGGCGAAGCATTTGGATAACTATTTTTGGCAATGACCGATAATTTATCTTCCAAATGCTTCGCCCCTACTGACAACTGACAACTAACAACTGACCACTGACAACTGACATTGGAGGTGAGATAAGTATGGGAAGAACGTTAGAAAACAAGAAAGAAATAGTTGCTGATCTTAAAGTTTCTTTGAGTGAATCAACTTTAGCACTGGTAATTGATTATCAGGGGCTAACTGTTGCTGAAATCACCGATTTGCGTCGGCAACTCCGTCCTAGTGGTGCTATCTGTAAGGTGACAAAAAACACCTTTATGGGCATTGCTATTAAGGATCAGGAACAATGGCAGCCAATGTCAGAATTACTTAACGGTTCTTCGGCATTTCTGCTAGTTAAAGAAGATTTATCTGCGATTAAAGCTTACCAAGCATTCCAAAAAGCCACCAAGAAAACAGAAATTCGCGGTGGTGTCATGGAAGGTCGTGTCCTGAGTGAAGCTGATGTCAAGGCTCTAGGAGACTTGCCATCTAAGGAACAACTCATGGCTCAAATTGCTGGTGCTATCAACGGTGTGGCTACCAAGCTGGCTGTTGGTATCAACGAAGTTCCCAGTTCCTTGGCTCGCGCTTTGCAAGCTGTCGCTGAAAAAGAAAATAGCGATAGTTCTGAAAGTGCTGCTGAGTTAGCGGTAGTTAGTGAAGATTAATCACTGACAACTCACAACTAAAAAACTAACAAATCAAAAATTCTTTAGGAGTTATATCCATGTCTGCTGCAACCGAACAAATTTTAGACCAATTGAAATCTTTGACCTTATTAGAAGCTTCTGAATTAGTTAAGCAAATTGAAGAAGCTTTTGGTGTTAGTGCTGCTCCTACTGGTGGTGGCATGATGATGATGGCTGCTCCTGGTGCTGTTGCTGAAGTAGTAGAAGAGAAGACCGAATTTGATGCAATTTTGGATTCTGTACCTGCCGATAAGAAGATTGCTGTCTTGAAGATTGTCCGTGAAATCACAGGTCTAGGTCTGAAAGAAGCTAAGGACTTGGTAGAAGCCGCTCCTAAAGCAGTTAAAGAAGCTGTAACTAAGGAAGCCGCTGAAGATATCAAGAAGCGGATTGAAGAGGCTGGTGGTAAGGTAACAGTTAAGTAATTGTTATTTGGTAATTGGTGATTGGTGATTGGGAAGAATTTTTACCCAGTCTCCAGTCCCCAGTCCCCATTATCATCGCTTTAAAACCGGAAGTAAATATTGAGTTAGTGTAAAAGCATCAACTCCTAATTCTGTTCTCGCTTGTGCTGCTAAAATTCCTGCTTGGGAATGCCACCAAGCCGCAGTTGCGACTATATCTTCTATAAAAATTTCTTTATTCATAATTTGCGCTAATAGTCCACCCAATAACCCAGTTAATACATCACCGCTGCCTCCACGGGCTAGGGCTGGGGTACTTTCGGGATTTATCCAAACTCTACTACCTTGAGGATTAGATATAGCTGTTCTTGCCCCTTTTAGCAGGACTACAGCCCCACTTTCTTGTGCTGCTGTTTGTACGGCTTTGATTCTATTTGTGTAATCAATATGGGGAAATAAACGCTTAAATTCTCCCGTGTGGGGTGTAATTACAGTGGCTGATTTTCGTGATTTCAATGTGGGAATAGTTCCTAATTGTGCCAGAATATTTAAAGCATCAGCATCGAGAATTAAAGGACATTCACATTTAATTATTTCGGGAATAATAGAAATACTATCTTTAGTTAAACCGGGTCCGCAAGCAATTGTGGTAAATGAATTTAAATCTATAAGGTGCGTTACGCTGTCGCTAACACACCCTACTAATGGTAAATTAGCAATTGCTCCTGTTTCGGTTTCAGGACAACCAATAATTAACGCTTCTGGTAAATGGGAAACTAACAACATTTTTAGAGATTCGGGGACAGCGATTGATAACATTCCTATACCAGAAGCTCGCGCACCTAAACCTGTTAAAATTGCTCCACCGGCATAACGTTGAGAACCACAAATTAATAATAAATGTCCTTGTTTGTATTTATGGGTAATGAGAGGACGAGGTAAAGGTAAGGTTGATAATGCTGTTGTTTTAGTAATACGTTTGATTTGGGGAATATTACCGATAACAGCATGAATATCTGCTAAGGGAATATCAAAGTCAATTAATTCGGCTTTACCAATATAAGGTAATGCTTGTTCTTGTAATAAACCTTGTTTCCATAAACCTAAGCAAAATGTATAATTTGCCTGAATAGCTGTTCCTAAAACTTCTCCTGTATCTGTATGTAAACCCGAAGGGATATCAATACTAATAATGGGTTGATTTTTGCTATTAAAATAATTAATTGCAGTAGCAATAGAATCAGTAATTTTTCTTTCTAACCCAAACCCAAATAAACCATCAATTAAAAAATCATAACTTGGTAATTGGGAAATTTCTTGATAACAGGAAATTCCTAAATTTTGTGCATATTGAAAATGTTGGGAAGTTAATTCTTTTAACTTAGAAAAAGGTTGATAAATCCAAACTTGATAACCGCGAAAATGCAATTCACGAGCTACTACTAAACCATCTCCTCCATTATGACCGGGACCAACTAAAATTCCTACACATTGCCCTGGGGAAATAATAGCCTGTAAGCGGTGGGAAATTAATCCCGCTACCTTTTCCATTAAAGCTGCTACAGGCATTCCCGCAGTAAATATCCTGGCTTCAATATCCCGCATTTGGGCTGCGGTAACAACAAATTGTTCTTTAGTCATTTGTCAGTTGTTAGTTGTTAGTAGGGGCGAAGCATTTGGAAGATAAATTATCGGTCATTGCCAAAAATAGTTCTCCAAATGCTTCGCCCGTACAGTTGTCAGTTGAAAGACAAATATTTTCACCAATTACCAATTACCAATTACCAATTACCAATTACCAATTACCCATTACCCATTACCTTATTTTCCATAGTAAACTCTAGCATTACCGTAACCTGAACTTTTCAAATAGCTGTTCCATTGTTCTGCTTCTAAGCGATCGCTAAATGGTCCTACAGCTATATGCGTTCCTAGTGGTTGAGTTCTCCTAAATACATTAATACTGGTGCTAACTCTTTGGCGAATTTCTGTACCTAAAGAACGTAAATTATTAGCATTACCAGGAATAACTACATAATAGGAATTTCTTTTTTCCTGTTGATAGTTATTTGCATAGTTCTGATCATTATATCCGGGAGCATTATAAGACATTACTGGTTGAACCGAATAATTATGTGTTAATTCTATATTTTCCGAATTAACGATTTTCGCGCCAGAAATTCCATTAAATTCCAATTCTCTTACCCGTTTTTGAGCATTAGATTGTCCATTAAAAACGCCAGATTGGATCACATTACGTCCCTTGTAATTGCGAATATAGGCATTAGGTTCAATTTGCCGAACTCGCTGCAAAATTTCGTAATTATTGCTATCAACATAAACAAAATATCGGTCAAAGTTTTGGTTATATTGACTATATTGTGTCCCTTGAGATTGATAGAATTTTTCTGGTTGTAACTGCGGTAATGGCTGCTGGTTAATGGGTATTTCCTGGAGATATGGCAATGTTGCTTGTGCGAATATTGGCATATTATTAGATGTTTGAGCCTGAACTGGACTATATTCACATACGAACACCCAACTTCCACTTATCAGCAAGGAAAATATGGGTAAAGAGGTAAAACAATTGACTCTTAAAGTAGGCATATTTGTTACCAGTTTTTGCAAAGATTTTTGGTTTAATTCCAATGGGACAGCATTATTATTAATTAAGCCCTACCACTACCGATAAAATATAAAAGTGCCATCCGCACTGCTACACCGCTAGTTACCTGAGATTGAATTAAGCTGAATTCAGGATCATCCATTAAATCAGAACTAATTTCCACACCCCGATTTACTGGACCTGGATGCAATACTTTAACTTGAGGTTTACATAGTTTTAACTTAGCACGAGTAATGCCAAATAGTTGATGATATTCTCTTAAACTAGGGAATAAATGGGCGGTCATCCGTTCTTTTTGTAAGCGCAATGTCATCACAAAATCAGCATTTTCCAAAGCTGGTTCTAATTGCCAATGGGTAAATAATCGGTTAGAGTTTTCTGTACATCCTAAGTATTCTGCAAAGTATTTAGGTAATAATGTGGGAGGTGCGGACAGATGTACTTCTGCACCACTAGCGATTAAACTCCAAATATTAGAACGGGCTACACGAGAGTGTAAAATATCGCCAACAATAGCAATTTTTTTACCTTGTAATGATTCAATTTTGGGTTGTGCAGGGTCAATTAAACTACAAATTGTAAATAAATCTAATAATCCTTGAGATGGATGTTCATGTTGTCCATCACCGGCATTGAGGACGCTAACTTTTACACCTAAACGATCCATTTCTTGCGCGATCGCTTGCGGAACTCCTGCATCCTTATGGCGGACTACCATAATATCAGTTCCCATTGCCAAATAGGTTTTTGCTGTGTCAAGAATTGTTTCACCTTTGGTCATAGAAGATGTAGCTGCGGCAAAGTTGAGGGTATCCGCACTAAGTCTTTTTGCCGCAATTTCAAAACTACTGCGGGTGCGGGTAGAAGGTTCAAAAAATAAATTTGCTACTACCTGTCCCTGTAAAGTGGGGACTTTCTTTGTCCGTCGTGATAGTACCTCTTGAAAAGAAGCCGCAGTTTGTAACACGGCGTTATATTCAGCCGTTGTGAAGTCAGCAAGTGTGAGAATATGATGACGATTCCAGGTAGTAGTAGGCATATAAGTAGAGGAGTCAGGAGTCAGGAGTCAGGAGTCAGAAAGAAGGAGTCAGGAGTCAGGAGTCAGGAGTCAGGAGTCAGAAAGAAGGAAGAAGGAAGAAGGAAGAAGGGAGTCAGGAGTCAGAAAGAAGGAAGAAGGAAGAAGGAAGAAGGGAGTCAGGAGTCAGAAAGAAGGAAGAAGGAAGAAGGAAGAAGGGAGAAGGAAGAAGGAAGAAGGAAGAAGGAAGTAAGAAAAGTCTCAAAGTTGGGAAAGCGATGCACCTAATTCACCTTTCTAAACTGAAAACCCTTAATTTATTGAAGTTTTCGGTTTATCCAGCAGTTTCAAGATTGTAAATGAAACACCTTTAAAGCAACAGATATTATACTGAGGAAAGTTAAAAAACCGATGGTATCTAGCATTGTTGTCACTAATGGACCACTCATTAAAGCTGGATCTAGTTTTAAATGCTTCAAACCCATTGGTAACAAAGTTCCTAAAGTAACAGCCACCATTGTATTAGTGGCCATAACTACCCCGGCTATTAAAGCTACCCATCTTTCTTGGGGTTTAGCCCAAATCAGGGAAAGGGCCACCATTGTCAGCCCTAAAGCTACGGCTGTTCCTAAACCGGCTAAAAGTTCTTTGCGGAGAATTTTTCCCGTATCTGCGGGTGTGACTTCCCCTACACCTAAACCGCGAATGGTGACAGTCAGAGCTTGGATACCTACAGTGCCACCTGTGTTAGAAAATATGGGCATAATCACGGCGAGGACAGGTACAGCGGCGATAACTTCTTGAAAAGGAGCGATCGCACTGGCAGCACCAATATATAATCCCATAATTCCCAATAACCAAGGCAACCGTTTCCGAATCGTGACTTGTGCGGGAGATAAGGCCTCTTCATCACCACTGACCCCTGCTAATTTTTGAATATCTTCTGTAGCTTCTTCTTCTAAAATATCGACGACATCATCAATCGTAATAATACCGACTAATCTATCTTCTCTATCAACCACAGGCATAGCGATTAAGTCGTACCGCTGCATAATCCGGGCGACTTCTTCCTGGGAGGTTTCTGTTCTGACTTTGACAACGTGGGAACTGGCAATATCTTTAATTAAGACATCGGGAAAGGTAAATAATAGCTGACGCAAAGAAACAACACTAACTAATTTGCGATTATCATCAGTGACATAGGCATAGTAAATTGTTTCCTTATCTTGATCTTGCAAGCGGATTTTACTGAGGGCTTCACCAACAGTTAAACCTCGTCGCAAGCGAACATATTCCGTTGTCATTACCCGCCCCGCAGTCCCTTCTGGATAGCCGAGAATTGTGGCTGTAGCTTGTCTTTGTTCGGGACTGAGTTGTTGTAATAAGCGTTTGACTACTCCTGCTGGTAGTTCATCAAATAAATATGCCCGTTCATCAGGACTCATTTCTTCAACGAGGTCTACTACCTGGGCATCGTGGAGGGAGTTAATCAAGTCTTCCTGTACTTCTGTGGGTAAATACTCAAAGACATCTATGGCTTGATCTTTGTTGAGTAACCGAAAAGCGATCGCTCTTTGTTTTTCGGGCAATTGGGTGATATACTCGCCCACATCTACCGGCTGTAAACAATTCAAATCACATTTAAGCTGATTTAAGTCAGCAATATCCAAGGAATTACGAATTTCCTGTGTAAGCATAATAGAAATCTCCTAATGTCTCCCCCGCGCTGGGAGACTGCCTCACCAGCTTAGAGGAGGATACTACTGCCATCTGTTGGACTTTTGTCCATAACCTCTTGTAAAATTAAATATCAACGTGGGAACTAAAAATAGCACCGCTAATTAATGAGTTTAGCCCGAATTTCAGTTTTCCGATACTGTGCGATATTTTAAGCTGAATTTGTCATGTATACAACTATTGACAGAAAATTAGGTTAAAGAGATTTAAACCCCTTACTTAGGGAGATATCAAGATTTTGGATACATGACCAATGACTTTTAAAGCATCCTTTAAGAACTGAAACCCAACATAAACCCAAATTATTCCATCTCTAAAAATTGTCTAACTGTAACAATAGCAATTTCTTGAAAAGGATTCAAAATTAATAAATCTTCGTCTCCACTCACGATTAATTCTGCATCGCCATTAACAGCTAACTCTAAAAATTTATCATCTTTAGCATCTCGACAAGCAACAATAGTCTTGCTAATTTCTATAAAATTAACTGATTCAGCCAACCAACCTAGAAATAAATCTCTCTCAATTGCTGTAACATACTTTTCAAACTTCGGTCTTGCTAAAACCTGTATTATTTCTTGCCAAATCGCCTGAGACATCAAAATATTTCCTTGATGTCGAGCTTTATCTAAGGCTTGACGCGGTTGACTATTTTTAAAGAGTAAAGCACTAACAAAAATATTGGTATCTAACACATAATTAGGGAAATTATTCATTCATAATTGTCTCCAAAATTTCTGGTGTCAAGCCTCTGGAAACGGCTCTATCGCTAATTTCATCCATCAATTTCCCAAGAAAATCAACTTCCTCATTTATATCCTCTCCTAAAAATAAACTAACCAACGTTGCCAGAGATTGCTTTTTACGTTCTGTTGCTTTTTGATAGGCTTGAGCAACGTTAGGACTAACTTTGATCCTGATTTCCTCACTAATCTGCATAGTCAAGACTTGTTGATAGTATTTCTATTATTATATCGGATTAGAGCGATCGCAGAACATGAACAGCGTCTCATTGGTTTGTCACCTGATATTTTTCTTCAAAAACTTTTGTTGCATCTTGATTACAAAAGTATTCACTTCGGGAATATTCATTCTAGAAGCAATTATCGCAAATACCCCAATTCCTACTAAAGCAGATATGGATAATTCTATGAGTAAACTAATTAAATCTTGTTTACCTAATATTTGTTGAGAAGTCATTAAAGTTCCAAAACTGGCTAAACCTGCAATTATACTCCCAACTGTTAAACCCAAAATTGGTACACACCATTCTTGCCAAGGTAAGCCATTAAGTTTGCGATTGAGCAAAAATAATAACATCAACATCGAACTACAATTAACTCCAACTGTAGCTAAAACTAATCCAGGCGCACCAAAAGGTTCAACTAATATTAAATCTAATACAGCATTGAGAACAATATTAAATATACTAATTTTAAAAGGTGTTTGTCCATCACCTAAAGCATAAAATACCCTCACCAAAACATCACGCCCTAGATAAACAAACATTCCGATTCCATAGGCAATTAATAGCGAAGATACTAACTGAGTTGCTTCTTGTTTAAATGCTCCTCGTTGATAAACTATCTGGACAATTGGTACAGATAAGGACACCATCAAAGCGCCTAAAGGTAACATGGTAACAGCAGTTAATAACAGTCCTTGCCGAATGCGTAATTTTAGTTCTCCCCAATTATCTGGGTGAGAAAGTTTAGCAAATGTTGGTAATAAAGGCAGTAAAATAATATTAGAAATAATTCCCAAGGGAGTTTGAACTAAAAGATTAGCATAGTTAAAACCTGCGGCTGCACCAACAATAGGACTAGCGAAATAAAGGTCAGTAGCGACATTAATTGGCATCATTCCTGATGATATTGTCGCGGGAGTCATGATTTTAATTACTTCTTGCACACCGGGCGATTTAAAATCAAATCTCAGGCGTAATTTCCCTAATCCTAAGCGCCATTGCACAATTGACTGGACTAACCATTGCAGAATTCCTCCTGCCAAAGTTCCCCAAGCTAATACCATGCCACCGATTAAAGCATATTCAGGATTAATAATTTCTTTACCATATTGTCCTGCTAAAATAGCAATACCGATAATAACAGTAATACTAGATAATAATGGACTAATTGATAATAACCAATATTGATTAGCTGCATTTAAAGTTCCAAACCCAATGCCAATTAAGCCAGCAAATAAGGCTAAAGGAGCCATGATTTGGATTTGACGGATAGCGATCGCTCTTGTAGTTGCTTCTAAGCCATGACCCACAAAATCAACAATATACTCAGCGCAGAAAATCTGGGCAAATGTCACCACTAATAACAACCCACCCACTAGAGTTGTGATTGTTTCTACAATAGGTGCAGCTTCCTCTTTTTTGTGTTTAGCTAAAACACTGACAATGGCACTATGTAAAGGTCCATTTACACCACCAAGTAAGATTAACAGAAAACCAGGGATAATATAGGCATAACTATAAGCTGTAGCTGCCGCACCCACACCAAAAGCAGCAGCGATTATTTGCTGCCTAACCAAACCAAATACTTTACTAATTAAAGTTGCTGCGGCAACAATACCAGCAATACCAGCGAAAGAACGAGCAGGTTTTTGATCTTGTTGTGTCACGAATAATACCTAGAAACCCTTGCAGACTAAATATTTGAGCATATTTAACCGACAGATTTTAACATCTATCGGGTAATTTCATAAAAAATGTCATCAAACCCTATAGCGGTATGCACTGGAAAGAGATACATCATTAGCCCGGACTCACGAAAAATCAAAGGTTTTAAACCCGCGTAGGCGGGTTTTGCCTGTGTAGCCGTGACTTCCAGTCGCCAGGTGCAAGATGTGAGTTAATTTATCAATTAGATTAATCAAAGGATATATTAAAAACATCGAACACAGGTTACAGATTAGAGGGGTGAGTACGGTGATTATCAGAATGATTCATAGCATCAAAGCCCTATTTTTAGGGAAACATAGCTTTAAATCAATGGTAGGCAAGGTTATAACTGGCCGCTATTATGTTGTTAAAATTATAGGACAAGGCGGCTTTGGTACTACCTATTTGGCCGAAGATACTCAACGACCGGGAAACCCCCAATGTGTTGTCAAACAATTTACACCAGCAAATAAACAACCTCAACTATTAAAAAAAGCCGCAGAATTATTTCAACGAGAAGCAGAAACATTAGGAAAATTAGGAAACCATTCACAAATACCAACACTTTTAGCACATCTTGAAGAAGATCAAGAATTTTTCATCGTTCAAGAATTTATTGAAGGACATGATATTACTGAAGAAATTCCTTGTGGCACTCCTCTAACTGAAGATAATGTTGTGAAATTGCTGATAGAAATATTAGAAGTATTAGAGTATATTCATCATCAAGGTGTCATTCATCGAGATTTAAAACCTAGCAATATTAGAAGAAGAACAAAAGATCAAAAAATAGTGATTATTGATTTTGGTGCAGTTAAAGAAATTAAAGAATTACACAATTCTAAAAATTCAACAATTATTGGTACAGATGGATATACACCAGATGAACAAAGAAAAGGACAACCAAAGTTAAGTAGTGATATTTATGCTGTAGGCATAATTGCTATTCAGGCATTAACAGGGAAATTCGCCACAGACATAGAAATAGATGGTAACACAGGAAAAGTAATTTGGAGAAATCACGTTACAGTTAGTGATCAATTGGCAGATATCCTAGATAAAATGGTGGAATTTTATTATAAAGACCGTTATCCATCAGCAAAGGAAGCATTAGCAGCATTAAAACAAATACCAATTTCTCCCACTCCATCTCATCATAATCCACCACCATCTTATCATTCCCAATCTAAAACTGCTGGAATAACATTACCACCACCATCTCATAATTCCTTACCTCATCCTAATAATAAATATAAATTAGTAAAAGTTGCTGGTGTGGGTGCAGGATTAATCATGATTGGTGGTATAATTCTATTTTTAATTCGTCCCATTCCTGAATGTGGAGGAAAAGTCTCAAAATATGAAAACACAGACCATAAATTAACTATTGCATATCCTCAATGTTGGGATAGTGATTATTCTACAGAACCTTTTACCGGGAAAATAGCAACATTTGTTCAACCCGATAGAAAAGCCAAATTAACAATTACTGCAAAAGAATTTTTAGGAAATTTAGGCAATTTAGAAAAATCCGAAGAAAAGGATATTAAAAACCATTTACAAGCAGGAACCGTAGTTGATAAAAATGATAGATTCGTAGCTAAAAGAAAAAGCAGAATGATAGTTGCAACTGGTGAAGAAGGTGATCAAAAAATTAAAAATATGTATATTTTAATATTAAATGGCAGTACAGCTTATCGGATTATTTACACAGCACCAGAGAGTAATTACGAGAGATTTTTACCAACAGTAGAACAGATGATAAAATCATTCCAAATTGATGAAAAATAGTAGTAGTTAGTAGTAAGTAGGTTGGGTAGAGCGACAGCGTTCACGAAGTGTGCCAACGGCATAACCCAACATTAATATTGTCAGACAAAATTTTAATTAATTAACCCGTCATCAGTCAATATTCATCAGTCAATTTGTAAATTTTTCGGATTATTGAGAATAAAATGATTATCTTCTTTCACTAAATCACCCATACAGTGAATTTGCAACCGTTCTTGATAAGCTTTAATAGCTAAGATATAATCTTGATTAGCTAAAACTGTTTTAATTTCTTGTAATTTCTCAAACACTGCACCTAATAATGTAATTTCTCCTCTCAGTTTATCAATTTCTGGAGTAGCGATTTGCATGACCACACCTTGAACAGTAAAGTTAGGATAATTAGTGATAAATTCGCTTAAAATATCAAATTGGTCTCTATTTTCTACTATCTCTAATGTTTTTAAAATATCGCTAATTCTTTGGGCATAATCTGCTAAATTATGTTGAAGAGGTAGCAAAATTTCATATTCATCTGCGGTGTCTTTTTTTAAACGCCAAATTGCCCCAGCATCATTATAAATTCTTCCTGTTTCCTGCCATCCTGTAGCTTGGAGGTGTGTTTGTATCACATCAGGTTGAACTGTTTTGAGTGTTTGACTATCTTTGATGGTAACTTTTATGGCAATTCTCCAAAACTCGCTCTAACATAAGTGATGCTAAATTGTTCTTTTTGTTGGTTAATATCCATTAAATTAGAAATTTAAACTCAAATTAAAACACTCCCAATCATACCCCAAAAATTCTTTTGTCTGAATCAGGATATCCAGGATTTCAGGATTTTCAGGATTTAATTTTCTAATATTGTCTGAATTGGGATGTCTAGGATTTTAGGATTAATTTTGATAGCTTGGTTGTAATCTTGTATTGCTGCTTGTTTATCTCCTAAATCATATTTAGCAAATCCTCGGTTGTAGTAAGCTGCGTCATTGTTAGGATTAATTTTGATAGCTTGGTTGTAATCTTGTATTGCTCCTTGCTTATCTCCTAAATCAGATTTAGCAAGTCCCCGGTTGTTGTAGGCTACGTCATTGTTAGGATTAATTTTGATAGCTTGGTTGTAATCTTGTATTGCTCCTTGCTTATCTCCTAAATTAGATTTAGCAAGTCCCCGAAAGTAGTAGTAATCGGCATCATTAGGATTAATTTTGATAGCTTGGTTGTAATCTTGTATTGCTCCTTGCTTATCTCCTAAATCAGATTTAGCAAATCCTCGGTTGTAGTAAGCTGCGTCATTGTTAGGATTAATTTTGATAGCTTGGTTGTAATCTTGTATTGCTCCTTGCTTATCTCCTAAATCAGATTTAGCATTTCCCCGAAAGTAGTAGGTATTAGCATTGTTAGGATTAATCTGAATAGCTTGGTTGTAATCTTGTATTGCTCCTTGCTTATCTCCTAAAGCAAATTTAGCCCGTCCCCGGTTGTTGTAGGCTTGGGCATAGTTAGGATTAATTTTGATAGCTTGGTTGTAATCTTGTATTGCTCCTTGCTTATCTCCTAATTCATATTTAGCATTTCCCCGGTTGTTGTAGACTACGTCATTGTTAGGATTAATTTTGATAGCTTGGTTGTAATCTTGTATTGCTCCTTGCTTATCTCCTAAAGCAGATTTAGCCCATCCCCGGTTGTTGTAGACTACGTCATTGTTAGGATTAATTTTGATAGCTTGGTTGTAATCTTGTATTGCTGCTTGTTTATCTCCTAATTCATATTTAGCATTTCCCCGAAAGTAGTAGGTATTAGCATTGTTAGGATTAATCTGAATAGCTTGGTTGTAATCTTGTATTGCTCCTTGCTTATCTCCTAATTCATATTTAGCAAGTCCCCGAAAAGAGTAGTTATAGTCATAGTTAGGATTAATCTGAATAGCTTGGTTGTAATCTTGTATTGCTCCTTGCTTATCTCCTAAAGCAAATTTAGCCCGTCCCCGGTTGTTGTAGACTACGTCATTGTTAGGATTAATTTTGATAGCTTGGTTGTAATCTTGTATTGCTCCTTGCTTATCTCCTAATTCAAAACGGAGATTTCCTCTGTAATTGTAGGCTACAGCATTGTTAGGATCGATTTTAATAGCTTCAGTATAAGCAACTATCGCTCCTCGCTTATCCTCTTTATTTTCCTTTTCCAAACCTAACGCCAAATAATCATCGGCCTTTAAACCTCCTCCTGTCGGCTTAACAGGTTGACGCGCACCGGATGCAACCCGCATATAAACATTAATAGGAACAGCACCATATCTATCTGTATTTCCTTGTTCATTTTCCTCTATCAATCCATTAATACCAATTAACTCACCTTGTTGATTTAAAACAGGTCCCCCACTCATCCCCTTTAAAATTTTATTAGTATAAATTAAATTATATCCACCATCTATA
Source organism: Dolichospermum sp. UHCC 0315A (assembly GCF_008121535.1). GTDB lineage: Bacteria > Cyanobacteriota > Cyanobacteriia > Cyanobacteriales > Nostocaceae > Dolichospermum > Dolichospermum lemmermannii. The sequence goes on from NZ_CP043056.1 coordinate 143,130, forward strand.
GTAGCTTGAGTAGCATTAGCACTAATTTGTCCATCACGACATTCATATAAAGCAGTATTGATTCCACCTGTTTTAGCCGGAAACCCAGCAATATAAACATTATCCCGACGTTTAGCATTATCAGAATTACCTATTTTAGCCACTTGATAACTCTTACTACTATTAAACTGCACCACAGTTAAATCTATATTGTCTCCTAAGCGTTGAAGATTTTGTACATTTATCGGATAACGTTGTCCATCAGGAGTGACAAGGGTATATTTTAAACTTTTATCTGCAACGTTATGAAATGAAGTCAGCACAGTATAAGTATTACCATCACGTTTGATGATAGTTCCTGAACCACCATTTTTATTTTCAATCAAAACGGTGATATTTTGGGCTATGTCATCAACCTCTTTAGAACATGGTAAGTTTTGTCCTCTGGCTGGGGATGTGAGCGTGATAGATGTGAGAATAAATAAGGTGGGAATAGTATATTTGTAATTCATATTGTCTGAATCAGGATTTCCAGGATTTAAGGATTTACAGGATGGGTTTATCTGTATTTTGTGTTATTTTAGTATATCCTGATTCAGACAATCACCATTTGTCACAAACCGCTAAAAATGAGCGCGAAAAGTTTTTTAACCCCCTTGACACTTCTTTAAAAAAATGTTATCATGAGATTGACAAGGAAGAACCATCTTATACGCATAAGCGAAACTAATCAAAATCAATAGTAGATTATTTTTATTGTGTCCAACTTGACAAAATTTAGATCCCCGACTTCTTTAAGAAGTCGGGGATCTTGTTGTCTATAACCGCTATTATTGAGAATTATGATTTCTATTCCCTTGGTAAACTCTCTAAATACCTATCAAAGTCAATCATAATATTGTCTGAGCCATTAGCAGTCAAAACTTTGCGACTATCTTTTTCTGCAATATTAAATAGTCTATTGGCAATATCCTTACCTTTGGCTTTGTTTGTCAAGGTAAATAATAAATTGGAGCGATCGCAAGTGTCGGATACATCTTTCACAGCACAAACCACAGGTTGATTATTCAGTCTACCGACAATAATTTTTCTCAAAGTCCCATTATCGTAACTTCTCTGAAATCTGGATGATATCTCCTCACAACGATTCCTAATTTTGTTGTATGGTGGGGGAAAATCTGTAGATGCAAATTTCATCACTTGATATTTTTTACTGTCTTCAGTGCGGAGGAATGTAAAATATTCATCACCTTTTCTCTCGCAGGAGAATCTAGTTCCAGTCGTATAACTGTAGCTGGGTTGGTTAGTGGTAACTACACCGCTTAAAACAGTAACAACAGCTAATATTAAATTTTTGGTTAACCGGGACATATATTTCTATTTTTTCCTGATAATTCACAAGATTATGTATTATTTTATATAATCTTAATCAGGATGTCTAGAGTTTAATATCTTTAAAGCGGGGTTTATTTACCTGAAAATGGCTGTAACCTATCACCTACTCCCGACAACCCAAACTATCTCTTGTAGAAATGCCTGTTACAGGATTAATACCATCAGCCCTTTGACAGAGTAAGGATACTTGATAACGGTCAATTAATGCGTCAGTGAAATCAGCACCAGTGATATCAGCATCATAAAAACGGCTGCGGGTTAAAGTTGCTTCTGTGAAAATGGCATTTCTTAGATTAGCACTATCGAAGGTAACACGATCAACTAAAGCGCCCGTTAAATTTGCACTTTCTAAATTGGCTTTTAATAAAACGCCTTTAGTAAAAATGGCGTTAGTTAAATTTGCATCTTGAAAATTTGTTCCCCGCATTTCGGCTGCGACAAAAGTTCCGCCAACTAAATTAGTATGAGAAAAGTCCCGATTTTCTAAATTAGCATTATTGTAATTAATGGTATTAACTTGAGCAAAAACTGGTTCGGGATTCATAATTACCGAAAATCCCACCAAAATAAAAATGAATATCAAACTTAAAAATCTCAACAAAATCTTGTTCATAAATTTGTTAATTGTTGGTTGTCAGTCGTCAGTTGTTCGTTGTCAGTCGTTTTTTCTGGACTACTAACCACTGACCACTGACCACTGACCACTGACTAATAACTATTTCCAATCTTTACCAATGCGAATTGTGAGGTCAGATTCCAAATCACCATTTCCGGAAACTTCGATTTGTCCTAAACCTAAAACTTGTCGCAAGTCAATTCCTGGTTGTCGGTTGCCTTTTTGGACAATAATCTGAGTTTGACGTTGGCTATCTGGCCAGTCTGGAACTGGGTAAACATTAGTAAAACCTTTCTGTTTAAGATAGGTAATGACCTTTTCTGTTAGCTGGGGTTGATTAGTCGTATTTTGAACGGCAATTCTTTGGATAGAAACGGGTCTGGTATCTGATTTAATCCCAGTTACATTTACTCCAACAAAATCATTTAATAAGCTTTGTTGGCCAGTCATATTTAACCAATAGCTATTGGGGTCTTGACTGAGTTTACTAAAAGTACCAGGTAACATTGCCATTTGGAAATGATCCCGTTCTACATTGACGGAAAAATTTGCCAATGCCATCATTTCTTCCATTTTGAGATTGGTATCAAAATACTTCCGCATTAAGCGAGTTAATTGGGGCAACCTGGGTAAAACAGTGGGACTGTTGAGACGTTGCATTAAAGCAGTTATCAGTGCTTGTTGTCGTTGGACTCTTGGTAAATCCCCCATACCTTCTTCACGAAAGCGGGCAAACTGTTCTGCTTGTTCACCATTGAGACTTTGCCAACCGCTGATTAAATTTACGGCAAAGCCACCAGCCTGATCTTGATAATTCATAGTTTGGGGGACAAATACATCTACTCCACCCAACTGTTCAACTAATTCCCGAAATCCGCTAGTAGAAATGCGGATATACCGATCTATGGGAGCATTATTTAAACTCCGACTAACTACTCTTGCGGCTAAAACTGGACCACCTTTGGCGTTAGCTTCAGATACCTTAGTTAATCCCTGTTCGGGAATCGCTATCATTGTCCCTCTGGGAATTGACAGCAAGCGAATGGATTTATCACTGGGATTTAGCCGCACCAACATCATGGTATCGCTTTTACCAGCAAAACTTTCCGGTGAACCATCTACAGTCCCTGGAACCGGTTCAATACCCATAATTAAAATGTTCATGGGTTTTGATAGTTTGTACTGAGAAAGCTTAGTCCATAAATCTCCCGGTACTTTGATTTGGTCTTGTTTATTCGCACCGAATTCATCATCTTTCGCTTGGTCGAGATTACTCCATAGAGGAGTCCATAGTGCCAAACTTGATGCTAGTAATCCAGATAAAATTACCCCTAAAACAATGGTTAATACCCACAGTAACCAGCGGGGGACGGATAAACCTAAGCGGTCATAGAGTTCGTTGGGAATAGCTCCCACGGATTCAACGACGTGACGAGAAGAGTTAATTGATTGTTTTGGTTTCACCTCCGGTTCTGAGGTTGGTACTTGTTGAGGTGTTACCTGATTTTCTGACCATTGAACTGGTGGCTGTAACACCTCCGGTTCTGAGGTTGGTACTTGTTGAGGTGCTACCTGATTTTCTGACCATTGAACTTGTTTAATCACAATTTTCTCCCCACTCAACCACTCCTTAAAGTTATGTTAATACAAGCTACAAATATTGCGAGATGAAACTGACTACGCAAATTTGAGATTTTGTGAAAAGCTAATCTGAGATTTTGTTGGGTGTTGCTGTCCTCATAGTTTTAATAGGTAATAATTGAAACATAATTGACCACCAAAATTCATCAATGAAGATGATCCAAACGTCAATGAATGTAGACTTAAAGCAGATTTTAGCTAAATAAGGCTTCAGTGAATGTTAGCCAATGGCTGACTAATGCTATCCGGGACAAAATTTAGGGGACAAGCCATAGACCAAAAGACTTTCAAAGCAGTTCCCTGTTGCCTGTTCCCTGTTGTCTGTTCTCTGCTGTATATTGTTCTGAATTATCTGTATATGCCAACATGAATAATTTATTTTTTCCTGTGATTCTGGCTGGTGGTAAAGGTGAGCGTTTTTGGCCTTTGAGCCGACTAGACCGACCTAAACAATTTTTAAGCCTTGATGGTAGCTCTAGAAGCTTACTACAAGCAACTGCTGATCGATTGTTAACTCTGGCTGGGGGTTGGGAAAACTTGTGGGTAATTACGTCTAGTCCCATTGCTCAAGGGGTCAGAGAACAACTTCCTGATTTGCCTGTTGCAAATTTACTCATTGAATCAGAGGGTCGAGACACTGCTGCTGCTGTTGCTTGGACAAGTTTAGAAATTAAAAAGCGTTACGGGGAAGACGCTATTATTGGCTTTTTTCCGGCTGACCACTGGATTGCTGACCAGGAGATATTTGCCGAAACTTTAGCCGCTGCGATGGATTTGGCAACTAAGAAAGCAGCAATTGTGACTTTGGGGATTAAACCTAATTTCCCCTCAACTGGCTATGGTTATATTGAACAAGGTGAAAAAATAGGTAGCTTTAATAACTTGCCAGCCTATCATGTTCACAGATTTACTGAAAAGCCCGACCGAGAAACGGCAGAAACTTTTTTATCAACGGGACGGTTTAGCTGGAATAGTGGTATGTTCGTTTTTCGAGCCAGTGTGGTTTTAGAAGAATTACGCACCCATGCACCAGAAATTATTAAACCTTTAGAACAACATGGCCCTGATATTTATCCCCAGTTACCTAAGAAAAGTATAGATTACGCGCTGATGGAAAAAACCAGTCTAGCTTATGTTTTGCCTGTAGCATTTGGTTGGGATGATCTGGGTGATTGGAATGCTATTGAACGTTTACTGAAGCAGTCCGATAATCCTAATGTAGAACTTGCTACTCATGTGGGCTTAGATACCCAAGGAGCAATTGTTTATGCCTCCAATCCTGATGATGTAATTGTGACTATTGGTTTAGAAGATGTGGTAATTGTGCGCGATCGCAATGTTACCCTAGTAGTTAAAAAAGACCGTACCCAAGAAATTAAGCAGATCCTCAAAATTCTGCAAACCGATAGCCGCTTTACTGGCCTATTGTAAAAGTTAAAACCCTTGGTAGATGGCTCAAAGTCCTGTCACTCATTATACAGCACTTCCCGGTGTTATGAGGTACATATTTAGCGGGCAAGATGCCCGCACTACAAGAGTTTCATGATTCAACTTTGTACCTCATAAGAGCGGAAACCGCTGTAAGTAGGTTAGCATTGAAAATCGTCGTTATGGCACTAGGCAAGAGGCAAGAGGCAAGAGGGAAGAGGGTTTGGGCAACTTTACTTTTCGTTACATATTACTCTTCGAGAAGCCGCTTCGCGTCTACGGTTTTTTTCCGTTCACCTACTTAACTAGACTTTTGATAGTATTTGGTGACAGTATATGTTAATTAAGAGATTTGAGCCTCTTTTTTTGGGGATCGCAATCAAACTTTATTATTTCTGATCAGAAGCAAAATATTTCGCCCTCAAGTGAATGAAGAAAAATATTACTTTACCAGGTGATCCACTACCATTCAATTCCTGCTTTTATATTGAACGCCCTCCTGTTGAAAGCGATGCTTATGCGGAATTACTCAAACCAGGGAGTTTAATTCGGATTAAAGCACCTCGGCACATGGGCAAAAGTTCTTTAATGTTACGGCTAATTCACCAAGCTCAAATACATGAATATTCCGTAGTTACTATAGACTTTAAACTAGTAGATACCCAAACTTTTTTGAGCCTGAATAATTTTTTACGCTGGTTTTGTATGAATGTGGCTCGGCAGTTGTCACTTGCATCGGATTTGGATGATTATTGGGATGAGGAAATTGGTAGTAAAGTTAGTGCTTCAATTTATTTCGAGAGTTATTTATTAGAGCAAATTAAAAGTCCATTGGTTTTAATTTTAAATGAAGTAGATTATGTTTTTCAATATCAACAAATTGCCCAAGATTTTCTACTTCTCCTCCGCAATTGGCATGAACAAGCTAAACAAACTCCGATTTGGCAAAAGGTTCGGTTAGTCTTATTACACTCCACTGAAGTTTATATCCCTTTAAATATCAATCAATCTCCCTTTAATGTTGGTTTGTCATTGAAATTACCAGAATTTACAGTCGAGCAAGTAACAGAATTAGCTAGACGGTATGAATTGGATTGGTGTGATAGTCAAGCTGTGAAAAACTTAATGTATTGGGTGGGAGGACAGCCATATTTAATTCATCAGGCTTTATATGATCTCTACCAGCAGAAAATTTCTTTACCAGAACTATTAGATAATTGTACAAAGGGTAAATATATTTACAGCGGATATTTAAGAAATTTACTCAATATATTGCTACAAGATGCAGAATTGTCTCAAGCATATAATCAAGTTGTCAATTCTACAGGTAACAATATATTTTTGTCGGACAATTTGGTTTATAAATTAGATAGTTTAGGGTTGATTAAATTAAATGGTCATAATTATCAACCTTTTTGTGAAATGTATCGGTTATTTTTTCAACAAAATTTACGGATAGAAAATAATGATCTTAGCCAGGATAAATTTAAAAAACAAAATGCACAATTGCAATTTTTAGTTAATATCGATCAATTGACTCAGGTGGCTAATCGTAAATATTTTGACGACAGCTTTGCATTAGCATGGCAAAACATGACACGCATCCAAAAACCTTTATCTTTAATATTAGTAGATATAGATAAATTTGAATCCTACGATGATATTTATGGACATGAGGTTGGTGATGATTGCTTACGTCAAGTTGCTCAAGCAATTAATTCAGTTATCAAAGGTTCAGATGATTTAGTTGCTCGGTATAGTCGTAATAAATTTGCTTTAATTCTACCAGAAATGGATGCAAGAGAAGCTATACTAATTGCTGAAGAAATTAGAGAACTAGTAAAATCATTGAAAATTAAAATTTCTGATTTAACCAAAAAAACTCAAGCAGCAAACACGACTAGCCTAACCATAAGTTTAGGAATTGTCTGTGTTATTCCTGCAATAGATTTTTCTTTAATAGAATTTTTTGAAGCTGCTGATAAAGCACTCTGTCACGCCGAGCAATTAGGGTATGATTGCACTATTTTAAGTTCTAAATTTAACTTTGGCTATTGTGAATAATAGATATTACTAATATGAATACTTATCCATATCAAGTCGGTGGTAGTCTCATAAATAATGCCCCTAGTTACGTAGAAAGACAAACAGATATAGAAATATATAACGCTTTAAAAAAGAGTGAATTTTGTTATGTTCTTAACTGTCGTCAAATGGGTAAATCGTCTCTGTTAGTGAGAACTAAACATCATTTAGAACAAGAAGGATTCAAATGTGCATCTATTGATATAACGAATATTGGTAGTGAAAATATCACTGCAAGTCAATGGTATAAGGGAATAATTGCCGATTTATGTAGAGGATTTAAACTTTTAGGAAAATTCAATTTAAAATCATGGTGGCAAACAGGAGATGATATTTCTTTAGTCCACAAATTAAGTCAGTTTATTGCGGAATTATTAACCCAATTTCCAGAAGAAAGGCTAATTATTTTTATAGATGAAATTGATAGTATCCTCAGTTTGGATTTTCCCGTAGATGATTTTTTTGCCTTAATTAGATACTGCTATAATCAAAGAGCCATAGATCCAGAATATCAGCGGTTGACATTTGCAATTTTTGGAGTAGCAACTCCATCAGATTTAATTCAAGATGCGAAAAGAACACCTTTTAATATTGGTCAAGCCATTGATTTAAAAGGATTTCAAATAGCAGAAGTTGATTCTTTAATTAGAGGATTAGAGTTAGTCATACCAAATCCTTACCCAGTCATGAAACAAATTTTAGATTGGACAGGAGGGCAGCCTTTTTTAACCCAAAAGTTATGTAATCTCATCACTAATTTTCAAGTAAGTGGTGATTACCTAGATTTTGCTAAAGGTTATGAAGAGTTTTGGTTAGATAATATTGTCAATGACTATATTATTAAAAATTGGGAATCTCAAGACGAACCAGAACATTTAAGAACTATTCGAGATCGATTACTTTATAATCAACAGCTTGTAAGTAGATTATTAGGAATTTATCAGCAAATTTTGCAAGGTGTAGAAGTAAAAAGTGATGATAGTCGAGAACAAGTAGAATTATTGCTATCAGGTTTAGTAGTTAAACAAGTAGGATTATTAATTGTTAAAAACCGTATTTATGCCGAAGTATTTAACTTAGATTGGGTAGAAAAACAATTAGCTAATTTACGTCCCTACTCGCAAACTTTTAATGCGTGGTTAACTTCCCAACAAGCTGATGAATCTCGCTTACTAAGAGGACAAGCATTAGCGGATGCTCAAGCTTGGGCTTGGGATAAAAGTCTAACAAATTTAGATAATCAATTTCTAGCTAAAAGTGCAGAATTAGAACGACGAGAACAACAGCTTATTTTAGGAGCAGAAAAATCCAAAAATATGGAAATTCAACTGCTTGAACAACAAAAAAATGCTCGTTTGCAAAAACTCATCTTGGGAGTAATTAGTACAGCTTTGTTAACTTCTGTCAGCTTAGGGGGGATATCTTTCTGGTTATATCGTCAATCTCTTCAAAGTGAAAGATTAGCAAAAATTAGTGAAATTAAAGCCCTGATATCCTCTTCTAATGGGAACTTTAAATCCCATCAAGAATTAGAAGCAGTAAGGGATGCTATTAAAGCAAAAAGAAAATTAAAAAAATTAAATATTAATAATCCTGAACTGGATCACCTAACTGATAATGTTCTCCGTCAAGCTAGTTATGGAGCGCAAGAACGGAATCGCTTATCAGGTCATAATCTTGGTTTAGTTTGGGATTTAGCTTGGAGTCCTGATAGCCAAAAGATGGCAGTTACCAATCGAGATGAAGTGTCATTGTGGGAGAAAAATGGCAAATTACTCCGCACATTTAAAGGTCATCATGCTACAGTTTCCACAGTTGCTTTTAGTCCTGATGGGAAAGTTATTGCTTCCGGTAGTCTGGATAAAACTGTCAAACTTTGGTCTGTGAATGGGCAAAAGTTGAAAACTATTTCTGTGAATGGGGAAGTTAAAAGTATAGCTTTTAGTCCTGATGGTCAACTCTTAGCAATTGGCATGAATGATGGTAATTTAGGATTGTGGAATTTAGCAGCGGAAAAACTAACTATAATTAAGGCTCATCAACTAACTATTTATAAAGTTCTATTTACTCCCGATGGAAAAAAATTAGTAACAGGTAGTTTTGATGGTACAGCAATTCTTTGGAGTCAAGACGGGAAAAAATTAGTTAACTTTAATCATGGTAAAGATGCTGTGCGTGGTTTAGCCATTTCTCCTGATGGTAAGCGGTTAGCTACAGGTGGTAATAATAAAAAGATAGAAATTTGGAGTCTCGATGGTAAAAAAATCAGTAATTTTGAGGGACGATATTCAGTAATTGCGATCGCCTTTAGTGCCGATAGTCAAACTATTGCTGCTGCCAGTTGGGATAAAGTAGTGAAAATATGGAGTATAGACGGTAAAGACTTACTAACTTTAGAAGGACATCAACAAGCAATTTGGGCGATCGCTTGGAGTCCAGATGGTAAAATTCTAGCTACAGGCAGTTTAGATAATAGCGTTAAACTTTGGCAATTACAAAATCCCTTACTCACAGTTTTAAGAGGTCATCAACTCAACTTAACACAAGCTGCCATCAGTCCTAATGGGAAAATCATTGCTACCACAGGTTGGGATTATGTCATCAATATTTGGCAACGTAATGGCAAATTACTCAAAAGTTTAAAAGGACATCAAAATGGTATTACCTCCGTTGTCTTTAGTCCAGATGGCCAGTATTTAGCAACTGGTAGTTATGATAAAACCATCAAAATCTGGAACATAGATGGCACTCTCATAGATACTCTTTCAGGGCATACTGCGAGCATTGACAATATTGCCTTGAGTCCTGATGGTAAACTTCTCGCTTCTGTTAGTTTTGATCAAACTCTACGGTTTTGGCAACGAGATTACAAAAAACCCTTTAGCTTTCGTTGGCAAAAAACTATCCAAGCACATAAAGAACCTATTGTTAGTGTAGAATTTAGTCCTGATGGTCAAGTGTTAGCAACTGGCAGTTATGATAAAACAGTCCGTCTATGGAATAGAGAGGGTCAACTCCTCCACACCTTAAAAGGACATAACGGCCAAGTTTTTGATGTCACCTTTAGTCCTGATGGTAAATTAATTGCATCGTTAAGTGACGATCATACTATCAACTTATGGCAAGCCAATGGCAAGTTATTAAAAACATTGATAACTTCAAAAGCGGGACTGAACAAGATAAAATTTAGTCCAGACGGAAGAATGATCTCTGCTGCTAGTGAAGATAACACCATCAACCTTTGGGATCTTGATGGTAAGCCAATCATTACCTTATTTGGTCATCGAGGAGTGGTTTCTTCCTTAACCTTTAGTGCTGATGGTAAAAGTTTAGTATCCGTTAGTGGCGATCGCACTGCCATTATCTGGAATTTACCCCAAATCTTTGCTACTAACGACTTAGATTATGCTTGTAACTGGGTAAAAGATTATTTACAAAATAATCAGGAACTAGAAAATTCAGAAGAAAATAATTCTTCTGGGGACAAGCTTTCTACTCGTCATTTGTGCGATCATTAGTAGAGGGGAGAAAATCAACCTTATCAGGCAGAAGGAAATAAATTTTTTATGTCAATTATCATTGCAGAAAACCTGAGTAAATCCTATCCAGTAGCGATTAAAGATCCAGGGATAGGGGGAACAATTAGCCACTTTTTTCGCCGGACTTATCGCAATATTAACGCTGTTCAGGATGTTTCTTTTAGCATTGAGCCTGGAGAAATTGTTGGTTTTTTGGGACCCAATGGCGCAGGTAAAACTACAACTTTAAAAATGCTCACAGGATTAATTCATCCCTCTCAGGGTACAGTTAAAGTTGGTGGATTTATTCCCTTTAATCGTCAAGAAGCATTTTTACAAAAAATCACTTTAGTGATGGGACAAAAACAGCAATTAATTTGGGATTTACCAGCCCTAGATTCTCTGAGAATTAACGCTGCTGTTTATAATATTTCTGACAAAGAATTTCAGCGTCGAGTTGGGGAATTAACAGAAATGCTGGCTTTAGCAGGTAAATTAACCCAACCAGTGCGAAAATTATCATTAGGTGAAAGAATGAAGGCTGAACTATTAGCAGCACTTTTACACCGTCCCCAAGTTTTATTTTTAGATGAACCAACTTTAGGATTAGATGTTAATGCTCAAGCAGGGGTACGTAACTTTTTAAAAGAATATAATCAGCTATATCAAGCAACCATATTATTAACGAGTCATTACATGGCTGATATTACAGCTTTGTGTGAACGGGTGTTATTAATTCACGAAGGAAAATTAATGTATGATGGTAGATTAGATGGGTTATTAGCAAGTTTTGCCCCTTATCGAGAAATTTATGTAGAGTTAGTTCAACCATTATCACTAGAACAACTTATGCCCTATGGTGATGTACAAATGCTAGAAGGAAGAGCAGTTAGATTTATTGTGCCACAAGCAGCCATGACTCGCACTGTTTCCCAAATTTTAGCCGATTTGGAAGTGGTAGATTTAACAGTCACAGAACCACCAGTAGAAGAAGTAATTGGTAGAGTTTTTCAAAAAGGATTTAACCATTGATAATCATGAAAAAAAATATTAAAAAATTCTGGACTTTACTATCAGTATACTATACTTATATGTTGGAATATAGGTCAGAATTAATATTCTGGGTTTTAGCTGGTTCTTTACCAATTATTATGATGGGTATATGGGTACAAGCTGCTGAAAGTGGTAAATTTGCTTTTAGATCTGTAGATTTTACCCGATATTTTTTCGCAGTTTTTCTGGCTAGACAAATTACCATTGTTTGGGTAATTTATGACTTTGAAAGGGAAGTATTAACAGGTAAACTCTCACCAAAATTATTACAGCCTTTAGATCCAGTTTGGCATCATATTGCGAATCATATTGGTGAAAGATTTGCTCGAATGCCTTTTGTATTAATTCTATCAATATTCTTTTTTGTTTTATATCCCCAAGCTTTTTGGTTGCCAAGTATAGCTAATTTATTACTATTTATACTAGCGGTAATTATGGCTTTTGCTTTACGATTTATAATTCAATATACCTTTGCTATGGTTGCATTTTGGACAGAAAGAGCCGCAGCTTTAGAAAATTTATGGTTGTTGTTTTTTGTATTTTTATCAGGTTTGATAGCACCTTTAGATGTTTTTCCAGAAAACGTCAGAAACATAGTTATGTGGACACCTTTTCCCTACATGATTAATTTTCCAGCGAGTATTTTGGTAGGACTACCTGTAGATTTAACCAGAGGATTTTTATCAATTGCCGGTTGGTTTCTCATATTTTTAGGAATCAATCGTTTTTTATGGCGTATGGGTTTAAAAAAGTATTCAGGTATGGGGTCTTAAATAATTCATAATTTAATGTATTTCAGCAGCGAGGCTGATTATTTTTTTGGTGCTGATATCGGCTTTTTTGACCATAGGGAACTACTATAAATTACTGGGTATGGTTTTAAATTTATCTGGTGAACCCAGAGAATAATCCTCTAATTTAAAATCAGCAAATGGTTTTTTCTCTAATCTATCTCTTAAAGCTTCATCTAATATTACCCCTTGGGCTTGTTTTTTCACCCCAATGATAATAATACTGCGTTGATAGGCTGTTGAGTCTTGGTTGGCTTGACAATCTTTTCTCTGAAATTGTCCCAAATTTAATAACCGATAACCTTTCACACTGGGTGTACTACTAAATATCTTTTTTCCTAATAATTGAATTTGTTGAGAACGTTCTAAAGCGCGACTTTGTTCGGCGGTAATATTACCTTCACAAGAAGCTGTTCCCACAGAAATAATCTCGCTGGGATTTTCCATAATTTTCTGAATTCCTTCTTGTTCTAAATTAGATTTTAAGGAATCAAGGGTAATAGTTTGATCATTATATTTAATTTGGTAAGTGCTGCCTAATTGCCATTTATATTCTACTGATAAAACCGCAATATTAAATTCTGCAACTCTCCCTTGACTATCTTTCCCTTCTTCATAGGGAAAATAATCAACTTTGCCTTGTTTAACTGGTGCTTGTCCATAGTCAGGAGGTAAAGCCGCAAATTTAGTATTTCTAAATGCTAATGATACCCACCAAAGTAGTAATAAAGAAACTATTAAAGCTGCAAACCAGGATAATAATGGTAATTTTTCGGGTTGTCTTTGTGGAGGAATAACGGTATTATTAGTAGTTGGTTTATTAATTATTTCTGTTTTTCCTAACCCGCCAATATTCACAGTTGCGGATGTATTTTCTGTAAGTTGATGTTCAATTGCTGCTAATCTTCTAGAAATATCTTCAGCATTGCTAGGACGTTTACTGACTTCTGTTGATATTAACCAATCAATGAAATCTAATAATAATGGAGAAACATGATTGGCATGATGTCGCCATTGTAAGATATCTAAATGAGGATCATATAATTGTTCGGGGGAAAATCCCGTTAATAAAAATACAAATGTCCGTCCTAAAGCAAAGAAATCTGATGAAGGTATGGCTTGTCCTCGCATTTGTTCTGGAGGACTATAACCTGATGATGAAATTGCTGTCATTCCTCCACTATTTGCTAAATAGGTTCTGGTAATTTCTCTGGCTGTACCAAAGTCAATTAATACTAATTGTCCATCTGGACGAATCATGATATTTGATGGTTTAATATCTCTATGTAAATATTGTTGGTTATGAACTAAATCTAATATTTCTAATAATTGTTTTAACCAGACTATGGCTTGAGCTTCAGAAATGGGGCGGTTTTGTTGTTGCTTTAACCATTGTTCTAAATTAGGTCCTGCAATTTTTTCCATCACCAGACAATGCAATATGAGATTATTTCTGGTTTGATAGGGAAAATAACCTTCTGTTTGCGGAATACCAGGATGATTTAGTTGTTGTAAAACCTTGGCTTCTTGTTGAAATAGTGCTAAGGCTTTACTATCATTTGTTAATTCTTCTTTGAGAACTTTGAGGATTTTTGGGGTGTCTTGTTGATAGGCTTCGTAAATTTTGCCAAATCCAGTTTTATCACTTAATAAACGTAATACTCGATAACGTCCTATCAATTCCAATTGAGAACCACAACTTTGACAAAAACGGTTTTCGTCATTATCTGGATGATTAGGTTGAGAACAAACTGGATTAATGCAAAGGCTCATAATTTGGTGATTGGTGATTGGTGATTGGTAATTGGTGATTGGTGATTGGTAATTGGTAATTGGTAATTGGTGATTGGTGAAAGTTAGAAATTATCTCATGTTTGTGCTGCTAAAAAAGTGGCAACTGTTTGATTAAATTCTGTGGGGTTGGTTAGAAATGGCCAATGATTTCCGGGAACTTGACACAAATTTAAGTTTTTAAGGTTGGTTTTGTAAGGTTGAATTTGCCAATTTTGGCGGTTTACACCTTTTTCTGGTTGTATAAAGAGGGCAGGTGTATCAACTGGGTGAATAAAACCTGGTATTTCCATGACTGCGTCGAAAATGCCATCACGGGCTGCTATGGTAAATTTGCTACCCCAAGTACCGTTGGGTTTTTCTTCAATTGCGGCTTGAAAAACTTGCTGTTGCAAAGAACTCCAATTTTGATATTGACTGAGTTGTTTAATTTTTTGTTCAGCTTCCTCGTAACTTGCAAATGGTCCCATGCTTTTCAGAAAGGGTAAAACACGATACAACAGGGGAAATGTGATTTTTAGGAAACTAGGCATTTTCCAGATGAAAATGGGATCTACTAATGTGATACTTTTTAACCTAGCTGGGTTCTCTCTAGCCCAAATAGCGGCTAATTTTCCTGTCCAGGAATGACTGACAATATGAGCCGCAGACCATCCTAGTTTATCCATTAATGCTTCTAGATCGGAAATTGCACTGGCAAAGGTATAATCTTGTTCTGGCTTACTACTTTCACCATGACCACGCATATCTGGCGCAACTATATGATAATCTGCTGCTAAATAATCTGCCAAACTAGACCAAACCAAAGCATGATCAGCCATACCATGTAATAACAGTAATGGTTCTTGACCTTGACTCCATTCTAAATAAGAAAGTTGAATATCAGATGTTGATAAAGTTTGACGTACAGGCATCATTTGGTCAATCTTCTCCAGGATAGGTGATTCGGGATTCTAACAGAAAAATAACTTTTTTGGGGTTAATTTTTAATTTTGATGATTGTACTGATTAGCACGAATTAATGGAACTAATAAATGTCAAAATCAAGAGTAGGACTACAAGGATATTAAAATTACTATGCCAGAAATAGAACAATCCATTTCCCAACACTATCACGACCGGACTAAGTACCACCCAGAAACCCTGGCTGGTAAAGGTCGTAATTTAGACTGGAATAAACAACCAGTACCGTTCAAAGAGTACAAAATTGGCTCTGATATAGACCTCAAACCCTATCTGCAAGAAACAGCGGCAACTGTTGCTAATAAACAAGATACCAAATGGTGGTGGCGGCTTTCTCAACTATTATTTCACAGTTATGGACTCACAGCAAAAATGCCTTCTTTGGGTAATACAGTATACTTACGTTCTGCGCCCAGTGCGGGAGGGTTATATCCGGCTGAAGTATATTTAGTTTCTCGCGGTACGCCATTATTACCACCAGGACTTTATAATTATCAATGTCGAACTCATTCTTTAATGCACTTTTGGGAAAGTGATGTTTGGCAAACTTTACAAGCAGCTTGTTTTTGGCATCCTTCCCTAGAAAATACCCAATTAGCTATTATTACCACTGCGGTCTTTTATCGTTCCGCTTGGCGTTATGAAGACAGGGCTTATCGGCGAATTTTTCTCGACACTGGGCATCTTTTAAGTAATATTCAATTAGCTTGTAATATTGCTGATTATCGCTCTCATTTAATTGGCGGTTTTGCTGATGAAGCTGTTAATGAATTACTTTATATTGATCATGAACAAGAAGGAACAACTGCTGTTTTAGCTTTGGCAGATTTGTTAGATGTGAGCCAAAATTTACCATTAGGACGCACGGCTTTACCTTCGACAACTACAACTAATTATCCATCTATTCCTGATGGTGAACTACTGAAATATTTTCATTTAAACACCCAAATTCCAGCTAGTAACGGTGGTAAGTTAAATTTACCAACTGTGCAATCAGAAAAGTCTTTAGAAGACAAATACAATTTTCCTTTTTGTGAAAAATTTTCGACTCGAACTACACCAATTTTTTGGGGAGAAAATTTATCAGAATTATCAAATACTATCTATAAACGCCGTTCTACTCGTGCTTATACTGGTGATGATTTGAGTTTTGATGAACTGAAAGCTTTACTTGATTTTACTTATCAACCACAAAATTACATTGACCAAAATTTAGATCCCCAACCTGATTATTTTGACTTGAATTTAATAGAAACATTTGTTGTTGTTTCTGGAGTGCAAGGATTAGATCCAGGCTGTTATTATTACGCACCTAAAGCCCAAGAATTACGGCAAATTCGCTTTAAAAATTGCCGTCGGGAGTTACATTTTTTGTGTTTGGGACAGGAATTAGGGAGAGATGCAGGTGCAGTATTATTTCATACTGCTGATTTAAAAAATGCGATCTCTCAATATGGAGATCGTGTTTACCGTTATTTACACCTAGATGCAGGTATTTTCGGACAAAGGCTGAATTTAGCAGCTATTCGTCTGAACTTAGGTGTGAGTGGTATCGCTGGCTTTTTTGATGACCAAGTAAATGAAGTATTGGGTATCCCTACGGATGAAGCAGTTATCTACATTACAACATTAGGAAAACCTAGATAGGAGTTTAGATCCCCGACTTCTTGGAGAAGTCGGGGATCTAGCGTCTCGCTCACGCGGGCAAGATGCCCGCACTACCAAAAACCCCTAAATTGTGCAAAGTAGGTAAAATCAATGTTGGGACTACATTTACAATTACTTTACCGTTAAATACTCCTAACTCCTGATTTTCAATTAATTATCCTGACGGACTACACCACCAACAACGGGTTTAACTTCTCCATTAGAAAATGGATCTGTACCACCTGTCCAATTAAAGTCACTAATACGAATACTAAAGCCACCTAACTGGAGAACAGGATTGTAACGCAGGCTAATACCATAGGTGCGACGGCTATATTCCATAATATAATCAGTGCTAGTAGCTTTACCTGTATCTAGGTTAATGGATGTTTGCAAACCTAGCCGGAACGGTCCATAAAGTTGCTGAGAAAGACCCGCATTCAGGACTTTATTATCAACTAAACGGTCAAAGAGAAAAGGTGATAAACCGCTGTTAGTTCCCTGGGAATAGGTGAGATTAAAGGCGGTATAATCTAAGTAAGGGCGAGAAAAATTCCCAATCTGTCCCACTAAACCCATAGTCCCAGTTAAAGTGCTTTGGTTATCGCTGCTACCATAATAGCTAGTAGTTCCCGTGATACCTGCGATCGCTTGCAAATACGGTACAACAGGATTAGATGTATATTTTAGTCCCTCAGTCGCTGTAGCTGCCAATGGTTTCCCTTGCCACAAATTGATACCACCACTCAAAGCCACACTTCCTTGTAAACGACTCAGCGAAATCCGATCATTTTTCCGCACTGGGGAGAGTAAATCTTGACGATCCGTGTTTGCATCTATATATTGAGCGCCACCTTGATAGCTAAGATTGATGCCGCTTTTGCCTAAAGGAATAACGGGAGAAGAGATAATTCCACCGATACTACTTTGTACAGTTTGATAGCCAAGACTACCATTATACAAGCGATCGCGGTAAATAGATTCTAAACTCAATGTATAAGGATTGACATTACCCAATATTTGGCGTAACCGCAAACTTCCACGCAAACTATCTTCCACCTGATCGAAATCAAAACTAGTTAACTCTCCCGTACCTTCCAGAATAGTTTTGGGACCAAAAACAGCATTCAGCTTGCTCTTGACACCAAATAAACTGGCCACATTCCCACTATCTTTAAACGCCCTTTGCACATAGAACTGGGGGATAATAGTCCAGCGTTTTTGATCAGTATTAATCGGTTCAAAACTGCGTTCTACATACACACCACCCCGTTTACCATTATCAAAACCAGGAGAGACAATAGTAGTATTTACCTGTCGCGGGCGACGATCTATTTTCCGACTATTAATAGGAATAGGAACAACAACTTTTTGATCAAAAACCAACCGTTGACGCTGGGTAACAATCCGGTCTATTAAAGGTGCTTCTCGCGTCACCGTCACCTGTTCCGCCCTAACTTCTAGTTCCGGTGGTGAAAAAGGATCATTCGTAATTCTGACATCTTGCGCTTGAAAACCTCGCGGATAAAATTCAATCCGTTGGGCTTCAAAACGTAACCGCTTGACAACACCACCAAATTTAGGTGAGGCCACATTTCGGGCATCAGATTGACCACTAGCACCAAATTCTATGCCCCCTGGACTGCTGACACCAGTTACAGGCTGGTTGGCGCGGATTCGATTACTTAAAGGGCGACTAGGGACACCACCCGCTGTAATATCTGTAGGAAGCGACGGTGAAAAAGCAAAATCTGTACCTGTGGTGGGGATATAAAGTTCACCTTTACCGTTTTCCAACTCCCCATTATCTTGAATAAAATTATAAGTAAAACGTTTTCCTTGCAGTACCTGATTACCTCTAGTCAAAGCTACATTACCTTCCCCCACCGCAATCAAATTATCCAAATTGATGTGCAAACTATCGGCATCAATCACTGCTCCATCAAATCTGACCACGACATTACCATCAGCCGTGACAATTCGCCTTTGCTCATCATACTCCTGGCGATCGGCAATTACCTCCACAACTCTGCCTTTCCCCGCGGGAATCTTCTCTACTTGTGGGAGTTGGGGTGACGGCGGAAATTCCACAGTAGTCGGTGTTGACTCTCGATTTTCGGGATTTCTCAGCTTGAATTCAATCAGATTTTGGACTGGTGCAGCCGCAGGTTTCTTGTCACCAACAGACAGATCAAATTTTCCTCCAGATTCCTGTAAATTCACATTACCGGACTCAGTTGGGGGAATTGGTGTGGCTGCTAAAACTACCGATTTATCAAGAAATAATTGATTTTTATCACTAACTTCACCGTTGACTTGAGGATAGGTGGGTAAAGACTGGGGCGCTAAGTTTTCTGGTGAAGATGAAGAAGCTTTCGTAACAACATCTTTCTTGACTAGGCTGATATTTAATTGATACTTATTATCCTGATTTTTACCGACAATTATCAGTTTTCGTCTATCAGTTTTAATCTTGACAACAGTAGCAGAAGCGAGATGATCAATAGGTTTTAAAGATTCAAGACTTGGAGGTAGCTGAGGCGACAATACTGGATGAAACATATTTTCAAGCTGACCAAAAAGCAAAAAATAGCCGGAAGGTTGAATTACATATTAGCCTCTTTCTACCTTCCAGCCACTAGGGGTGATTTGTTGGATATTTATTCTGCGTCCCGACGGCCAGGGTTGCGGGCTGGGTCATTGGACAAAAACCCGAATATGAAAAGGCTGACAAAGAAGCCGACCACAATATAAACAGCGATTTTTAAACTCAACATAGAACTAACTCCCAGGGGTTTGGTAAATAGCAACTAATTTATCTTACCCATATCTTGTACCTTTGGCGAGAGAATAGAGAACAGCAGTCTCGCAGGTTGGGTAGAACGAAGTGAAACCCCAATATTAAATGTAATATACTTATGGACTGATGTCGAATGGTACGGGGGTTACAGTGAAGGACTCATTGAAAGCGTAATTTTCATATCTATTTGGATCTGGGAAATCGCCTACTGGTGTTCTTTGGTATTGAAAGTTAATAGGAGGGAAGACTGGTGGATTGAGTTTTATCTTTGGAACTGGGTCTGTCAATCCTATAATTTGTCCAGCAGAACCATCATTGAAGTTGATAATACCCCATATGTTAGTAATTGTGTAGAAACCATTCTGATCAGCTGTATCTCCAAGTTCAATTTGACCACTTCCGCTTACATTTAAACCCGATGCGTCCCAATTAAATGTGATAGCTTGTGCTGGCTTTTCCCATGCGACAAGGCTAGTGGCTAAAGCACCACCAACAACAACTAATGGCAGAATCTGAGATAGTTTCATCATGATATATCTTTGTATTCATGTTTGAATTTGACCTATATCTCAGTATAGTAGCAATGGTGTTATTGTCTTTTTTTTTACAAACTTTTACAAGATTTTATCGAAAACTCTCATATCTCGTCTGTTTATGCCAAAAAACAACCGCCTCCATGATGGTAAGCGGTTCTGCACAATTCAATAGACATCTCCAAAAAAGTAGAGACGTTCCATGGAACGTCTCTACTACAAGGGTTTTGTGTCAAGCATCTTTAAACTCGGCCTATGTCTATTAAATAGAATTTGAAGATGGTTCTTCCTTATCAAGTCCATGATAACAAATTCAAAATCAATTGTCAAGCCCCTAATCCCAATTTTCGGCGGGAAAAATCAAAAAGTTTTCAATTCTTCATAAAGTCATGAAAACATCATAAATGGTCTTTTGAAAAAGATTAGCTAACAGATTGTAACCAAGTTTGTAAATCTGTAACTGAGGTAAAATCTAACAAAGCTTCTCCTAATTCCTCTAGTTGTTCAACAGGTAATTTTTGGACTTGTTGAATTAATGATGAGTCCATTGTACCAATGCGGCGATTTAACTGACGGATAATCAGAAGTTTTTCTCCTTGTTGTAGTCCTCGTTGTTCTCCTTGTTGCAGTCCTTGTTGTAGTCCTTCTTGTCTAGCGAGTTCTCGCTCTTGTTGGTAAAGTGGTGCTAATCTCATAATCAACTCCCTATCTTCTGTTTCTATTTCTGGACTTTGATTTATTCTCAAGTTCTGTTGCAGGTTGTAAAGTAATTCTAATGTGATTTTCACATAAGGCTGATTTGATGGTAACGCAGCTAATTCATCAATTGCTCGTTTTTGTACCGTTCCTCTTCCCAAAAGTCTTAACCACAATGTTTCTGGAATAGGTGGTAATTGATGAATGACAATAATTGCTGCGCGGAAAGACTCTGGTAAATAGTATATTCCTGGTAAAGAATCTGATTCCAATGTACCATGAAATCCTGATAGCAGTTTCTGAGACGCTGTGGGTGTGAGAATCCATAATTTAGCTTAACCGACAGAAGCCCCACGTCTGACCCGATAGGGCAGCGGGGGATGAATTGCGCGTGAATTGACGACGGTTTTCCGACCAACGCGACAGCAAGGAAGGAAAACATGGAGACAATTCACAAAATTTGTGTTATGAATTGAATATCTAGGCAAGGCGAGAGAATAGCGATAACCAAGCTAGATACATGATCATTTTTGTTGATTAACCTTGATTTTGCCTTTGGAACGAGGGGTCAGCCTATCGCCTTAACATCAGTCTTGTTGTTCTCGAAGAGCAAGCAAAAAGCTGTTAACTGGGTAGGAAGCCTATACTTACCCGCAAGGGAAGTGTAGGTAGTTCACGAAAATTACTTTCTGCTATTTTGGTTGCATTACGTTTTGCTTCTCGTTTTAATGCACCTCTAACTTCTAATAATTTTAATAGACAATCACATATTTCTTCTGTTGAGGCTGGGTTGCGAAATGGTTCAAATATGGCAGGTGTGGTCGCTAGTTTACCTAATAACCCTAATGGTGCTATATCCGCTTTTTGTTCAGGAAATGGTGTAAATAATACATCTACCTCTCGTACTTCTCCAGATACATGACTGGGTGCTTCTACTTTTCCATAAGGTTTTAGCAGTTCTTCTAAATAATCTTTGGCGAATTGGTCATGTATAAATCTCGTCATTTATTCGACCTTTGCTAATACATATATTAATTTAACATTTTTGGGGTAATGGCGATCGCTACTAGAAATGCGATCGCTCAAACTAAACAAAGTGATATTAATTAGTAGATTGTAACCAAGTTTGTAAATCTGTAACTGAAGTAAAATCTAACAAAGCTTCTCCTAATTCCTCCAGTTGTTCAAAAGGTAATTTTTGGACTTGTTGAATTAAGGCTCTTAGCTACTTGTTATGCCAAACTATTATTTAAGTAAGTCGGCCCAATAAAATCGATATATGTTTAGTTTTGTAAAAACCGTGAAACACCCTATTTATAAGGTATTCGTTAATTTATATTTCGTTACATAGATTGATTTTTTAACGCCGACCTACTTATATTCATTAAACAATATTAAAAAATGTATCAATAAATGTTTAAAAGTGCTGTAAAAGTTGACATATGAAGAATATTTGTTATTAACTAGATTTAATAATTCAGGTAGTCAGAATCAGGATTTAAAGATTTATGTATGGCTAACGCTCCCGCGAGGGATACAGGATCAAGAAAAACCACTAATATTCAAAATATGAAATCTTACCAGATAACTTTTCATACAAAATCCTGTTAATCCTCTAATCCTGTTAATCCTGATTCTGACATTTTGGTTTATTACCTAAACGAAAATATCCGTTGCTACTATTATCAGTAACAACGGATATTATTAGCATATATTCCCTGATCAATCGGGAATAACTAACTACTTATCTTTTTTCTCAAACCGAGGGGGTTCGCGGAAGGCGATTGAAAAAAAGAGTACACCTATTGCTAGGGCTAAAATCAAGATGTAAGCAACACTTTCCATATTCTTCAGATCCTGCCTGTTGAGCCAGTAATTTTAGTTTACCAAACCGGGGAAAAAGCATGAAGTAGAAAAATCTACTTCACACCTGATCCAAGTTTTAAGCTTCCGTTCTCCGGCGAGTTGTCTTGTCACCCAGCTTCTGGAAAAGACCCCATTCAACTTGTTCTTCTTCAATTTCCACACCGGCAAATACATCACGGTAGATTGTCCGTGAACCATGCCACAGGTGACCAAAGAAGAATAATAGAGCGAATACAGCATGACCAAAGGTAAACCAACCTCTGGGAGATGTGCGGAATACACCGTCAGAGTTCAAGGTTTCTTTGTCAAATTCAAAGATCTCTCCACCTTGAGCTTTGCGGGCATACTTCTTGACATCAGCGGGATCTGTAAAGGTTTTACCATTCAGATTACCACCGTAGAAACTGACAGTTACGCCAGTTTGTTCAAAGCTATATCTAGATTCTGCCCGACGGAAGGGGATGTCAGCCCGGACAACACCATCTTTATCGATCAAAATGACTGGGAAGGTTTCAAAGAAGTTAGGTAGACGACGAACTGTTAATTCCCGTCCTTCGGCATCTGTGAATACAGCGTGACCTTGCCAAGATTCGGCAATACCATCACCCTTCACCATTGGACCTGTACGGAATAGACCACCTTTAGCGGGGCTATTACCAACATAATCGTAGAAAGCCAGTTTTTCAGGAATCTTTGCCCAGGCTGCGGTCAAAGAATCACCTTCAGCAACACTGGTTTGCACACGACGCTGAATTTCTTGACGGAAGTAGTCTTGATCCCACTGATAGCGGGTAGGTCCAAACAGTTCAATTGGGGTAGCAGCGTTACCGTACCACATAGTTCCGGCTACTACGAAAGCAGCGAAGAAGACAGCAGCGATACTGCTAGAAAGTACGGTTTCAATATTCCCCATCCGTAGGGCTTTGTAGAGCCTTTCTGGAGGTCTAACTGTGAGGTGGAATAAACCCGCGATAATACCAACTACACCAGCCGCAATGTGGTGAGCGACAATGCCACCGGGGTTATAGGGGTTAAATCCAGCCGGACCCCATTCTGGTGCTACTGGCTGAATACTGCCAGTGATGCCATAGGCATCAGATACCCACATTCCCGGACCAAAGAGTCCAGTTTGGTGGAATGCACCAAAACCAAAACAAAGTAAACCGGATAAGAACAGGTGAATACCAAACATTTTTGGCAAATCTAGCGCAGGTTCACCAGTGCGAGGATCTCGAAAGAGTTCCAAATCCCAGAAAACCCAGTGCCAAACGGCAGCCAAGAATAATAAACCAGAAAGAACGATGTGAGCCGCAGCAACGCCTTCAAATGACCAGAAACCGGGGTCTACTGCCGTGCCACCAGTTACGCTCCAACCGCCCCAAGATTCGGTTACACCTAAACGTGCCATGAAGGGAAGTACGAACATCCCTTGTCGCCACATGGGGTTAAGAACTGGATCACTAGGGTTATAAACGGCTAGTTCGTACAATGCCATTGAACCTGCCCAGCCAGCTACTAAAGCTGTGTGCATTAAGTGTACAGAAATCAGCCGACCTGGATCATTCAGAACGACTGTATGTACCCGATACCAAGGTAGTCCCATTGACTACAAGCCTCCAGGATAGTTATGTTTACAAGGCAATTTTCTTACTGAGGTTCTGCATGACGGAAACCGTCAATCAGAAGAATCTCTGAGTTTTTTTATTGCTGATTTTGAGTTTGGCAATACTGACGCACTACCATAGTTTGAGTTCTTTTGTCAAGAACTAGCTGTTTGAGTGTTTGGGTAATTGCTAAACAAAAATGAGAATATTCTAAAAAGTGTAACTATTGATGGAACGCTTTGCAAGGGTTTCTATTGTTGGGGTTTTACTGGGCGATCGCCAATATTCTCAAGTAATTTGGAATATAACACCAAGCACTATCTATTAATTTTGTCAATAATTATTGATTTAACTTTACGTTAATTAACTTAATCTGCAATATATTCCATTTAAAACACCTAAAGAAGCTGATCGCTATAATAAAACCAGTATCACTGAGGAAAAATCAACAATGTCCATTACACTCGATCTGCCACCGAAAATTGAGGGGTTGCTGCGACAGCGGGCTGAAAGCACCGGACAAGATATTTCGCAAATGGCGATCGCAGTTCTGACTTTGGGGCTGAGTTTGGATGATAATGATTTTTTTGAGGCTTTAAAGGGAATCCAACGCGGGCTTGATGATTTTGAAAGAGGGCAATTTTCGAGTTTAGAGGATTTTATTGTCGAACAAAACCAAAAATATGGACTGTCTCTGGAAGCATGACGTACCATATTGATTTCTCTAGTGTTGCGAAAGCTGAAGCGGATGCTGCCTTCTTAATTCTTTCTCAGTTTACGACAGGAGAACGCGCCCAGACCTGGTATCAAGGACTGATTAATGCAATCGTCTCCTTGCAAAAAATGCCTCAACGCTGTCCAATTGCCCGTGAGGATGCCTTCTTTACCCAAGAAATTCGCCAGCTTCTTTACCGTCAAGGAAAACAAACCTATCGCATTCTATTCACGGTTCTTGAAGACCAGACTATTCCCACGGTGAGAATTCTCCACATTCGTCATGCAGCACAGAAGACAATCGGTGAGCCAGAAGTAGAGGATTAATCGTCTTGGCTTCCATCCACAACAGCGCTTCGCGATCGCTTGCGGGGAAACTACAGGTTTTATTTTAGACTGAGTTTATGTATAGAAATTCTGGCTCTGGCTATTGGGGAGGAATAGATTCAAAAGCCTGTAATTTGCGGCAAAATTAGGTATATATCCCGAAAATTTTGTATAATGCTTAAATTATGTTGTAACATAAATGATAGAAATTCTAAATTAAAGCAGTAGTACGAGCTAATGAAGAAGAAATTTCCATGAAAACATTTGTTGTATGGTTATGATTCGTTTAAATTTAAATTGAAGTTAAACACAAAATTTTTCAATTTTGGGGCAAGATTGTTAGTTGTACATTATTTTTGAGGTGCTATAAATGTTTAAATTACCAGATAATCTCCCTACGTTACCCGAAATTATTGATAATCTGCCAAATATCTGCGGTTGGGAAAAAGAAGTGTTGACTGTAGTTAACCACAATGAGCCTATTTTTTTACCAACTACTAATCTGAAATTAGCAGATATTAATGCAGTATTTACAATCGCTCTACATATGCACCAACCCACTATCCCAGCGGGAAATAATGGTTTATTGATCAGCAATTTACAATATATGTTTGCCCACCAGCAAGAAGGAGATAATCACAATGCTGCCCCTTTTGCTAATTGTTATAGTCGCATGGGAGATTTTATTCCTGAATTAGTTGCACAAGGCTGTAATCCCCGTGTGATGTTGGATTATTCTGGTAATCTTTTGTGGGGACTGGTACAAATGGGCAGAAGTGATATTCTAGATAATCTTAAACGCATCACCTGCAATCCTACCTACCAGCCCTATGTAGAATGGTTGGGGACTATGTGGAGTCATGCTGTCATCCCTTCCACCCCCATAGCAGATATTAAACTCCACATTATCGCTTGGCAACATTATTTTGCGGCAATTTTTGGTTGGGAAGCATTAGCAAGAATCAAAGGATTTTCCCCTCCAGAAATGCACTTACCAAACCATCCAGATACCTTGTTTGCATTTATCAAAGCCTTGAAAGAATGTGGTTATCGTTGGTTATTAGTGCAAGAACATACCGTAGAAACAATTAATGGTCAGCCTTTAAATTATAAACATTTACCACATCGGTTAATAGCTCGCAATTCCCAAGGAGAAGAAATTAGTATTACTGCATTGATAAAAACCCAAGGTTCAGACACTAAATTAGTCGCCCAAATGCAGCCATACTATGAAGCCAAAACTTTATCTAAACAAAAATTAGGTGATGTTGTCGTACCTCCCATAGTTAGTCAAATAGGTGATGGTGAAAATGGTGGTGTGATGATGAACGAATTTCCCGGCGGTTTTCAACAAGCTTGGGGGGATATGGTGCAAAATGGAGGAGGTAAAACTGGTGTTGTTGGTGTTTGCGGTACAGAATATTTAGAATTATTAGCAGCAGCAGGTTGTCAACTGGAAGACTTTCCTAGCTGTCAAGCAAGTGGACAACATCAAATCTGGGCGCAAATTCCTGAAGGTAATTATCAACCGGATGCTGTAGAAAATGCGATTCAAGAACTGAAAAAAAATCACCCCAATTTTCAGATTGATGGGGCATCATGGACAAATCATATTAGTTGGGTGCAAGGATACGAAAATGTTTTATCTCCCATGTACAAACTTAGCAATTTATTTCATGATAAATTTGACGATTTATTATCTGATCAATCCAGTGTAAATCTGACTCAAGTCAGTCAATACCGCCAACTGCTATTACATAATCTCTTATTACAAACTAGCTGTTTTCGTTATTGGGGACAAGGGACTTGGACAGACTACGCTCAGGAAATTTACCGCCAGGGAGAGCAATTACTTTAAGTTCCTGGACGAGAACGAATATGATCTGGTATATGATGGCGATCGCCTAATGTTTCCAACAAAGGACCATTAACATCAAATTTAACCATACTTACCGAAGCAACCAAAATATTTACCCGATAACGATAGCGTCCTAAATCAATTCCCAGCAAACTGCAAAGCATAATCCGAATTGTGGCTTTATGGGAAACTACTAAAACATTACCTTGGGGATATTTTTCTTGAATTTCCGCAATTACAGGCAGAGAACGGTTAGCAATATCTACCGCAGTTTCTCCACCAATGGGTGCATTCCAAGCGGGTTCTGTCAACCAGTTCACATAGTTTTCTGGGTAATTTTCCTGAACAAAGGATTTACTCTTGGTTTCCCATTGTCCATAACTACCTTCTCTGAGTCCTTCCCGCACCTGCATCTCCATCCCAATAGCATCACAAAATGGCTTGGCAGTGGCAATGGTGCGCTTCATCGGACTAACATAAACCGCTGACCAGTTCAATTTTTGATAAACATCAGCAAAACTGGATGCCATTTGCATTCCTTCTTGTGTCAATTCTGCATTAGTTTCACCGCAGAAATTACCAGTTTGACTGAAAGTTGTTTCACCATGTCGCAGTAAATATAAATTGAGTGTCATAGTTTGGATGAGGATGGGGATAAAAGAGTTTGTGCAAAAATAAAATATCATTAATCTCGCAATCGAGTCTGTAACAAGATGATATAATCCTGACAAGATATTTTAAAACCGATTAATTTTACTTCTTTTAGTATGGCTGCTGCTGAAAAAGTGATGACTGGAGTAACAACTATAGAAGAAGTTTTTAGAGTATTACCCCATAGTGCTTTATATCATTAAAATAGGGAACAGGGAGCAGAGAATTGGTAAATAAAAATATATTTCCTCTTACCTCTTCCCTTATTTTTGGAATATTGCTAACTCGGTTTTGGGGTCAAAAAAATGCAGTTTATCAGGCACAAATGATAACCAAAGTTGGTCATTTATCTTTATAAATCTATCTGGGGGAACTCGAACTTGTAAAGTTTGTCCATCTACATTTTGTAAATCAGGATCAGAGATTTTTACAGCTAAAAAAGTGTCATTTCCTAAGTTTTCTACTAAGTCGACTTTGACTGGTAAATTTTTAGTAGCAGGTACACCCAAACTGAGATGTTCTGGACGAATACCCAATATTAAAGTTTGTCCGTCGTAGTTTTGTAACGCACTTCCCCACACATCTGGAAGGGTAAAGCGAAAGTTAGTATGGGTAATTAATAAAGGTGCGTGAAACTCCACAGGGATAAAATTCATGGGTGGAGAACCGATAAATTCCGCGACGAAGCGATTAGCAGGACGATTATATAGTTCTAAAGGTGCTGCAACTTGCTGTATTTTACCTTCTGACATAATGGCAATGCGATCGCCCATTGTCATCGCTTCAGTTTGATCATGGGTAACATAAATCGTCGTTATTCCCAATTGACGTTGTAATTTAACAATTTGGCTGCGGGTTTCAGCTCGTAGTTTAGCATCTAAGTTAGATAATGGTTCATCCATTAAGAATACTTGGGGATTGCGGGCGATCGCCCTTCCCAATGCTACCCGTTGTCTTTGTCCCCCGGAAAGTTGTTTCGGTAACCGATTTAACAGAGTTTCAATTTGTAATAAACCCGCAACTTTTTCGACTCGTTCATTAACAATTCTTTCTTTTGGAGAAATATACCGTAATCCACTAGGTAACTTTTTTGTTAACCCTACAAGTAGATTTTCGCCCCATTGAGTCAGTCTTTTTTTGCCAACTTCCTGATCTGGAAACTGACGACGTAAGCCAAAAGCAATGTTGTCATATACAGTCATGTGGGGATAGAGTGCATAACTTTGAAACACCATAGCGATATCCCTGTCCTTGGGAGGTAAGTCATTAATCAAGCGAAGCCCTGCGGTATCTCCTACCGAAATGTTACCACCAGTCATTACCTCCAGCCCAGCGATTAACCTCAGCAGGGTACTTTTACCGCAGCCAGATGGTCCCACCAGCACCATAAATTCACCATCAGCAATGGTTAAATTAATCCGTCGCAAGACACTTACACCATCTGTACCGTCTGGTTGCGTTTTTGCACCTTCCCCACCGCGAGAGGGAAAACTTTTATAAACGTTTTCTAATACAACTTGTGCCACGAGAATTCACTTTAAAATTTATTAATTTGTAAAGGCGGGATTTCTCCACCCATACATTACATATTATACATTGTTTCCCAAGACCCAGATCCTTGACTTCTTCAAGAAGTCGGGGATTTTATTGATTCTAGCAATTCTTGAATCTGCTGATTAATAATTTTGACATCAAAACGTTGACCGGCACTAATTCTGGCATTATTGGCAATATTCGCAGTTTTTACAGATTCTTGCAGACAATTATGAATCACCTTTGCTAATTCTTGAGGTTCTCCGGGTGTGACTAAAAAACCATTAATCCCATCTTCCACTAATTCTATTGCACCACCAGCTTGAGCCGCAATCACAGGTTTACCACACAGCATAGCTTCAACAATAACTCTTCCAAAAGGTTCAGGTGCAGTGGAAGTATGAGTAATTAAATCACACATTGCCATTAATTTGGGAATATCTGAGCGAAAACCTAAAAAATTGACTCGATTTTCTAACCCTAATGCAGTTACTTTTTGGTGTAAATCCTGAATATATTCCTGTTCACCAAATAAAGCATCACCAACTAAAATTACTACCACATTTTCTGGACATTGGGAAAGAGCATCAATTAAAATATGCTGTCCTTTCCAGGGAGAAAGCCGGCTAAAATGTCCAACAACAAATTTACCTTCTAATTCTAAATTAGCCCTAATTTTTCTAACTTCTAATTCATCAACTTGATAATTTTCTATAGCAAAACCATTATAAACAACTTCAACTATATCGGGTTTTCCTCCAGCTTGTAAAAATGCCGTTTTACTAGCTTGAGAATTAGCAATTACCAAAGCAGCACAACGATTAATTAAATTAACAGCAACTCGCAAATTAGTTTTACTAAAATGTTCTAAAGAAAGAATATCATGTAAATGATAAACCAAAGGACGACGAGCGAAAAAACTAGCTATTGCCGCGACAACTAAAGCCTTTTGAGTATTAGCATAAATTAAATCATATTTCTTTGCCCGTTGCACAACCTGATTAATTAAAGGAATTATTTGCCCTAAACTAGCTAATGCTGGAAATAAACCACTTTGTTTACCAACTTTAATAGCTTGAGTTGTCAAAACCTCCACAGGAATTTGGTTTTCTTCGAGTAACTTACGAAAATCACCATCTGCGAATAAACCAACCAGGGAATTTTCACCATAAGGTTTAGCAATATCAACTAAACATAATTCAGCACCACCAGGTTTACCACTTTGGTCTAAGAATAGAATTTTCATACAATCTCTATCATCAATTTAAGCTAGGAGAACTTGCCGAACTTGTTGAGCAATATTAGTCCAATCATAATTTTTAATTGTGTAATTACGACATTCTTCCCTAGAAGGTAAAGGCAGTTTTCCTAACATAACTTGTGCTAATTTATCAGCAATACTTTCAACGGTAATCGCCTCAGTAATTAAATCTGGAGAAAATTTCTGCAAAATTTCTGGCATTCCCCCCACAGGAGTACATAAAACAGGAGTACCACAGGCTAGAGATTCCAAAATAGCTAATCCAAAACCTTCAAAAGATTGACTTGGCATCACAGTTAAATCAGCCGCTTGATAAGCCACAGGTAAATCATTTTCAGGTAAGAAACCTAAGAATTGCACATTATTTTCTAAACCTAATTCTCTAGCTTGTTGTT
This sequence comes from Dolichospermum sp. UHCC 0315A, assembly GCF_008121535.1. Lineage (GTDB taxonomy): Bacteria > Cyanobacteriota > Cyanobacteriia > Cyanobacteriales > Nostocaceae > Dolichospermum > Dolichospermum lemmermannii. The sequence continues at coordinate 174,275 of NZ_CP043056.1, forward strand.
GAAGTAAAGCTTGAATATGACCACGACCAGCTATAGCTAACCAAATATCAGGAGTTCCCACTTTAATCATAGCTATAGCTTGCAATAACTTATCAATTCCCATGCGGTGAACTAAGCGACGGGAAGTAAATAATATCGGCCGATTAGTTGGCCAACCTAGTTTTATTCTAGCCTCTTGACGCGAGAGATTATTCTGAAAATGATTAATATCAACTCCACCAGGAATGATGTGAATTTTCTGCCAGGGAACTTGGTATTTTTGATGGAGAATCTGACCAAAAGCTTTACTAAGGACAATAAAGCGATCGCACCGATTATAAGTGCTTTGTTCTATTATTTTTTCCTTTAGCCAAACACTCAACTTTTTATTAACAACTTCTTCCTGACTTTCCGAAGCCCAAGGACCATGAAAGTTAAAAGTAACCGGTACTCCCTTAGGTAAAATATCTAAAATTGGAAAACTATATAATGCAAAATGGAGATTAATTGCATCAGGTTTACCTAATCTTGTTTTCTGAAAATTATCACGAATTGACCATAACCGAGAACTAATTTTACTATCTGGACAAGCTAAATTAGTCAACTTAATCTGTGTATTTTTAGCATCTAGAGGTAAACCCACTCCACATAATTCTACTTGGTCTTGAGATGCTGCTAATTTATGAATTAGTTCATAAATATACCGTTCTAAGCCTCCAGGATTGTTAGGAAACCAACCCGTACCTAAAGTTAGAATAGATGCCGATGCTGAACTTAATTCTATATCTTTACCTGCCACTTACTTATCTCCCTTTTGATAGATAAATTGAGATGATTTATTTTGATTTATGCTTTTATTTATTTTGTCAATGCCAAGATAATTTATTTTCAGCATAATCTTTTAATACGACGCTGAGAATCTAAATCGGTTTAAATATAAAAATTATTCTATTTTCACAAACAAAATACATCAAAAAAATATATTTGCATAACAAATAATAGATACTCGTAAAAATATCAAAAGTATCAAGTATAATTTATTTATTTTGAAAATATATATTGTTGATAAAGTTTTGATGAAATTAACTGCAAGATAAAATTTATTTGTTAATTTATGAGTAAGAATTTAAAAGCCTATCCCACAGGGATAAATTAAAAATTCAAAAAGCATATTACAGCAACCGAATTATTTATGCAGATTAGTAAAACTTGCTACAAACTTTATCAATATCTTCATAACTTATTTCAGAGTAGATATTGGCGAAAAAAAATAACTTTCAATATTTTATTGGGTTTAACCTGTGGACTACTTGTAACATTTGCCGGAATGACAATGGATTTAGCCACAACTAAAAAATCCAAAGCAGTCAAAACTCCTGAAATTACATATATTACTTCTTGGTTAGGAAATACCATTGGTAATGGTAAATTGCGAGTACAAAATAATATAGAAGGAATGTATGTCAAAGATGATGGGACAATTTACACAAATAGTGCTTGGGATGAAGCTGGTAGTGAAGCAGGAATATATAAAGATGGTAAACCAATTTTTATCCTCCAAGATACACATGGTTGGAATCGTTTAGGGGGTAAAGCAATAACAGTAAATAGCAAATATATTTATATTTCTATGACTCAAGGTGGAGTAGATCAAACTAAAGAAGATTATCCTCCCCAAGGACAAACTTGGTACTGCGTCAGACGTTATGACTTAACAGGAAAACCTGCACCTTTTGAGAAAGGGAATGGCTGGGATAAAAGTATGTTAATTACCAGCAAAAGTCATGAAGTCACAGGAATAGCAACAATAAATAATCACCTATTTGTTAGCAATGCTGGGGAGAATATTGTTCGGGTTTATAATACCGAAACAATGGCAGAAATAAACAAATTTAACGTTAATAGTCCCGAAAAAATTACCATTGACAAAAAAGGCAGTTTGTGGATTATTCAAAATCAAAAAGGTGCTAAATTTAGAAAAATTGTCAATTATTCTCAAGACGGAAAAAAATTACCAAAAGAAATAATAGATGTTGATAAACCATCAGCATTAGCCATTGATAATCTCGGCAGACTGTTAGTAGCAGAAAATGGGATTAATCAACAATTGATAATTTACAATATTAATAATCAGCCGGTTCGTGTAGATACTTTTGGGGATAAAAAAGGTATTTTTGGTGGTGTACCTGGAGAAATAAAAACATCCAAACTCTACGGCATTACAGGAGTTGGTACAGATGCAAAAGGTAATATTTATGTAAATAGTAATGGCTTCAATAAATCAGGAACAGATTTAAGAAAATTTTCGCCAGCAGGAAAAATACAATGGCAATTACTAGGATTAATATTTGTAGATAATGCAGATACAGATCCAAAAACAGATGGTGTAAATATATTCACCAAACAAGAACAATATGTCATGGATTATAGCAAGCCTGCTGGTAAACAGTGGACATATAAAGCCTACACAGTCAATCCCTTTAAATATGCTCAAGATCCACGGCTGCATACATCACCAGATGGAACTTTTGTCCGTCGGATTCAAGGAAAACCTTTTCTATTCCTCACAAATATGTTCAACAGCTTTTTGCAAATTTATCGTTTTCAACCAAAAACAGATGGTAAAATTGCAATTCCTGCCGGGATGTTTGTGGGTACTAATGATCAGAATAAACAATCTATTAATGGCAATTGGCCACCCAATCAACCAGCAAAAGGAGAATGGATTTGGCGTGATAGCAATGGCAATGGTGCATTTGAAAAAAATGAATATGATAATACCGAAGACTATCCCTATATCGGAGGTTGGTGGGTAGATAGCAAAGGAGATGTTTGGAAAACTTTGCGAACAGAAGATGGCATTCGTCATTATCCTTTACAGGGATTAGATGCTAAAGGAAATCCCATCTATACCTATAGTTCAATGAAAAAAATCAGGACTCCTAGCACCTTTAAAGACTTGCGACGGATTGAATATTTTCCCGAAACAGATACTATGTATTTATCAGGTTTTACCATTGAACATCCGGCATTTGCTGATGATGCCAAAGTCATAGGATCAGAAATTGCTCGCTTTGATCATTGGAGTAAGGGAAATCGTACTCCCAAATGGCGAACCGTCGTTCCCTACGACACCACAGGTAAAGGAAAAATTGCCACCGCAGCCATGAGTGTAGCTGGTGATTATGTATTTGCAGTGGGTGTAAAAACCGCAGAAGTATCTGTTTATAAAACTGCCACAGGAGAACTCGTGAAAAAGATGACTCCAGGTGCAGAAGTTGGTAAAGAAAGTGGTTGGGTTGATATTCCCTATGGTATCCGGGCTTTCCGTCGTGCTAATGATGAATATCTTGTATTTGTAGAAGAAAATTGGCAAGGTAAGGTGCTTATCTATCAGTTTCCTATTTGATTTATAGCCAGTTTAAATAATCTGTGAATTCGGAAATACCCAATTTATTAAATAAGTTGGGTATATAAATCAATTTAGAGTATTTTGGGTGAGCGATCGCTCTTTTATCTAAAATCTTCCCTAATTTACAATTAAATCCTGATTTTTTCCTTATTTTCCAGAGGAAAAACTGCATCAGAGAAATCAATAGTTTCGCCAGCTATGGGTAAATATTCATCATTGAGATTTTCACAAAATATAATTTCTACAACATCCAAATTATGATTTTCGGAAATTATAGCTTGATAAATAAAACCATCTTCTGATTTTTTAAAAGCATCATATAAATCAATATTACCAGAACGAATATTTTTTAATCTGCTTTTAGACATGGGAGAATAAAGCCAAGTTTTATAAGCTGGTGTTTCATCTATCCAAACAGCTAAAAAAATCTGTCCTGAAGCATTTTGACAGCTAAATAAACAGGGAAAATCATAATATTCATAGATTTCAATAATTTCTAGGTTTACTAGCGGTGGGTATTGTGGTAGTAATTTCATAGATAAACCTCATGTTTAGTCAGGAGAAGTAATATTAACAATTTCAAAATTTTTCCAAAGTTCTTGATTAGCTGGAAACCACCAAGTATGATGATCATTACCTGTTTTTCTGGAAGGTGTGTTTAACATTACTCCTAAATCAGAATTTCCATATCCTAATGCTACTTGTTTTTTGCGAAGTGCAGGAATTTTATTACGAGCATTACAAACTCCTGCTGCTGAGGTAAAAACTGAGAGTCCACAAGTTTGACATTCTGTGATGTTTTTAGGACAAGGTTGATCTATATTTTGTTCACGCCATGATCTAAAATCATCAGATGTAGGAGGGTGATTATCTACCAGACGGTAAATAGTTCCTGAAATTGGTTGAGCAGTTTCAGGAGGGCAATTTTCAGGAAAATGCTTCGGCCATTCCATGTTGTTTCTGTTATTTTAATATATTTGCTAAATGATATCACCACTACCAAGAAATGAATTTCTTCGCTAATAGCAAAATCAAATTAAATCTGAATCAAGATTTATACTTATTCAGTCTGTTTTAACAGACTTTGGCTATTAGACTCAGAATTCATTCTGAGGCGGTTTGGTGGGATGATGGAAGATGTATATTAACAGCAAAAAACCCTCAATAAATTAACCGAAGGCTGATTAAGAAAAAATTCATAAGTGGATAAATTTTATGGATTAGACTGGTTCTTCTTACCGACAAATAGTATTACTATGATACAAGTAACAGTAGCTAATACAAGACTTCCGAATGCGTTACTAATTTTCATTCCAAAAATGTCATTGACAGTATCTGAGTGCGGAACAAACCAAAACGCTGCATAGAAAAGTGCAAATGCAAACAAGAATCCGCCAAATAACTTGTACAAGGAAACTCTTTCACTAATATCTTCTGCACTGTATCCCTTCAGAAAGTCAAAAATGTTATCTTTCATTTGTAAGAGGTTAATAAAATAACAAGCTAAATTCTAAGTTAGAAGGCTTGAGAATGTCAATTTCTTTATCAATAACTATAAAATGCACACAATTACAAATAAATCCATATCACAAATCATCAGGAGTTAAAGCAGTAAGTTTACTGATTCTTGCTAACATTCTCGGACCAATCTCTTCATTATCATGAAAAGCAAAGACAAAATCAGCCCAATCAGGATGTGACAGAATTTTGTGTGAACCCGATTGACGTTTGATTTTCCACCCAATACGTAACAAAGCAGCTAAAACGCGCTTTGCTTTTTGACTAGACCATTGACTCATGCTGCTGCAAAAGAAACACTAAATAAATCTGGTTTTACTTCCCCATGTTCCAGTTTATCAGCCAAAACACGCAAAGCCAAAGCCTGAACCTTAGCCACCGCCTCCTGTCTTGTGTTTCCATAAGCCAACACACCGGGAAAATCAATCACTTCCGCAATAAAGCGTCCATCTTCCTCTTGTTCAATCTCTATTTTCAAGTTCATAGCCTGTAACGGTAAGGTAATAAAAGCGATATTTGAGTAAAACAATCAAAATATATGACCTCCATAGATTCTAGCAAACACAAAAAAGCCAAAGCCCTGAAACCCGGAAGCGTGCGCCCCGCCAAAGAACTATGTAGCGAATGCGGACTATGCGACACCTACTACATCCACTACGTCAAAGAAGCTTGCGCCTTCATTACCCAAAGAATAGACGAACTAGAAACCACCACCCATAACCGCCCCCGCAACCTAGAAGACGAAAACGAACTATATTTTGGCGTACACCAAGAAATGATGTCCGCCAGAAAACAACAACCAATAGAAGGCGCACAATGGACAGGAATAGTTAGCAGTATCGCCATAGAAATGCTCAATCGTGGCTTAGTAGAAGGCGTAGTCTGTGTCCAAAACACCAAAGAAGACCGCTTTCAACCTATGCCTATTATCGCCCGCACAGCCGAAGAAATACTAGCAGCCAAAGTCAATAAACCTACCCTATCCCCCAATCTTTCTGTATTAGAAGAGATAGAAAAATCAGGAATGAAGAGGTTATTAGTCATCGGAGTAGGTTGTCAAATCCAAGCATTACGAGCCGTAGAGAAAAAACTCGGCTTAGAAAAACTCTACGTACTCGGAACACCATGCGTAGATAACGTTACCCGCGCCGGACTGCAAAAATTCCTAGAAACCACCAGCCGTTCCCCCCAAACAGTAGTCAGCTACGAATTCATGCAAGACTTCCGAGTCCACTTCAAACACGAAGACGGTTCAGAAGAAACAGTCCCCTTCTTCGGCTTAAAAACCAACGTCCTCAAAGACATCTTCGCCCCATCATGTATGAGTTGCTTCGATTACGTCAACTCCCTCGCTGATATCGTCGTCGGGTATATGGGCGCACCTTACCAATGGCAATGGATAGTAGTCAGAAACGATACAGGCAAAGAAATGCTCGAACTCGTCAAAGACCAACTCAACACCCAGCCAGTCACGTCCCAAGGAAACCGCAAACCAGCAGTACAGCAAAGCATACCAGCTTATGATCAAGCAGTTACATTACCCATGTGGGCGGCGAAATTAATGGGAGTAGTCATAGATAAAATTGGCCCCAAAGGACTAGAATATGCGAGATTTTCCATAGATTCGCACTTTGCGAGAAATTACTTATATGTGAAGCGGAATCATGGAGAAAAATTAGAAGCTCATGTACCGGAGTTTGCGAAACGGATAGTGGGGCAGTATAAGTTACCGGAATAAGATTTCGCGCAAAGGCGCAGAGGAGCAAAGGCGCAAAGGGAAGAAGAAGGAGGTAAGGTATTAAGAAGGAGGTTTATATGACTGAGAATGAAATTGCGACTCAGATTGTTGATGCTGCTTATAAGATTCATACCAGATTAGGACCAGGGTTGTTTGAATCTGTGTATGAGACTGTTTTGGCTTATGAATTGGAGAGTAGAGGTTTACAGGTAGCAAGACAACAAGCAATACCTGTAGTTTACGAAAGTGTTCATTTACAGGAAGGGTTTCGGGCAGACATCATAGTTGAAAACAAAGTCATCATTGAAATCAAATCCCTAGAAACCCTCCACCCTGTACACAAAAAACAACTTATCACCTATCTAACTCTTGCCAATATACGCCTTGGACTACTCATCAACTTTGGTGAAGTCCTCATCAAAGACGGCATTAAACGCATAGCCAACAAACTTTAACCTCTTCCTTCTCTTCCCTCTCTTCCTTTGCGCCTTTGCTCCTTAGCGACTTTGCGCGAAACTATTCTTAATTCTCCCCCACAGCCTCAATAGCCGCTTGTAAAGCAATAGATACATGAGTCCAATGAGTCCCCCCTTGGCAATAAACCACATAAGGCTCACGCAATGGTCCATCTGCCGATAATTCTAAGGTACTCCCCTCGATAAATGTCCCCCCAGCCATCACCACTTGGCTTTCGTAGCCGGGCATATCGTCGGGTATGGGTTCTAGATAAGATCCTATGGGTGAATGCTGCTGTATGGCTTTGCAGAAGGCGATCAGTTTTTTGGCTGAACCGAGTTTAATCGCTTGAATCACGTCTCCTCTGGGTGCTAATGGTGGGGGGTTGACTGGATATCCGAGTTTGTCAAATACATAACCTGTCAGGTATGTTCCTTTCATTGCTTCCCCTACCATCTGTGGGGCTAAAAATAATCCTTGGAATAACAGGCGGTTTTGATCAAAGGTTGCTCCTCCTTCGCTACCAATACCGGGGGCTGTGAGTCTACAAGCGGCTGCTTCTACTAGGTCGGCGCGTCCGGCTATATAACCACCTGCACTCACGACTGTACCTCCAGGATTTTTGATCAATGATCCGGCTATGAGGTCAGCACCAATATGGGTTGGTTCTTGGGTTTCGATGAATTCGCCGTAGCAGTTGTCTACAAAACAAACGGTGTTCGGGTTTTGCTTTTTAACGATGTGAACAATTTTTTCTATGTCGGCTATGGAGAGGCTTGGTCTCCATGAATATCCGCAGGAACGTTGAATCAATACTAACTTTGTGTTGTCGGTAATGCTAGTGTTTAAGTTTTGCCAATCTATTTTTCCTTGATCAGTTAGTTCCAATTGGCGGTATTTTATGCCAAAATCAATTAGAGAACCTTGGCCTTGTCCTCTCAAGCCAATTACTTCTTCGAGAGTATCGTAGGGAGAACCGACTACTGCTAACATTTCATCCCCAGGACGAAGTACACCATACAGCGCACAAGCGATCGCATGAGTTCCCGAAACAAACTGCACTCGCACCACAGCAGCTTCAGCACCCATTATTTGGGCAAAAACTTTATCTAAGGTTTCTCGTCCTAAATCATCGTGTCCATAGCCACTTACGCCTGCAAAATGATGTGCGCCTACTCGGTGATGACGAAAGGCATCTAATACTCTTTTAAGATTATGCTTGACCTGAGCGTCAATACCAGAAAAAATTTCTAATAGCGCCTGTTCTGCTTCCCGCAGCCGTTCAAAGCTGTTCATCATTTCCTCATTCAAAAACATAAAATAGATATGCGGATTTTAGGATCTCGCAGATTAGGCTGAACAATTTCTATTCAGGTTACTGCATGACAATTGCTACTTCTAAACCTCCCATTAACTGGGTTAATACCCTATTTTTCGTTTCATTGCACGTCGGCGCTCTATTTGCCTTAATTCCGAGCAATTTTAGCTGGAAGGCAATTGGTGTTGCTTTATTGCTTTACTGGGTGACTGGAGGTTTAGGTATTACTTTGGGATATCACCGTCTTGTCACTCACCGTAGTTTTCAAACGCCTAAATGGCTAGAGTATGTCCTAGTGATTTTTGGAACACTATCTTGTGAAGGTGGTCCAATTGAATGGGTAGGTACACATCGAATTCACCACTTACATTCTGATACTGAATCTGATCCCCATGATTCAAATCAAGGTTTCTGGTGGAGTCACATGGGTTGGATGATTCATTTTGCTCCTGCTCACGATCAAGTTCCTCGCTTCACTAAAGACATTATTGATGACCCAGTTTATCAGTTTTTACAGAAAAATTTCATTTTATTACAGGTTGCCTTGGGCATAGTCCTATATTTCTTAGGTGGCTGGCCAATGGTAGTCTGGGGAATTTTTGCACGGATTATCTGGGTTTATCACTGTACTTGGTTGGTAAATAGTGCTACTCATAAATTCGGATACCGCACTTATGAATCTGGTGACAGATCAACTAATTGTTGGTGGGTTGCTATTCTTGTGTTTGGTGAAGGTTGGCACAATAACCACCACGCTTTCCAATACTCTGCCCGTCATGGTTTGGAATGGTGGGAAATTGATATGACTTGGATGACAATTCAGTTATTACAATTACTAGGTCTAGCTACAAACGTAAAGCTGGCAGAGAAAAAGGCATAAGCAGATTTTCTGCTCAAAGTCAATAGTTTCATAGTCAATTTTTGGCTGAAAACTATTGACTTTTTGTGTGTAAATAAAGCAATTTTAAATTTATTTTTTTTAATTGCTGACTAACTATCCTAAGTGGTTGTTAAGTTGCTATAATCTCAGAAATTAATGTTACAAAACTTTGCAGCAAGTTACTTTTTTTAGTAACCTTGTCTAGCTGTCTGTTGTTTTTCAGGTATTCATGACTACATCAATCATCAAAAGTCAGGAAATAGCGGTCTCCACAGACCTTGGTAAAGACCAAATAAAACTAAAACATATTATCAAAAGTCTACCCAAGGAATGTTTTCAGAAAAATAGCCGCAAAGCATGGACAACTGTAATTATCAGTTCATCTATGGCTGCATTGGGCTATTATTTCATCGCAATTTCCCCTTGGTTTCTTCTACCCATAGCGTGGATTTTTACAGGAACTGCTTTAACAGGTTTTTTCGTTATTGGACATGATTGCGCTCATCGTTCATTTGCAAACCGTCGCTGGGTAAATGATTTAGTGGGACATTTCTTTATGATGTTCTTAATTTACCCTTTTCATAGCTGGCGCATTAAACATAATCATCACCATAAACATACCAACAAGCTAGACGAAGACAACGCTTGGCATCCTATTAGAACAGAAACTTTTGCAAGTTGGTCTAAAAGTAGACAGTCTGTCTTTGAGTTGTTTATCAGTAAACGTCTCTGGTGGGTAGGTTCTATTGGCCATTGGGCGGTTGTGCATTTTGATTGGCGCAATTTTCCGAAAAAAGAACAAGATAGTGTTAAATTTTCTGTGGCTGTAGTGGCTGTTTTTGCAGCGATTGTTTTCCCAACTTTGATTATTACAACTGGTGTTTGGGGTTTTATTAAATTCTGGGTTATTCCCTGGATGGTTTACCATTTCTGGATGAGTACCTTCACCATTGTTCACCACACTCTTCCAGATGTTCCTTTTGCAACTGCTGATAAATGGAATGAGGCTTTAGCACAGTTATTCGGAACTATTCATTGTGATTATCCTCGTTGGGTAGAAATTCTCTGTCACGATATTAATGTTCATGTTCCCCATCATATTTCTACTGCTATTCCTTCCTATAATTTGCGGTTGGCTTACAGCAGCATCAAAGAAAATTGGGGTCCTTATCTCCATGATGAATATAAATTCTCTTGGGGTTTAATGAAGGACATTACTAATCAATGTCAACTTTATAAAACTGATATTGGTTATATAACTTTTGACGAATATCGTGAAGAAAAATTATCAACGGTGAAGTAGTAATTATTTCTACTTTTAGCACCAATTCTTTTGATTTGGCAATTAACCAAATTTAACCCGGTTTCGGTCAATTGCCAACATCTCAAGTTTGTATTTTAGAGGTCATTAAATATTACCTCACTGTTAATTTCTAATTTACAATCAATTAAATAATCCAGTGCAATTAGATACAATCGAGTTTAATCAAAACCCTAGTTCTGCATCTACTGAAGGTCAAGAAAAATTACCGTTTACTCTTCAGGATTTAAAAGCTGCAATTCCCGCTGAATGTTTTCAGCCAAGTGTAACGAAATCACTTTATTATTTCTTCCGTGATGTTCTGATTGTGGGACTGCTGTATGCAGCGGCTAATTATCTGGATTCTTGGTATTTTTGGCCAGTTTTCTGGGTCATGCAAGGAACTATGTTTTGGGCTTTGTTTGTAGTTGGTCATGACTGCGGACATCAATCTTTTTCTAAGCATAAATGGTTGAATGATTTAGTTGGTCATATTACCCATACTTTCATTCTCGTTCCTTATCATGGTTGGAGAATTAGCCACAGAACCCACCACAAAAATACAGGCAGCTTAGAAAATGATGAAAGCTGGTATCCTGTCTCTGAATCAGAGTACGATGAAATGCCCTTAGCGCAAAGAATAGGGCGTTTTTATCTGTTCTTATTGGCTTATCCTGTGTATTTGTTTAAGCGTTCTCCTGGTAAAGAAGGTTCTCACTTTTCACCCAGTAGCCCACTGTTTAAGCCTTCAGAAAAATGGGACATTATCACCAGCACCACACTTTGGATTAGTATGGTAGCTGTGTTAGGTTTCTTTACCTATCAATATGGTTGGATGTGGTTGTTAAAATACTACGCTGGCCCTTACATTGTCTTTATTATTTGGTTGGATTTGGTGACTTTCTTACACCATACTGAACCGGGAATTCCTTGGTATCGTGGGGAAGAATGGACTTTCCTGAAAGGGGCAATTTCTAGTGTTGACCGAGATTATGGAATTTTTAACCACATTCATCATGATATCGGTACTCATGTTGCTCACCACATTTTCTTGAATATGCCTCATTACAATTTGTTGAAAGCGACTGAGGCAATTAAACCAATTATGGGTGAGTATTTCCATGAATCGAAAGAACCAGTTTGGAAGTCTTTGTGGAATTCCGCTATTGGTTGTCATTTTGTTCCAGATACAGGTAGTAAGGTTTATTACACTTCTAAGAGTCAGAATGCAAAATAGTCGGTAGATTTTATGAACTACCCCTGGCTAACTTCATTTGAGCCAGGGGTTTCTACATCCCCGTCTGTTTTTATGCTCACTTTGATTTCTCTCTACGTAATTTTCCTCTGTGACAGTTTGGGGTGCGGAATGTGGGTTAAAATACAAGAACCCCACCCCCAACCCCCTCCCCCTTCGGATTCACCAGTCGCCTACGGTGGGAAACCCGCCTACAGCGCCGGTTCACCGCAAGCGAGGACGGGGGCTATAATATATACTTTAATAGTATGAGCCTGTTTTCCGGTGGTTAATAGCAGTCATAGCATCAGGCTTGAGTAATTTACCGTTGTCTACGGTTGCGTATATTACCCAATGATCACCGCATTCTAGCCGCTGCTGCACTAAACATTCTAGATATGCACAAGCCTCTGTTAAGATGGTACAGCCATTATCCGCTTCGGCTTTGGGGAAGTTAGCAAATCTATCTTCTCCAGGTTGGAAACTCTTGCGAAAATGCTTCATGTATTCCAGATGAACACCTTCAGGGAGGATATTCAGCACAAATTTACCACCAGGATATAATAGAGATTCAACGGCTCGATCTTTAGCGATCGCTACAGTAATTCCCGGTGGATTAAAAGTAGCTTGAGATACCCAAGCACCCATCATCCCTGTAGAAAATTCTCCCTGCTTGGCACTAATTACACATACAGAACCAATAATCCGTCCTACAGCTTGTTCTGTGGGGGTTGCAGCTTGTTGAGGAACACGCACTTTCTTGGCTTTTCGCAAACTTTGAGCAAAGTCTGTACCGACTTCTTCGCAATATTTGAGAGTAACTTCATCAGGTTTAAACTTGACTTTTAGGGTATCAAAACCAAAACGATAACCAGCGTCTCGGAGTTTGCATTCTACCAAGTCTAAAGCTTCACCACTCCAACCGTAAGAACCAAAGACTCCCGCAGGTTTGGTATTATCACCTGTAGAGAGGACAATCCCTAAAGCGGTATGAATAGGAGTAGGTGCGTGTCCACCTATGGTGGGAGTTCCAATGATAAAACCATCAGCTTGTGCCAATGCAGTGCGGATTTCGTCAGAAGAAGCAAATTCGCAGTTCACAGATTTAACTGCAACGCCACCTTTGGTTAATCCTAAGGCCATTGCTTGTGCTAAGGTGGCAGTGTTACCATAGGCAGAGGCATAGAGAAGTGCTACAGATATTTCTCGATCTTTTTGAGCGCGACTCCACTCACTGTACAATTTTGTTAATTCGATTAAACTGGTGCGTACCAAGGGTCCATGACCGACAGCATACATTCTGACTTGGAAATCGGAAATTTTCTCCAAAGTTGACTCAACATGAGTTGCATGAGGAGCCATGAGGCAATTAAAGTAATAACGTTGGTCTTCTTTGAAAGTTTCCCAATGATCATCAAATACTTCCTCACCGCAGATATGTGCGCCAAATAGCTTATCTGTAAAGAGAATTTGGGTTTGTTGGTCATAAGTACAAAGTGCTTCCGGCCAACGAGGACTAGGAGTAGGTAAGAATTTCAAAACATGACCTTTACCTAAATCTAGGGTTTCTTTCCCCCGCATGACTAAAACTTTGATATCTTGGTCGGTGAAAGCAGCACGTAAATTATTCGCAGCGGGAAGAGAACAAACAAAGGTAATTTGTGGTGCAAATTGTAAAATTGCTTTTAAAGTTGGGACACGGTTGGGATTAAAATGTCCCAAAATCACATAATCCAACTTTTGCACATTGATTGTTTTCTGTAATGCTTCCAAATAAATTTCTGTAAATCCTTCTACTGGAGGGTCTGTGATAGCAGTTTTATCGGATTCTATTAAATAGCTATTAGAAGTAGTTCCCCGTTCTAGAGCATACTCAATTTCAAATCTTAACCGCGATTTACTCCGCGCTCTCATCACCTTTGTGTTAGTAGCAATTGGTAGGATTTGTACGTCTCTTGGTCTGGAATCGCTCATGGATGCTTGTTGGGTCGAAAAAACTTGAGAAACCCAATTTTTAGCGGATTCAACAACGTTAGAGAATGAATCTGGAAGTGTCATAATAATTATGAAAGATGGTTAGTTAATAATTAGGGAATAGGTAATGGGTAATAGGTAATGGGTAATAGGTAATAGGGAACAGGGAACAGGGAACAGGGAACAGGTAGAGAAGGGAGTAATTACCAATCACCAATCACCAATCACCAATCACCAATCACCAATCACCAATCACCAATCACCAATTACCAATTACCAATTACCAATTAATAGTAGTTCCCTACTTTGCGATGACGAACTGCGGTAATTCCATCGGGTTTGGAAACTTTTCCATCTTCAACTGTGCAGTATAAAATCCAGTGATCACTACATTCCATACTATTAACAACTTCACATTCCATGTATGCGAGTGCGTCGGTAAGAATGGGTGAACCGTTTTTAGCAGTTTGGGTTTTTACTTCTGCAAATCTATCAGCATCGGGATTTAAACGTTTGAGAAAATGCTTTTTCAGGTCTTGATAATTGCCTTCTTCAAGAACGTTAAGAACAAAGCGATCGCCTACTTGCAATAAATTATCTAAAGCGCGATCTTTAGCTACAGCAATGGTAAAACCTAAAGGCTGTAAACTGGCTTGTGTTACCCAAGAAGCGATCATTGCACCGCTAATATCGCCTTTTTTGGCAGTGACAATATACAAACCATTACTAATTCTTCCCAACGCTTTTTCCATGTTCACGTCGAGAGATTTGATTTGTTTAATATTGCGTTCCCGCACTAACAATTGTCCTAAACCATTTCCGGCTTCTGCAAATTGTTTATAGGTAGCATCAGTGGGGGTTTCTTTAATGCGAATAGCCGGGAAAGCTTCCTTAATACCTAAATCAATAAATTTACGTCTGAGAGTATCAATGGGTTCATCATCGCCACCATAGGACTCGAATAAACCCACAACTTGTTTGTTTTTAGCAACTGCTAATAAAGAACTAATTGCGGCTTGCGCTTTAATAGCACTGGTAGAAGGCATACCTACAATTAAACCAGATGCTCTCCCAGCTAATTCTTGAATTTCTTGACTTTCTGCGGTGTTTAAATCCAATACTTCGACACCAACACCAGCCTTTTGTAAACCATCACCAATTGCGTGTCCTATGCGATCGCTATGTCCATAACCAGAGACATAAAACAAACCGACAGTAGTTTCTGTTTTCGCTTGTTTTTGACTCCAATTGTAATAATATTCTCTAAGAATATCCAGGTTATGATGTAGTAATGGTCCGTGTCCATTGGCGATAATTTTAATTTCCCCAAGTTCACCCATTCTCTTCATTGCATTTAGCAAAGAACGAGCATTAGGACCCATTAAACAATCGTAATAAAAGCGAAAATCAGCTTCAATTGCTTCTAAATTTTCGTCGAAAGTGCGATCATCACAGTAGTGCATTCCAAAGGCATCACAAGTGTAGAGAACTTGGGTTTTGCGATCAAAGCTAAAAATAGTATCTGGCCAGTGTAAATTGGGAGCGCTGACAAATTCCATTTCATGATCTTTGCCAATTTTTATGCGATCGCCACTTTTGACAATTCGCTTAGAAAAAGGTTCATGTACCAAACCTTCTAAAAATTGCAAAGCCACTTTAGAAGCTAAAACAGTGGCTCTGGGAGCTAACTGTAAAATATCTTCTACCAAGCCACTATGATCAGGTTCAGTATGGCTAACAATTATATAATCAATAGTTTTAGGATTAACTAAACCCTTGAGAGTCTGTAAATAAAGATCACGAAACTTCTGGTGAGAAGTATCAATTAAAACGGTTTGTTCACCTCTAATCAAATATGAATTATAGGTTGTACCATTTTGTAAACCAAATTCAATATCAAAACGATCCCGATCCCAGTCAAGAGAACGAATCGCAGTGGTATTAGGGGCAATTTCTACAGTTTGTATAGTTAATCGGTTCTGAATGTTCTCTGAGATGGCTACCATTATTTCACAAGAGCAAATAAACAATCATTTCTTCTGCCCCTATTCTCGCTATTATTCTTTTTTAAAGCTGTAATGAAAAGTATATTTCAGAAAATTAAAGTTGTAAGCATAGATACAATTTTTACTTTTAATTAGATTAAATTGGGCTAATAAATCACAAACTACAGCAATAATCAATACCCTATTTTTCGTAATTATTATTTATACTCATGTCTTATTGATAGAGTATCCTGGCTGTAACCATACTAATCATAAAACTAAGTTTACTTTTAAATCTTCATAATTTATGTTTAAACTTTATTATTACTTTATATTTATTTTGCAACTTTCTTTTAGGATAGTAGAAAGACATTATTTATGTCACTATCAAGGCGTTTTATAGGAAGAGTGCATAAGTAAATTTTATTGGCATACTATGATTACAACAGCGGCAGATTCTAAAAATTGGCTGCAAGTAAGCCGTTATAGTAATCGGGGAAGTATTTATTTGTTTGCTCCGATGATTAATTTTAATGTGATGGCGGAAGTTGGAGACACTCCCCCTTGATTTGAAGTGATTGTACTTACTGGGAAATTTAATGAATAATTCAACAATTACATCTGGATGGTAGTGAAGAAATTTCACGCCTATTTCAGCGTAGCATAAATAGATGTAATTGAATTGAAATAAATACTTTGATATTTGGTAATTGAATATCTGAATTATAATGGTTTGTCAAATTACTAACTTATATGCAGCAATAGTTAGAAATTTGATGTTGCCTTAAAGCATGAAAATTCAGTATTTATTATTATTTCTAAATATAAAAAGTATTGCCTTAATTTCCGAGTAGTACATATATAACGAATGCAGACAGTTGCAAACTGCTGTAATTCTAGAATTATGTCTAACAATTAAATAATACCTGTATTTAATAGCTTTTAGCCTTAAAAACTTGCGTTGGGTTTTTCAAATATTTGGAAAACTTCATATTAGCCATATTATTTTCTATTGATCTGTTTACTCAAAATGCAGACATAGAAATATATATGGTACACGGCAAGATTCAAATACGGGATGTCTTTATTTGAGCAGTTCATAATTCCACAAATCTCCAATATCACAATTTAGTTAGCAGTAATAAAGTCATGAATCACGGACAACATTTATCAAGATTGAAAAGATTTCAAGAACTTCTTTTAACTACTTTTCTTGGTGATATCCCCACAATTTTTGGTGGTGTAAAGTTACGCAATTTTCTATATCACGCTATTTTTTCGCGCATAGGTAGCTCAGTTTATCTTCAAGATGGCGTTGAATTTCTTGGTGCTGATGCTATTGAAATTGGGAATGGAACTTATATTTTCAAAGGAGTTCGTATAGATGGAAGAGGACATAAAAATAATAGAATTCAGCTAGAAAATGGAGTTGTGATTGAGCATAATGTGGTGATTGGGGCGTTAGATAATACTCGGATTCACATTGGTGAAGATACTTTTATTGGACCTAGTGCTTGTATTGCTGGCCCCGGAAATATTACAATTGGCAAGCATTGTTTAATTGCAGCCCATACTGGGATATATGCTAATAATCACAACTTTACAGATCCAACACAGCTAATCAAATACCAAGGCATTACTAGTCAAGGAATCGTGATTGAGGATGACTGTTGGCTAGGAGATGGAGTGAAAGTTTTGGATGGTGTCACTATCGGTAGAGGTAGTGTGATAGGTGCTGGTGCTGTTGTCACTAAAGATATTCCCCCATTTTCCGTAGCTGTGGGCGTACCAGCACGAGTAATTAAAAGCCGAGACGGTAAAGAACTTGTTAAATTTACAGACTCCTCTCTATTAACTTCAAGCTAGGTTTTTACAAGATTCCTCTGGGTAATTGGCTGTTTTTTATTCTAGCATTAGGCACTTGGGTAAAGCGGGTAGGCACACCAATTACCAAACCAGTCCACTTTAACTTACCTTTGGGGGTTAAAGTCCCCTGCTTCTACAAGCAGCGGGTTTTGCGTCGGGGTAAAATCCCCGTTGCAAAACGTAATTCTAAATTCTAAATTCTAAATTCTGCATTCTTTTAACGGTAAACTCATATATTGCAGATCCCCGACTTCTTTGAGAAGTCGGGAGTCTAAATCTAAAATGTTTACCTTCATAACTGGAGAATTAAGACTTTGGGTATAGAATTACGCAGCTTCGTATTTCTAGACAATCTGCAACCTCAACACGCCGCATACATGGGAACAGTAGCCCAGGGTTTCTTACCATTACCGGGGGATACATCCCTATGGATTGAAATTTCCCCTGGTATCGAAATCAACAAGATTACGGACGTAGCCCTAAAATCTGCTTCTGTTCGTCCTGGAGTGCAAGTAGTAGAACGGCTATATGGACTATTAGAAGTGCATTCCGGCTCTCAAGGGGAAACGCGAGCCGCTGGAGATGCAATTTTGGCGTTTCTAGGTGTGAAAAAAGAGGAATGTCTCAAACCTCGTGTAGTTTCTAGTCAGATTATCCGTAATATTGACGCTTATCAAACCCAACTGATTAACCGTACCCGTCGGGGACAACTGCTATTAGCAGGACAAACTCTCTATGTGTTGGAAGTTGAACCAGCAGCTTATGCTGCACTAGCAGCCAATGAAGCAGAAAAAGCCGCGCAAATTAATATTCTGGAAGTTCAAGCTGTAGGTAGTTTTGGCCGACTTTATTTAGGTGGCTCAGAACAGGATATTTTAGCAGGAGCAGCGGGCGCTTTAGCCGCAATTGAAAATTCACCAGGAAGAGAAAATCCTCAAGGTAAGCGGAACGAATAAAGGAGTAGGAATAAAAAATGGCAAATCAGCAACATCTCAATTTATTACGATCAGGTGCAGTTACTTGGATAGAATGGAGAAACAAAAATCCCCACATTGAAATTGATCTTAGCAGTGCAAATCTACTAGGAGAAAACCTGCGGGGGGCAAATCTTCAAGGAGTAAATTTGAATAAAGTAAATTTAGCTCACGCTTTATTAGTGCGAACTAATTTTAGTCATGCTAATCTCAGTAATGCTATTTTTTATCAAGCTAAATTAATTGAAGCTAATTTGAGTAAAGCTAACTTGAGTATTGCTAATTTGAGTGGTGCAATCTTGACACAGGCTGATTTAAGTTTTGGCAACTTTATTGGTGCTGATTTAAGTGGTGCAAATCTAGAAAATGCTATGATTAATGATGCAAATTTAATTGGTACAGATTTGCAAAATGCTAATTTAAAAGGTGCTGATTTATCAGCGTCCCAACTTATTCGTAGTAATCTAGGTTTTGCAACTTTAATGGCAGCTAATTTAATTACTGCTAATTTGAGTGAAGCGAATTTATATGAAGCAGAATTAATGACTGCTCAACTTTATCAAGCCAACCTCCATAAAGCTAATTTAACAAAAGCTCATTTAGGAAACGCATTTTTATCTAAAGCAAATTTAACAGAAGCAAATTTAACAGAAGCAGATTTAAGTTGGGCAAATTTAAAAGGTGCAAATTTAGCAGGAGCAAATTTAAAAGGTGCAACTATTAGGGGGGCAAATTTTCAGGGTGCAAATTTGAAAGGGACGATTTTAGAGAATAACTTAGAATTATTAACACCAAAGAAATGCAATTAACGGTAACGAGGTAATATGTTAAAATAAAATCAACTGTAACACACCAAATTGATAATATGAATGCTCATAAAATCGAAACTGCTTTAACTGAAGATGGAACTTTGGTATTAAAAGGTTTGCCTTTCCATGCTGGTGATGTTGTGGAAGTGATTATTTTACAACCTCAAACCGCACAACATCAAATTAAATCTCTAGAAACACAAAATACCAATCTTTATCCTTTACAGAATACTCAGCCTTACCGCTATGATGATCCTACTGAACCTGTAGCTTTAGAAGAAGATTAGTAATTTTATCAAGAAAAATAAATCAATGCACATTCAAAAAATCATTATCAAAAACTTCCGCTGCTTCGAGCATTTGGAAGTTAATTTAGATCCCGATATTAATATTTTTGTTGGCAATAATGGCTCAGGTAAGAGTGCGTTATTGGATGGTATTGCTGCGGCAATGTATCCATATGTAGTTGAGATTCAGAAAATTGTAGGCGAAATACAAGAAAATTCACCTGTTTTTCAACGAGATTTACCAGCTAAAAAAGAAGGTGGTGAACAAAAAACTCAAGCAGAATTCACTGTATCATCTACTAGTTTTCCTGACTGGAAAATGTTTTATAAAAAACCTCCTACTGAAAATGATAACAAACGGATAGAGATAGATTTTGTAAATTCTATTGATTTAATAACCTCACTTAAATCATCAAGATATGAACGTTTTTATTCCGCAATACAACAACAATATGATAAACTCAATAACGATCCAACATCTGAGCTTTTTATAATAGCTTATTATAAAGGTGATCGATACTTAACTAATATTGGAGATGTTGAAACTATTTCTAATCAATCATTTAATAGATTTGGTGCTTTGAATAATGCCTTTGATGCAACAGCTAATTTCACAGATTTAGCTACCTGGTTTTTTGTGCGTGAGTACGAAGAATTAAGAGAGGGAAGAAATCGCAGAGATATTAACTTTGAACTTCCTGATTTGAAGCAAGTACGAAATGCCATTTCTACTATTATTGCTCCCAATGCTCGCGTTTATTTTTCAGGTGCGAACAATGCAAAATTGATGGTTGAGTGGACAATGGAAACAGGAGAGAAAAGAGAACTTTTACTAAGTCAATTAAGTGCAGGTTATCGTAATATGTTAGCCTTGGTAATGGACTTTGCGCGACGTTTAGCTCAAGCAAACCCACACATGGAAAACCCGTTAGCAGCAGAAGCAATTTTGATGATTGATGAGTTAGATTTGCATTTACATCCAACTTGGCAACAAAATATTATTCCTGATTTTAAAAAAGTATTTCCCAACACTCAAATTATTGCCACTACTCACAGTCCTGAAGTTGTGACAACAGTTAAACAAAATCAGGTGAAGATATTAGAAGATTATCAAATAAAGGAATGTCCATCACCTACCAAGGGAATGAAAAGTTCAGATATTGTCAGATATGTTTTAGGGTTGAGTGATTTAAGACCAGATACAGAAGAATCAAGAACACTGACACAGCTTTTTGAAGCAATTGATAATGGTCAATTAGAAGAAGCAAAACGCCTTAAAAAAGAATTACAACACTGGGAATCTTTTGATCCAGATATGACTAGAGCAGATATGCAAATCCGCCGCTTAGAACGGAGGAATGCGGTATGAAAAAAGTGCTGAAATCCCCAGAACCAGAGGAACTTAAAAACTATAGAGAGCGATTTTCTTCTCAATTTAAACGATGGAATGATTTAAAAAAGAACAAAGAAACTTTAAATGCAATTCGTAAAACTTTAGCATCTGATCAAAAAGGACTTTGTGCTTATTGTGAAATGTCTCTTCATGAAAACAATCGCTCTGTTGAGCATTTTATCCCCTGTAGAGAATCAGCAAAAGAAAATAACCATGATCTAGATTGGCAAAATATGTTAGGTATCTGTCGCCCTCCAGGCGGAGTAGAAGATGATCATGAGCAAAATTCAAAATTACTCAAGTATTCCCGTTGTTGTGGTCACAAAAAAGATGGTTTTATCCCTGATGGTAGATTATTAAATCCTCTGAATTTACCAACATTATGTTTATTTCAATTCAGTAGTTTAACTGGTGAAATTAAACCTGATGAAATCGCTCGTTTAAAAGCTGGTATTCCTATTGAAAATATTCATTTTACTATTGATCAACTTGGACTTAATGTTACAAGATTAAAAGATCAACGATTAGCTGTAATTGACGAAATAGAAAAAGAACTTGATGATGAAAGTATTGATATAAATGATTTAGAAGAGAAAGTTGCAGCAGAATATTTTGGTAATGGTACAGGTAATTGGCCTCGGTTTTTTACAACTATTCGCTGGGTTTTAGGTGCAGGTGCGGAACGACACCTGATGAATATTTCTTATTCAGGTTAAGATTATGAACAATAAGATCCCCGACTTCTTAGAGAAGTCGGGAATCTGACTCGTGCGAAGAGATGTCAAAAAGATGTTTATTGAGCAACATCTGATTAAACAAAATAAAATCTGCGCTTTCATCTATCTAGAGAAATAGATTTTAGTTTGTAATTAATCTAAAATTAACCTATTGATAAAAAAGCTCTTTTTTTTGAACAAAGCTGTAATTTTTGGAAAAAGTCTGATAGATTATCGGTATTGAGTTTTGCATTCTCACTCTCATCTAAGAGAATTTTATCAACTCAATTCCCTGTTATTAATTTAGTTGGTGCATATTATGGATATCTTATTTGTTCACGGTGAAGAAAGTAAAAACATCATCGGATGTTATGGAAATATTGAAGGAATTGCGGCTGTGGTTGTCACAGTATTTCCAGACAATAGCAAGTACGAAATTATTGATTCTGTGTTCCGTCGTCGTCTGGGATTGAAGCCAACTGCTGATGATTTGCTAGAATTGGCTAACACCCATAAAGTTAAATATATTATCAGCAATAAACTCATGGAAAATGTTTACCATGGGGGAACATTAGAAAAAAATTATGAGTTTCCTGTCGAGATTCAATGGGAAACCAATGAAATTAATGTTGAGAAATTGCTATTTTTAACCGAATGTTATCTCAATGAAGGGAGGTTAAATTTAGCTGCTAATGTCGAAAACGTCATAGAAAAAGAATTACGGTCTTTCGATCTCCAAAAATGTCAGGATTATGGTCAAGCCAGCCACAGACTATTTGCATTCTTTCATGCTATCTCTGCTGCGCGTTCATCCACTCCCTCCTGGGCAAAATCTTAAGATAACTTAAAGGTTGATTACACAAAATAATCAATCTTTAAAAAAGCTTATAATTTCTTTCTCCACACTTTTTCAGAGTCTCGCTATATTAGCAAGTAATAGGAAAAGTTGAAAAGGAGTTGACAAAAGATGGAAACCAAGCCCATGAACCCATCTCTAGGACTCGCGGACATTCCCCCCGGTTATCTTAACATTATGGGTTATGTTGACCAATCAGAAGTTAATGGCCCTGGTTGTCGGGCTGTGGTCTGGGTACAAGGCTGTAACCGTGAGTGTTCTGGTTGCTTTAATCCCGACTCCTGGGCATTTGAGATTAATGATTTAGTGGCTATTGATACCCTAGCTGAAAGTATTCTCAAAAATCCCCAGAATACAGGTGTAACTTTTTCCGGTGGTGAGCCATTTTGGCAAGCACCTGCATTAACAATTCTAGCGAAAAAGTTAAAAGCAGCGGGTTTAAATGTCATGTCTTTTACTGGTTTCACTCTTCAACAATTACAATCTAATTCTGCCCCTCCAGGTGCAAAAGAATTGTTAGCAGAATTAGATATTTTAATTGATGGTCCTTTTGTCAAATCTCTAGCAGTTAATTCTCCTGATTCTCCCGTTTCTTCTAGTAATCAAAAAGTCAATATCTTTAACCCAGAATTTGCAGATAAAATTACTTGGGCTAGTGATCAAATTGAAGTTCACATTCTCAAAGATGGAAATCGTATTGTCACAGGTTATCAAGGTTTATTGGAATTAAGTTAATTTTAGGGAGGCTGGAAATCAAGATAATCAAGATATATTTTTCAGTCTCTCCCATTTATTAGAAAACCATCAATAAAATTAGTTATAGTCAAGAAAAGGTAAGTTGTACAACTTATTTAGAAGAATCCCTCTTGTCAGCAGCAGATAGTCCTCTGGTTTTATATTTAGATAATAATGTAAGCTATCTCTAAACAGGCGATCGCATTTTGGAGATGTAGGAAATGCGATCGCACTTCCGATAAAGCGGCTTTTTTTAATCAGCTAAAATACTCAAAATCTTGATATTTTTCTACGCCTTGTCCGTGTTCTCCTGTGCGGACAGCCTGACAGATTCTACGTTGGCGGATTTTATTTGCCTTTGATCCTCAGCGACAGGCTATTTTGTTGGTTGGAGGCAATAAGTCAGGTAATAAGCGGTGGTACAAGGAAAATATTCCCATCGCAGATCAACGCGATGTCTAGGACGGGCTACGTTACGCCCCTCAATTTCCCATTATCAAGGCGATCGCTTTTCGGTAAAATATCTTTATATTACCAATTATCGAGAAAACTTTTATGCCTTATAGTAAATTTACTTTGAGTAAAGCTGTAGATGATTTTCAACTGACAATTGTTGAAGGCGATCGCTTTCTACCAGAGATTTCCCCATTTAATCCGAGTTCTTTGCTCAAAGACACATTGAAAGAAACCATACCTTGGGCAGTTGCAGTAGGTAGTGAAAAAGCGCGTTCTGAAGGCATTATCAATCCCGTTTTACTAGAAGTCAAACGTCAGCTTCATGGACAAATTAGTGTCTTTTCCGGCGAAGAGTTCAACGTGCAGCCAGAGGTTGATTTGACGGGTTATGTTGATTTTCTGATTAGTCGCTCTCCAGAGCAATTGTATATTAAAGCCCCGGCAGTGGTTTTGGTGGAAGCGAAAAAAGAAGACCTAAAACCAGGACTGGGACAATGTTTAGCCGAAATGGTAGCAGCACAACGCTTTAATCAACAGAAGCAGCAGCCGATTTCCACAATTTACGGAACGGTGACAAGTGGTACGGTTTGGCGGTTTCTCCAACTAGAAGGACAAACAGTAACCATTGACTTGAATGATTATCCAGTACCACCAGTTGATCAAATTTTGGGCTTTCTAATTTGGATGTCCCAGAATGGCTGAGGTAGGCGTTGGGGTTGTTGGGTCAGGAAGTAGCGATCGCTTTGGTAAAATGACTTTGATGAAAGATAAGTGATCGCTCTTGGGGATAAGTAGGGCGATAGCGAAGCGCTCCGCAGGAATCGCCTTAGAGGGTGTTTGAAAAGTTTTGAATGTATAGACTGACCCCTCTCCAAACCTCTCCCCTTGCAGGGGAGAGGCTTTAAAACCCCCATTCCCTTGCAGGGAAGGGGGGCAGGGGGGTTAGGTTTTTGGAGATTACTGGTTTGATATAATACTTTTCAAACAACCTCTTATCCCTACAGGGAAGCAAGCTACTTTTAATCTGAAAGGTAAGTTACGCTTTGGAAAGATTAAGCTATAATAGACAAATATAATATTCAAAGTAACAACTATGTCAACCAAAACACTGGATATTCAACAATTACAAATCAGCGTTAGTCAATTACTCTCCTTGATTCAAAATGACCAAGAAATAGTAATTACTGATGGGAATACTCCCATTGCTAGATTAACTCTACTTAATTCTATTGAGCCAAATGTCTGGGAATCAAAAAAGACTCCACTTCCCGGATTAAATTTAGGTGCAATGGTTATGAGTGATGATTTTGATCAACCTTTATCCGATGAATTTTGGTTGCAAAATCCATGAAATTACTGTTAGATACACATACTTTTATTTTTTGGGATAGTCAGCCATCAAAACTGTCTCAAGGAGTCTTAGAGCTATTGACGAATAAAGATAATCTTAGATTATTGAGTGTTGTTAGTCTCTGGGAAATACAAATTAAACAGCAGTTAGGTAAACTAACATTAAATAAAACTTTAGAAGACATTATAGCCTCTCCAAAATTCCCTCCACCTCCCCACGCACGGGATACAACAACTGCTGACTCAACGCACCTTCATAAGCCCGTCTAGCCCCTGATTTATCCCCCAAAGCCACCAAAGCCCTCCCTAACCAATAATCAGCCGCCGCCGGATTAAACGCCTCCTGACATTCCTCACAAGCTACTTCCCACCATTGTTTACTAGCCTTAACATCCCCCAGCACTTGGTAACTCGCCCCTAGCCACACCGCCACAGGTACGGATTGCAAATAACCCCCCTGCTGGTAAAAAAGGCCATTTCCCTGTAGTCAAGAATAGCTACAGACTATTTACTCCATTAAAAGTAACCGAGAAGGTTCTAAATGCACATACCAAGGAAAAGATTGATCTTGAATATTTAGCCATTTTTCTTTATAAATTTCCCCTTGTAAATGATAATCATTGGCATGATTACCAACAGAATGTAATTTAAGAAATACTGTCATTCTATGAGGTGTTTCACTGGTACGAACTAAATAACAAGGAAATGTATTTACTTGCTGAGGATCTTTTGTAAAAATCAAATGGTGAGCGCGAATACCAACATGAGATAATTTTGCAGGAATTTTTTCTCTAACTTCCAGAGTACAACCCCAATCAATTGCTTCTATCTGTTGAGGTGATAAAGTATTAGCACGGGAAAAGTTTTTACAACCAGTAAGTTGAGCAACATTTACACTAGCAGGATGTTGAAATATCTCATATTTAGAACCATGATGAGCTTGTTTTCCCTGTTCTAATACTAACAAATTGGGACATAGGCGATAAGCCTCTTCCATATTATGAGTCACAAACAAAGTTACACCAGAATAATCATCCAGAATTTCTGTAACTTGTTGTTCTAATTGACTGCGTAAATGGGTATCAAGTGCCGAAAATGGTTCATCTAAAAGTAATGCTTCTGGTTTACTAGCCAAAGCCCTAGCTAATGCTACCCGTTGCTGTTGTCCCCCAGAAAGTTGGTGCGGATAGCGATCGCCAAATCCTTGTAATTGCATGGCTATTAATTGCTTTTCTACCTCTTCTTTAGCATTTAGATATTTCGGTAAACCAAAAGTGATATTTTGCGCCACAGTCATGTGTGGAAATAAGGCATAGTTTTGGAATAAAAAACCAATCTGTCGTTGATGAATAGGAATATTAATGTTCTTTTCTGAGTCAAATAATACTCTACCATTTAAAATTATTCGTCCTTTATTCGGTGTTTCTATCCCCGCTAGACAACGCAAAATCATACTTTTTCCTGCCCCGGAACTTCCCAATAATCCTAATGGTTGATTGTCAGTATTAAAGGCAACTTGTAGATAAAAGTTGTCTAGTCTTTTTTGAATATCTAAAACTAAACTAGATGTAGAGGAATCAATTAATAAAGAATCAGATTTACTTGCTAATTTTATTTGCTTTATTGGTAATTTTGTGAGTTTGCGTTTATCTGGAAATTCTTGCCATAAATTAGCTATAATAATTCCTGAAAGAGAAACAATCATAATTACAATTGACCAAAACCAAGCTTCATTCATTGCCCCCGCTTCCACAGCAAAATATATTGCCATTGGCATTGTTTGAGTTTGTCCAGGGATATTACCTGCTAACATCAAAGTTGCCCCAAATTCACCCAAAGCCCGCGCAAATGCTAAGGTAGTGGCAGCTAAAATCCCAGGAAATGCTAGGGGTAAACTAATCCGCCAAAAAATTGTGAATTCTTTTGCACCCAACGTTCTCGCTACTCGCAGCAGATTGGCATCAATTTGGCTAAAAGCTCCCAGTGCAGTTTTATACATCAATGGGAAGGAAACTATTGTAGCAGCGATCGCCGCACCATACCAAGTAAACACAATTGTGGTATCAAACGGTTCTAGCAGTTTACCAACCGGACTATTTTTACCAAAAAATAGCAGCAGTAAAAATCCCACCACAGTAGGTGGTAGAATCAACGGTGCAACAAATATCCCCTCAATTAAAGATTTGGCTTTACCGCGATATCCCAACATCCAATAAGCGGCAGATATCCCCAAAAAGAAAGTGATAAACGTTGCGAGTAAAGCCGTTTTCAACGATATCCAAAGCGGTGATAAATCCTGTGGCATGATTTTTAAAGTTTGACTACATAGTTAAATTGATTTGGGTCAATTTAGTTGGTATTATACCTTGAAATAGCAATATTTCAGGACAATGCTACCAAAAATTTTGGTAAAAATCTTAAACGTTGTGAATTTATTTGATACTGCGACTATTTTTCATGTATGATTAAAATTTTACAGGAAAATTGAAAATGCAAGTTAGTGCGCGTAATGCTCTGAAAGGGATTGTAAAACAAATTGCCGTTGGTTCTGTGAATACAGAAGTAACAGTAGAAATTGGCCCAGGTGTAGAAGTAACAGCAATCATTACTAAATCATCAGCAGAAAATCTCAACCTTGTTGAAGGTAAAGAAGTATATGCAATCGTTAAATCAACTGATGTAATAATTGCTATTGATTAGAGTATTTGGTTGTGTCTAATAATGTAGAGACATTATAATAATGTAGAGACGTTCCATGAAACGTCTCTACATGGATTTTAGAAATCAAATATAATTACTAGAAATACCAGAGTAATTATCAATACTCGTCTTTTCATCTATCAGGAACATCATCTTCTGGTAAGATGTCAGATATATTTACCATCCAGGGAATACCATTATTAACTGGTGAAATAATGCTAATCTTTGCCTCGTTAGCAAACCGTTTTAACGTTTTGGCAAAGTAGGGGAAAGTAGTCATAATATTTTGGTAACTTTCAATATCATTACACACCATAATTAACATCAAAATACCACTATTGATTTTGAAATACCAATGACAACTAGATAATGAAATGCGTACCGTACTATTACAAGCTAGAAAAAATCTCTGTTTAGTTACTTCTTCCAATTGACAGAGTAATATTTCACTGATTTGCGTAATTTTAGAAGAAGGCAAATCATCTGGAGATAGATATGGTTTAGTCATAAGAATAGGGAATAGAGAATAGAGAATAAGAAATAGGGATTAATTCTGTAAATCCTTAAATCTTGATGCAGACAATAATTGTTGAAAATCTTTTCACTTGCACATAAAAAACCTTCATGGTTAACGGTGCGTTATAGAAATCATCAAAACCGAATTTTATGAAGAAAACTGTATTTTTTACTACTATTGATCAAATTAATTGGTAAATACACAAATTTTCAGCTAATTTCAAATCCTGAAAAGCTTTCATTTGCAAGTATTACAGCCATTACCAACTAAATAAAAATTACTTTTTTGCAAAATATTTTGCAAATAGCAAGCAAAATAGCTAAATGTTGTGATATTGTTTTTATATGGGGAATCAAGAGAGCGAAAGCACAAAAATCATCCAAACAGAAATGATATATATTAACCGTGCTTTTGCCTTGGCCGATTTTTAGTTAAATCCGCTGCGGCTTTGATAAATAAAGAGATAAAGCCAATGAAGCAGGATAGTAGCCTCCGTAATAACTTGAAGTCAATTAGAACCCGGTTAGCCATGAGTCAACAAGACTTGGCAAACATAGCGGGTGTAACTCGTCAAACTATTAGTGGTGTAGAGTCGGGACAATATGCTCCCTCAGTTGAGATTACACTGCGTCTAGCTAAAGCATTGGGCTGTCAAGTTGAGCATCTATTCTGGCTAGAGCGAGATTTACCGGAAATTGAAGCCATTATTGCCAAACCTGTTGGCGATGTCCAACAACTAAGAGTTAGTTTAGCACGGGTAGGAGGTCAATGGATAGCTTATCCCTTAATTGGTAAAGATGCCTTTCGCCAAGACATGATTCCCGCTGATGGTGAGGCTCACAGACAGAGTAACACAGATAAATTGCGTGTCCGACTCCTCGACGATAATATGGACTCGCTTTATCACACCGTCGTTATTACTGGGTGTTCCCCTGTGATTTCTCTTTGGGCTAGGGCTACCGAACGTTGGCATCCGCAATTGCGGGTACAATATAACTTTGCTAATAGTATGTCTGCATTGCAAAGTCTATGCAGAGGTGAAGCCCACATTGCGGGAATGCACCTATATGACCCAAAAACAGACGAGTATAATACTCCCTTTGTGCGCGAGGCTTTGGCTGGAAGAGAAGCCGTTCTCATCACTTTAGGCGTTTGGGAAGAGGGACTGATGGTAAAATCTGGTAATCCCCAGGGAATCAGCAGTTTAAGCGATTTGGTGAAAATGGGAGCAACTATTGTTAACCGAGAAGTAGGTTCTGGTAGTCGTTTACTTTTAGAACAAACTTTAGAAAAGGAACAAGTTTCATCTCATGATCTTTCAGGCTTTGATCATATCATTACCAGTCATCAAGATGTTGCCCAAATCATAGCTTCTGGATTTGCAGACGCAGGTATTAGTACGGCATCCGTAGCCGCAGCTTTTGGGTTAGGATTTATCCCTGTTCGTCAATCACGGTACGACTTAGTAATTCTCAAGGAATATTTGGAAGAAACACCAGTACAGCAATTATTAAGTACCTTGGGACATCCTCTAGTTCACTCTCAATTACAAATTCTTGGCGGCTATGATATTAGCAAAATTGGGGAAGTTGTCGCCACTGTTTAGGTTTTTGGTGTTGTTAAGTGAAAGTATGAATGGTTTCGCGCAAAGATACAAAGGAGCAAAGGCGCAAAGGTAAGAGTTTGTAAGGGCGGGTTCACTCGCGTCGGGATAGTTTAACTCGTCTTTACTTTACTTATTAGTTCTTGGTCTGAATAACCAATAAAAATTTCCCAAAACTGTCAATATGTTCAGGATTTTTCACCTGTTTGCGGTGGAACGCGCACCTCCTGCGAAGTTCTACACGCCCTCACTTTTCATGATCATAAATTCACCAAATAGGAGATATTATGTCCGACTCAAAAATTAGACAAATCGCTTTCTACGGTAAAGGCGGTATCGGTAAATCGACTACTTCCCAAAATACTTTGGCTGCTATGGCGGAAGTTGGTCAACGCATCTTGATTGTTGGATGTGATCCTAAAGCTGATTCTACCCGGTTGATTCTCCACTGTAAAGCCCAAACCACTGTGCTGCACTTGGCTGCGGAACGAGGTTCAGTGGAAGATTTGGAACTGGAAGAAGTGGTAATTACAGGTTTTCGGGATATTAGATGTGTGGAATCTGGTGGGCCTGAACCTGGTGTGGGTTGCGCTGGTCGGGGTATCATTACCGCTATCAATTTCTTAGAAGAAAACGGTGCATACCAAGATGTAGATTTCGTATCTTACGACGTATTAGGGGACGTTGTGTGTGGTGGTTTCGCCATGCCTATTCGAGAGGGAAAAGCCCAAGAAATCTACATTGTTACCTCTGGGGAAATGATGGCGATGTTTGCGGCTAATAACATTGCTCGCGGTGTTCTTAAATATGCTCACACTGGTGGTGTGCGTTTGGGTGGTTTGATTTGTAATAGTCGCAAAACTGACCGAGAAGAGGAATTAATTAGCACACTTGCGGCTAGATTAAGTACCCAAATGATTCACTTTGTCCCTCGTGACAATATCGTGCAACACGCAGAATTGCGCCGCATGACTGTTAATGAGTACGCACCTGATAGTAACCAAGCTAATGAATACCGGACATTAGCCAACAAGATTATCAACAATACTAATTTCGCCGTTCCTACACCTATTGAAATGGACGAGCTAGAAGATTTGTTGATTGAATTTGGTATTCTGGAAAGTGAAGAAAATGCTGCTAAATTAACAAATGCTGCCAATGCTCAAGCGGACGCTGCCAAAAAGCAAGAAGACGCTGAAGGAGAAGCACTAGAAGCACTGAAAAAAGGCGATGTAGAAATTGTTTCTGGCGGTAAAAACTAGAAGCACTCACTTTCCCTGAATAAAGAAGCAATAGCAGCTTCTATTAATATGTAAAAAGTGGACTATAAAAGTCCACTTCCCCCCCATTATCTCCCTTGTGTAGCTGATTCATAAATAACTCTATATAGTTTAGTCTCTTGTTTCCTCGTTCTATTGGTTGGTTGTTAGGGAATGGTAAATTATTCTGAGTTTCCCATTCCCTTTTATCTGCTATACAAAAATTGACCAAACTTCCTTTCCTACTTTATCAGCCATGAATCCATATTCTCTGTCTCCAGATGATTTACCTCCATCTCGGATTACACAAATTGATGCAATGCTAATTAGAAATTTAGAAGAAGTTATTGCTAACCACTTTTATGTAAACTGTGGTCTTATTCTCCAAGCTTTATTATCAAGGTGTCATTGGTATGTAGTCACTAATTCAAGCTATTTTATTTTAATTATTATTTGTCCTGATAGAGAAATGTATTGGCATATATTCTATGCTATTCCTAATATTGCTAAAAAGTTAAAGTCGTTTTCTCATCAGGCAATTATCCGTTTGTGTCCTCCTTTTGAGAAGGGTACACCTTGGGAAATTGGAGTTAGTGAAATATCTGCTTATAAAGGATGGTTTAATTAATAAATTTTAATTTTTATTTAAATCCCTTATTAAATCGTGAGTAAGATCCCCGACTTCTTTATTTAATCCTCTGAATAAATGATGATTGCTTGTCAGAAGTCGGGAATCTGAAATTTCACCTATGATTAAGGCAAAATAAACCCATATTTCTTAAATACAGTTTTAGCTTGATTGCTAGATAAAAATTGAGAGAATTCTTTAGCAGCATCAACATTTTTGCTACGTTTAACAACTGCTAATGGATAAATAATGGGAGAGTGGTATTTTTCATCTGCCGTAACTACAACTTTTACCTTATCAGAGATTTTGGCATCAGTTATATAAACTAAACCTGCATCAGCATTCCCACTTTCTACAGATGCTAAAACTTGACGCACGTTATTAGCAAAAACCAGTTTTGATTTAATCTCTGACCAAATTTTCAACTTTTCTAATACTTGTTGTGCGTATTGTCCTGCGGGTACACTTCTCGGTTCACCAATAGCGATTTTTTTAACTTTCGCATCTTTGAGACTGTAGAAACTGGTGATACCAACAACATTTTTAGGTACTACCAAAACTAACCGATTTTTAGCAATTATATTCCGAGTCCCTGGAACTAAAAGTCCTTTTTGTTCTAAAGCATCTACTTGTTTTTTAGCCGCAGATATAAAAATATCCGCCGGCGCACCTTGTTCGATTTGTTGCTGTAATGCACCGGAACTACCAAAGTTATAATTAATGTTGACGTTTGGTTTACTTTGTTGGTAGAGAGGTTTAATTTCTTCCAGTGCCTCTTTTAAACTAGCAGCGGCGGATATGAGTAAGTTGTTATTAGATTGTGCTGATACAGGAGAAGAAGTCAGGATTGGTAAGCCCATAACCAGTAGTAAAGTAGCTAATGCTGTCGCTATTAAAACTAGTAGCTTTCTTCTTTTGATTGGCAAACTGGACTGAGAGAAATTTTTATTCATGGAATTGACACTCGGTATACTTTTACCAAGATTACCATAATATTTACCAATATAACTGGTAAATATTTCCTGACAAAAATCTACCTGTGAAGATTATTAATCTCAAATATTGTGTCGTAAGCTACTTTTTTTCCAATAGAGCTAGAGGATACTTACCAATTAAGTTGGTTGTTGTGTGGCTCTAAAATTCTCTTGGGAAAAAGAGCTTTTTTTACTAGCTGATGGATATAAACAGCAATGGCAAAAGATTCTGATTTTTTAACTAATTTAACTGATTTTCTCTATCCTCGCCACAAATATCGTGGTCAATTTAAGCCAGAGTATTTGGTTTTTAACTCTAATTTACAGGAATTTTCTCAACGGGTAAGCTATATTTGTAGCCTGCAAACTGCTGGTAAGCTGTCACCAGAGGATGCTTACACTCAAATTAAAATGCTTTGGAAGCAATTAAAAACTGCTAAAAAACAAATTTTACCAACTCCGAAAAATTTGTAGTCTTTGCTACAAAATACCAAGTTAATTGGTATTAATATGTACCTGTTAAGTTGGTATTAAAGATTTGAGGTGTGAGGTAAATGTCTACTTTTCTACGAAATTCACTGTGGATAACTCCGTTATTGATTGCAGCTAATACAATTACAGCTAAGGCTATAGAAATTGATACCAACCTCACTAATTTGCAGGTAAAAGACGGTATAGTTGCGGAAACTCAGCAAAATTCTCACTCGGAAATAGAGCAGGTAACATCTGTTTCCCAACTTTCAGATGTGCAACCGACAGATTGGGCTTTTCAGGCTTTGCAATCTCTAGTTGAACGCTATGGTTGTATTGCGGGATACCCAAATAGCAGTTTCCGGGGCAATCGAGCCA
Organism: Dolichospermum sp. UHCC 0315A; assembly: GCF_008121535.1. Classification (GTDB taxonomy): domain Bacteria; phylum Cyanobacteriota; class Cyanobacteriia; order Cyanobacteriales; family Nostocaceae; genus Dolichospermum; species Dolichospermum lemmermannii. The sequence goes on from NZ_CP043056.1 coordinate 208,041, forward strand.
TAACGCGCTATGAATTTGCAGCGGGTTTAAATGCCTGTTTGAATAGGGTTCAAGAATTGATTGCCACCAGTACGGCTGATCTGGTGAAAAAGGAAGATTTAGACACTCTGCAAAAACTGCAACAAGAATTTGCTGATGGATTAGTAGAAATACGAGGCAGAATAGATGGCTTTGAAAGTCGTACTGCTACACTAGAAAGTCAACAGTTTTCCACTACTACCAAGTTGAATGGGGAAGTAATTTTTGCTCTTGGGGGTGTGTTTGGTGGAGATAGGGCGCTAAATTCTGACCAGTGGAGAACAATTAATAATACACCTGCGGGAGTAGCCAGAGAAACCGCGAAAAACACTGCCTATGGAGCAGGAGGTCGCCGTTTACAAGATAATACAATTTTTAGCGATCGCATCCGCCTGAATTTGGTTACTAGTTTTACAGGTAAAGACCAGTTGTTTACTCGCTTAGAAGCCAATAATTCTATTGCTTTTAACTCACCAGTCAGCGGTACGAACATGACTCGGACATCCTGGGATTCTACCAACGATACTACCAACAGTGTCCAAATGGGCAAATTGTATTATCGGTTTCCGGTAGGAGATAAAATCAATGTGATTGTTGATGCCATTGGTGGTGAATTTTACGACAACTTCAACACCATTAACCCCTTATTATCTTCAACTCCTATCGGTTCACTGTCACGCTTTGGTCGCTTTTCTCCTATCTACCGTGCCAGTAATACCAGTTCGGCAAGTAATACAGGTTCGGGTGTAAGTGCTGTCTTTAAATTAAGTGATAAAATTACCTTGTCTGGGGGTTATCTTGCTAGAAGAGGTAGTGATCCAAGTGCTGGAAAAGGCTTATTTGATGGTAGTTATGGTGCATTAACCCAATTAGCATTCCAGCCTAATAGTAATTTAACCCTTGGTTTGACCTATGCACATTCTTATCTCAGAGGTGCTAATAATGATGGTGATGTTGTGGTTTCTGGGTCCTATGGTAGTGCTTTTGCCAATAATCCCTTTAACTCTAGTGCCACTAATCCAGTGAACACTACAACGAATCATTACGGACTAGAAACCAGCTATCGTGTTCATCCTAAACTGGCATTTGGTGGTTGGGTTGGGTATACGCAAGCCATAGCTGAAAATAGTTCTGGTGCTAATGTGAATAGGGGAGATAAAGCAGATATTTGGAATTGGTCTGTTAACTTAGCTTTCCCAGATTTAGGTAAAAAAGGTAATTTGGGTGGGATAATTATTGGTCAACCACCGAAAGTTACAAGTAATGATTTTGGTCCAGCGGTTCTCACTTCTACTAGCAACCGTCGTCTGGATAGTGATACTTCTTTGCATCTAGAAGCACTATATCGTTATCAAGTTAATAACAACCTCTCTATTACTCCTGGTTTGATTGTCATCTTCAACCCGGAGGGTAATAGTAATAACGACACCATTTATACAGGACTCCTCCGCACCACATTTCGGTTTTAATGCAATTTTGGAGACTTCCAATTAAAAAAATATCCTAAAATTTCTTGTGGTGCGGGCATCTTGCCCGCTAATAATACAAGGACGGGCAAGACTTGTACTGAGCGTGTCGAACGTATGCCCATCCCACAAAATTGGATTATTTTTTTGTGGAGTTCTCTTAGTGACTTCTACCTTTTCCCTGTCCTCCATAAAATAGGGAGGATGGGAAATCATTCAAGTATGAAATACGACTGTAACCAAAGGAAGAAACGCCAATAAAAAAATATGCCAAGATTGTAATTGCGTTTCTGGTACTGGTTCAGATGGTGTTAATAAAGCCTCTATTCTTTGTTCCAAGCGATCGCCTGCACCCAAAGCAGCACAACAAATATCTGATGTAATTGGATTATTACTCACGACTAACAGCAAGGATTCTGCTAATACTAAAGGATCTACTTGAGATGCAGCATAACTATCAGCCCGTAATTCTCGTAAAATTAACAATTCTTGCCATAAAGACTCTGTATTCGGCAACCAGGCGGTACAAGAACGCACCCAGCCCAGCCAAAAGAACCAAAACGTATCCCTATATTGATAATGCCCTTGTTCGTGGGCTAAAACACTTTCCAGATGGGCTGGAGAGAGAATTTGTAGTAGTCCTTGACTAACAACTAATTCAGGTTGCCAAAAACCCATTTGTCCAGCAAATAAAGCTCCTGTTTGTAGAAGTCGGGCTGATTTACCATCTAGAGTAATTTGGGGACATTCACGGGCAGATTTAATGGCTTTCCAGCCCTGAAAAGCGAGGTTGATACCTACGGTATTAAAAAATCCTAGAAAAATTAATGCGAGGAGATAGCTAAAAGAGTCGGTATACATTCCGCCCATTTTTCCCTGTGTACCCATACAGACTATAGAAGTGACTGTCATGAATATGAGTAAGGGGGGAAAAAGGAATAAAAACAGGGTTTTTTGCCATCGTAAATGCCAATTTCTTGGCTGGATACTGCCAGAGGATCGTAACCAGCAAGCAATGGTTACAGCGGTGACAATCATGAGTAGGTGCATAAATTTTTCTCCCAGTTGCTTGGTGAGTGAAGCATAATTCTATTTTTCTCCTCTGGCTTCCCGTGCGGCTTGGATGCGTTTAGCGATCGCTTCGATTTGGTCACTAGCAGCTTGATCTAAACTATCAGCAAATGCCGCAATTACATCAGGATTTCCTACTGCTAAAAATCGCTGTAATTGATCATGGGCTTTAATAATATCTGCTTGTTGCTTAGTGAGCAATGGCCGCCAATAAAAGGCTTTGCTGTGCTTATCACAAGCTAACCAACCTTTTTCCGTGAGACGACGCAAAACGGTGGTAACAGAAGTATAAGCCAATTCGCGGTTAGGATCAGCCAGAATCCGATCATGTACATCTTTGACTGTTACTGAACTCAATTCCCAAATAATACTGAGGATTTCTGCTTCTAGGGGACCTAGGGACATTTGTTTGGGACGATAATCGGGTAATGGAGCCATGTTGATAATTTTGGATATTATTTCTATTTCTATTTCTATTTCTATTTTAACATTTTTAAAAGTTCAAAGTGATACTTCTGCAATATTTTCCAAACTAGGAAACTGTTGATTAATATCTATATTCACTTGTTTGATTTTTTGACGTTGACACCTCACTGCATATTGGCAAGATTCACAGATTTTCTGAGATTCCTTAATTTGCGGTAAGGATATATTATATTCATAATCTTTTATCCATTTTGTAAGATTGTTTAATAGTTGATGTAATTCCTCTGCTGTTTTTTGATGTTCTTTTTCATTATATAAAAATTTGATTTTTTTAGTTTGCCCTTTTGATTGCACAAACCAGTAAGTCATGGAAATATTTTCTAATAAATAGTTGCTAGTTTCTGCCATGACATACATATACAGTCTTGTTTGCCAATTTTGAGCTAATGTTTCTGATTTTGGTGGTTGGGGATAGGTTTTCCAGTCGAGAATTTGGGCTTGATTTTGATCAGCAATTAATAGATCATAAATAACTGTGAGGAGATAATCTCCAATTTGCAAGGTTCGATAATGTTCACTTTCTCGAAAAGTTTGATTATCAATATTAGTTATAAATATTTCTGGAGCAATTTTCCTAAAATCAGTCATCCAATTTTGCAATTGAGGATCTGCTTGTAGTAAGTTATTAATAGGTAAACCCATTTCTCGCTGCTGCATAAGTAAGTGAAACCGACTCCCTAAAATTTGATATTTTTCGTGTTTAGGATCTAGAGGAGTATTCAGTTGTTCTAAATAGCTATGCTGGAATTTGCGCGGACAAGCTGCGAGTAAATTGAGATGTCCTTGGGAAAGTCGGAGTATTTGGGTAGAAGTTGGTAGCATAATTTTATTTTATTGATCTAAATCCAAAAACAAAGATTCTATATCTCTATACCCACTAACCACTCGAATAATGACAATACTATTTTCTAATAACTGATAAAAAATTATATAACCATCAATGGGAATACCTCTTAATGGAGAATCTATATGGCTATAACTACGCCCAATTTTAGGAAATTTTACTATATTCAAACACTTGTTATTAAAATCCTTAACAAACTTTTCCCCTGCATCAATATTGCGCTGAAGAAAATAATCTAAAATATTTTCTATGTCCTGACTTGCCTCTACAGATAGAATATATTCCATTATTTTTTATTCTCACGAGCAATCCTAATTTTTTCCTGTAATCTAGCCATAACAACATCACTACTAACTACCTCTCCTCGTTCAATTTGGGTAAGTCCTACAGCGACTTTCTTGCGTGTTTCTTGTTCCCATTCCTGATACCCTTTTTCCCACTCCGATAATACTTTAAGTGCTTTAATTATCACATCATCTGCATTGGTATAATGACCTGTGGCAATATATGCCCGTATCAGTTCCTCAGTTTCTGGTTGAAGTTGAATTTTCATGATTTATAATCTTCCTCTCAATTACCAATTACTTAGTAAAAAATAAAAGGTAAAAGGGTGAAGTGTGCATTCCTCGTTCATCCTCTTACCTTTTTCATATACCTGATGCTTATTTCATATTAGCTCGTGCATCCTTCACTGCGGCAATAAAAAAGAATACGGTGAGAGGAATGCTCAAAGCTAGGATAATGGCAGTGGTTTGGAAACCAAAATTTGGTTCTCCATAACTCAATTCAAACACCGAACCAACAGCCGCAATCGCTGTAAAACAAGCACCACCTAAAAATAAACCGCTTTTTGGAGTTAAATACACTACTAGACCACCCTATGCTACTGGTTTCACTGCTTGATACGAGAAGCCATTCTTCGATAACTCCTCGGTTAAAGTCAAGGAATTTTCTACACGATCTACAAATACCACGCCATTAAGGTGATCCAGTTCGTGGAGAATACAGCGACCCAGTAAATCATCGGCTGTTAAAGTTTGCGGGCGGCCATACTCGTCTTTATAGGCGATTGTTACCACTTCTGGACGTTTTACATCTAGATAGACGTTGGGAATACTTAAACACCCTTCCTGAGCCACAGAGAGCTTACTGCTAACCTGTTTAATCGTCGGGTTAATTAATACTAATGGCGGATGATCTGGGTTATCTGGTTCGCAGTCAATGACGATCAGCTGTTTATTGATACCAACTTGAGGTGCAGCCAAACCAATGCCATCTGAGCTATACATAGTTTGCAGCATTTCGCGCACTATTTGGCGGAGTTCGTCATCTATTTTGGTAACACGCTTTGCAGGTTGTCGCAACACGCGATCGCCTAAGTAGTGCATTTGCAAAGGTGGATTTTTTAACTTTTTCTTCTCGACAGCAATATCAGAGGGCATGGTTCTTGATGGCTTGATAGTGAATAATCTTACTAATCTAATTCTATCGTTAGTAGTCTAGTTCTTAGTTGATATAGTCCAATGACGGTGCATTAAATCATTATGTTCAAAGAAGAAGCTAGGTGGTTGGCAAATATTATCTATTCTCTCAGCCCAAACACTGTATTCCCTATACTCAATATTGGTAGTTCAAACCAAAAATTTAGAGAACATGAACAACCTTGGATTGATGAACTATTATTCAAACCAGCTAGAACAAAAGGCTACTCAGTAATTCATGCGGACATGAAAAACGATACAGGTGTTGATCTAGTGGGGGATTTATGCGACCTTGATTTTTTACAGAAACTTTCAGAAATGAATATTCAATCTGTATTGTGTTCTAATCTATTGGAACATATAACGAACAGAGAAGAAATATGTCAAATAATTAGCTCTATTATCCCTAAATCTGGCTATATTTTCGTTACAGTTCCTTATAAATATCCCTACCACCGCGATCCTATAGATACCATGTTTCGACCTGATATCCAGGAATTGAGTAGCCTATTTCCCGATTTCAAAATTGTCAATGGAGAAATTCTCGCAGGAGGTTATTTAGTGCAATCAACTACCATTACACCTGTATTATATACACTTGCAATGGTCATTCGACTTATGTTACCCATTTACCAACCTCTGAGGTGGTTCGATTCTCTAAAATACGCATTATGGTTGTTCAAAGATATTTCTGTTAGCTGTGTTGTGTTGGAAAAAGTTAATTAGGAAACAGGCAAGAGTTTTATTTCTCTCACTCAACAATTTCTTAACCGCTTACTAATTAATCAACCCGATTTTATCCAATTTCTCCGTCACGGTTTACAACTCACTACTTCCCCAACCCTGCCTTTACCAATCACCAATCACCAATCACCAATTACCAATCACCAATCACCAATCACCAATCACCAATCACCAATTACCAATTACCAATCAAATTAATTTACAAGGACTTGGTAATGCTTGTTTTAGTAAAATTTCATATTCTTCACTACTAACATGATAAGCACCAAATCTGGCTAAATGAGGATTCATCATTTGCGCGTCAAATAGTAGAAATTTCCTTTCTCGTAATCTTTCTACCAATTTCACCATTGCCACTTTAGAACCTTCAGAAATATTGAAAAACATGGATTCACCAATAAAAATACCACCAATGACAATCCCTAAAATTCCCCCAGCTAATTCATCACCTTGCCAAGTTTCAAAACTATAAGCGTAACCAGTTTGGTAAAGTAACCAATAAATCTTTTCTAATTCTGGAGAAATCCAAGTTGTATCGCGGTTAGCACAGCCAGCAACCACACCCAAAAAGTCCCGGTTAACGGCTACTGTGAATCGTTCCTGATTAAGAACACGCTGTAATGATTTAGGATAGCGAAAGCGTTCATCTAAAGGAATTAGAGTCCGTTCGTTACTTCCATACCATCCCAAGTTATTACTCTCATCAGACATGAGAAAATAACCTTGAGCATAACCCCGAATAATAGCAGCAACATCATATTCCATTGTCTTCTTCTGAGATTACCCACAGCAAACAAATTCTATATAAAATATACAAACAAAAATGACTCAAGCAATTCCACCCATTACCTTACCACCTTCGGAAAATCCCCAAGAAGAAGGAGAATGGTTACAACAAAACTTGTTGCATTGGCTTGATCAAGAGTTTATTCCTGAAGCAATAAATCAAAATATAGCCCAGCGGGCATCACAGATTTTTGTGAGACAACGCATGGAAGGAGAAAATGATTTAGGTTCTCTGGTAATTGCTATTGTCACAGAGATGCAATCATTTGATTTTTCTAAAAGCTTTTTTGGGGAGTTTGCGATCGCCAACGCCGTTAGCGATCTACTCTTAGATAGTCTGGGAATTGATCATTGTTGTGGTCAATAATATCTTAGTTATTGGTAATTGGTGATTGGTAATTGGTAATTGGTAATTGGTAATAACAACTGACAACTAACAACTGACCACTAACAACTGACCACTGACAACTAACCACTGACAACTAACTACCAGCTAGACTTAACAACACCGGGTAACAAACCTTCATGGGCCCATTCCCGGAGGACGTTCCGAGATAGTCCGAAATCACGGTAAAAGCCTCTAGGACGACCAGTTAACCAGCAACGGTTGTGCTTACGATTAGGCGCACTGTTGCGGGGTAACTGTTGAATTTTGCGGTGAACTTCTAGCTTTAGCAACGGAGATGCTGCTGTTCTGAACTCTTCTAGTAGTGCTTCCCGCTTGTCAGCATACTTAGCTACCATTTTGGCGCGTTTCTTCTCGCGCTCAATCATACTCTTTTTCGCCATGAATTCCCTAATGTAATGAAAGACAGCATTCTCTATTCTACACCCTTACTCACAATTATAGGGACATGAGAAATAAATTTCCCCAACCCAATACTCCCCAATATTACTCTCTGAGACTCTGAGACTCTGCGAGAGACAAATTCATATCACACAAATCAGCCAATTCACAAAGATTACAACCAGGAGAACGGGCTTTACACACAGCCCGACCATGATAAATTAATCTAATTGACCAATTCTCCCAATGTGGTTGGGGTAATAACTTCATTAAATCTTTTTCAATCCCCACAGGTTCGGTATTTTTCGTCAAGCCCAAACGCTGACTTAACCGCTTAACGTGAGTATCTACTGTCACCCCAGCATTGATACCATAAGCATGGGCTAAAACTACATTTGCAGTTTTCCGTGCTACTCCTGGAAGTTTTAATAACTCTTCCATTTTGTTGGGAACAACAGCATTGAAATCACTGACAATCATTCGACAAGCACCTTGAATATTCTTAGCTTTATTGCGATAAAAACCCGTCGAACGTACCAATTCTTCTAACTCTGTTAAATCTGCATTTGCTAAACTTTCCGCATCAGGAAATCGCCCAAATAATCCTGGTGTAACTTTATTCACTCTTTCATCTGTACATTGAGCGGAAAGAATAGTTGCTACTAATAATTGTACAGGAGTTGCATAATCTAAAGAGCAAGTTGCATCAGGATAAAGATACTGAATACGGGCAAGAATTTCTAAAGCCCGTTGTTTTTTAGTTAATGATTTACGAGTCACGTCAGAGATTTTAAATTTAAGATTATTATTTGGTGTAGGGGTTTAACACTGCTAAACCCCCTACAATTACTGGATTTACAATTTCTGAAATAATTGTTGGATAAATTCCAATTGAGTTGTTTCTTTCACAATTAAGAAAATACCTAATCCTAAAAGTAACACCAAACCAGTTTGCATCACACCTTCTTGAACTTTGTTAGGTAAAGGCCTACCAAATAATCCTTCAATTAATAAAAAGGCTAATTGTCCACCATCTAAAGCGGGAAGAGGCAAAATATTAATAATTGCCAAGTTAATACTAATAATTGCCGCAAAAGAAAATAAATTGGTGCTATCACTAGCGGCTAATTGTGCGCCAATTTGGACAATTTTCACGGGTCCAGAGACTTGTCCTACCGTTTGCCCAAAATTAGTAATTAACTGCCCAAAACCTTGGAATGTCCCCACAACTAACTGTTGAAAACGATTAGCTGCAACTTTGAGAATCTCCACGATATCTTGGGGACGGCGATAAATTGCTTTACCATTGGGACCTAATTCAATTCCCACTAGACCTTTACCATCAGCACCCTGTTTAGGAGTTAGTTTTAGGTTAGTTTGTTGGGTTTCGTGTTGAATTTTTAAGTCAATTTCCTGATTAGGATGGGTTTGAATTTCCTTTGTCAATAATGTAGTTGCGTCTTTACCTAGAGGAATTTCTTGGCCATTTACAGCCAGAATAATATCTCCTTCTCGAATTCCTGCTTGGTAAGCAACAGACTGTTCATTTACAGGTTTGACAAGGACACCGGGTTGATACTGAAATTCTTGGGGTATACCAACGATTCCCAATTGCAAAGCCAACATCAAATACGCAAAGATTAAATTTGCAATTACACCGGCACTAATGACAATAGCACGGTCTAAAACTGGGCGGTTACGCAGCAAATTGGGGTCATTGGGGGGAATTTCGCTATCTGGATCATCATCGGGAAAGCCGACAAAGCCACCCAAAGGGAAAGCGCGGATAGTGTATTCCGTTTCTGATCCTTGGTACTTTAAAAGAATCGGACCAAAACCCAAGGAGAAACGGTTAGCGTAAATACCTTGAGAACGGGCGGCTATGAAATGTCCAGACTCATGTACTAAGATCAAAATAGCCAAAACTGCGATCGCTGCTAAAACTGACATAGAGCAAATTAATCAAAATATTCGGAAATATATTCTTATTGTAGTTTGGGAATGGGCAGACAGACCCCATTTGCGGTGTTGGTTTTCTCTCAGTTGACACTCCCCCTAAGTTTTCTATCAAAATAACCTAAGAACCAATAAATTCGTACTTGGTCGTGCATATTTAACTGTATTTTTAACTTAATAGTAATAATTCCTATTTAGGTTCAGCAAATCCTCTCGATAATTAGTTTTTATGTACTAAATACATCCGTTTCCTTGGGGTGTGACAGTTGCGGGTGATGTCTTTGCGGATTTTAGTTTGTGTGACAGTTGCCTGTTGCTTTCTGAGTTCGAGGATTGATGGTGTGGTAGTTTGGCTGAAGGGGATGGGTTTAAGTTCATTAGCTTTTAGGGCTAAACCTCCCAGTAATAGCGGAAAACCATAGAAAAATCCCACTAGATTGAGGGTAGCGTTATCCATGAAGTAGGCAACAAAACCTGTGATGGTGAGTATACTACCTACTGTTAAACCAAGTGTTCCCAAAGAAATTCTGCCGAGCATAATTTAAGCTTAGTATAATTTATTTTCATCTTTTATTATCATCGCTGATTGGTGGCAGATTGGGAAAGGGATATGGAGATTTTTCCTTTTTGCGTTAACTTTAGATTTGAAGTGTTTCAAAACTGGACGCAAAAAAATGGATATTCAGACAGTTAAAGACCGAATTAGCACTGTTCAAGGTAAACGTGAGCGGTTGCTGAGTTTATTAGAACAACCCAATTTAGGAACTTTAAGGGTTGATGTCAATCAAGCTTTGGAAGAATTAGATGATTTAATTGATGAATTAAAACGGACTATTCACGAAGCAAGAAATAATTAACCTAAGTTGTTAGTTATCTAAAATTTAGGCAGGAGAAAAGGTAATTGATAATTGTCAATTGCCTTTTGCCTGATCTAATTTGTACTTTTTTAATTATTAATGATGTTGGGTTGACCAGGGTCAACCCAATTACATCAAGTCTGGCTGACATAAAAACATCCTCAAAGCCAGACACAGACTGACTTTTAAATTCTCCGACAGGTCTAATATTTCTTCTGGAAATGAAGAATACCTATGTCTGTTCCCTAACTCTCTGACTAAGGCAATGAGTTCCTTTGTCGGAATATCTTTTTTGCAAACTTTATCAAAGTTATGCCTATCTTTGTTTTGTCCAAAAGATACTTCATCTACAGAGGAATAAGCTAGAATTTGAGTATTTGGAGATATAGCTTTAATGTAATGAGATGCTGACCAACCATCCATAATTGGCATTTGTAAATCGAGAATGATCACATCAGGTTGATAGCACTGAACTATTTCTATAGCTTCTTGACCATTACTAGCTAAACCAACAACCTGGATATTTTCTTGAACAGAAAAAACTAATTGTAGGCTTAAACGAGTGAGTTCATGATCATCAACTATGAGAACGCGCAAATTAGAAGACTCACGGGACAACATTAACATTCCAGAAAAAGAATAAATATGAATCCTTATAGTTTATGAGTACAAGTGAAATACTTCACTCTATCGTATGGATGAATTTTAGCCACTAAAAGTTAATTTTTATGCAAATTTTTCATAAAAAAACTGTTTTTTTGCATAATACTGAGGCGACAGATTCAGCACTTATGAAACTGGCATATTATCATAGTGCATCATCTCCAAAATATGTTACTCATCACCAAATATCAAGTCCAATGTCCTCAACAATATACATTTAGTCTGATAGTTGTGTAAGTCTGAAGACTATTTAACCCACATTCCGCACTTCAATAAGTAGTATACAAAACCTACATTTATGTTAATCCTTTAATCCTGGTTATCCTGATTCAGACAGTTAAATATTAATAAAAAATGGTGCTGTACTTTCGGAGAACGCACCCTACAACATGAGCGATCGCACTTGCAGCGACACAACGATTATGCGCTGCTAATTTCAACACTTCCTCTAAGTTGAAATGAATTTCCAAAAATTCCTGTACAGAGGCTTGACATTTGGTTCTCTTTATGAGAACATAGAGCTACACAAATAAGGACACAAAGTAAAGCACATATGTTTAAACTAAAAAAATTGAAATTAATAATACATTATGAAAGTAATTGGCATCGAAAATCTAACTGAATTTAGTAAGATTCATCCAGATGCTGAAATTAGTCTTAATGTTTGGCTCCAAACTGCTCAAAAGGAAGAATGGAAACACATTATAGATGTAAGAGAAGTTTATCCACACGCAGATTTTGTACAAGGCTACACAGTTTTTAATATAGGAGGAAATAAGTTTCGGTTAATTACTAAAATTACCTATAAAGTCAAGACCATTAAGATTGAGGATGTATTAACTCATAGTGAATATAATGAAGATAAGTGGAAAAAATAACGAATATTTAGAGGGTTTCGCCTCTCAATAGTCTAATTACACTACTCAGAAGCTCATAAACATCTAGGATATGGCTTTACTATGTCCCTAGTGAAAACATTCTACCCCAAAGGGGGTTGTATATGACAAATACACTAAACAAGGAAGAATACATTAAGCTACTTTCTGAAACTGTGCCACGTATAATCGACACAGAAATAGAGCATAAGCGTCTACTAAATGAAGTAGATAAATTTATGGATTTAGGGGAAAATTTGACAGATGAACAAGCTGAAGTTTTACAGTTGCTAGTAACACTAATTGAGCAATATGAAAATAAAGTCTATCAAATGAAAGCTATAACTCCCCTAGATATATTACATGAGTTAATGTCAGTAAGACAACTCAAACAAAAGGATATTGTCGAGATTTTTGGCTCAAAAGGTATTACTTCAGAAGTAATAAATGGTAAAAGAAGTATTAGCAAAAATCAAGCCAAAGCATTGGGAGATTTTTTTCATGTATCATATTCTTTGTTTTTGTAAGCAAATGGGGATAATAGCTGACTTTCTGAATCACTTCTAATGCTTTAATTGTAGCTAAAAATTGTCAGAATCAGGATGCTCAGGATTTGAGGATGTACAGGATGTTTTTTAATATTTATCTATATTTTCAGCAATTGCGCTAATTCAAATATTCCAGAATATCAAACTCAAATACAATCCTGTTAATCCTTTAATCGGTGGAAATCCTGATTCTAAAATTTATACGCTACTTAGGGCTTTCACCTTTGCAATAGCACCTTCAATATCTGGCAATTTTTGACCATGTTTTTCGGCTGTTTCTAACCATAAGTTTCGCACAATTATCAATTCTTGTAATGTTTCTTCTAAAGTTTCACCCTGTGCTAAACATCCTTTTAATGCGGGAATTTCTGCTACAAAACCGCCTTCTTCACAAGGATAAACAACTATGGGATAATTCATGATTACTCTCCTTCTATTAATTCTAATACTCGTTTAACATAAACTGATTTTACCCGATTATTATGAACTGGAATTACTTAGAAATTGCGCTAATTTAAATATCCCAGAATATCAATATCAAATACAATCCTGTTAATCTTTTAATCGGTGGATATCCTGATATGGCTTGCGCCACGCTACGCTATCAGACAGTTAAATATTAATAGAAAACGGTGCATTGTATTGTATTAATGCACCCTACAAAATTAGCGTGAGAGAACTACCTTCTTTAATGGAATAGAAATAATCTTTCTTCCACTAGTTGCTTGCTGTTTTCTTAAATCAGCACAAATAGCAGCCAAATCATAATTAAATGACTTAGCTTGTTCATCTCTTATTTTGCGAATTTCTGCCAAAACTTCATCATTCCACATAAATTATTCTCCTAACATTTCATAAGGTGTACATATTGTTGGCAATTCATACCCTAAACTATCAGCAATCTGTGAGAGTTTTTTCTGAATATAGGGGTTAGCAATGTGCTTACAATTCCATGTTAACAGATAATCCAATCCATAGACGGTAGCTGTAGCAATGTGAACAGTATCATAAGCAGCACTGGGTGGTAAATTACTTTGTTTTTGGAATTCCTGTGCTAAATTTTGTACTGATTCTGTGATATCAAGTAAAGGAAAGTTATTTAAAACTTCTAGTCTTTTATTCACCATTTCTGCATCACCTTTTGCTACTTCTTGCAATACCAGTGGAGAAATGTAAATAGTAAAGGAGTTTCGCTGATTGTCCCACCAGTCTCTTGTTAATTCTGCATTAGCAGCAACTATCAAATTTTTACTAGGTCTTGCTGTTAAATAACCAATAATACTTGTTTCTATGTATATTGTTTTGGTCATATTATTCCAATGCGATTACTTTGGTAAATTTACTATACTGTATTCTGTTAATCCTTTTTGTCTGAATCAGGATTCTCAGGATTTGAGGATGTACAGGATGTTTTATTAAAATTAATCTACATTTTTAGAAATTGCGCTAATTCAAATATCCCACAATATCAAAATTAAATATAATCCTGTTAATCCTTTAATCCTGGTTATCCTGATTCTGACAGTTAGTTTTCTTGTCTGAATCAGGATGCTCAGGATTTGAGGATTAACAGGATGTTTTATTAAAATTAATCTACATTCATGATTATTTCCTCTAATTCATGTTAGTTGCTTATGCTTTAATTGTAGCTAAAAATTGTCAGAATCAGGATGTCTAGGATTTGAGGATGTACAGGATGTTTTTTAATATTTATCTACATTTTCAGAAATCGCGCTAATTCAAATATTCCACAATATCAAACTCAAATACAATCCTGTTAATCCTTTAATCGGTGGAAATCCTGATTCTAAAATTTATACACTACTTAGAGCTTTCACTTTTGCAATAGCACCTTCAATATCTGGCAATTTTTGACCATGTTTTTCAGCTGTTTCTAACCACAAGTTTCGCACAGTTATCAATTCTTGTAAGGTTTCTTCTAAAGTTTCACCCTGTGCTAAACATCCTTTTAATGCTGGAATTTCTGCTACAAAACCGCCTTCTTCACAAGGATAAACAACTATGGGATAATTCATGATTACGCTCCTTCTATTAATTCTAATACTCGTTTAACATAAACTGATTTTACCCGATTATTATGAACTGGAATTACTAAGATTGTTTCATCTTTGATAAATATGTGATGACTACCTGTAATTCTATCTAAGAAAAATTCCTCTAACTCTAAAAGTTTACGAATATCACTAAACTTTACATTGTTGGGGCTATTTTTTAATTTTTCAATTAGTTTATCTTTTTTGACCATTTTCTGCTAGTAAAAATTTTAACATTATTTGTCAGAATCAGGTGGTTATCGAGCGAAGTCGAGATAATGCTCAGGATTTGAGGATGTACAGGATGTTTTTTTAATATTCATCTACATCCTCAGAAATTGCATTTTGTCTGAATCAGGATGTCCAGGATTTGAGGATGTACAGGATGTTTTTTTAATATTCGTCTACATTTTCAGAAATTGCATTTTGTCTGATTCAGGATTTGAGGATGTACAGGATGTTTTTTTAATATTCATCTACATCTTCAGAAATTGCGATAATTTTAATATTCCAGAATATCAATATCAAATATAATCCTGTTAATCCTTTAATCCTGGTTATCCTGATTCAGACAGTTAAATATTAATAGAAAACGGTGCATTACATTTCATTAACGCACTCTACGAGATGAGCGATCGCACTCGATATCCCATCCAGCGATTTGTATGATTAACACACATTAACGTAGGGTGCGTTAGCGATAGCGTAACGCACCGATTAAATATCAATACAAGACGGTGAATTACTGACATTTAAATTTTAATAGAAAACTGTTAATCCTTTCATCCTGGTTATCCTGATTCAGACAGTTAAATATTAATAGAAGTAGTGTTTATGTGAGAAAGGGTTCAGGAAGCCACAACCCTTGTTTATAAAATTTATATTCTTGAAGCCATTTACGAACGTCACTACCATTTCGTAGTTCAATTCCTAACATAGATAATTGTAATGGAGTGTACTTTTGCATAACCGTGAAGTCAGCAACTGTTACTATCATACCGAGATGCCATCCAAATTTTGAGCGCTCTGCTAAGATAGATCCAATTACACGATCAATAACCTCAACACCGACGTGATCTTTCCATCGTTTAACTTCAATAAAATAGCGAATCTTCACACCCGATTTATCTTCACGATGTATTGCAATGATATCTGCACCTGTTTGTGAATTTCGTCCAACTATACGGACATCCTCATATCCCCAACTAGCAAAAAACTCAGCAACAAGATGCTCAAATACTTGCCAGTGAAGCTTCCGTAAATCTTCTTCGTTATTTTTCAAATGCTGAATCAGATATGGCGTTAATTTTTTTGCCTTCTCAACAACATCGGATACGTCAATAATAATTGTTTCATGATTAGATACTTTCTCGCTTAATATAGCAAGAATTTTCTTCTCTGCTTTCTTGTAATAGATACGTGTAGTTGATGTACTCAGATCAAAAATATAGGCTATTTCAGAGAATGTTTTAATTCTTCCATCATCCATGCCTGTCCGCAAGCGATATATATCTCTGTGTTTGGGTGGCATTAATGAAGAGTTCTCTAAAATCTCATTTATTTGAGTATTAAGATAGTTTGGATTCATTCTTTTTACCTGTTATACTTCAGTATTATTTCAAATTGAATAATATCTAAGTTACCAAAAAACCAAGTTTTTTACTAAAAATTCCTAAATCACTCTTGTAGAGACGCACCCCCAAACACGCCTCTACAAAAACCCCTAAACTACAAAACCTCCCTACCCAAATAAACCTGCAACACCTCCGGTACTTTAATCGTCCCGTCAGCTTGCTGATAATTCTCCAAAATCGCCGCCATAGTCCTACCCACAGCCAAACCAGAACCATTTAAAGTATGCACAAACTGCGTCCCTTTCTTACCAGATTCCTTAAACCGAATATCCGCCCTTCTCGCTTGAAAATCCACACAATTAGAACAACTAGAAATCTCTCGATACTTCCCAGCAGAAGGCAACCACACCTCTAAATCATAAGTCTTGGTTGCCGAAAAACCTAAATCAGCAGTACATAAATTAATCACCCGATAGGGCAATTTTAAAGCCTGTAAAATACTCTCTGCACTGACTAGCAACGTCTCCAATTCATCAAAAGAATTTTCCGGTTTTACTAATTTCACCAACTCAACTTTATTGAATTGATGTAGTCGAATTAAACCTCGCATATCCCGGCCATAACTTCCCGCTTCTCGCCGAAAACATGGCGTATATGCAGTATGATAAATTGGTAATTCTTCCCCGTTGATAATTTCCCCCCGATACAAATTAGTCACCGGAACTTCTGCGGTAGGAATTAACCACAAATCATCTTCTGCACATTTAAAACTGTCCTCTGCAAACTTGGGTAATTGTCCAGTTCCCGTTAAAGAATCAGTATTAACTAACAACGGTGGACTAACTTCTATATAGCCATTTTCAATATGTTTAGAAAGCATAAATTGGATTAATGCTCTTTCTAAAGCAGCACCCGCACCAATAAGACTGACAAACCGAGTTTGGGCAACTTTTACCGCTCTTTCAAAGTTCAAAATTCCCAACTTTTCCCCGATTTCCCAATGTGGTATAATATTTGGATTTTCGGGTTTATATTCATCTCCCCATGTTTTCACTTCTTGGTTATCATCTTCACTTTTACCAATAGGTGTAGAATCACTGGGAAGGTTAGGAAGTGCTAAGAGTAATTGGTGAATTTGAGCTTTTAACTCCTTTTCCTGGGGTTCTAATGAGCTTAATGTGATTTTGAGGCTGTTTCCTTCATCCTTTAAAGCCAGAATTTCTGCATCTTGAGGATTAACACCAGATTTTACCTTGTGTCCCACCAGTTTACCAATTTCATTACT
Organism: Dolichospermum sp. UHCC 0315A; assembly: GCF_008121535.1. Classification (GTDB taxonomy): domain Bacteria; phylum Cyanobacteriota; class Cyanobacteriia; order Cyanobacteriales; family Nostocaceae; genus Dolichospermum; species Dolichospermum lemmermannii. The sequence goes on from NZ_CP043056.1 coordinate 225,536, forward strand.
CCGGGCTTGGAGTTCATTGCGTTTTACTTCCAATTCCCGTTGTTGTTGACTCAAATCTAAGATAGGCTGGATCTCGTATTTACCACTACGAGTATTCAACTTTTCTTGTACTAATTGGGGATTTTCTCTAATTTGTTTAATATCCAGCATTGGTGAATTTCGTTAAGTTTTGTCAATTATACTTGATTGAGATGATTAATCGTAGGGGTTTAACAATGCTCATAGGTGTCAACTTAAGCTACAAATAGCTTATTTGTTTAGCTTCCAAACCCGCCCGGAACTTAAGTTCCGGTCTAATAGCCAAAGTAAACTAAAGTTTACTAAAAAATTTTCGGGTTATTTAGTCATCTTTAGATGACTTTTGCTATGAGACTGGGAATTCATTCCCAGGCGGGCTATGGGTTTTACGTTAAGTTGACACCTATGAACAATGTTAAACCCTATATACTAATATCACGTTTTTTATCTGCGTTTATCTGCGTTTATCTGCGTTTGATTATGATCAGTGGTAAATTTACCAAATATAGTTGATAATTAGTTCAGATACTCTTCTCCATTACCTAAGCGTTAAGGAGTTTTCAGCAATGATGACAACTCAATCAGTTATTTTAAATATCAAAAATGTAGAGTTAAGTGATGATCAATTTTATCAACTATGTCAAATCAATGAAGATTGGAAACTTGAACAAACAGCTAAAGGAGAATTAATAATTATGCCTCCAGTTGGTGCAATTAGTGGTAATAGAGAGTCAGAATTTAATGCAGATGTTGTGATTTGGAATCGTCAAAGCAAACTGGGAAAAGTATTTAGTTCTTCTACTGTTTTTACTCTACCTAATGGTGGTAAACGTTCTCCTGATGTGGCTTGGATAGCTAATGAACGTTGGGAATCTTTAACCATTCAAGAAAAAGAAAAATTTGCTAAAATTTGTCCTGATTTTGTCATAGAATTGCGTTCTCGTACAGATTCTTTAAGTCAATTACAGGAGAAAATGCAGGAATATCTGAATAGTGGTTTACGTTTAGGTTGGTTAATTGATACTCAAAATCAACAAGTAGAAATTTACCGTCAAAATCAATCTGTAGAAATAGTATCATTACCGACAAGTTTATCGGGAGAAAATGTTTTACCAGGATTTATTTTAGAATTACCTGTTTTCAAAGATTAGGATACTACAACCACTGTCAATTATGGTTTATTAATCCGATTTATTAACCACAAAGATGCTAATAAACCTGCAAAATGCGCTGATACAGTATTTGTATTTGCCTGGACTATGAGCATATCTAAACCGCTAATAATCCGAGTTGGGTCAAATAATTGAGTAGTTGCGGCTTGGGGAGATATTGACCTAGCTACCAATGTACCAACAATCGCCTGCGCTCCCAACAGGGTGACTAATATGCCGCCTAAATTTATCCATAGTCCCAAACGTAATACTTGCACGGTTTCCGCCTTGCGGGGACGATTACTAGCATTAGGGGATTCTAGTTTTTTGCCAATTCTGGTGTAGCGATAAGCCAAGTAAATACCAACGCCCAACAGAATTATGCCACAAATTGCCAAAAATACACCAAAGCCTGTGCCTGGATTATTATTGGGGCTGTTGGCTTTTTGACTAAAAATGCCAAATAATAAGACAATTATTCCAGAGATTACACCTAATACCAACTGAATCCAGAAACTAATCCAACCTGCTAGGCGAAATTGTTGGGCGATAGCCCGGATGTTAGATGATGGTGTTTCGGAGTTTTGTGACATATAAAAATTAAAAATTAAAAGTTAAAAACAACTTCCGTTTGTTGTTTGTTAGCTGTTACCTGTTTCCAGAATAATTGATAATGGTTTAAGTCTACTGAAAATTTCCGACTTAAAAATTAGTTATGGATTTTACCGTTTTGCAATCTACTTTCCTGTTAACTTTCCTCTTATCAGTTGGTTTATTTTTCTTTATACGTGCTTCAACTAAAGACCGTACAGAAATGATGCGCTTGACTTCGGATCAGGACGAAAATACATTCATGACTTCATTAAAGGAGTATTTTCGCTCTCGTGCTTATCGAGTTTTAGCGGTAGACTCTGCCAAAAATCAAGTCACTTTTGAGGGATTTGTCAGCCCTAGCTGGTTTTTAGCAGTATTTTTGACTGTATTAGCTGCCGTGGGTTTAGGTTGTCTGGCGTTGGTTTTATCAATGCTTTTTCCCGATTTTGGGCAATTTTTTCTGGGAATAATCCTATTTTCGCCTTTAAGTGGGTTATTGTATTGGAAAAAATCTGGAAGACTTGAGAAGGTGTCACTCAAGATGGAAAATATCCTGAGTGGACAAGACTTCTCAAGTATAATTACTGTGACTGCCCATAGAGATGAACTTGCTGAGTTACAAAGGGCATTACAGCTAAAGACGCTGGACACTTGATTGATTTTTGGGGATAAAAACCAGCATTCTCCACATTCATGTAGGCTTCTGACTAAAATTTTGAGTAAATCAGCAGTAGGAAGGAAAAATTCTGCTTGTGCTGTTAATCTTCCTGATGCCTGAAATGTCATAAGGAAAAATTTAAATTGGTGGACAGAGCTTGATAGTAGTCCAAATTAATGAGAGCATAAATAATTCATGCTTCATTTTTTGGATGACCTTGGCTCTGTCGCTATTCTCTTGGTGTATAAGCTGATAATAAACTGATTCATCTAACCAAATTTAGTTGATGAGAAATTAATTATGCCATGACTTGAGAGAATTCATTTAAACCCTACTGGCAAATTCAACAACAAAATTAAAAAAAGGAATTTTTGAATAACCTGGTCAAAATTACCAGTTAATTATTCACAGATTCAGAAGTCACACTTACAAGATATGATGGTCATTTGTTGTTTAGTTACTGGCAACAGCAACAGCAACAGCAACAGGTTCTTGTGCTGTTGGTGATTCTAAAGTCCTAAGACTAGGGAACAAGAAATGATTCTCTTCTACGTATTGAGCGCCAAACAGACCTTTTTCCGCCCAGAAATAACGGTCTGTTGTATGTTCATTACGTTTTACTAGTAGCAGCGCGGGTGGCAAAATACCTTCAGCTTGAATAAATTTTCTTGCTGCTGTCACAGGTTTATCTTCGCCACTTTCAATGCTGTACTGAGGAATATGCTCAAGTATGCGCCGTCCTTCCTGCCTCCGACGACTCTTCCGCTTACGTCTCCGTGCCAACCTATTGTCCTCCTGTTTCAAGCTATAGACTGTAGTTATGGCTACAAAATCCGTCGTCATTATATAAGTTCTATCTCAAAAAATCAATAGTTTTTAATGTTTTGATACAACTGGGGAAAAAACAATTAAAAATCAAGAATTAAAAATTAAAAAATCGCTGCCTTTTCAGCCATTACTTGTTACCTCTTCCCCCATTACCAGATTAAACTAGATAGCTATAAGCCTTGATTGGGGGCTGGGGACTGGGGACTGGGGACTGGGTAATTTTCTTCTTCCTTGCTCGGTGACTCCTGACTCGGTGACTCCTGACTCGGTGACTCCTGACTCCTAGATTCTTTCTTCCTCCTAGATTCCTGAACTCATGCTAATGTCTGCCAGTTCTGATTTCCTTGCTCTATGTCGAGAACAAATAGCCCTGCTAACCCAAGGAATGGGAGCATCTTTTACGGTGGTTTATTTAACACAGGAACTGGTAGAAAAGCCTATAAGTGAGGCGCGACTAATTCCGGTAATGGTGTATCCAGAGACTATAGCATTAAATTCTAGTAATGAATATGGTGAACCAGAGAATAGCTATTCTGTAAGGCTTGCTAATGTTTTAGCATTCCCAAATCAGCAACCGAGGTTATTAAAACCGACTTCTGTATCTTCTCATCCGTCGGTGGAATCGGAAACAACAGAAAAACAAAACTTACACGATGAACAGGATGAATACTTACTCAGTCATAACCAAATTGTTTTACCCCTGATTTATGAGGGTGTAATGATGGGCTTATTGGTGACTGCGAGGGACGATAGGGAATGGAATCAACGGGAAGAGGGGGAAATTGAACGCATTGCCAAAACTTTAGCGATCGCTTGCATTATAGACCAGCGGAGGGCTTGGTTACAACACCAACTCCAGCAAGAACAAATTTTGCAAGAGAGACAACGGGATTTATTAGACAATCTTTTGCATCAGCTTCGTAACCCCTTAACTGCTATCCGCACCTTTGGTAAGTTACTATTTAAGCGAATGCGACCGGTTGATCCTAATCGGGAAGTAGCAACCAGTATAGTCAGGGAGAGCGATCGCTTGCAAGAACTATTGCAACAATTTGATCAGGTTATTGATTTAAATACAGCAGATTTAGCACCTCTACCTCTACCAGAATCAAAGGTTGTTATTAATCAAAATGTGCAAAAGCCAGTTAAACCTGCATTATTATTGCCCGGAACAGGAGAACAATTAACTGATTGTTGTCTAGCAGATTTATTAGCACCTTTATTAATATCGGCTCAAGCTATTTCCCAAGAAAGAAATTTACAATTAATTACGGAAATTTCCCACTATTTACCTTTAGTAAAAGTAAATGAAAAAGCATTAACAGAAGTGTTGAGTAATATTATAGATAATGCTTTGAAATATACTCCCCCAGGTGGAAAAATCTTAGTCCAATGTGGGCAACAAAAAGGAAATTTACAAGGTATTGCTATTAGTGATACAGGTCCTGGTATTCCTCCAGAAGATTTAGAACATCTTGGAGAAAGACATTATCGAGGTGTACAGGCAAAAACAGAAATACCCGGAACTGGTTTAGGAATTAGTATTGCTAAACAGTTAATAGCAGAAATGCAGGGAAGTATAGAGGTTTTCAGTCCGGCCATTCACTCAATTATCACATTACCGCATATCCCAGGAACTACATTTATAATTTGGCTACAGTCTGTTGATTAAGTGATAGAAGTTTTATATTTAATTGGATATATGCTTAGAGAATGACAATAGTTTTTACATAAAAATAAAACGACATTTCACCATAATTCAGGGAAACAATCGCTTTATTTATATGATTAAATTCACAACTTAACTAGTGCTATTAACTCTATTGACGAGTGATCACCAAATTTGAAGTCAGGGTAATAGCTAGATCTTGTTCTGGTCTGAGGACAAAAACATCAGCTTTTTGTTTCCTCAATAGTACACTAGCTAAAGCGCCCGCTGCTGCACCACCCACAGGTTCTAAAACTTCAATTTTCTTGTTACCTGTAATTAGGGAAATTACACTAGCTGCACCGGCACCAATAGCAGCATCAGTTAATATTTGTCCAGTGCTTGATCCCTTGGTAATTGTTTCTGTTTTGGTTATAGTTCGGGAATTAGCAAAAATCTGTTGTCGTTGTCCAGAAGGAAATACTAATTCTCTGGCTACAAAACGAACACCTTGCTGATTATTCCCAGAAGATCGAGTATTTAATCTTACTGGTTGTAATTCACCAATCACTTCAGTATTGGCAGGAATTAAAATATTTCTGTTGCTATCAGTAACATTGTCAGCTATTTTCAGAGTTAGGGCTAATGTTTCACCCGGTTTGACAATAACTTTTTCCTTGTCGTAGGTAACAGGTAAAGTTACATTAGCGGGAATACTAATTGTCCGCGATTGATTAAGATTGTATCCTTGTGCTAGAACAGGACTCAAGGACAGTAAGGGAATAGCTGCACCTGTGGTAATGGCTATGGCCATGAGTGCAGCGGTGCTAGATTGCCAACGGGTAGAACGACTCATGATAAAATTGCCAATAATATGTGATATGTATGGTGACGTGGGTTGGCTAGGATAGTTTCTTGAGAAATATTTTACTAAGGAATTACAATTACAGGAGTTCCTATTTTCACAAAATTATATAGTTTTTTTACATCCTCATTATACATCCTCACACAACCATGAGAAACAGCTTTACCTACAGAATCTCTTTTGTAAGTACCATGAAATCCAATTTCATCTTTTCCGTCAGTCCAAAATCCAATCCAGCGTTCTCCTAAAGGATTTTGTAAACCTGGAGGAATAACTTCTTTACTAGAATCGAAGGGATTTTCCCAAACTGGATTTTCTACCATACTAATCACTATAAACTTACCAGTTGGTGTTTCCCACCCATGCTTACCAATTGCTACTGGATAGCTGGCTTGTAAAATATTACTTTTATAAACATAAAGTTTGCGTTGTTTTAAAACGAGAAGTAAATTAATATTTTGCTCAGAAATATTAGGAAGAATTGGCTGTGTTTGAGGGGAATTTATCTGAACTGGAGCTTGAAGCCTCAGCAATAAACGTCTCATTCTCTCAGAATATTTAGGAAGAGCTGGCTGTTCTTTGGAAGAATTGATTTCAACTGGAGTAGAGTTTGGCTGAGTAATAATTATCTGGTTAATTTCTTGCTGCTCAACTTTAGTTTGACTAATTGCACTTAATTGTAATGAGAAAAATATTACAAGAGTGGTTAAAGAAAATTTAAAAGCATTTTGATAATACATTCTACTCATCATTAATTTTTACGTTAAACATATAACTTTGTAGCCAAGATATTAGACCTCTCAGGAAATTAAGTTTTCAGCTAGATAGGTTAAGGGTTTCAGATTCTTTTTCGGAGATGTCTATTTAAGCAGGACTTACGCAACTGGCTCATTGGTAGGGTGCGTCAGATATCAATAATCTGTTTATTTGCAGGATTTATGCAGTCTGGCGCACCCTACAACAGATTTTTAGTGTGACACTTGCGTAAGTCCTATTAAGGTTACAAATTACTTTTACTCACTCAAAAAATTAATTCAGAATTCTATAGTTTATTAAACATCAAGAATTGAACAAGTGTTACCCTCTTCCTCTAATTGGCTTGTTTCGTTGTGGTTTTGTTGCAGGGTCAGTTTTTGGAGTACATTCTGGTTTTGGAGCAGGTTCAGTTTTTGGGGTTTCTGGATTTGAAGTTTCTGCTGGAGTAGATTCTGGTTTTGGAATAGGTTGTGGTTTTGCGAGAGGTTTTGGAGCAGGTTCAGTTTTTGGGATTTCTGGATTTGAAGTTTTTGCTGGAGTAGATTCTGGTTTTGGAGCAGGTTCAGTTTTTGGGATTTTTGGACTTGGAGTTTCTGCGGGAGCAGATTCTGGTTTTGCGGCAGGTTTTGGAGCAGGTTCAGTTTTTGGGATTTTTGGAGTTGGAGTTTCTGCGGGAGCAGATTCTGGTTTTGCGGCAGGTTTTGGAGCAAGTTCAGTTTTTGGGATTTCTGGACTTGAAGTTTCTGTTGGAGCAAATTCAGTTTTTGGAGCAAGTTCAGTTTTGGGAATTTCTGGACTTGAAGTTTCTGTGGAAGCAGGTTCAGTTTTGGGAATTTCTGGACTTGAAGTTTCTGTGGGAGCAGGTTGTGCTAGAGCTATTTGTAAGGAAGTTTCTAGAGTAATGAGTAAACTACCAACAATAATCAAACAAGCTCTAGAAATTAAAAAAGTCAGGTTTGCTGATAATTTTCTGTTCATTCTAATATATTTGTGAGAAAATATGTTACATTATTATGATATCAATTATTTGATTTAATTTTGCTTTCTTCATTAAATACATAAAATAATTTAACAGAATTTAAAATAATTGAAATACTTAAAAAATTAATTCTATCTTTATTCTATATTTTTGAAGATAAATTTATTCCTTAATTGTTCACGCTAATCAGTTTTTTAATCACAATTGGATACTTTTATCGAAAAAATCTATTTACCAGCATTACAATCAAAAATTTTACCACCTTCTTTTAATTTTCCATCTTCCCAGATTTCTATTTTTTCATTTGATCCATTTTGAGATATAAAAGTTACTTTACCATGTAATTTGTTATTTCTGAACTCTCCTATATATTTATTGCCATTCTTACAAATAAATTCACCTTTACCTTGAAAAAAACCATTTTCAAATTGACCTATATAACGATCTCCACTTTTAAATGTATTAATTCCTTGACCATGAAATTTGTCATCTTGAAATTGTCCTCTATAGCTATCACCATTTACAGTATAAATTCCACAACCGTTACGCTTATAATTTTTCATTTCTCCATCATATCTAGCCTGAGTTCCTGTTTTCTTATCAGGAAAAACTACGCTTCCTTTCCCAGTACCTTTCTCTCTTGATAAACCATAATATTCGCTATTACCAATCTTCAAATCTGGTTTACTTGCTAAAGGTTGACTCAGGAAAGATGTTTCTGGACAAACTAGTTGCAAATTAGATTCAGACTTAGCGGGTTGTTTAACAACAGTTGCAGGTCGTTTTAGAAAATTCATAAATGCAAATATAAGACCACTTAAAACAACCACACTAAGACACACAGGAATTACCAATTTTTGTAGTTTGATAGTAAAGGATGATAATGATTTTACTGCTTCTAAAGCTTCTGTTGCTGATTGGTATCTGAGGTTGAACTGGCAATTTACCATTTTTGTTAAAACACTAGCCAGTTTCTTGCTTACCTTTGCTTCATTTTGCCAGATTATTTCTCCACTTTGAGGATCTTCTGAAAATTCTTGCGGTAATTTACCTGTTAAAGCTTGAATAGCAATAATTCCGACTGCATATATGTCACTAGCTAATTTTGGTTTAGAATTAGCTTGTTCATTAGGCATATAACCATTAGAGCCGATAATAACAGTTGAAATAACTTGACCTTCAGTATCAGCTAACAAACCTTTAATTTCTTTAACTGCTCCAAAGTCAATGAGTATAATTTTGCTGTCTTCTTGACGACGCATCAAATTTTGAGGCTTAATATCTCTGTGGATGATATTTTGTTGATGAACTACAGCTAAAACTTCTAAAATTTCTTGTAACAGTTGAATTAATTCTGATTCACTCAATTTTTTACCAGGAATTATTTCTGCGCTTAAGTCGTAACCATCTATAAATTCTTGTACCAGATAAAATTCACCATTTTCTTGAAAATGAGCAAATAGTTTAGGGATTTGCTGACTTAAATTTCCTAACTTATATAAAACTTTTGCTTCACTCTCAAATAATCTTTGAGCAACCTGTAAAACATCTGATTCAGATGTTTTAGGTTTGAGGTGTTTAACAACAAATTTGGGTTGGTTAGGTAAATCTAAATCTTCAGCTAAATAGGTTTCACCAAATGCACCACCTCCCAAAAACTGTAAAATTTTGTAGCGGTTACGGAGAATTGTTCCTATTACTATCTTCATATTTTTTACTCTATAAATTTTACTGATGCTGTATTACTTTAATTCCAATCTATCTTCATCATCACAGATAAAAGTTTTAGTTGTATAACCGTCGGATTGACTATCAAATTTAATTTGATAAAATTTTACTAATTCTTTTGTCATGTTTGACTCAATAAAAGCGTCTCCAATATAGTCAAAATCCTCTTTTTTAATAAATCTATTCACAAAGGCATTACCTTTTAACACAATTTCTTTACCGTTGTTATTGGTAGTAGCATATAAATATATATTATCAGATCTTGTAAAATAATCAGGGGATATCTCTCCTCCTCTTTTGATATAAAGCCAACCTTTAGTTTGCTGGACATCATCTAAAGCCAGGAATGTGGCTGCAATACTTAAAGTTTCAGGACAGTTATTTATTAATCTAAGTTGATTATACTTAGGATTTTTTTCCTTTAAAGATGCAACTTTCTCTTGATGTTTTGTAAATCTTTCTGAATATAATTTCTCTTGCTCATGCTTTAAATTAATTTCCTGTTTCTCTTTCTCATACTTTAACTTAGTTTTTTCGGTGTCCTCATTTAATCTCGCAGTAATTTTTGCTTTATCTGTTTCTGTTTTATGATTACTGTCATTCACGTACCAACCGGATAAAGCAGTAACAACTGCTGCTGCTACTGTGGCAATTGCTATTACTATTTGTTTATCAGTCCAAGAATTTTTTTTATCATCTGTATTGGCTTTAGTAGAGCTATCTGGGGAGATGTTTAGATTATTAATAAGTGGCTTTGAATCACTACCAGTTAAACCTGAAGTTGGACTAATACCAGAATAATTTGTTGGTGGAAGTGGATAAATTTTGATTTCAGTAATTTTTATTTGCTGTTGTCCCAATATAATAAGACTGCCATTGTTCACTAGTAATTCTTTATTTAAAGCTAAATCATTTCCATCTATTGTAGTAGTATTTACAGTATTTTTATTTTTAATAAAAAATTGTTGTTGTTCCTCATTAAAATAAATCTCAGCTTGCTGAGATGATACACTCTGATTATTTAAAACTAAGTCACAAACATTTGGATCACGTCCGATAATTATAATTCCATTATGTTTAGCAACCTGCGTTTGAGAAATTTGTTTTTGTTGAATTTTTTGGTTGCCAGAATCATACCATTGAAAGGTGATTGCCCAAGTTAAACTATTTGTACTCATGACTATCTATTATACTTGTTATTGATTGTGCGCCTTTCGTTAAATCTTTGAGAATTTGTAGTTATAAATCCATGAATACACCTCATTATTAAATCATCAATTTTACTCATAAATAACTATCGCTTTCCATAAGGCTTGATCAGGAAGATAACGAATTAAATCTGCTGATATTTTTATGCGTATTTAGTGCTTCATTATACATAATGATTTGTCTTTGTCTAAAAAATCCTATTTATATTGTAAATTTTTGTAAAATTGATGTCTTCAAGACTAGAAACTTGCTAATTAGATAGCTAAACTAAAAACTAAGTGCATCTGTACTGTTAACTTTCAAAATTGTAAATGTGGCGCTATAGCCTGAATGATCCCAGTCCAACTTATCATCAAAAACTTTCTTAGTTACCGTGACGCAGCTTTAGATTTTAGCGGCTTGCATACGGCGTGTATTTGTGGTTCTAATGGTGCGGGGAAATCTTCCCTTTTAGAAGCTATCACTTGGGCAATTTGGGGTGAAAGCCGTGCTACTATTGAGGATGATGTGATTCATTCTGGCGCACAAGAAGTCCGAATTGATTTCACTTTCCAAAGTGGTTTGCAAACTTATCGGGTAATTCGCAACCGGGTAAGAGGTGGAACTAGTATTTTGGAATTTCAAATTGAAACTCCTGCTGGGTTTCGTCCTTTGACTGGTAAGGGATTAAAAGCCACTCAGGATGTCATTCTCGAACATATTAAGCTAGATTATGAGACTTTTATTAATTCAGCTTATTTGCGTCAGGGAAAAGCCGATGAATTTATGCTCAAACGTCCTGCTGAACGCAAGGAAATTTTGGCGGAGTTATTAAAACTAAATCAGTATGATGAGTTAGAAGAACGCGCTAAGGATAAATCTAAACTTTATAGAATCCGAGGAGAAGATTTAGAAAATTCTTTAGCGAATATTAAAATTCAACTACAACAACGGGAAACAACGGAAACTCAACGCGCTGAGTTAGAAGCGCAATTGAATAATTTACAACAAGTACAAGCTTTTGAAAATATTCAATTACAAAGTTTACAAGTTATCCAACATCAAAGACAAAGTTGGGAACAACAATTAAATTTTGTGCGGCAACGATATGATAATCTGAACCAAGATAGCGATCGCTTACAACAAGAACAAATAGCTGTAAAATCCCAATTAACAGATTTAGAAAAGATTATCAATCAACAAGTTGATATTCAAGCTGGTTATGCTCAATATCAAAGTCTGCAATCTCAAGAAGAAATTTTTGCAGCTAAATTTGAACAACATACCCGCGCTACCAATTTAAAACAACAAAAACAACAACAGCTATATAAACAAACTCAAGATTTAGAACGTCAATTACAACAAGCGGAAGCTCAATTAGCAGCTTTAGAACAACAAGAACAAGAAATTTCCCAAACCTTGAGTAAATCTGGGGATATCGAAATAGCTATATTACAATTAAATACCGCTCGTCAGCATTTGACTAACTTAGATCAATTGCAAATGCAGGTAACACCATTATTACAACAAAGAGCCAGTTTGCAAAGTCAATTAGATCGCACTCATGCTAGTCTAGTAGCGCGATTGGAGCAAATGCAAGCCACAGAAAAACAATTACAAAATCAACACCATCGTCAACCCCAATTACAACAAGCAGTAATAGAGATAGGAACGCAAATTGAAGAATTAGATAAAAAGCGAGTTTATCTCCAAAGAGTCAAGGAAAAAGGACAGGAAAGACGACATTTTCTGGAACGGTTACAAGCTCACCGAGGAGATTATGAAAAGTTATTAGGAGAACTAGAACAAAAATTGCAAATGTTACAAAATCCTGATGCTAGTTGTCCTTTATGTGAACGTCCTTTAGATGAACATCATTGGAGTAAAGTTATCGAAAAAACCCAATTAGAATATGAAGATACTCAAGGACAATTTTGGGTAGTGCGGGAACAAATAGCGGTTTCAGATCGGGAAATTCAGGTACTCAGACAAGAATATCGAGAAATAGACCAAAAGTTATCAGGTTATGATTCATTGCGAGAAAAACGGGGACAATTAGCAGCACAGTTAGAAGCTACAAGTGATGTCCAACAACAGTTACTGCAAATTATTTCTGAAAAACAACATTTAGAAAATTCCTTAGAAACCGGTGATTATGCACCAGAAAAACAAATAGAAATTCAGCAATTAGATCAATATCTCCAGCAACTTAATTATAGTGAACAAGACCACGTTCTTGCCCGTAGTGATGTAGATAAATTACGTTGGGCAGAAATTAAACAAGGACAAATTAAGGATGCCTTAAAACGCCAAGCACAACTAATAGCTAGAAAACCAGAATTAGCCGCGAATATTGCTAAATTACAATTGCAACTGCAACAAGGACAAACTGATTCTGATTGTGCGAAAGAAATCGCTAATTTAGAAAAGCAAATTGCCGAAATTGGCTATAGTTCAGAACAGCATAATTATCTGCGTCAAGGTGTGCGACAAGGGCAAGGTTGGCAATTACGTCATCAACAATTATTATCAGCACAAGCACAATATCCTCAATTAAGTCATAAAAGTCAAGATTTGGAAGATTCATTGCAAAGAATATTCAAAGAACGAGAAATATTAACTCAACAAATTGATAATATGGTTAAACAATTAACCGACAGTGCGAACCCAACAGCCCAAATTAATGCTTTAGAACAACAATTAGCAAACCGGAGACGGGAACTAGATAATAAAATATCTCAGTTGGGACAATTAAAACAAATGTCTCTGCAATTAGAAACTTTGCAAAATCAATATGAACAAGATATCCAACAGGTGCAAATTTGTAAACAACAACAGCGTGTTTATCAAGAATTAGCTCAAGCTTTTGGCAAAAATGGGATTCAAGCTTTAATGATTGAAAATATTTTACCCCAATTGGAAGCAGAAGCTAATCAATTACTTTCTCGATTGAGTGCGAATCAATTTCACGTCCAATTTATCACCCAAAAAGCGGGACGCAGTGGCAAATCAAGTAAGAAAAATGCTAAATTAATAGATACATTAGATATTTTAATTGCTGATTCCAGAGGAACGAGATCCTATGAAACTTATTCAGGAGGAGAAGCTTTTAGAATTAACTTTGCCATTCGTTTAGCTTTAGCCAAATTATTAGCGCAAAGAGCAGGAGCATCATTACAATTATTAGTAATAGATGAAGGTTTTGGGACTCAAGATGGGGAAGGATGCGATCGCTTAATTGCCGCAATTAACGCCATATCCTCTGATTTTGCCTGTATCCTCACTGTAACCCATATGCCCCACCTCAAAGAAGCCTTCCAAGCCCGAATCGAAGTGAGTAAAAACCAACAAGGTTCACAGTTACAATTATTGATGTAATCTCAATCTCTCATTTCTTCCTTTGCGCCTTTGCTCCTTTGCCTCTTTGCGCGAAATCTTAGATTAAAAATACCACCTGACTGGGATAATGTAAAAAAAATTAACATTATCTACTCATGCTGAGATTAATTACTGACTTTGACGGTCCAATCATGGATGTTTCAGAACGCTACTACCGTGTTTATCAATTGTGTCTAGAGAAAACCCGATATCCTCAACAAACAATTACAGAACTTTCTAAAGCCGAATTTTGGCAACTCAAGCGATCGCACACTCCCGAACTCCAAATTGCTCTACAATCAGGTTTAGATGCCCAACAAGGGCAAGAATTTTCCCAAATCCGTAAACAAATAGTCCACACCCTCCCCTATTTCCAGTATGATGTCCTTGTTCCCACTGCATTAGAAACACTCACCAAAGTTCAAGCAGCCGGTGTTGATTTAGCCGTGATGACAATGCGACGGGTACGAGAATTAGATTATGCTTTTAATCAATATAATTTGAGCCAGTTTTTCCCAGAAAATCGCCGTTATTGCCTAAGTAACGACTATCTAAAAACTCGTGATGTCGAAGATAAACCATTATTAATGGCTAGAGCCTTAACTGAACTCCCCCCTACGGATGATACTTGGATGGTGGGAGACACAGAAGCCGACATTGCTGCTGCCAAAAAACACGATATCAAAATTATTGCAGTTGAGTCGGGTATCCGAGATCGCAGCCAACTAGCATCTTATCAACCTGATATGATTGTGACCGATTTAAAAACGGCTGTAGATTTTATCCTCAAACAATAAAAAAATTATGGGTAATCGGTCATTAACCAATTACCCATTACCTAACGTAAAAAGCTACTTACTAACCACATCAATATAAAAGTCAACAGCGTCGAAAACTGATTCGCTGTCAAAGTTATCAATGGTAATGGTAATATTAAGCCAGCAAGTAGACCGCCAGCGATTAAGCCAGCAATTAAACTAACTAACGTGAATAAAACCGCTCTACCAAATTTTCCTTCCTTGCGATTGAGGAAGTAAACACCAATAGCTACCCCAACTACCAAAGACAGTTGTAAAACCTGTCCGCTACCACCGGGATATAACACACTAGTTGCACTTAAACCCAGATACCAAGCTCCTGGTAGCAGTACATCAGTTAAAGTAGGCTGATCTATACTTCGCTGTAGCCATGCAGGAGACTGCTGACCAAGGGTTTGACTTGTTTGGGGAGAAGATGGAACTCGCTTTTCTGGAAACCGGATGCGTTCAGGCACTTTAATTTTACCTTCTTGGCGCATCCGCAGGCGCTCCATTAGAATCGCATCATAAGCAGCTTCAATAACTTCTCGGACATTGCCATCACCACCATGTTGTTCTAACAGGCGATTCCGAACATCCTGAATTTCATCGAAGCTTGCGTCTTCTGATAGCCCAAGTTTCTCGTAGGGACTTTGATCACTCATGGGAGGTTATTACTTTAGCCTTAATCAGCGGCACTTTTTATTTTACAGAAAAACAACTTTAGATTTTATAGAAATAAAGACAACTATTAGACAAGTAGCTACCTGCATTAGAGAAAGTAGGCAATTTTATCCATCTACTACAATAATAGCATGAGTCGGGGCAACCGCACATAAGAAAATTGTGGTTTTAAGATTGTTGAAAATTTGAATACTCAGGACTGTGGACTGAAGTCGGGAAACTACTCTCATCCTCCCCTAACTCCTGCTATACCAGCATACTTACCTCTTCAATATTCACAATAAAAATTACAGTTTATAGAAATAATCAGGATAATCATCCCTATCCCCCGTAAATTTTGAATTACTGCCAAAGTAAAACCTGCGTTTTTACGCAATCATCTTTGTTAATTCTATGTACTTCTGTAAAAAATAATAGCCATGGCTGCTGCCAAGATTCTTGTAATTGACGACGATCCTGCGGTTCGGAATTTAATCCAACGCTTTTTACTCAAACAAAATTATCAAGTTGAGTCTGCCGAAGATGGTAAGACTGGTCTAAGTATGTTTGAGCAATTTAACCCTGATTTAGTAATTCTAGATGTTAATTTGCCGGATGTGATTGGTTTTAACCTCTGTCAAGAAATGCAGAGTCGTAGTGGTGTATTTGTGCTACTACTGACTAGCAGGACAGACGAAGCGGATAAAATTCGCGGTTTTTCTAAAGGTGCTGATGACTATCTCACTAAGCCATTTGGTTTAGGAGAGTTAGAAGTTAGAGTAGCAGCAATTTTAAGGCGGCAGCGGGTTGTAACTAATGCAGAACAGCAACGTCTTATCTTTGACAAACTAACTATTGATTCCATAGGACGGGAAGTAATGCTTAATAGCGAACCCATTCTCTTAACTGCTCTGGAATTTGACTTATTATATTTTTTAGCTAGTCATCCAGCTAGAGTTTGGCGACGATCTGAACTGATCCAAAAAGTTTGGGACTATGAATATGTTGGGGATCAACGGGTTGTAGATGTCCATATTGGTCAAATTCGTAAGAAAATTGAAATCGATCCGACTCAATCAACATTAATTCACACTATCCGTGGTGTAGGGTACAAATTTGAATGCGCTACTTCTAACTAAAACTTGACTACTATCTCTAAACTTCCGCCGCTCCCATGCCTTGAAGGCGTGGGAGCAGGGCTGCAAAATTCATGCTATCAACGCAAAATGTTGTGAACAGAAACAGAGTTGGTTTATTAATTTAATCCAGTATTTATCTGGATTATTGATGAAATAAAGTTTCTAAGTAAACACGAGCCGCTCGGCGATCGCTTTCGCCATTTTGCAGCAAAAATAGCGATAAAGCCGCTGTTAATACGCGGGTTTGATCCCAATCAGGATGGCTTTGCAGATAGTTGTTCATGGATTCCTGTAATGTTTCGGGAATTTCAGTAAAGAGAGGAACTGTTGAGTT
Source organism: Dolichospermum sp. UHCC 0315A (assembly GCF_008121535.1). Lineage (GTDB taxonomy): Bacteria > Cyanobacteriota > Cyanobacteriia > Cyanobacteriales > Nostocaceae > Dolichospermum > Dolichospermum lemmermannii. Next base: position 242,260 of record NZ_CP043056.1, read on the forward strand.
CATAAAATTTTCCTGTAGATTAATCAAGAGAAGTTACTTGTGTTCAGTTTGACTGAGGGCTGATTCATCCCCTGTGGGGAAAGTAGGGAAGGAAATTAAAATAAACCAAAATACAAAATGCAGATGCCTAAGGGAATCAAACTAAGACTCATCATTTTGCGCTCACAACAGGTGGATTTGTCAATGCTGCGAAATGTTAACAATTAGCAGTCAAAAATAAATATTGACGAATTAATCAGGCTTATAACTATATTTTTGTTACATAACTTCATGAAAACTCGGTTATCAAGCCTGTTAGTAGTGAAAAATTCACAATCCCCAATAAGTCAGCAATAGCTGATTAACTCGTCAAACATCTGTGGAAAACTACAAAATTACCTGTGGAAATCCTGTGGAATGAATGAGGAAAATAATAGTTAATAATAAGAATTACCAAAATGTCAGGAAGATATGACATATCAGGTAAATAAGATGATAAAGTCAATTTATGAATATAAGTATGCTAACTTTTAGTTATCTAGTTTAAAGTGGTGACGGAAATTACTCATTAAGACTAGGCTAAATGCAAGTTAAAATAGATGAAAGTAGTAATTTGTTGTGCTTTCTACAAGAAAAACTTTTAAGCTCTAATTCTGTAAATTATTGATTTTTGCCTGAGAAATTGGAATGTTAGACCAAATATTTAATTACCTAGATTTTCATTTCAGCGTCGAAGCTTCTATAGTCCTCTTAATCTTAGTGTTTTTAGAGGCAGTGCTATCGGCTGATAATGCGATCGCCCTCGCTGCGATCGCCCAAGGACTAGAAGACAAAAAACTAGAAGGTCAAGCCCTAAACATTGGTTTAGTATTTGCTTATGTCCTCCGAATCACCCTATTGTTAACAGCTACTTGGGTACAAAAATTTTGGCAATTTGAACTATTGGGCGCTGGTTATCTCTTATGGCTAGTATTCCAACACTTTAGCTCTCAAGAAGACGAATCCAATCACCATCACGGACCACGTTTTAAATCTCTGTGGCAAGCTATACCCGTGATTGCCTTTACCGATTTAGCCTTTTCCTTGGATAGTGTAACCACAGCGATCGCCGTTTCTCAAGAAACATGGTTAGTAATCACTGGTACAACCATCGGTATTGTCACCCTCCGATTCATGGCTGGATTATTTATCCGCTGGTTAGATGAATATGCAAACTTAGAAGACGCAGGTTACATCACTGTAGCGTTTGTAGGTTTACGTCTGTTATTAAAAGTCATCAACGATGATTTAGTCCCACCACAATGGCTCATGGTGACAGCTATTGGTATAATTTTAGCCTGGGGCTTCTCTAAACGCACCGTTGTGGAATTAGTGCCAGAAGAAAAGGAAAAAGCCCAAGTCTTGAAGTAATTAGGTAGGGAACAGGGAACAGGTAAGAGTTTTATTACCCATTACCCATTACCCATTACCCATCCCTAATTACTCATTTAACCAAGGTGTGGAATGAGGTTGCCAAGCAACCAATTCCTCTTCCTTAAACCACAGCGCAATTTCTGTTTGGGCGGTTTCTTGAGCATCAGAACCATGAATGAGGTTGCGACCGACATTAACGCCAAAATCGCCGCGAATTGTGCCTGGTTCTGCTGTTAAAGGGTTGGTTGCGCCAATAATTTTTCTGGCTGCTACCACAACGCCCTCGCCTTCCCAAACCATGGCTACCACTGGACTAGAAATGATAAATTCCACTAAACCAGGGAAAAAAGGTCTTTCACGGTGAACATCATAATGTTTTTCCGCTAATTCTTTACTAACCTTCATAAACTTTAAGCCCACTAGGGTAAAGCCCTTAGTTTCAAATCGGCGGATAATTTCACCCACCAAGCCGCGTTGTACACCGTCAGGTTTAATTGCTAAAAATGTGCGTTCCAAATCTGTCTCCAAAAACATAATCAAATTTTGATGGGTTAATTGTCAGTTGTATTGATGTCTTTTGTCTAGTAGTCTTGTGAATATTCCCGAAAAATTGCAGAGATAAGGGAACGAGAAAAAAATTGTCTTCTTTTCTGGCTAGTAAAGACGCAGCAAGGCTTACTTACCCCTCTACGGGTAGCGCAGCATGGTAATGACGATATTTATAATTAGGGGGTGCTGAAAAAGTTGTCTGTGAGGGCTAGGAGTCAGGAGTCAGGAGTCAGGAGTCAGGAGGAAGAATTAGAAGAAGAGAAGAATAGTATTGAATCTGGTCAAGTGATAGGTTTTTGCTGATTTCAACCCTTATTCCTTGCACCTGATTCACCTTTTTTACCTTCAAACTCTCGATATATCTCAGTTCTAGGTTTATTCAGCAGCCCCTAATTACTAATTCTTAATCAGAAATTATTTCTAGTTGTATATCCCTTACCAGACTATTTTGTTAAATTATTATTTTCGTAGGCAACCACAGAGGTCAGGAAGAAATGGGTGTCGAGTCAACCGCTGATGAAATTGTGAAAATGCCGTCTAATGGGCATAAAGCTGAATTGAAACGCCAAAAACAGAAGCAACTACTAGTCCCTAGTCCAATTACGGGAGATTTACCTCTACCTTGGAAAATTGAGAACAGTGAAGACCTGTACCGGATTGAAGGTTGGGGAAAGCCTTATTTTTCGATTAATGCGGCTGGTCATGTGACTGTCTCCCCCAAGGGTGAACGTGGTGGGTCATTAGACTTGTTCGAGTTGGTAAATGCTTTAAAGCAGCGTAATTTGGGGCTACCCATGTTAATCCGGTTTTCTGATATTTTGGAAGACCGAATTGAGCGATTAAATGCTTGTTTTGCCAAAGCGATCGCTCGCTATAACTATCCTGGGGTATATCGGGGAGTATTTCCCGTTAAGTGCAATCAACAACGTCACCTGATCGAAGATTTAGTGAGATTTGGTAAACCCCATCAATTTGGTTTAGAAGCAGGTTCTAAGCCAGAATTAATGATTGCTCTAGCCTTGTTGGATACACCAGGCGCATTGTTAATTTGCAACGGCTACAAAGACCAGGAATACATCGAAACAGCGATGTTAGCCCAGAAGCTAGGACAAACACCAGTGATCGTCCTAGAGCAAATTGAAGAGGTAGATTTGGCCATTGCGGTCAGCCGTCAATTAGGCATTAAACCCATCTTGGGAGTAAGAGCGAAATTAAGTACCCAGGGAATGGGGCGTTGGGGAACTTCCACAGGCGATCGCGCTAAGTTTGGCTTGACAATTCCCGAAATTATGGAAGCTGTGGAAAAATTAGGTGCAGCCGACTTACTCGGTTCTTTGCAGTTATTACACTTTCACATTGGTTCTCAAATCTCTGCTATCAATGTCATTAAAGATGCCATCCAAGAAGCCAGCCGCATTTATGTGGAGTTGGCCATGCTGGGGGCAGATATGAAATATTTAGACGTTGGTGGTGGCTTGGGTGTAGATTACGACGGCTCTCAAACCAACTTCTACACCTCGAAAAACTACAATATGCAAAACTATGCTAACGACATCGTGGCAGAGTTAAAAGATACCTGTGATGAAAAGCATATTCCCGTACCAACATTAGTGAGTGAAAGTGGCCGGGCGATTTCTTCCCACCAATCGGTTTTAATCTTTGATGTTCTCAGCACCAGCGATGTCCCCCTTGATCCCCCTTCTCCTCACCAAGAGGGAGAATCCCCAATCATTAAATATCTCTGGGAAACCTACCAATCCATCAACAAAGAAAATTACCAAGAGTTCTATCACGATGCGGCTCAATTCAAAGAGGAAGCCATCAGTCGTTTTAACTTAGGAATTTTGCGCCTCAAGGAACGCGCTAAAGCCGAACGTCTTTACTGGGCTTGTTGTCAAAAGGTTTTAAATCTCATCCGTCAGGAAGAATACGTACCTGATGAGTTGGAAGACCTAGAAAAAATCATGGCTTCCATTTACTATATCAATCTTTCCGTGTTTCAATCAGCACCGGACTGTTGGGCGATAGATCAACTATTTCCCATTATGCCTATACATCGTCTGGATGAAGAACCAACCCGGAGAGGAATTTTAGCGGATCTAACCTGTGATAGTGATGGGAAAATAGACCGCTTCATAGATTTGCGAGATGTCAAATCAGTGTTAGAACTGCACGAATTTGAGCCGGGGAAACCTTATTATCTGGGAATGTTCCTGAATGGAGCGTACCAGGAAATTATGGGGAATTTACATAATCTCTTTGGTGACACTAACGCTGTTCACATTAATTTAACACCCAAAGGTTATCAAATTGAACACGTTGTCAAGGGCGATACCATGAGTGAAGTTCTGAGCTACGTCCAGTATGATGCTGAGGACATGATAGAAAATATTCGCCAACGGTGTGAGCGAGCTTTAGAAGAACAGCACATTACTATAACAGAATCTCAGCGACTACTACAAACTTATGAGCAAAGTTTACAACGGTATACTTACTTGAATAGTTAATAGTCAGTTGTCAGTTGTCAGTGGTCAGTTGTCAGTGGTCAAAAAAAACAACGGATAACGGACAACTGACAACTGTACGGGCGAAGCATTTGGAGAACTATTTTTGGCAATGACCGATAATTTATCTTCCAAATGCTTCGCCCCTACTGACAACGAATAACTGACAACGAACAACTGACAACTAACTAATTAACATTTGCTCCCAATAATTCAGCGATCGCTTGGTGTTCTAAAGGTATTTCTGAAGGTCGAGTTTGGCGAGCATCAGTAATTAGCCAATCTAAAGCCGCAGCTTGCACATCAATAGATGCTCCCGTCTTATCTACACAGTAACGCCCAAACACCAGCTTATCTACTAAGCGGACTCCTGGAGCTAAACGCGACCATTCAAAAATTACACTGTTGTCTACAGTAGCCCCACTACAAATCCAGCAATTTGGACCAATCATTGCTGGTCCAATAATTTTTGCCCCATCTTCGATTTTGGTCATTCCCCCAATATAAACAGGTCCAGTGATATCAACTTTATCCCAATTTACAGATACATTTAAACCAGTAAAAATACCGGGAGCGACTTCATGTCCGGGGATTTGGACATTTTTAATTTCTCCTGATAAAACACCACGAATTGCTCGCCAATAATCGGGAACTTTACCAATATCTACCCATTCAAAATCCATGGGAATAGCATAAAAAGAGGCGTTATCTGCTACAAGTTGGGGGAATAACTGGCTACCAATGTCATATTCCACTCCAGAGGGTATATATTTAAACACTTCTGGCTCGAAAATATAAATACCTGTATTGATATTAGTGCTAAGGGCTTCTTCTGTTGAAGGTTTTTCTTGGAAAGCTTGAACGCGATTATTTTCGTCAGTAACCACCACACCGTAGCTAGAAACCTCTTCTTTGGGAACTGATTTGGTGATGATAGTAGCGATCGCCCCTTTGGATTTATGCCACTTTACCGCCGCAGTTAAATCTAAATCAATTAAGGCATCACCACATAACACTACAAATGTGTCATCAAAAAATGGTGAGAAGTCTTGAATCCGCCGCATACCTCCGGCCGAACCAATAGCTTCGCCGACGAGTTTACCATCATCATCAATTTTACCTTCAAAAGAATAGGCAATCTGCACTCCAAACCGCTGACCATCACGGAAATAACTTTCTATTTCTTCCGCCAAATGGCTGACATTGACCATAATTTCGTCAAATCCATGTTGGCGCAATAACTCCAGTAAAAATTCCATAACCGGCTTTTGCAGAATAGGAATCATGGGTTTGGGAATTGTATATGTGATGGGACGGATACGAGTACCCTTTCCCGCTGCAAGAATCATCGCTTTCATAAAATTTTATTCCTTAGTCAGTTGTTAGTTGTTAGTAGGGGCTAAGCATTTGGAAGATAAATTATCGGTCATTGCCAAAAATAGTTCTCCAAATGCTTCGCCCGTACAGTTGTCAGTTGGAATAGATAGAAATTTATTCTCCCCCTGCCCCTTGCTTTTAGCTAGGTAGGCGGATTTGAATTTCCTGGTAAAATTCTTTTTGAAATAGTTCTACCTTAGATTGAGCCGATAGCAGTAGTAAAGCCCAAAAAACGCTAACTAAGTTACCGTGTTCTGACTCATGATGCTCCCCATTTTTCTCTGGTTGTTTTGTCTGTATCCATAAATCTATCAGTTCTTCTAGATTCCAATATTGTTCCTCTGAATTTTGCTCTTTAGCAGCACCATATAACACCTGCTCTATTTCTAACGCGACTTCGGTTAAATTTTCTTGGTGCGCTAACTCTAGAGCTTCTCGCATGGTCTGCACACTAGGCCGACCTTTAAACCGCCTAGGTTTATCAACTTTTTTTACCAGTTTTAGCTGGCTGGCCATAATTTGCAACTGGTCTATTAACTCTTGCAAAGTCACCCGACGTTTTGGCGGTGGCATAGCGGCCGGACGACGACGCAAGTGTTGCTCTAGGTGCAAACGATGGGCCGGATATAACAAGCCGTCTTCAATTCCTAATAGTGTATCATCTAAAACTTTTTCTGGAGTATTATATACTGTTGATAACTGAACTAATGTATTAGCTTTAAATAATACGAGCATTGATGCTGATAAAAAAGCCTGTCCAGATTGAGATAAGTCACTTTCGTAGCCTCTGATAGTTTTTGCTTCTGGGGACATTAATTCCAAGTAATGATCAATCACCTCAATAACTCGCACGTCCCAAGGGTCAATTTCCCCTTTTTCAGCTTGCTCAATCAGGTGTGTAATTGTTTCTAATAATTCGGCTGCATCCATTAATTTAAAATTTAAAATACCAGGAAGAAGGAGTTCAGGAGTTCAGGAGTATGGCTAACGCCACGCTTCGCTATCAGGAGGAAGAAGGAAGAAGGAAGAAGAATTTTCTCAATACCCCATGCCCAACTTATTCATCTTCTTCAAATTCTGAGCCATAATTAACTCGAAAATTTGAGACAAAATCGCTATGGTTACTGCTTTTGATGGCATCAAAAGTGCCTTTGATAGTCCCAGCAATTGGCACAGCAACGAGTGTTCCTAATAATCCGGCAATTTCAAATCCCATTAAAATGGCGATAAAAATCCACAGGGGGTTGAGTCCGATAAAATTACCCATTAATTTTGGAGCTAACAGATTATCTTTAATTTGTTGCATGATAACTGCCATTGTAGCGACTGGAAAGGCTAACCACCAATTTTGGATTAATACTAACATTGTGACTAAACCAATGCCTAAAGTTGCACCAACAACGGGAATAAGTCCAGAAATACCAATTATAATGGCAAATAAGAGAGCAAATGGGACTTTTAGAAATAAGAATATGGGTGTGAGGGCTATGACCATGAACAGTCCCAGCAATAATTGGCTTAGGAAAAAGTTTTGGAAATTTAACTGCAATGATCGGCTAAAGGGAATACCAATATTAGATGGTAGCAGATTAACTAAACCAGACCAAACGCGATCGCCATATATGAGCATATAAAAAGCTAAAACGATGACTAAGACTACATTCAGTATTCCTGATAATAGTGTTCCTGCAAATCCTACTACCCCTGAAGCTATTTGCTGTACCAGATTTTGAATATTAGCATTTATTTGATTTGTTACCAGCTTTAAGTCTATAGATAAGCGCCGCTGCTTTGCTAAACTTTCTAAGTGATCTAAATTAGCTTGACTAGTCGCCAACCAATCCGGAATCTTATTTAAAAGTTGAATGGTTTGGTCAATTAGCATGGGTACGAGAGTAACACCCAAAACAATAAACAAAGTTAAAGTTAGTAGTAAAACAATGATTACCGCTTGAGTGCGGGTAATTCTGACTTTCTCAAGTAACTTAACCGGGTAATTCAGTAAAAAAGCCAGAATTGCCGCAATACTGAGAATAGTAATTGGATTTTGGAAAAAACGAAATAATACAGACAGTAGCCAGATATTGAGGGCGATAATTGGTCCACTGAGTCCATAAATTAATAGAGTTTGCAGAGAAGCAGAACGGCGCATCTGATTTAATGTATAAACAGGGGCTTTTGAGGTAGGAAAGGAATGATAACGCAGCGTGGCTTTAGCCATACTCCTGTAACTTCCATTCATTCCCTATTGTCTAAACAATTTACTGATTTTGATCATAAATATTTTTTCGATCTAAATTTGAGGAAATCACAAAAATGGATACAAGCATAGCGGATCTTCGCAAAGACTACACATTACAAGATCTGAGTGAAAAAGAAATTAATCCAAATCCATTTACACAATTTAAAATTTGGTTTACTCAGTCCTTAGCAGCCCAGCTACCTGAACCTAATGCTATGACTTTGGCTACCTGTACAGCAGATGGTCAGCCTTCGGCGAGAATGGTATTACTCAAAGATTTTGATGAACGGGGGTTTGTCTTATTTACTAATTACAATAGCGAAAAAGGACAGGAACTTGCGGTAAATCCCCATGCTGCTTTAGTTTTTTGGTGGGCTGAACTAGAACGTCAGGTGAGAATTGTGGGGACTGTGGAAAAAATTTCTTCAGCAGAATCTGATAGCTATTTTGAAATTCGTCCTGCATATAGTCGGCTAGGTGCTTGGGCTTCTAATCAAAGCGAAGTAATTGCAAGTAGAGAAATTTTAGAAGCACAATTACAGGAGTTTCAGCTTAAATATGAAAATCAGGAAGTTCCTCGTCCTCCTCATTGGGGTGGTTTTCGCGTGATTCCCCAAAAAATTGAGTTTTGGCAAGGAAGATCAAGTCGTTTACATGATCGCTTGCTATATACTCGTTTAAATGATGGAGAATGGCAAATTGAGCGGTTATCACCTTGATTTAATATTTGATGTCAGCATTCAGCTATCAGCAGTAATAGTAGAGAAAAGGAAGTAGTTATTTCCTGAAAGTTATACACATTTAACATTCTGTATTTCCGGATTGAAAACTGATAGCTGAAGACTGAATGCTTAAATGATAATTAATAGGAAGATCCTGATCAGAGTAAAAAACGGTGATTATTAATTAATAATTCAGTATAAGTTAACTACCCCAAATTATCTTTAATATATGTTTCTTAATGTACAGTTAGATTATACTGGATCTGTATATAATAAGCATGACTTATCAGAAAGACCGACATAGATATAGTAGTTATCAGGTCATTAAGTAGGTTACAGCGGTTTCCGCTCTTATGAGGTACAAAGTTGAATCATGAAACTCTTGTAGTGCGGGCATCTTGCCCGCTAGATATGTACCTCATAACACCGGGAAGTGCTGTAGCGTTAAAAATTGTCGTTATGGCAAGGGAACAGAAAAGAGGTTTTGGGCAACTTGACTTTTCCTTACATATTTAGTTTTTTTTTCATTCACTTACAAAAGAAGGGAACAGGGAAGAGGGAACAGGGAACAGGGAGCAAATAAGAAACACTCATTTGCACCAGTTTAAAGCTCAGTCAAAAAAAGGATGTTTTTACCAGATGCGTAGCACGAAAAAAACAGCACTTCGACACCGCTCAGTGACCGTGTCATTATTTCAATCTCATGTTTTTAAACATGAGTTTTTCCTGTTAGAAAGTTGCCCGTTCCCTGTTCCCTTTGAATTAGATGATTAATCTTTCTTTGCGGAAATGTATTTAAGTTTTGATACACATTTTTAACTTTATGCGAATCATACATATATTAAATCATGTCCAGGAAATCGGTAATGGTATTGTTAATGTAGCTGTGGATCTCGCTTGTTTACAATCCCAATCTGGTGATGATGTGGCGGTAATTTCAGCGGGAGGGGGATACGAAAAATTATTAAATCAATTTGGTGTTAAACATTACGAAATTAACCAAAGTCGTCAGCCAATAAATATAATTAGGGCAGCAGTAGCTTATCGGAAAATTGTGCAAGAATTTCAACCAGATATAGTTCATGCTCACATGATGACTGGTGTGGTGTTAGCGCGGGCTTTGAGATGGGAAAATAGATATATTTTAGTGGCTACTGTCCATAATGAATTTCAACCTAGTAGCCTATTGATGGGTTTAGCAGACCGAGTAATTGCTGTTAGTAAGGCTGTCAAAAATTCGATGGTACAACGGGGAATCCCCAAACAAAAATTACGGGTAATTTGTAATGGGACATTGGGTAGTCCTCGGACTCGGAAAATATCCGATTATCAACCTTTAAGTTTACAAAGTCCAGCGATAGCCACCGTAGCAGGAATGTATAAAAGAAAAGGCATTACTGAGTTAATTGCGGCTTTTGAAGAAATTGCTCAGGATTTTCCCGAAGTACATTTATATTTGGTGGGAAATGGTCCAGATAAACAAGTATTTGAGTCTCAAGCCCAAGCAACGGCTGTTAGTCATCGGATTCACTTTGAAGGGTTTCAGGCTGAACCCCAACGTTATTTACTAGCCTGTGATATTTTTGTCTTGGCTTCCCACCGTGATCCCTGTCCCTTGGTGCTTTCAGAAGCGAGGGAAGCAGGGTTGGCGATTGTGGCCACTGAGGTAGATGGTATTCCAGAGGCGTTAGATAATGGTAAAGCGGGGATATTAGTGCCGGCGCAGGATAGTCATCAGTTGGCTAAGGCATTAATAAAATTATTAAGTGATGCAAATATACTTCAGGAATGGAAACAGCGATCGCAGGAAAATCTAGAATGGTTAAATGTTTCCCGTGTACACCAAGAAACATTGGCTGTATATGAAGAATTAGAAATTGCTGAATTTTCTCCATCTACTCAACCTGATTAATATTGGTCTTACCCATCGGATATTGAGTGCATCATGTAGCAATGTATAGAAGCAGGGGATAATAAATAGCGTTAGCAGTGTAGCTAAAGATAGCCCGGAAAAGACGACTATTCCCAAGGGTTGCAGAAATTCTGACCCTTCCCCAATTCCTAAAGCCAAGGGAAACAGACCTAAAACAGTGGTAATAGTGGTCATTAAGATTGGTCTGAGGCGTTGGGGTGCAGCTTGTAAAATAGCGGTGCGACGGTCAATTTTTTCTTGTTCTCGAAGTTGGTTCGCCAGTTCGATCATGATAATGGCGTTGTTAACAACAATACCGATTAATAAGACCGCACCAACTATCACTGTTGCGCCAATGGCAGTTTTAGTGATGTAAAGACCGAAAATACCCCCAGCTAATGCTAGAGGAATAGTGAAAATAATCACTAATGGATCAATAATGGAGTTGTATTGTACTGCCATGACCACAAATACTAAAAAGGCGGACAATCCTCCTAAAAGTAGTAGAGATTGTTGCAATTGTTGATTAGATTCAATGGCTGCACTGGGTAAAATGCTAATACCTTCAGGTAAATCTAGACTGCTGAGGACTTGATTTACTTGGGAAATGGCTGAACCAAGACTAGCGCCTTCTGTTAAATTTCCCGCAATTAAAAATACTCGTCTTTGGTTAATGCGCTGAATTTCTCCTGGTGCTTTACCTGTGGAAATTTGAGCAACATCACTCAAGCGAATTTGATGATTGTCATCTACAAATAAAGGTAATCTTTCTAATTGGGAAGTCGTTTGTAATAATGCTTCATTTAATTGCACTCGCACATCTACTAAACGATTATCGCGTTGTAATTGAGTAGGAATACTACCTGTAATTGCAGTTTGAATTGTGTCGCCAATATCTTTAGCATTTAGACCCACATTGGCAACTCGTTCCCAGTCTGGTAAAATTTGAATTTCCGGTTGCCGACTATCGGCATCAGGACGGAATCTCACTGAGGTAATTTGCTCATCTAAAGTTGCTAAAATTTGCCGACCAGTTGCTTCTAAAGTTTGTGCATCATTGCCTTGGAGAATGATATCAATATCAGCATTTCGCACTGGAGAGTTATTAAGAATTAAACCGCGAACTTGCCCAGCAAAAAGCCGCAGACGAATATCTACTAAATTGAGTTTTTTGAGTTTATCGGTAACTCTTTCTACAAATTTATCTACATTACTGCCTGATTTGAGAGTAATGGTACTAGAACTTCGCAAAGGGTTAGAGTTGGTATTACTGCCAAAAAGAAAACCACCAATTGTCGAAAATACATATTCTGTTTCTGGTTGGTTGCGGAGAATTTCATCTACCGCTTTCATAACTTTTTGGTTTGTTTCTAGGGGTGTACCGGGGGGAAATTGAGCGAATAAAGATGCTTGTCCGGTGTTGATACGGGGAAGTATTTGCTGGGGAATTTGAGGAGCCATCCACATACTACTACCACCTAAGATAATAATAGCGATCGCAATGATTAATAATCTATGCTGCACTGCCCAATTTAAATTTCTAGCATAACCATTTGTGGCGGCGGCTAAGTTGCGATTAAACTGCCGCAATAGCCAAAACTCATTAATACGACTTGACCATTTAATCGCAAATAACCGAGAAGCTAACATTGGTACTAAGGTGAGGGCAACTAGCAGGGAAGCACCAACAGCAAAACTGATGGTCAAAATTAACTCATTAAATAGTAATGAGATAAATCCGCCGATGAACAAAAATGGCAAGACAGAGATTAAATTGGCAGCAGTTGAGGCAATTAACGATGATTCTACCTCTTGAGAAGAAGCGATCGCTGTTTCAATCATCCGCTCAGGTGTTAATCTAGTTAAATTGGACTTGCCAAAAGTATTTTCAGTATTAACTGCAATATTTTCTAAAATCACCACTGAAGTGTCAATTGCTTGCCCAATTCCCAGTGCTAAACCCCCTAAACTAAACACATTTAAAGATAGGTTAAACTGTTTCATTAAAATCAGTGCTGCCAGGGTACACAGAGGAATTGACAACGAAATAATGAACGCTTGCCGCAACGAACCTAGAAATAACAATACCGCTGCTGCTGCCAATAAAGCTCCAGAAACCGCAGCATTAGTAACATCAGCTAAGGAATTGCGGATAAATTTTGACTCATCTAATGTTGGTGTTAGGGTTGCTTCTCGCGGAATTAAACCAGATTTCTGGAGTTCTTCTAATCGTTTTTTGACACTATCAACTACACTCACGGTATTAGCATCTGGTTGTTTTTGAACACTGACTTTTACTGATTCTTCTCCATTCAATAAAACATATATCCGTTGATTTTCTGCACCATCAATAACTTCGGCAAAGTCCCGCAGGTAAACGCGATTTTTAATATTAGAGTTAGGAACAGAAACCTCAAATAACAGATTATTAATTTCTTCCGCATTTTTGAAACGTCCCACAGTTCGGGTTAAAGCTTCGGAATTTTGCCCTAAAATTCGACCTCCAGAAATATCTTGATTCCGGTTTTTTAATTCATTGAGAACGTCATTTAAACCAACACCTAAAGATTGCAATCTTTCTAAATTAAGATTTACCTGAACTTCTTCCTGAACTCCTCCTGATACATCTACTACCGCCACTCCTGGAACTACATTTAATTCCCGCGCTAATTCTTCTTCGGCAAATATCCGCAAATCCACACCTTTAAGAGTAGGTGAAGTAATGGCAAATTCATAAACTGGTAATTGAGAAGGATCGATTTTGAATATGCGCGGTTCGCCAATTGTATCTGGTAATCTATTTCTAGCACGATTAAAGGTAGCTGTAGCATCATTCAATGCTTGATCAATATTTCCCCCTGGTTGGAAATATAAATCTAAATTGATGTTCCCTTCACGGGTTTGGGAAAAAACTTGTAATACTCCTTCCGTTGCACTAAAAGATTCTTCTAGAGGTTTAGTAATTTCATCTACTGCTACTTCTGGAGAAATTCCCGGTGCTTCTATGCGGACACCAATCCGAGGATAGGTAATTGATGGTAATAAATCTACTGGTAATCGGAGGGTGAAAAATACACCCATGACTATCACAGCTAAGGTTAACATGAGTGTGCCAATATGTTGGCGAATGGAAATAGCACTCAAACTAAATCCATTATTTGTATTTGCTTGTTGCATATAATAATCTGATTTGATAATTTATTGGTAATGGGTAATGGGTAATGGGTAATGGGTAATGGGTAATGGGTAATGGGTAATGGGTAATGGGTAATGGGTAATGGGTAATGGGTAATGGGTAATGGGTAATAGAGATAAGATTCTTTCTATTGACAACTGACAACTGACAACTGACAAATTAACTACTTTTCCGATAACATTGATAATTTAACAACTGCGCCATCTTTCAATGGTTTACTACTGCGAACAACATAACTTTCTCCTGGTTGTAAGCCTGATAAAATTTCTATTTTGCCGTTAGCGATTTTTCCTAAAGATACTGGACGTTCTTTAACTGTAGTTTTTTTATCTGTTTTTTCAACCACGAAAAGTGTAGAGTTAGTATTTTCTAATTGTGGTTTTTTGTCTTGACTACTAATTGCGGTTTCTGGGACAACTACACGCTGTTTTGTTTGGCTGTTAAAGCTAACTCTTGCTAATAGCCCACTACCAATTTTCCCCCCAATGTTGGGCATAACAATTTCTATGGGGATTAACCGGGCTGTGGTATCGGCGGTAGGAGAAATGCGGGATACTTTTCCAGTAAATTTTTCATCAGGAAAAGCATCTAATTTAATTTCTACAGATTGCCCAACTTGAATTTTTCCTAATTCTAATTCCGAAACTTGGGCGACGACTTTAACACGACTAAAATCGGCAACTTTTAAAACTTCGCTCCCAGGTTGTAATAAATTTCCTGGTTCTGTGACTTTTTCCGTGACTACACCGGTAATTGGAGAAATTAAGCGGGCATAGGAACGACGTTCTTCGGCTGCACTCACTGCTGCTTTTTGGGCAAATACTCGACCTTGGGCAGCGGCTACGGCTTGCTTTTCTGTACTAACTTGTGCAGTGGCAGCGCGGAGGGCTTGGGCGGCGGTTCTGGCTTTGGTTTGTGCCTGTTGGGCGTTTTGTTGGGCGATCGCCCCTTCTTTGTATAATTGTGTTAATCTCCGGGAATCTGCCTGTGCTTGGACTAATTCTAGTCGGGCTGTTTCCACTTGGGCGAGAGCATTACTTACTTGAGTCTGCGCTCTGGCTACTTCTGATTCAGTGGTGGCTAGTTGTGCTTCTGCTTGTTTTACTGCGGTGAGTAAGAGGGTATCGTCCAATTGACTGATGATTTTACCCCGTTGGACTGTATCACCAATATCTAAGTTTAAAGCGATGAGTCTGCCTTCGACTTGCGATCGCACAGAAACAATCCGAAAAGGGGCAGTATTACCAATATACTCTGGTTGGGGGCTGAAAGAATTAGTGCGAGCGAGCGCTACATCTACAGCAGTTTCTCGGCTCTCTCTTTGGGGTCTTTGGGATTGTGCTTCCGCTGATTCTTTTGGCAATGAACCACAACTGGCTGTTAATAGTGCTATTCCTAACATTGATGGCGTAAATATACGTCGTGCTAGAACTAACATTCTTCTATCCAAAATCATTAATTTTGCTCCTATTCAGATTTTTAGAGTTAATTGTGATTTGTTGATCACAGATAAATTTTTACTAAGTATGTTTTGAACATAGATGTATATATTTTCTTACTCTTTGGAAGTATAAACTTAGTATAAAGATTTTTCATAAATTTGCACGTTACTAAAGTCATGCTTTATGCCATATTCTCAAGAAAAGAACAAAAAAAGAGATTCTTCAACCCACATTCTACGCGCACTGGGTATTGATCCAATTGATTAAATGTGCGTTTTCTAAAATTGTTGTAGAGATGTTTCATGGAACGTCTCTACTTTTTTCACCAGATGTCTAATCAATCCCAATTGGCAAATTCATCACTAATATTGCGAAGTAGGGCAGTGATTTGAGTGCGTCGGGTTTCAAAGTTAGCAGCAATGTAAATTAACAAAATACCAACTAATAAACCAACAATCCATTTTAAGAAAGAATAACTCAGACTGAAAATTACTAATTGGTAAATGCTAGTAATTAAAAAAGTACCTGTACCAACATAAAGAAAAGCGCGGACTTTTAAACCTAAGCCAGCGAAAATAGTAATCAGACTAAAAACACCAGGGATAAAAGGCAGATTTTGATAAAACAAAATTGTCCAACCGCAAATTAAACCACTTCCTAACATTCGCAAACTGTGACGGAGAGGTTTGGTTGTTGATAATTTTAGTTGTTCATCTATTTGGGCAATATATAGTAAAGATAAACCAATTGGTATAACGTACCAAAGAGAATCTCTGAAGTTTAAATCATTAAACCAAGTAAATAATGCCCAATCAATTAATATTAAACTGATATATGTAAACCGGATTTGTGTGGCAGCGTTAGCTAAAAAGACGTAGTAAGCAGCAACGATAATTAAAGTAATAGGATAGGTTGTTAGTCCCGTTGTTCCTACAATAATTAATGGGAGAATGTATGCTGTGCGTTGCCAAGGCGTTTTTGACCAACCTAATCTTTGCCAAGGTAGGATATATAGGAAGTAGGCAAATAGGCAGGATATCGCCCCATTCCAAGGTAGTAATTGCTCAAATATTAATCTCCCTATTGGTAAATTTTGTAAATAAATACCAATAATTCCTACTTCTATTAAACCTAAATAAACCCAGATTTCTTGATTTGTTTCTTGGGAATTTTCTTTTCCTTGCCAAATCGCATAGCGAACTAAAAATAATCCTGTTCCTAATACGATAGACGAGTTAATTTGGATAGGTAAAGTCATAGCAAAAAGGAATAAAATACTACTCCAAACCCAATGAAGATGGGCAATATTTTTTAATTCTTGAGAATTTAAACCCAGATAACTAATCAGCCAGGGTGTGAGGATACGGTAAGCATACATGATGCTAGTACCAAGGGCTGACATGGCAATTAAACCATCACCTAAAGCCTCTCCTTTAGATAGGGACATTTGATAAAATAGGAGTTCGTAGGCGGAAATTGATAGGCCGATAATACCAAAATAAAGGAGGGGTTTAAATGCTTCCCGTCGTCTTCCTACTCCAATGAGAATTAAGGCTACACCCAGGGAACAAAAACCTGTAAAATTGGCAAAGGTATTTAATCGTAAAATGATGCTAAATGCACCATAAATAAGGGGGAGAATATGAAAACTATTGGGTAATGTTTGTAATTGATGTTTGCGTCGCCACCATTCACCAAATAGCTGAGTTGTTAAACCGAGAATGATGTTTGCTATGGCGATTCTAATGATTGAATGTTCGCCAAATCCTAATATTTCGGCTGTTAATAATTCTAAACACCAACCAATTCCATAAAATGCTGCTTCTTTAGATTGTCCCCAACTGCGATAGACAATTGCCCCTAAAATTATGGCTGTGGTGATAATATAGAAATATTCGGTTTTGATAGTTCCTTGATAAATTAAGCTGGAGTGCAAAGTTAGGGCTGATAGTTCTATTGTACATAATGCGATCGCCCATTTATCACTTGCGGCTGCATAAATTATTGCCAATTCTGTACCTTTGCGTAAAAGTACACCACGCCATAGCCATAAACTCAGTATTGTTAATGCAGTAACGACAAACCAACCTGATATTTTTAATTGGATTAAACCAAATACACCTTCACCTAATAATGCAGTCAAGAAACTTAATCCAAAACCAATGATTATTCCTGCATATATTTGGTTTCTTAAATAGCGAGTATGGACTAACATTACCGCTATACCCACACCCAAACCGATTAATCTTATTCCTGGTAATGGTAAAGTTAATAATTGAGAAATCCCTACAGCGAAGACACTTAAAAACCTGTTAGTGGTGCGATTTGGTTCAGTGTTACGAATAGCTAAACCTGTTAATGCTAAAGGTGTAATTAACCAAATTATGCCTAAAGAGTTTTGATTTTGCCAATTACCAGCCCAATAATTTTGAGCATTTACCCATAATAGAGAAAAACTGATTGCAGCTAATACTAAACCAATATACCATGCACTCCGTCGCGTTATGCCTTCACCAAGACTAAATCCCCATTCAGCTATCATGATAGCTAATAAGATACCAGCCCAAATTTCTTGATTTAAACTTGGTAAAAACCAATTAATGCTAGAAATTAGCGTCAATACTCCCATACCATGAGTTAAGTATATCAAGGGAGGAGAAAAAGCTGCACGACGTTGAATAAATGTGGCTAGAGTAATAGTAGATAATAAAAAATTAGCCGTTCTTAATGTCGGATTTACTAAGCTAATTATTGTTAAACAAATCCCTAAAAATAAAGTTAGATATTCTCCAAAATCTGCCAATTCTTGATTTTCTTGATCATGTAATTTATCTGTTAACCATAACATTAATATGATGTAGGGAAATAAAGCAATACTCAATAATACCCAAGGGTGATTTTGAGAATTAGTTAAATGGGTAGCGGTGCTAATTAGTAATGTTTTTAATTCATTAGGAATTAATCTCCAACCTAGCCAAATTGTCTGTAAACCAATTAAGAAAATAGCTAAAAAATCTCTTTGTAAATTATATCTTTGTAACCGACGACTAAAAACCCACAAACTTAAAATGCTGACTATTATAGCTTGGACTGGTTCTGTTATGACTGAAACTAACCAACCTAATAAAAGTAAACTTCTTCCTAATTTTTCCCAAAGGATAGAAGGATTTGTAGAAGAATTTCTTTCTGATAACCAAATTACTAAACCACCGCAAATCCCAATTGCTAAACCTAATTGAGTAATATTAACTCCAGCTATAAAAATAGCCCTTGTCAGTAAAGTTAATAAAGCGTAAATCAGGAAAGTAAAATATAAACTAATTCCCCATTGTGGAGTTTCTGTATTTGTATTTTCTTGGGGTTGGTTTAATTGATTGTAAACAGTAATAGTAGTTGTTCCTATCATTGCTAAATAAACAGCAATTAGGGGAAAATTTGATAACTTCCAACCCCAATGTAAATAACTCAACCCGATAATATTGATTAAAGGTAATTTACCACTGGGAAAATTAGTAATAATATTCCTGTTTTGACAAAGTTGATTAGTAATAAATGTGAGCGTCAGAGATGCAATTCCCATCACAACTAAGTTTAATGGATTTTGCCACAAACTAAAGCTATCCATTGCCCAAAAGTTGATAGGCACTAATAACAATGTGACTATTAATAATGTCTGTGCAGTTAACCTTAAATTGCTTTGTTTACCCGCCCAAAATGTAAATCCACAAAAACTCAAAGTATACGCAAATAAAACCCCATACTGTCCAACTGCGGGGAATCTTTCCCACTGACTTGCAGCGAGAACTCCGGAAGAAAGCACTACTAAAAATACACCCAAAAACAGCAACCACCGCACACTTAATTCTTCACCAAAAGATTGCAGCATCGAATTAACAAAACTGGGTTTCGTAGGTGGTTTTGTTATGGGTGGTAAAGTTGCAATTAACGGTCTTTTTGCTGCTGTAGGAGGTCTATAAATTACTTCTGGTTCAGATTCAGTCTCAGGGGTAAATACTACGGTACAAATGAGATATTGACGGGCTATTTGTTTAACTTGATCATCAGATATTAAACCGAGATTTAATAAGTCATCTAATCCTAATAATAAGTGAGGATGATTCGATGGTATTTTAATGGGAATTTTCTGCGATGCTTCAAAAGGTGATGTCATAATCTGCAACCCTGTAAGTATATATAAAAATCTTCTATTTCAATGATTACTAAAATATATCACTCACATTAATACTCACATCAGGAAAAGCCAAGATTGATAAATTTTGATTTTTCACCAATTAAGTTTATTTCACTACATAGATATAACTACCATTATTTTTGGCAATGTACTAAATGTTTAAATTCAAAAGATTTGCCTGATCTATGGAGTATTTTTAATTTTGAAGCCAAATTTTGATTGGGGTAAATTCTATTAACATCAAAACGTGTATTTGTTTTTTGCGTGATGTTTTTGATGCTTATAAAGCGACAATCGTAATCTTTAAGAAAATTTGGATGATCCCAAAATGACTTACCAATTTCTCGACAATAAGCGATAAAACACTGCGCCCCTTGAAGTTGTGCAATAATATCTTTCATTTCTCCTCCTTTTCCCGCCTTCATTTCAATACAGAGAATTACCTTTTTCTTGCCAGTATCGGCAATGATAATAAAGTCTGCACGTTTACGCTCACCTCTATTTCCCTTAAAAATTGTATCAAGTGACTTAAATTCCTCTGGATTGATAATTATGACATTATCATCATCCGGCATCCCACGAATAGTTACATAGTAATTGGGGGGTTTAGGCTCTCTGAGTATGACCTTATTCCGTCTGTCAAGATCATTTTCTAACGATACTGTAGCGGTTTCCTGAATCATTTCTTTGAGGATAGCAATATCAGACATTACTCCTCACTCCAAACAATTGCTTCCTGAATCCGATTCATCGTTTCGATTGTTATATCAAAACTTCTAGCTTCAATACCCAATTCTGGGTTTATATCGGCGGGTGTAAGAGTTTGACATTTAGTTTTTCTGGTGTTTCCCTCTAGTTTCATATCTGTTTCTTCTGCAATATAAACTTTTATTTTTTCAGCAGCAATCAGTTCTTCTGGCCGATAACCTTCTTGTGCGGCAATTCGCTGGAGATGGGGTTTATCATGATTAAGCATGATTAGAGTATTCAGTTCTTTAACGATGTAATCGCTGTGGGTAGTGATAAAAACCTTAATACCCACGTTAACCAGTCGAGCAAAAAGTCTGGCTACTCGGCGTTGATTTTCAGGGTGTAGATTTAATTCTGGTTCATCTACCATCAATAAATCACCATGTTCAGCTTCGTGTTTCAGATAAAAGCCAATGTCTAATAAAGAACGCACGGCACTAGAACTTTCATCCATAGAAAGCTTAACTTTTTTACCCTTAGGTACATAATAAAGCTCATCGTTGCGGGTGACAGTATACTCACCACCAATAATATCAGTAAAATCAGCTAATAGATCAGGATATTCATCGGTAATGAAACTATTTTTTTTAACAATGGTTTCAAGTTTACGAGTAAAATCCACATTCGTTTTTATCGGTAGAGCATAATCATCATACTCTTTAAGTAAAAGTTCCATTGTATTAATATTTTCGTCAGCTTGACCCATTTCTTCTAGTAAACGATTTTTGGCAAAATTCAATTCTTTGCGAAAAATGGCCGCACCAGTTCGTTCAGCACTAGCAATAAAAGGACGAGGAAAAAACTGAGCAAAAATAATATCTTTTATAGCATTAGCAATTAGAAACTTAATGAATTCATGCGGTATTTTTACCTTATCTTTTTCAACAAGAAGAGTCACAACTAATTCTGTACTTTCTTCACTTTTAGTGATTGAGAAAATTTCTGCATTAGCTGATCCCATTTTCCGATCAAATTTGTTTTTTAATTTAATATCTTCAGTTTTTATTTCTAAACTGATGTTAAATTCTGTATTTTTAAATCTGTCAATTGGTGCTGCAAAAATTTTCGGTAATTCCTGGGTATATCTCTCACAGGCTTTAATTATAATCTGCTCAGATTTTTTAACATATTCTTGGATATCAATACGAATTACACCGTCAGCAAGAAGTTCCTCAATTTTATCATCGTTGATTTGAATTGAAAGCATTCTTTGCCAAGTATATAAAAAGCCAAATAAAGCATAAGTTGCGTAGGTTTTCCCGGTATTATTACCACCACAAATGATCGTCAAGTCACCAAGAGTAAATTCTGCTTCTCGTAAAGTACCAAGATGTTTAACTTTAATTTTCATATCCGTATTCCTCTAACTATCAGTCATTGACTCGTGCTATCACTCACTAATTATATTATCTCAGATTATGCCTTCCTTTTTCGGGATTTTATTGTAGGTTGAGTTGACGGATATTACCCAATATTAATTAATATTTTTGTTGGGTTGCGCTGTCGCTTAACCCAACCTACATTTTGAGTATATATCTTTTTTGTTAGGTGGCAATTACCCAACAAAATTAAATTCCAGTAGTTTCCGAAATTGCTCCTTGCATTTTCACAAAAGTATCTATTAAAGTCTGCAATTGTTGGTCTGCTTTAAATACTCCTAAACCTCTTGCTGTTACCTTCCCAGGAGAATAAACAAACCTTGCTTTCATGGTGGGAGTTAGGTTCTCTGCTAACAGATTCCAAGCTGGTTCTTCCATTGGTGTTTCTAAAACAATGTGCTGTTTATTCTCTGGTTTAATGCGGCTAAATCCGAGATTTTTGGCTAATTGTTTTAATTCCATAACTCGTAATAACTGACTAGCTGGAACTGGAATAGTCCCATATCTATCAGTCCATTCAGCAGCAATTTGTTTGAGTTCATATTTTGATTTTACTGTAGCTACAGCCCGATAAGCACTCATTTTTTGATCAAGGTCAGTAATGTAAGTTGCCGGAATAAATGCGGTGAGATTAAGGTCAACTTGGGTGTCTTCAACTTTGGGTATTTCTTGACCTCTAATTTCTCGAATTGCTTCTTCTAACATTTCCATGTATAAGTCAAAGCCAATCACATCCATTTGGCCAGATTGTTCTGCACCTAGCAAATTTCCCACACCGCGAATTTCCATATCTCGCATTGCTAATTGATATCCAGAACCAAGTTGAGTAAATTCTTGAATTGCTCTTAATCTTTGTCTGGCTGCATCGGATAATTCTCTTTGTTTGGGGTAAAATAACCATGCGTGGGCTTGAATTCCTGCCCGTCCTACCCGTCCCCGTAATTGATATAATTGAGATAACCCAAAACGGTGAGCATCTTCAATTAAAATTGTGTTAACTCGCGGAATATCTAAACCAGATTCAATAATTGTGGTACAAACAAGAATATCAGCGTCATTATTGCCAAAAGTCAGCATAGTTGATTCTAACTCGCTTTCGTCCATTTGACCATGAGCGATCGCAAATCTGCCTCCAGGAACCATTTCCCGCAATTTTGTCGTGGTTTCTTCAATTCCGTCTACTCGCGGAACTACATAAAATACTTGTCCACCTCGATCTAATTCTTGTCGAATTGCACTTCTAATAACATCGGAGTTGAGCGGTGAAAGATGGGTTTGAATTGGTCTTCTGGTGGGAGGTGGTGTGGTAATTAAACTCATTTCCCGAATTCCCGACAATGACATATATAAGGTTCTGGGAATGGGAGTTGCAGAAAGAGTTAAAACATCAACTTGAGTTTTTAAGCTTTTGATTTTTTCCTTTTGATTAACTCCAAATCTTTGTTCTTCGTCAATTACTAAAAGTCCTAGATCTTTAAATTGGACACTTTTACCTAATAATTGATGCGTCCCCACAACTATATCTAATTCTCCCGTAGCCAGTCGTTTTTGAATATTCCGTTTTTCTTCCGCACTGCGAAACCGATTCAGTAAACCCACATTTATAGGATAAGGGGCAAAACGTTCTTTAATTGTGTGATAATGTTGTTGAGTTAAAATTGTTGTTGGGGCTAAAAGTGCAACTTGCTTTCCTGCGGTAACAGCTTTAAAAATCGCCCGAATTGCTACTTCTGTTTTCCCAAAACCCACATCTCCACATACTAACCTATCCATCGGTCTTTCGCTTTCCATATCCCGTTTCACATCTTGTACCGCTTTGAGTTGATCTGTGGTAGGTTGGTAAGGGAAAGAATCTTCCATTTCTTCTTGCCAAGGCATATCATGAGGATAGGAAAAACCTTGTTGTTGAGAACGGGCTGCATACAATTTTAATAAATCTACCGCTAATTTCTTAATGGCTTTGCGAACTTTACTCTTCGTATTTTCCCAAGCTTTTCCGCTCATTTTATGTAATTCTGGGGCTTGATCTCCACCAGTGCGGAAACGAGATAAAGAACCAACTTGGTCAGCCGCAACTCTTAACAAACCATCTGCATATTGAACAACTAAATAATCACGGGTTTCATCATTAATTGTCAGACTTTCTAATTTGACAAATTTACCAATTCCATGACTACGATGAACTACATAATCTCCCTGACGTAATTTGTTAGGATCAACTTGTTTAGATGTCGCTTGACGACGTTTGCGGACATAGCCAAAATTAGCTAAGGAATGTTGTCCATAAAATTCTCTATCGGTGACAATAACCAACCGATAAGAAGGTAAAATACAACCTTCTAATTCTGCTAAACCGGAATATTTAAGGGCAATTGGAATATGATTAATTTGCAGTTTATCAATAGCTTGATAATCACGAGGATTGGGAATAAACTGCGCGGGACAATCATGTTCTTGCAGAAGAGAAACAGAACGGGAAGGTTGAGCCGAAAGTATCCAAACTGCAAAATTGCGCTCCCGTTCTTTTCTAATTGTTTCCCCTAATTTTGCAAATTGATGAGGTGTAACAGGTAAAGGTCTACTAGCTAAATTCAGTCCACTATTTTCTTCTGATAATTCCGATAAATATAACTTCCTAAAATTGCCAATTTCCGCTATACACTCATCAAAATTTCGATGAATTTTCGGTAATGCAACTGACAACTGTACCGGCGAAGCATTTGGAAGATAAATTATCGGTGGTTGCAAAAAATGGTCTTCTAAATGTTTCGCCCCTACTGACCACTGACTATTAGCATTTTCCACCCAGCGATCGCTATGAGCATAACATTGTTCTAGTTCATCAATGGCAACAAGAGTATTTTCAGATAAATAATCTAATAATGAAGCTGGTTTTGCAAAAGCCAACCCCAAAAACCGCCGACTTCCTTCTAATGTTCCTAACTCTGAAGAAATTCCCTGGAACGTCTCTACATTTGGTAGATCTTTCAGTGCATCTGAAATAATAGGTGCAAAACTTGTCGGGGTGAGAGTAATTTTTTCCACCTTATCCAAAGCAGAACGTTGGGTAGAGGGGTCAAATTCTCGAATTTGTTCAATTTCGTCGCCAAACCATTCCAAGCGCACAGGCAACTCCGAGGACACCGGAAACACATCCACAATATCCCCCCGTCTACTCCATTGTCCCTCAGTTTCCACCAGAGGAACTCGTTCATATCCCAAAAGAGTGATTTTTTCCCCAAACCCATCTAAATCAAATTCCATCCCTTTTTCTAAGGTTACACAAAATGATTTAAACGCTTCCGGAGGTGGCAAATGTGGCTGTAATGCCCCCACAGTGGCAATTATGGCAGTTTTTTGCTTTTGCAACTGACCATTCACCAAATCCGCTAAAACCTGCATTTGACCCCAACTTAACTCATTTTCAGGGTCAAAAGGTTCATAGGGAGAAGCTTCAGACGTTGGGTAAAAATGCACAGTTTTCCAGCCCATTGCTTCCATTTGGGCGAAAACCCGGCCAGCTTCCTCTAGGGTGGCACAGACGACGCACAAATCCTGATCTTCATAGTTTGCTAATGCTGAAGCTACCAGTCCCTTAGGTAGTCGAGAAATCCCATTTAACCGCAATTCCCGTTGTTTGTTGAGTTTGGTAATTAGTTCGGCGGTAAGAGGCGATCGCGCCAAAGCACGCACAATAGAAGAAAAGGCCATATATTTCAAATATCTTACGCTAAAAAAGGAAGTCGCTGCTGATGTCAAAATCTAAAAGCAGTTTATATTAGCTATTTTAAAAGTTTTAATCGCACTCTAGAGGATGATTCCCAAAGAATCAAGCTTAACTACTAATAGATAGAAGAAATATAGCTACTACTTTGTGTATAGTCAAATTATTCAGAGAATTACCTAAAATAATGGATACTAATAAAATGTCTAAATAAACTGGATTTCTCATCTCTGTATACTTTTACTCTTTATACCAGCAATTTTAAAAATGTCTTCCTTCACGTTTGAAATTTTAACGATTTTGGTGCTAATTTTTGCTAATGGTGTATTTTCCATGTCGGAAATGGCCGTAGTCTCAGCCCGGAAAGTTAGACTACAGCAGTTAGCCAATCAAGGAGATATCAACGCAAGGGCTGCATTAAAACTCGCAGAATCTCCCAACCATTTTTTATCTATTGTCCAAGTAGGGATTACACTCATTAATATCCTTAATGGTGTCTTCGGTGGTGCTACCATTGCCAAAAGACTGGAAGAGTATGTGAAATTAGTCCCAGTTTTAGCGAATTATAGCAATGCGATCGCCTTCGGGGTAGTGGTATTACTAATTACCTATTTTTCCCTGATTGTCGGTGAACTCGTCCCCAAACGTCTGGCTTTAAATAACCCTGAAAAAATCGCGGCTTTAGTAGCTATCCCCATGGGGACTTTAGCAAAAATAGCTTCACCTATAGTTAAAATTTTGAGTGCTTCTACGGATTTAGTATTGCGAATTTTGGGAATTACCCCCTCTGCTGAACCCCAGGTTACAGAGGAAGAAATTAAAATTCTCATAGAACAAGGAACAGAAGCGGGGACATTTGAAGAAGCCGAACAGGACATGGTAGAGAGAGTTTTCCGGTTAGGCGATCGCGCCGTCACCTCTTTTATGACACCCCGTCCTGATATAGTTTGGTTAGACTTAGACGACTCTCCTGAAGAAAATCGCCACAAAATGGTGGAAAACGGCTATTCTCGCTATCCAATTTGTCAAGAAGGATTAGATAACGTCCTGGGAATTATTCCTGTCACCGACTTATTAGCGAGAAGTTTACGGAATGAACCCTTTGACTTAACACTAGGATTACGTCAACCCGTATTTGTCCCGGAAAGCACCCGCGGTTTAAAAGTTTTAGAATTATTCAAACAAACCGTTACACACATGGCTTTAGTTGTAGATGAATATGGCGTAATTCAAGGCTTAGTCACTCTTAACGACATTATGAGTGAAATCGTCGGTGATGTTCCCGCAGAACCAGGACAAGAAGAACCCCAAGCTGTACAACGGGAAGATGGTTCTTGGTTAGTAGATGGAATGTTAGGAATAGAAGAGTTTTTAGAACTATTTGATCTGGAAGAATTAGAAACTGAAGAAAGAGGAAATTATCAAACATTAGGCGGTTTTGTGATCACCCATTTAGGACGGATTCCCGCAGCCGCTGATCATTTTGAATGGGATAATATGCGGTTTGAAGTTATGGATATGGACGGAAATCGGGTTGATAAGGTATTAGTTGTACCCAAAGGAATGGGGAATGGGTAATAATTACAATTCTTTAAGCAAAAATGGCAAAATCTGTAGTTAGATTCTAGCTATAATTTATGTAACCTTAATGCCGTTGATGTTTATGAACTTTCCTCTACAAATACAACGAAAGATAGAAAAATTAGCAAGCAGTCAGGGAATCTCAACGGAACAGTTTATTTTGCAAGCAGTTGCAGAAAAAATTGATGCTTTGACTCAGCAAATGGCTGAAGGAAATACGGAAATAAACTTACAAACAACTAATATAGTTCCTTCTAACCAAGCAAATGTATATCGAAAAGAGGGGATTTTGGTTGTAGATGCGGAATTATCAGAAAACTTTGGTTTTAATAAGTTTATAGATGAGTTGAGGGAAGAAGAAGCATCTAATCTTTCTCTCCTTTAGCAGCTAAATAGTTGTATTATTTACAGCAGTAATGTAAAATTTAAGTTGTTACCAGAAAAAATTATGTTTACGCAAGTTACACTTAAAAACTTTAAAACCCATAAGCTAACTACTATAGACCTTCATCCAGTCACCTTATTGATTGGTAATAATAATTCAGGTAAGTCTAATTTTCTAGAGGGCATACAACACTTCTGTCGGCTTGTAAAAGGAGGCCTTCCTAGAAATCCAAACAAACCAGTTAATCTCTACAGTGACTTATATGCTTATCGTTATAGACTAGCTACTGATAGATCAATGGGATTTACTATACATTGGCATAACTCCAATGGAAGTATTATTTATGAAATAGAATTGCATGAATATAGAAATTTTGAAAACCTTGTTAGTTGCAACTGCAATGAGAAAATCATAATTAGACTAGATAGTAATAATGAGGAAATAATTACAAGTGGAGATGATTATCCAAGCAATTTAATGGCTTTACAGAAAAAAATTGTAAATGACACATCTTTGCCAACAAGAGAAAAACAATTATGTAAAGACTTTTTTTTGGACTTTGTGAATACATATAGTTATCACTTCCAACCTGCTTTTCTTAAAGGTTTATTTGAAGATGATAAAATTCGTGATATTGATGAAATAGAAAAAAATGATTTCAATAAAATTCCTTGTGAATTAGGTAATACAGGTAGTGGTTTGCAAGCAGTAATTAAATATATTAAAGAAAAAGAAGAACGAACTTTCACAAGATTTATAGCCTTAATGAGACGATTTGAAAATAACTTTCAAGGTGTTCGTTATAATTATGATATTTCCAAACTATTTTGGCTGTTTGATTTTGGAAGAACAGGAATTGTAGAAGAATTTTTACCAGATTCTGTTTCAGATGGATTCATGAAAGCAGCAGCTATTAGTCTTCTCGCTTCTCTTTATAGACCCCCAACTCTGATTCTTTTAGAAGAGATTGAAAATGGTGTAAATCCTGGTAATATTCAAGAACTGATGCGTTGGATTTGGCAAATGACATCTCCAACTTCAGAAGGTTTCATATCTCAGTTTATCATTACTTCCCATAGTCCATCTGTTTTACGTGAGTTCCATAATCATTTAGATCATGTTTATACAGTTCGCTTAGAAAAACGTAATAGAACTAGTGATGTCAGAAATCTAAATACATCCCTGGAAACCCTTGTAGGTATAGGTACTGTAGAAGGTGATATAGTAGATGATGAAACTACAGGTAAAAAGATAGTTGAGATACCAAAGTATCAATTAGCAGAACTTTGGTATTCAGGAACAATTGGGTAATCAGGTAAAATATAATGCTAGAGAGAAATATAGCAATTGTTGGAGATGGTGCTACTGACAGGGCAATTTTTAGAAAAATCTCTGAGTGTATTTTATCTGACGGGGATCAAAATCATGTGACTCTTAATTATATTGAGTTAAGTCGGCAAAACATTCATGATGCTGTAGAAAGATATTGTAAAGAGGTAAATAAAATTAATAGTGGTTGCTATCTAACAGGTGAACAAGCTTCACAATTCAAAAAATCAGTGACAAACACTCTTTATACAGCCTTTACAGAGTTTGAAAAGGAAGTAGGACCAATTTGTAACCGAGATATTTTATTGCTCACTGCTGATACTGAACAGACGCTTTCCGCTCCTGATGACTACTTTAAAGACTGGAGATTCAGCATATCTAAGATATTAGTAGGAAGTATAGAAGAATTTTATCGAGCTAAGGCAAGAGACGGTTATACACACGAACATTTACCTGTAGTAGTTCCAGTCGTCACGTTTCCCTCAACTGAAATATTTATAGCTGCTGCTAAAATAGACCCCAAAAAATTAATTAAGGATGCTTATGGGAAGAAACCAGGAGAATTAAAAACTTTACTTTATGGTACTAAAGAACTTAAAACTCTTAGTGATGAAGACTTTAATAAAAAAGCACTAGATTTTATCAACACAGAAAGTATAGGCAGAATCTTTCAGAATGTACCTGAATCTCGTACTTTTATTCAAACTTTATCTCTTGGTAAATATTGCATCTAAATTAATATTCAACTAAAATTTCCCTACTCAAAAAAAAATAACCCCCTCTACTATAAGTATGAGGGGGGTTTACAAAACTTAATATCCGCCTTCTTCTTCGTATTCCACCTGTCGTTCCTTGACCTTTTTGGGAATATTCACAGGCTTTGGTGCATCATCCCAAGCATCAGTTTCGAGATCATCATCATAGTCATCATACTGATCTGCGTAGGTCTTTTTAGCAGGCTTGGCTGCGGTTCTGGGTGCTTCCTGATAACTATCTCTGACTGTTTCGTCACTCCAGTTATCTTCTTCATCTTCATCATACTGAATTGACTCGTAGGAACGGGCTTTCATGACTTGCCGCTGGGGTCTTTCTTCCTCTACGTAGTCTTCTGTCCATTCCTCCTCCTGGGCTATAGGTTCAGGAATGCGAACTTTTGGCCGGGGTGCTTGGAGGGGTACACCGCTAGGTAATTGATTGCTGGGGGCAACTGTGCGGGGGGGCGTATAGCCAAATTCCTCTTCTGCATCTCGTTCCCAAGGGGCTTTACCAATTCCCAGCCGTTCTAAAACGCCTACGGTTAATTGGTTTACTCTTTCTTCAGCACCTTCAAACACAATTAAGCGACTCGGACCAGTGCTGACAACTTCATCTATGGACAGTTCATAGGTACTCAAAAACTGGTCAGGAATTTGCGGTAATCCCAAGGAGGCAATGACTATGGAGTATATTTTACCCGTTTCGCCATTAAATTTAAAGCCTCTCACCTTGCCTAAGACTTCACCTGTTTCGGTGATGACTTCCCAGTTCATCAGGTTACTGAGAATCTCTACTTCCACATCTTCGATGACATCCTCGTTATCAACTAAGATAACATCACCGATTTGGTTAATGGTGTTGAGATACATATTGCGAGGCAAACTAGAAATAGAGATGAGGCTGTCTCGCAGACTAAGTGCCACAACCTCTCTTTGATCAATATCAACCCAGATTTGACTCACGATACCTAACCGCTTACCGTTGTCGCGGGTGATTACCTGAGTGTTTAATATATCTGAACGTCTAACTATTTGTTCTGAAGTCATTCTATAGTTCTTCCTGTTCGCGTAGCGTGCCGTAGGCAATCTCGAATCCGGTTTATGTATATCACTATTTTTAACAGAAATTTGTCAGTTGTCAGTTGTCATTGGTAAGATGAATTTCTCTGGCCTTTCTTCCTCATTGTAAGTTGTCGTGCCAACAAATTCCACCATGATAATTTGATCTCAAACCTTCAAAAAATTTAAACTCAAATCCCTACCATACCTAGTTTATAGTCTTTGACTGTTCATAGCAGCATTGTCACATTTCCACCATTTCGACCTATTGTGGATCAATTAGGACAAATTCATACTTGGCTGTAGTGGATCTTACTTGCACCAATCTGGGACGAGTATAGCGATCGCCAGAAGGTAAGAATTTCACCACCTCTCCTGCTCCCTTTGTCGAAAAGTCTGGATTGCGGAGTGTTGCTTGTAGTTCGCTCCGTGTGCTGGCTTTTTCTAATCCCTGAATAATTGCCCGAGTCGCATCGTAAGCAGTCGCCGTCCGCCAGTTAACTTGACCACCCCAAAGCTTGGTTGCTTGTTTGGTAAAAACACTAGCCTTTTGCATTTGAGGATGCCAGACAACAGGCATTGTTAACCCATTAACATATCCTATACAACTATAACCCTTAATAAATTTGATGAGTATAAGCTTTATTACATCTAACTTGCATATTTTTGAATTGGGAAAAAAGCATAGCGTTGGCGATCGCTATATTGAAGCATAAAAATCAAAAATTATATCGCTCAAGCTCCTTCTCTCTGCCCCTGGAGCGTGTTAGCGAAGCGGGGCGAAGCCCGACAAATTCATCTCTTTAATCACCAACGCTATTTATTTTGTAATATTCCCTGATTACCCATTACCTATCACCCATTACCCATGACCCAATCTAAACGTCTTCGGCAAAAATGAAGCGATATAATTCGCTAGGATCTGGTTCAGGGCTGCTTTGGGCAAATTTAACCGCGTCCTCAATTACAGCCTGAATTTTCTTTTCAATATCTTTGAGTTCTGCTTCTGTAGCTAGATTTTGTTCCAGCAAATAACCCGCTAACTTTTTAATGGGGTCACGAGCAAACCAAAATTCTTTTTCTTCTTTGCTTCGCATTTCGTCTGGGTCAGCCAGGGAATGACCCCGGAAGCGATAGGTCAGAGCTTCAATTAAAGTTGGACCTTCTCCTGCACGGGCGCGGGCTACGGCTTCCTGAGCCACCTGACGCACTGCTAGAACATCCATACCGTCAACTTCCACACCCACCATGTTAAACACACTGGCTTTTTTGTATATCTCTGGTTGAGAAGTTGCCCGTTCGTGAGACATACCAATTGCCCACTTATTATTTTCGACCACAAAGAGAATTGGCAATTTCCATAAAGCTGCCATATTCAATGTTTCAAAAAATTGACCGTTGTTAGCAGCACCGTCACCAAAGAAGCAAGCGGTTACTTGGTCAGCGTTTTTGTCTCCCAGAACTTCCCGACGGTATTTAGATTGAAAAGCAGCACCAGCAGCCACGGGAATACCTTCGGCTACGAAAGCATAACCACCTAATAGGCGATGTTCAGCCGAAAACATATGCATAGAACCACCGCGCCCTTTACTGCAACCTGTGGCTTTACCAAATAATTCTGCCATGACTTCTCGTGCGGGAACTCCGGCGCTTAAAGCATGAACGTGGTCACGGTAGGTGCTGGAAACGAAATCTTCACCGGGGCGCATTGCACCTTTGACAATGCCGCTACAAACTGCTTCTTGTCCGTTGTATAGGTGGACAAAACCAAACATTTTTCCTCTATAGTACATTTCGGCACATTTATCTTCAAATAAACGTCCTAATGTCATATCTTCGTATAAGCCCAATCCTTCTTCTTTGGTGATTTGGACTGTGGCAGTATTAAATGTGGGTAACGTGCGCTCTTGAGCCATGCTGGTGAAGTATCCCTATTGTAAAAGTTAAAGTTAAGTTGGTTTTAGATAACGTTAGCTATAAATTAGCCAGCGTTGACAAAACTAATTTATCAAGCCTCATTTTATAGGATAGCAATGAGGATAACTGGCTTTCTGCATAGCGATTAACAATTAAGTAAATTACTGGTTAGGAAATAACGAACAACGAACAACGAACAACTGACCACTGACCACTGACAAGTTGAATTATTTGCCAATGATTTTGACTAGTCCAATCCCCCCAAAGTATAGTCCTAAAACCGCACCAGCTAAAAGACTTTGGGTCAGAGGATCGGTAGAAGGTGTCAGCACTGCTCCCAAAATTACTGCTGTCATAATTACATAACGCCAACCTTTTAACATGATTTGTGAGGAAACAATTCCCAAGGTAGCGAGCAAAATTTGAATAACTGGAACTTGAAATGCTAGTCCTGTGGTGAATAACAATAACAGCACAAAATCAAAATACTTATCAATTGACCAAAGTTGCTCAACAACATCAGCACCATAATTAATGAAGAATTGTAAAGCAGCGGGAATGAGTGCAATGTCAGCAAAAATTAAGCCGCATACAAATAATACGCTTGAGCCTAGCACCACAGGGATGACTAAACGCCGTTCCCGCACGGTGAGGCCAGGAAGTACAAACTGGATAATTTGATAAAGAATGAAGGGAGTAGCCAGGATTAAACCACCGTAAGCAGCAACTTTCATGGAGACAAAGAAAAATTCTCCCGGAGCTAATTGCAGAAATTTAACGCCGTGAGCAGGAACTTCTAGTAGCTGTACTAGGGGTTTGACGAAAATAAAACAACCGATAATACCCACTACTACCACTATGAGGGCATAGAAAATTCTTTGCCGCAACTCCTCCAGGTGGTCAAATATGGACATTTCCACTTCACCTGGTAATTCATCTAGCGGGTTAATAGATGGTTCTGGGTCTAAGCCGGGGGAATTTATGGTATCTACGTCTTGTGAAGAGGTCATGAGTAGGAAAAGTGGGAAACATTTGTTAGGCAATCTTCGTTCACTATTTTATAGGGAATCCGCTCGAAAACTTTTGAAGTTGTAAATAATTCACGAAAATAGCCGTATTTATTTTTGGTAGCATTTCTATTTTTATTTTTATTTTTACATTTGGACTTTGATTTTACGTCTGTATTAATTAGCACAAAATAGATTTTGTGCATTTCTAAATTATTACTACTTGATACATAAGTATTAATTGCAGATTTTATATCCTTTTATGCAGTATTTCCTAGCTGTATAGCTTGTTAAATCTGGTTTTTTTATGCTTTAAAAAAAATACTCTAAATTTACGATTAAATACAAATGTACTTTAAATTACGTTCTGTTCTATGTTGACGGATAATATTTATATTTGTTTCTGGTCAAAAAAAGATTTTTTTATCCGGGATTTTCCCATAGTAAATGTATACGTATCAAGCACGTTATCTTGTGGTTAAATTAACTCTGCCAGGGGGGTAAGAGTGGATTTGGCCATCACAGATATAACTTTAATCTGTGAATCAATGAAAACAATAACTTGTTTATCTCAGTCTGGGATCAATCAAAGATGTAGTTGGGTAAAACCAAGTATAAATCTTGATTTATTTCTATACTGACTAGACAAGGATATACTAATGCGCTTTAAGGTTGCATTCTTTGTAGTGTCTTATTTGAGACTATGAACAGATTTTTCTGGCAATTTTTAGAACTATTAGCTGATTAATAAGTTTTCACGATTGATCAAAATAATGTTGCTGATTACGCAATAGAAATCTGAATTGAATTTAGATATGAAAAAAACAATTGGTGTAGGACTAATGGTGTTGTCAGTTTATCTGTGCAATTCCAGTGCTTGTTTTGCAGGAAATAAGCTGTCTAGAGATAATGCTCAAGCAAGAATCGAAAATTATACTCAATCACAGTTAGTGGTTAAGGTCTCTGCTAGAGATGAGCCACAAGGAGATTGTTTACGTAAAGGTACATGCAAGGACTAATATTTTTTGATTACAAAGTAATATTTGTAACCGAGCTTAAATAATTAGCGTTAAGCGAGATTTATCAGATCATCAGATTTTTTCTCAACTTTCAATATTGGATATATTTTGGTTGGCTTCGGTAGGGGGAGTCATCCAGATGTTATCTATGCTTGTTTATCAGGGACTACTACTTTTTTGATTTTGTTCTGAATGTATTCAAGTAAATACTGATTTTGGATTTTCTTGCGTGAAGATGTGAAGAAAAATCTAAAATTAGTTATGTTTCTATACCTGGTTTTTGCGGATATGTTCGGTTTTCCACTGTAAAAGAGATTGTGACAGATCATGTTATGACCATTACAGCGTGAATTAATTTTTTATGCTTCTTAACTTAGAAAGATTTTATCAAGCTTGTAATCCTTCCCGGCCGTTGATGATTGAGAACGTAGACGACCGGATGTATTATATTGATTTTACTTCAGTCCGTGGGGGAAAAATTATTGAAGCTCTGCTGCGGACTATTACAAAGATTTCCCCAAATATACCAACCTGTCAATTATTTACGGGACATTTGGGCTGTGGAAAATCTACGGAATTGCTACGACTCAAGGCCGAGTTGGAAGCGCGAGATTTTCATGTTGTCTATTTTGAGTCTACCCATGTTTTAGAAATGGTAGATATAGATATTACAGATATTTTATTAGCGATCGCGGGTTTGGTGAGTGAAAACTTGGAAGGGATGAAACTGCGTGTCCAACCTAGTTACTTTACTAAGTTGTTTAGGGAGTTGGTAGATTTTTTGCAAACGCCTTTAGAACTGGGGGTAGAAGCGGAATTATCTGTGGGGATTGCCAAAATTACGGCGAAAACTAAAGAAAGTCCTCAGTTACGCAGACGGTTAAGAGACTATCTAGAACCACGCACAGAAAATATCTTACAATCAATTAATAAAGAGCTATTAGATCGGGCTAATTTGGAGCTAAAAGCTAGGGGTAAGAAGGGATTGGTGGTGATTGTGGATAACTTGGATCGGGTGGCGGTTCGTCCTTTACCGTCTGGGCGATCGCTACCAGAATACTTATTCATTGATCGAGGAGAACAATTAAGAAAATTGAATTGCCACATAGTTTACACAATTCCCTTAGCTTTGACATTTTCTAATGATAGTGCGGAACTACAACATCGTTTAGGAGGTGGAGTTGCACCGAAAGTATTACCAATGATTCCCGTGCGGCAACGTTCTGGAGAAATTAATACAGAAGGACTAGGATTAATGCGACAAATGGTATTAGCAAGAGCCTTTCCTGACAGATCACCAACAGATCGTTTAAATTTAGTTACCCAATTATTTGATCATCTAGATACTCTAGATCGTTTGTGTTTGATTAGTGGTGGTCATGTCCGCGACTTATTAGGGCTACTATTTGATTGTTTACGAGAACAAGATCCACCTTTTGACCGCAAATGTGTAGAATTAGTAATCCAAAGACAACGAGATTACCGGGCTAATGCCATTGATCTGGATGAAAGTGAATTAATCTTGCAGGTAATCCAAGATCAACGAGTTAGAGGCAATGTAGAGTACGATATTTTATTACGGAGTTTATTCGTATTTGAATATCGTGATCACCAGGGTGTTTGGTTTGCACTTAACCCAGTTTTAGCAGAAACCGAAAAATTTAAATTATGGTTAAAAGACAGCAAGCAGAGAATATAATCGCTGCGAATCAACAGTCTTTACGTAGTTTAGAAAGAGCAATTACCTTTTCTAAAAATCAGTTTTCAGTTATCTTGCTGTGCTGTAACTACGAATTTCTGCGAGATATAATCCGGCAACAACTAGCAATTAATGGTTGGGGAAATGAGCGTATTCAAAGTATTACTTTAGCCCAAAATGCTACAAGTTTATATACCACAATTCAATCACAACTTACCATTAATCAACCTGCCGGATTAATGATTATGGGGTTTGAATCAATCTATGAAATAGATGATCTCCTGCGTTCCATTAATCAAGTCCGAGATGAATTTCGTAAACGTTATCAAATCCCCATGATTTTTTGGGTAAATGATGAAGTGTTACAGAAAATCCTGCGGTTAGCTCCCGATTTTGCCAGTTGGGCAGCTACACCAATTAGATTTGAAATGACCTCTATTGGATTACTAGAATTTCTCCACCAAGAAACTGACGATCTATTTACGAGAGTTTTACAAAGTAATTATGCACAAGGTAATCCTGTCACCTTAGAACAAGTATGGATTAGCAGTGATCAACTGCATTATGCAATTAAGGAATTGTATGATAGGGGGATTGAGATCGAAGCAGAATTAAATGCTAGGTTAGAATTTATTTTTGGCATAGATGATTATGTCAATAATCGGATTGATTCTGCCTTAAATAACTTTCAGAAAAGTTTGCGTTTTTGGCATCATCAAGAAAACTTATGGCTAACAGAATATGCAACTGATAGAACAGCAGAATTATCTGATTCATCCTATGCTGATCTTTTAAAACGGTCAATTTTAT
The DNA here is from genome assembly GCF_008121535.1 of Dolichospermum sp. UHCC 0315A. Lineage (GTDB taxonomy): Bacteria > Cyanobacteriota > Cyanobacteriia > Cyanobacteriales > Nostocaceae > Dolichospermum > Dolichospermum lemmermannii. Next base: position 279,202 of record NZ_CP043056.1, read on the forward strand.
TATTTTATATTGGATTATGTTGCTGTCGTCTTGCCGAACAAAATCCTAAATCAAGAGAAAGATATTGGCAATCAGCTAAAACATATTTTCAGCAATGTTTACAAACATTTGAAATTGCTGGACGGATAGATTTAGTTTCGGAATTTATTGAACAATTATTAGAAGTCTTATATAGTTTAAAATCATGGACAGTATTAGAAGTTGTCGCTAAAAAATCCCTAGAATTACATCAAATATATGGTAGGAAAATTCAATTAGCTTGTGATTATGGTTTTTTAGCACAGGTAGCTGTACATAATTCCAACTGGATACAAGCTAGTATTTTAGCGCATATATCACTACTACAATTAGAAACAGAAAAAAATCACCCAGAATCAAATCATTATTTATTTCCTCTGATATTAGAACAAATTTATTTATTAACTTTAGCAGAAGCCCTCAATCATCTAGGACAAATAACGGTAGCAAAAGAATATATAAATGCAGCATCTCAACAACTGTCATCAGCTTTAGAAAACAGTGAACATAAATATGATGCCCATCGTTATATTCGCTTATTACATAATTTAAGATCATTATACTTTCAAATAGGACACTATCTTCAAGCCTATATTATTAAACAAAAACTCCGTTCTGTAGAACAACAATATGGTTTTGTCCCCTTTATTGGGGCTGGACGGTTACAACCGCAAAGACAAGTCACCAACCCCACTTTAATATCTACATTTGCCAGTAATAGTATAGCCTTAGAAATTGCCGCTTCTGGTAGAGAATATGATGTTAATAACTTAATTGGGAGAATTAGTCGTGCAGACCAAAAATTAATAGTTATTCATGGACAGTCAGGTGTTGGTAAAAGTTCTACTGTTACGGCTGGCTTAGTTCCCGCACTGCAAAACCGGGCTGTTGGTGATCAAATTGCTGTACCAGTTGTCCTCCAAGTCTATACAGATTGGTTAGGAGAATTAGGTAAATCTTTTACCAAGGCCATGTTAGAAATGCAAAAAATATCAGCCATGGAAACAGAATTTCGATCTGATATTTCTATACCTACAACTATTAATAGTATTTTGCAAAAATTACGGAAAAATGCAGATAATCATTTAATTACAGTGTTAATTTTTGACCAATTTGAAGAATTTTTCTTTGGTGATACAGATATTCACAAAAAACAAATATTTGATCAATTTATTAGTGATTGTTTAGGGGTATCTTTTGTGAAAGTTATTTTGACTTTGCGCGAAGATTATTTACATCGCCTTCTAGATTTTAAATGTCTTTCATCAATCGAAACAATTAATAATAATATTCTTGACAAAAATATTCGTTATCAACTTAATAACTTTTCTCCTGAAAATGCCAGAAAAATCATTCAGAAATTAACTGAACGTTCACATAATCAATCCCAACTCAAATTAGAACCAGATTTAATTGATGCGTTAGTTGCTGATTTGTCTTCAGAACTGGGCGAAGTTCGTCCGATAGAATTGCAATTAGCGGGCGCACAATTACAAGATAAATATATTACTACCCTTGCCCAGTATCAAGCATATCGTCCCAATAAGTTAATTCAAACATATATTCAAGAATTAATTAAAGAATGTGGAAAAGAACACGAACGGGCGGCTCTCCTGGTTTTATATTTATTAACAGATGATCATAATAAAAGACCTTTTAAAACCCGGACAGAATTAACATTAGAACTCTCAGATTTAGAAGATCCTAGTAACTTAGAATTGATTTTAGATATTTTAGTTCGCTCCGGGTTAGTTGTGATATTTCCTAATGTTCCCGAACGCTATCAATTAATTCATGATTATTTAGTCAGCTTAATTCGTTATTTACAACAACAGGAATCTGGATTACAAACACAAATTAATACATTACGGGATCAGGTTAGAAATAGTTATCAAGAAATTGAACGGCTTAAAAGTGAATTAAGAAAAACTCAGAACGGCCTTAGTTTAGAACAGACACACCATTCACAAGGAGATAATTTACTGGCAGAATTAAGAGAATTACGAAAGCGAGAAGAAGCAAGTCAAATAGAAATTCAACATTTACGCACAGAATTAAAAGAAAAAGAGTTACTTGCAAAATTAACCGATAGCCAAGAAAAACAACGTTTGGGTGCAATTAGATTAAATATTGCCCTGAAAATAGCCTTAACAGCTTCTATTATTGCTATGTTTGCCTTAACTACTTCTGTGATTACGTCCACAGATAGTGAAATGAAAACTCTAAGTGCATCTAGTGAGACTTTATTTGCTTCTCAAAAAGGTATTGATGCTCTCAAGGAAAGTTTGAAAGCAGGAAAAAAATTAAAAAAAACTCTATGGATAGATACTTCTACTCAAGAGAAGGTATTAACTGCACTGTATCAGGCGGTTTATGGAGTCAAAGAACGTAATCGTTTAGAAGGTCATTTGTCGGGAATCAGAATGGTGACATTTAGTGCAGATAAATCTTTAATAGCTTCAGCTAGTGCAGATACAACAATTAAACTTTGGAGTCCTAATGGTCTTTTAATCAACACTTTATCAGGACATGAAGATGTAGTAAATAGTGTTATTTTTAGTCCTGATAGTCAAATGTTAGTTTCCGCTAGTCAAGACAAAACAATTAAACTTTGGAGTCGAAAAGGTAAACTACTCAAAACTTTACTAGGTCATACATCTATAGTGAATAGTGTAAGTTTCCATCCTGATAGTCAAATTATCGCCTCTGCAAGTACCGATAAAACCATAAAATTGTGGAATCAAGAAGGTAAACTACTAAAAACATTATCTGGTCATAAAGATGCTGTTTTAGCCGTAGCTTGGTCTAATGATGGGAAAATTTTGGCTTCTAGCAGTGCTGATAAAACCATAAAATTGTGGAGTAGCAAAGGTCAATTAATCAAAACTTTACCAGCCCATGAAGATGCTGTTTTAGCTATAGCTTGGTCTAGTGATAGTAAAATTCTGGCTTCTGCAAGTTTAGATAAAAAAATCAAATTATGGAATCAAGAAGGTCAATTACTCAAAACTCTTTCTGGACATAGCAACGGTGTTATTAGTATCAATTTTAGCAGCGACGGTCATACTCTAGCATCTGCTAGTATGGATGAAACAGTTAGAGTTTGGAGTATTGATGGTAATTTACTAGGAACTCTGCGAGGACATAATGGTTGGGTAAATAGTGTTAGTTTTAGCCCTGACCGACTAACTTTAGCATCTGCTGGTAGAGATAAAACTATTATTTTGTGGCGTTGGGATAGTCTAATTTTACCTAATCCCCAAGCCAATAATGATTGGGTAACAAGTATTAGTTTTAGTCCTGATAGTAATACTATTGCCGGTGCTTGTTTGGATAAAACAATCAAAATCTGGAATCGGGAAGGTAAATTACTCAAAAAATTCATAGCCCATAATGATCAAGTTTGGGCTGTAGCTTGGTCGCCTAATGGTAAAATTATTGCTTCTGCTAGTAAAGATAAAACTATAAAATTATGGCATCAAGATGGTAAATTATTAAAAACATTATCTGGTCATAATGATCCAGTTTTAGCTGTGGCTTGGTCGCCAGATGGTAAAATTATCGCTTCTGCTAGTAAAGATAAAACCATAAAATTATGGCATCAAGATGGTAAACTACTAAACACTTTAAATGGTCATACTGATGCTATTAATTGGGTGAGTTTTAGTCCTAATGGTAAATTTCTAGCCTCCGCTAGTGATGATAAATCGGTAAAAATATGGACAAGTAATGGCGAAATGATCAAAAATTTAACTGGTCATACTCGCAGGGTAAATGGTGTAGCCTGGTCGCCTAATGGTAAATTATTAGCTTCTGTTAGTCTTGATAGTACGGTGAAAATTTGGAGTGAGAACGGTCAATTACAAAAAACCCTGATGGGGTATGGTGATGGTTTTATTAGTGCTAAGTTTAGTCCAGATGGTAAAACTCTAGCCGTCAGCAGTGATAATAAAATCAGGTTGTGGAATCAAGAAGGTGTTTTAATGATGGTTTTAAAAGGTGATGCAGAAGATTTAAGCAGCGTTAGTTTTAGTCCAGATGGTAAAATATTAGCGGCTGGTAGTGGTAATAGTCATGTAATTTTACGGAAGTTATCGGATATGACATTAGAAAGATTACTGGAAAGTAATTGCCATATATTAAAAAATTATCTACTATATAATCCAAACCTGACCAGAAGCGATGCCTATAAAAAGGAAAGTTATAGAACTTTATGTCAAAATAATTAGGGGAATAATTAGGGCTTGCTGAAAAAGTCTTTTCCTGAGGGCTAGGAGTCAGGAGTCACCGAGTCAGGAGTCACCGAGTCAGGAGTCACCGAGTCAGGAGGAAGAATTAGAAGGAGAGAAGAATAGTTTCAAATTTCAGAAAGTGATAGGTTTTTAATGGTTTCAATCCTTATTCCTTGCACCTAATTCACTTTTTTAACCGGGAAACTCTTAATCTATCTAGGTTTTCGGTTTATTCAGTAAGTAGGTCGGCGTTAAAAAATCAATCTATGTAACGAAATATAAATTAACGAATACCTTATAAATAGGGTGTTTCACGGTTTTTACAAAACTAAACATATATCGATTTTATTGGGCCGACTTACTTAAGCCCTAATTAGTGATTTATAATTCTTCTTTTTCATCTATTCTTTAGCAAATAAAAAGCCATATAGGACTATGCAAATTACTTTTTTACCAGATGATATCACCGTTAATGCCCAAGTAGGAGAACCTTTGTTAGATGTCGCAGAACGGGCTGGAGTATCCATTCCTACCGGTTGTTTAATGGGAACTTGTCACGCTTGTACTGTAGAATTAGATGATGGTGAAGTTATCCGGGCTTGTATTACCGCAGTTCCACCAGGGAAAGATAAATTAACGATACATCTTTTTAGTGATCCAACTTGGTAATTATCTATGCAGCAATCTACTTCCAATCATAATCAAGATTTTATCCGACAACTAATAACTTTAGTTGCTGTTGTTGGTGCTTTTGTGGTGAATGTAGCATCAAATATTTTTCCCTTAAATGGACTGAGTATAGGGGCAATTTCTAACACTTTATTTAAAGATGTGTTGATTATTCCTGCTAACTATGCTTTTGTCATTTGGGGAGTGATTTATTTAGGACTATTCGCTTTAGCAGTTTATCAATTTCTACCTAACCAAAAACAGGATGCAGATTTACGCAAAACAGGTTATCTGTTAGTGATTGCTTCTGTTTTTCAAAGTATTTGGGTGTATTTATTTTTATCTAGACTTTTTGCTTTTTCTGTTGTGGCTATGTTCGGTATTCTCATACCGCTGATGGCTATTTATCATATTTTAGGCATTGGCAAAAAGCGGGTATCTCAAACGAAAAAGTTATGCTTGCATAATCCTGTGAGTATTTATTTGGGTTGGATTTCTGTGGCAACTGTGGTAAATGTGGCTTCTGCACTATATTTTTATGGTTGGAATGGTTGGGGTATGAATAGTCAGGTCTGGACTATGATCATGTTGGTGATAGCCACAACGATTGCGGCTGTGATTGCAATTAGGTACAAAGATATTCCCTATACTGGTGTTACGGTTTGGGCATTAATAGCGATCGCTGTTAAACATAGTAATATTGATTTATTACGGAATTTAGCGATATTTTTAGCATTTATTTTGACAAGCATTATTCTATTTAATACACAAATTAAAGACTAAAAGCCCACTTTAATGGACAATACACCAATTACTCTTTATCGACAAGGAAATGCCAATTCCCCCAGAATGGATAATGTTCGCCCTAATAAAGATATAGCTTGCTATGATAAAGATGGGCAAGTGTGGGTTATGACTACTTTAGCAGATGGGGAATCAACAGGCGGAATATCAACATTTGCTAATCCAGGATATGGTAAAAATTGGTGGCGATTACAAGCAGGGACAAAAATACCAGAACAGCTAGAATTAGTTAATGACTATGATAATCATTGGCTGTGGAAACCCATTCAAGATATGCCATTGGAGGATTATAAAGAAGTATTGCAACAGATAGGCACATATTTCTCTAAAGTTAATGAATAGTAGTGACAATCATCTCTAGAAGGAATTAGCTATGGATTTATCATTTAAAGACATCAAATTTATGATCGAAGCTGTTGATAATTTGATGGTAAAATACCAAGAAAGAATCAATCAAATTGAAGACTTGGATGAATATGAAGATGAAGTTTCTGATCTAGGAAATGACATAATGTTTTTATCATCACTCCGCAAAAAAATAGATGATAGTTTAAATGATAGTCTTAGAGGTTGTTTGGAAAGTATCAGATGAAACCCATAATCTCCAAAAACCTAACCCCCCTGCCCCCCTTCCCTACCAGGGAATGGGGTTTTCAAACCCACATTCCGCGTCGGGGAGAGGTTTGGAGAGGGGTCAATTTATACATTCAAAACTTTTCAAACATCCTCTTAGGCAGCAAGCAAATACTTCTATTTTCAGACCACTTTCTATTGGGACGAGAAAATACAGTAGAGAGGAAATCAAAAAAGCCAAATTAAAGCACTTAGAAGCAACAATAAAGGGGTCAACCAATCACCCCACTGCACATATAAAGTCTGAGTTTGACGAGGATAAATAGTTTCTGCATGAGTTTGATAGGTGTTATAAGCCGATTTCCAGAGAGTTTGTCCATGAGGATTAATAAATGCCGAATAACCTGTATTTGTTGCCCTCACAGCCCATCTATCAGTTTCAATTGCCCGCATGATATCCTGGGCATGATGTTGATTTGCCATTGCTGCCGTATAATGGGCATCATTGGAAGAACTGAGCATAAATTTTCCCCCCATAGAGGCTTGATAACGGAAATTTTCTGCAAAAGCTGATTCATAACAAATACCAATAATTACTCTTCCAAAAGGAGTATTAAAAATTTGCTTGGCTTTACCCGGAACTTGATGTGCTTCTAGCGGTGATAAACGTTGAATAATTCCCCCTAAAATATTTTCAAAAGGAATATATTCTCCCAATGGCACAAGTTTAGATTTATCATAACGGCTGGTAACTTCCCCATTACCAAGAACAGTAAATAAGCTATTTGTATAACTATTTCCTTGTTCACCAAATGCACCTATCCAAGCTATTACACCCTTTTTTTGAATAGCAGCCAACAAAGGAGTTTGAGTTAAACTACGGGAAAAAATAGGTATAGAAGCCTCCGGGGTAAGAACAGCTTGCACACCTTGATTAGTTAAACTTAAATATCCTTCAGTATAAGCAGTAATCGCCCGACGCAAACCTTCAGGAAGAACCTTAATTTTATTAGGAATATTACCTTGAATAACACCGATTTTTATAGCCGTACTCGCACCTTCCGTCAACGGTTGACTATAGAGAATAAAACCAATTAAATGAGCAATAATAAACAGAGAAAAAGCCAAATAAATAGTATTTCTTTCTTCCTTTGCGCCTTTGCGTCTCTGCGTGAGATATTCTGCAATTAACCCATTAAAAGCCACAATCACCGCAGTCACAGTATTGGGTCCAGAAAGCTGTCCTAAATGGAGAATTACGAGATTTTGCGGTGATTGAGTGTAAGCCAGAGAACTCCACCATAGAGGACTTGCACTCCAGAGGCTTTCTAAGCCACACCAAATGGCTGTACCAAATAGAACACGCAACCAAGGATTTCCCCTATCTAGACGCACCATTAAAGCTGCCCAAACAGTAACTAAAATTCCCCCCCACAGGCTGATAAATGCCCAACAAAGGAGGGTAATAGTTAAACTAGGCAACCAAGGAACACCTAACCAATCCATAGGATGAATCCCTGTAATCCATGACAGAGCAACTCCGTGATAACCGATACCCCAAATTAGGGCAAGGGGCAGCCCTTCGACTTCGCTCAGGAACCCAGGGCGCGGGGCAGGGGGATCTGTTTTGGATGTATATTTAATAACTAATAGCCACAAGGGAACAAGGGCAATCCAGGCTAGAAACCATGCACCAATAGGGGCAACGGTCGTTCCCATGAATATGCCACTGATAAAAGATAAGGTATAATATTTAATGGATTTAGAAATCTGTTGCTGTCCGAGTTTGATCATCTCCTTGTGTCCTAAAGTACATAAAGTAATTCAATTCAGATCCCCGACTTCTCTAAGAAGTCGGGGATCTTGTTTCTTGTTAATTGTCTATTCTGCTTCTTCTAGCTCCCCATTATCACCTGTGTCGGGGGGGACAATTGCAACTCCGGTAATGGCATCATCTTCGTCTAGACGTTGCACTCTGACTCCGGTGGCTGATCTTGATTGAATAGAAATGGCATTGACCGCTTGACGAATAATGATACCGCGATTGGTGGCCATCATGATTTCTTCGTCGCTGTTGACAATTCGCAAGGTGGCTAATTTGTCTTTGGTTTTGCGGTTTTTGAATTTGGTGGCCATTAAACCTTGACCGGCACGGTTTTGCAGTCGGAATTGGGAAACGGGAACGCGTTTGCCATAACCGCCCATGGTAATGACTAATACCCAAGGTCCGGTACTGTTGGCGTTGCTGACTTCTACAATTTCCTCGCTATTTTCAATTTCGGCAATTTCTGCGGTTTCTACAATTTCTTCAATTTCTGCGGTTTCTTCGATTTCTTCGCTTTCCCCTTCTATGACAGTAGCTAAGGTATCAAGAATAGCCGCAGGTAGGATATCCATACCGATGAGTTCGTCTTTGTTCTTGAGTTTCATGGATTTTACACCACGAGTGGCTCTACCCAAGGGACGCAGTTGATCATGAGTACAGCGGAAGTGAATGGCCATACCTTGACGTGAACCGATAATGATGCTGTCTTCTACCCTAGCTCTTCTCACCCAGCGCAGTTGGTCGCCTTCTTCTAAGGATATGGCAATTAATCCGTTAGCGCGAATGTGGCTAAATGCTTCTAGGACAGTTTTTTTGATGTTACCGCCTTTAGTGAGCATGACGAGATATTCTTCGCTGCTAAATTCGTCTACGGGGACTATTGAGGTGATTTTTTCTTCTTTGGGAATGGGCAACATTTGCACAATGGGTGTTCCCCGACTGGTGCGCGAACTGACGGGAATTTGATATGCTCTTAGACAGTAGACGACTCCGCGATCGCTAAAGAATAAGATACTATCATGGTCGCAGCAGGTTAAGAAATGCTCAATGGTATCATCATCTTTGACTTTTGCCCCCGCTTTACCTCTGGTAGCCCGACTTTGGGATTCAAAGGTGTTGACGGGCATCCGTTTGATGTAACCTTGTTCTGTTACTAGAATAATCGCCTTTTCATTGGCAATTAAGTCAATATCATCTATGTCTCCTTCCCCATGAGTAATTACTGTTCTCCGGGGTGTGGCAAAACTAGTTTTAATTTGACTAATTTCCGTTTCAATGATTTCTAGCACCCGTTCCCGTCTGGCTAAAATATCCTCTAAGTCGCTAATTTTAACTTGTAAATCGTCGTGTTCGAGGCGAATTTTATCGGCTTCTAGTGCTGTTAATCGTCGCAACTGCATTTGCAAAATTGCGTCTGCTTGCACTTCCGACAGTCCGTAGGTGGTAATTAACTCACCTTTGGCTGTGGGTGCGTCTGGTGCATGACGAATTAAAACAATAATTGCATCTAATCGTGACAGGGCAATTAATAAGCCTTGTAATAGGTGATCTCGTTCTTGAGCTTTCCTGAGTTCGTAGCGAGTCCGACGTTCAATGGAGAGAATACGGAAATCTAGGAAGACGCTGAGGAAACGTTTGAGGTTTAGGGTTTGGGGTTCACTGTTGACCAGTGCCAACATATTCGCCCCAAAGTTAGACTGTAAAGGGGTTTGTTTATAAAGATTGTTTAAAACGACGCGGGGATAGGCATCACGTTTTAATTCTATGACAATTCTCATGCCGTCACGATCGCTCTCGTCCCGGATATCGGAAATGCCCTCAATGCGTTTATCATTCACCAATTCGGCAATTTTTTCAATTAATGCCGCTTTATTGGTTTGGTAAGGCAATTCGGTGATGATAATTGCTTCCCGTTCGGGACGGTTGCGTTGGGTAATGGTTTCAATATTAGCCACACCCCGCATGGTAATTGAACCGCGTCCAGTGGTATAAGCTTCTTTAATGCCACTGACTCCCAATATCTGCGCCCCAGTCGGGAAGTCGGGACCGTGAATATACTGCATTAACTGAATGTCAGTTATTTCGGGATTGTGAATTAGTGCCACTAATCCATCAATCAATTCTCCCAAGTTGTGCGGAGGAATATTTGTGGCCATTCCCACAGCAATCCCCGAAGAACCATTGAGGAGAAGTTGAGGAATGCGGGAGGGTAAAACTGTGGGTTCTTGTTGAGAACCATCGAAGTTATCGGCAAAGTCTACGGTTTCGGCTTCAATATCCTGGAGAAGAGCTACACTGGTTAGGGCGTGCAGACGACATTCTGTGTACCGCATTGCCGCCGGCGGATCATTGTCCACTGAACCAAAGTTACCATGTCCACTGATGAGAGGCGATCGCATGGAGAAATCCTGCGCCATCCGCACCAAAGCATCATACACTGCTGTATCACCGTGGGGGTGATATTTACCCAAAACTTCCCCGACCACACGGGCGCATTTCCTGAAAGGGCGATCATGTAGTAAACCCAGTTCGTGCATGGCATAGAGGATGCGACGATGCACAGGTTTAAGACCATCCCTAGCATCTGGCAGCGCCCGACCTACAATGACGCTCATGGCGTATTCTAGATAAGACCGCGACATTTCACCTCGCAAATCCGTCGGGATAATCCTCTCCTGTGAGGTTGTCATAAACTCGAAAACTCCAAAAAAATGTAGATTTTAGGCTTCAACTTGACAAAAGACAAAATTATGTCAAATTAACTTTGAATAGTTGTCATATTTTGCTATAATTCTAACATATTGTGACGCAATTCGCACAAATACTATCCAATATCGAAAAATAGTCAATTTACAACTTATATAAAAAGGCTAGATTCTTGAAAACAATCTATAAATCTGATTGATTAATTGCATCTAAAATAACTTTTCAAAATGAAAACAGAAGGACAAATAATTTCCAAATTTCCCATCATATTCAGCCGAAATAACAAAATCCCCGACTTCTCAAAGAAATCGGGGATTTGATTTTAAGCAGGAGGATAACCAGCAGCAGTCAAAGCTTCTTTAATAGCAGTTTCTGAAGCTTGAGTATCTACATTGACAAACTTGGTTTTGGTATCAGCTTCCACAATAGCATTAGTATCAATAGCTTTAACTGCCTTGGTTATATTATTAGCACAAGCAGAACAAGCCATTCCGGGAATAGTCAGTGTGATTGTCATAGGTAAAAAATGAGTGGAAACTCAATTAAAAGTCACAAAAATATGCGTCTTAACTAACTGCATTATGCTTTAAAAGAAAGTATATCTTAAATCTTCTAGATTAATTAGTCAAGAAAGAACAATTGTTGATTTTTTGCGCCAGAAAAGCTAGTACCGCAGGGTAGATTTCAACCGATTTCCTGTGGTAGTTGACAGCCAAACACGAATATAGTAACTTCGTACTATATAAATTTGGTTCTCAATGTCATCTACCTCTAAGATACAAGGTTGGGTTGACGTATGTTACCCAACACAGTAGGTTTTCTAACATCAACCCTGAATTAATCTTTGAAAATCTGGCTCATTTTTAATGTCATCAAAATCAATATCAGTTGCAGCATCTTCTCGATAACTGGGATTAAATTCCATAGCTTTTTGCAGATTTTCCAAAGCTAATTCCACCTTTCTTTGGAGTGCATAACAGGCAGCTTTATGATAATATGCGCTAGGATAATCAGATTTAATTTCTAATGCTTTATCAAAACTGATAATTGCTTGATCATCTTCTCCCAACATTACCAAAGTGTAACCCCGTTTATCCCAGACTTTAGGAGAATTGGGTTGAAATTCTAAAGCTTTATCAAAAGAAGTAACTGCATCTTCATAACGTTCTAATTCTAGCAAAGATAAACCACTATTTACCCAAGCAACTCCATCATCAGGTTTAATTTTAGTAGCTTTATCAAAACAGTTAAAAGCCTCTTGATGTTTTCCTAAATTTCCACAAGCCACACCAATATCACACCAAGCTTGATGATATTCAGGATTGATTTTAATGGCTTGATTATAGGAAGCTATAGCATCTTTATAGCGTTTTAGACGATTGAAAATTATGCCCCGTTTCAGCCAATTTTCTGGATTTTCAGGTTGAATTTTAATGAGTTGTTCGTAAACAGCTAAAGCATCTTCATGGCGTTTTTCTAAAAATAGCATTTCTGCTTGTTTGATATAATCATCAATAGAAACTTCTGGTTGTAATGGTTCTGGTGCTTTTTCTGGTGTTGGAGTAGGTGTAATTTCCGCTAACTCTTTGAGAATTATATCTTTACATTGTTGAGCATCAATTTCTAACTTTTGCAGATTTTCGAGAATAGTAACTTGCTGTTTTTGCACGTCATTTTGTAAACCGGAAAACTGAGATGTAAATTCTCCACCCGACTTTTCTAAATTCTCAATAATTTGCTGTTGTCGTTGTTGAGCATTATTTTGTAATTCTGTAAGTTGCTGAGAAAATTCAATTTCCAACTTTTGCAGATTTTCGAGAATAGTAACTTGCTGTTTTTGCACATCATTTTGTAAATCAGAAAACTGAGATGTAAATTCTCCACCCGACTTTTCTAAATTCTCAATAATTTGCTGTTGTCGTTGTTGAGCATTATTTTGTAATTCTGTAAGTTGCTGAGAAAATTCAATTTCTAACTTTTGCAGATTTTCCAGAATAGTAATTTGCTGTTTTTGTACATCATTTTGTAAACCGGAAAACTGAGATGTAAATTCTCCACCCGACTTTTCTAAATTCTCAATAATTTGCTGTTGTCGTTGTTGAGCATTATTTTGTAATTCTGTAAGTTGCTGAGAAAATTCGCTTTGTAATTTACCAAAATCCTCAAGTAATTGATATTTTTTAACTTGGGTATCAGTTTTTAATTCAGTAATGTCTGACTTAAATATATTATTAAGGTTTTCGATATTACCTAGAACTATATCTTTTTGATTTTTAACATCTAATTGAAATTGAGATAATTCATTATTAAATTGTGATTGTAATTTCCCTAAATTCTCAATAGTATGAAATTTCTCTTGTTGAGTTTCCGACTCTAACTCTTGAAATTGAGATATCAAATCAGCGCGAGATTGTTCAATATCACTAACAGCGATATCTTTTTGATTTTCTACTTCTGACTTGAGTTGGGTAAATTGAGAAAATAACTCAAATTCTAACTTTTTGATATTGTCAATTGTAATTTTTTGCTGTTGAGCAGATAAGGTTAATTGTTCTAGTTGAGTATTTAATCTAAACTCTAAATTACTAATATTCTCTTGAGCAGATTTAACTTCAATTTCCAAAGCTGTTAAAAACTCTTGTTTTGATTTGGGTAAATCAGATAAAAGAATAGATAAATTTTCTTCCTCACCATGAATCTTTTGTTTAAGTGTATTAACTTCTTGTGCTAATTCTTGAGTAGTATTTTTAGATGCTTGAATCAGTTTTTTTGCTTCTGCTTGAACCGTAGTTAATTGAGTTTGCAAATTTTCAATTCCTTGAATTTGCTGCATTGCTCGTTCGACAATTTCTCTAATTACTGCTCGACGAAAAAACCATAACATGGCAATTAAGGCCACAGGAAATAAACTTAAAATAGTCAACCAGATATTAAGCAAAGTATTCGTGCGAGTAAAAGCCCGTTCAAAATCAGATTGAACTTGTTTTTGAGTTCTGGTTTCTTGTCGCAGTCGCGCTAATTCTTCCCGTTCCTGATTTAATAGTACCTGAGCAGTAGCAGATGGCACAGAATACCCACTGATAAAAGCCGTTGATAGCAGTAAGGGTGACAAGAAAATGGCACTTTTTAAAGCCAGATTTGAGAACATGGGGTTTTTGCTGTTCATAACAATTTTCCCTATCCAGTGGTGATTTTTTGCAGAAGCGTGATTGGATGTTAGGGTAGCTGTTTGATATTAGCAGATTATCTAGAGAGATATCCGTTCTATAAAACTTACCCAAAATTACCAAAGTCTAGACACATCTGGACAGCGATAATCTTAGTGTTTACTTCCTGCTTCATCACGGTCTGAGAATGGCTTCTAAGAGGTTTTTCGGCTCCACAGGCAATCTCGGTAGAACTTACCGTTTCTGACCGTAGTTCCTAAAAGGAACCGCTACGCTACAGGGATAAAAATATCCACAAACCATCGGTCAATATTACGCGCTGCATTTAAGTCCCTGTCAGCTTTATAGCCACAATCAGGACAAATATAAACGCGGTTTTTTAATGGCATTTTATGACGATGATTACCGCAGTTAGAGCATATTTGGGAACTAGGAAAGAACCTATCCACAAGGATTAGTTCACTCCCGAATTTCTCAGTTTTGTACTCTAATTGCCTTTTAAATTCATACATCCCACAATCTGCAATTGCACCCGCTAATTTGTGGTTCTTCAAAAATGCCTTAACGTGCAAATCTTCTATCTTAATTATGCTGTGGTTTTTAGCTAGATAGTAGGTTAATTTGTGAATAGAATCCTTGCGAATATTAGAAACTTTGGCGTGTAATTTAGCCAATTTTCTCACAGCTTTTTTGCGATTATTAGACCCCTTTAGTTTTCTGCTAACGCTACGCTGTAAACGTTTCATGCGTTTACTCTTATGGCGGTAGGCTTTAGGATTCTCGAATACTTCACCATTACTGCAAACTGCTAACTCCTTAATTCCTATGTCAACGCCGATGGTCGGTCTATTTGCAAGTACAGGAGGTTTTTCAACTTCGTATTTAACAGAAATAAACCATTTATCAGCCTGTCTAGAAATCACGCAATTATGAGTTGCTGTAATCGGTAAAGGTTCTGCTAAACGTACCCAGCCAATTGACGGTAATTTAATTCTTTTACCATCATTTTTAATTGCTGGTTTGGCCTTAGTTCCTGACTCCAAATAGAAAGAATCACGTTGACCTTTCTTTTTGAATCGGGGTTGTTTCGATGTCTTCCTAAAACACCTATCCCATGCTTGGCGTAAGTCAGCTAACGCCTTCTGAGGGATATTTTTGTTAACTTCGTAATACCAAGCGGATTCATACTTAACCTCAGCGACTAACTTTTTATGTAAGTCAATCGCTGAGGGAAGTTTAAGTTTTTCGCCTTCTTTTTGAGCAGCTAAAATATCCTTGATTTGAGCATTTGCCCAGTTATAGGCGTGTCTAGCTACTCCAGAGGCTTTGCGAAAAGCTGTAATCTGTCGGTTATTTGGAATTAGTGCAGTTTTGAATGATAAAAGCATTGACTCGACCTTTCAATGTTGTAGTATAGTTAGTATACCAACTTACAAGGTTAAAGTCAATGCCATTTGAGAAAAATAATAAAATTGGTGCTAAGAAAATCCTCAAAGCTGAGTTAGACGCTCAACCAATTTGTTTTAAAGGTCGGAAAGGACAGAGGGTAAAAATTAAAACCGTCCCTAACTGGCAACAACGGTTAAGGGAATTTGTTGATCAATTAATTGAAGACTTGGACAAACAGTAATATATGGATAGTTATGGGTAGAAATTATCAAACTGTTTCTACCCCCCATTTTAGAATGGAAGTAAGTAATGAGACAAAATTAATTACACAAATATTTGGACTGAAATCCGTAATGGACAAAGGATTGGTAAATAAATAATATGTAATTAATTCTGTCCAGGTACTTATGGAACAATGAACTACCCCTGGCTAACTTCGTTTGAGCTTACTGAGAATGAGATAATCAGAGCAATCGCCTATTTTCCTTGTTAATATTCCTTGTTAAAAAATAATAAAGGTTATTTATAGATTTGAAATTTAAGATAGCTTATTTAACGTGGTGCAAACAAAACACTTGAATTATTAAGCGTATAATATGAAACTGCAAAACTTCTTGAATACAGAGGAAAAATGGGGTTACGAAGCGATCGCTGAAGATCGGGAATTGTCTCGGCAAGTTCAAGTAAGATTAATTGATTTAAGACTCCTAGAACCACCCGCCGACGGACTATTTGGACCAGTTTCCACAGCCGCACTGAAAAAGTTCCAAACCTTAACAGAAACAGGAGAAACTGATTTTCTAGGTGCAGTCACAGCCAAAAAATTGATTGAAACTAAAACAGAAGACCTGCCAAAACCTCCTTTAAATCTAGGAACTGATATTGCCAGCAAGATCATTAAATATATGTTGGCTAAAAATTATGAAGTATTCACCAATCCCAAAGAATACAACATTGTTTATATCGAGGGTATAAATGGAGACTGGACACTCAATAGTGATGCTGCCAACGCCTTTAATGACCGCCGCATTGTGATCGAAATCATAGATGGTGTCCCCAAAATCGTTGATCATTGGCAAGCAACTACTGAACCAGGTAGTAAATATACTCACAATCCCATGAATCCCAAAGGAGCAGCAAGAATCCAGTTTGGACAATACAAGGCTTGGAGAGTGGGGAGACACGGTACTTCCAATCCCCATGAAGCATTAGTTCAATGCGGAAACATCACTGTTTGTCGAGATTTTAACAAAGATTTCAAACGAACTGGTGATGAATTGGATACAGGTGATTATTTTGCCGTTAATCAACATTGGGGCTATGATTACCCCAGCAATGATATCAAAGGAGCTAGTGCAGGTTGTTTAGTCGGTCGTCTAACGGAAGGACACCGTGAGTTCATGGCTATCGTTAAGCAAGACCGCCGCTATCTTCAGAACAATAGTTACACTTTTTATACTACCATCATTCCCGGGGATGATTTATTACAGTCAACTTAACGCAAAACCTCATATCCAGTGAACAACCTGGTAATGGGTAATGTTCATGATGGCTACTTAATTTAATAGGCGATAAAATCCCCGGTTTCATCCTTTAATTCTGCCAGTGCGATCGCTCATACTATGTTATTACTTAGCACTGGTATCCGTTTGAGAAGTCTGAAGCTTTGTTAGATTTTACAGATTTGGCTGATTTACAGGTTTGGTTAACAGCTTTGCAGGATTAATAGACATCTGGTAGAAATTAAATATGCGTGACCTGAAACCCTTGTAGAGAAGTTCCTACATTCATTCCTGGAGAAATCTATTTTATTGATTAATCCGATCATTACCTGTATAATCACTGATATACTTATGATTATCAGGCGATTTTCGGGAAATTTATCATGAAACTGGATTTAACAAAGTTTTATCAAACTTGTAACCCTGCTAAAACCCTAGTATTAGGGAACGCTGAAGATAGAAAATATTATATTGATTTTTCTCAAGTGCGTGGTGCAAAGATTATTCAAGAATTAAATCGCACTATTACTAGACTTGCACCTGAAGACCCTACCTGTCAATTATTTACAGGACATATTGGTTGTGGTAAATCTACAGAATTACTCCGATTAAAAGCAGAATTAGAACAGCAAGATTTTCATGTAGTCTATTTTGAATCTAGCCAAGTTTTGGATATGGCAAATGTTGATATTACAGATATTTTATTAGCCATAGCAGGTCAAGTTAGCAAAAGTTTAGAAACCGTCGCAATTAATCTTAAACCTGGGTATTTTCAAGAATTATTTACATCAGTCAATCAATTTTTACAAAGTCCCATAGACCTAGAAGTTAAATTTTCTGTAGTCATTGCTGAAATTACCGCTAAAACAAAAGAAAATTCTCAAAATCGTGATCAACTAAGGCAATATTTAGAACCGCGCACAACCAGAATTTTAGAATCAATTAATGAAGATATTATCAAACCTGCACAAAGAAACCTCAAACAGCAAGGTAGAAAAGGTTTAGTTGTTATCGTTGATAACTTAGATAGAATAGATAATACTCCTAAACCAAATAATCAATATCAACCAGAATATCTCTTTGCAGAACGTGGTGATAAGTTAAAAACATTAAACTGTCATATTGTTTATACAATTCCCCTAGTATTGATATATTCTAATGCTTTAGGTAGATTAAAAGATCGTTTTAATGTCAGTCCTAAAGTTTTACCAATGGTTGCAGTAAAACAGAGAGATGAATCTGATTTTACTCTAGGAATTAACCTTTTACAACAAATGATTATGGTCAGAGCTTTTCCTAATGTAAATTGGGAAAATTGCCAAGCAAACCAAAACTTAATTACCCAAGTTTTTGATAGTTCTGATACATTAGAACGACTTTGTAAAGTTAGTGGTGGTCATTTACGAAATTTGTTATCTTTACTCTATAGCTGTTTACAACAAGATGATCCTCCTATTTCTCGTGACTGTTTAGAAAGAGTGATTAAACAAGAGTGTAATAATTTAAATCGGGGAATTGATGATAAAGAATGGCAATTATTAAGAGAGGTATCAAAAACAAAAAGCATTACAGGTCATGAAGAATATAATATGTTAATTCGGGATCTGTTTGTGTTTGAATATATAGATGAAGATGGATCTTGGTTTGATATTAATCCCATTTTGCAAGAAGCACCAAAATTTAGGTTATGAGTAATCAACCAGATAATTTAGATATTGAAAATCAGGGTAATTTTAAAACTTTAGTTAGATCAATTACCCTTTCTCAAGGTGAATTTTCACTGATTTTATTACGATGTAATTATGGTTTTATTCAACAGCAAATATTTACCAAGTTACAGGAATTAGAAACTGTAAAGATTAGTAAAATTGATTTACCACTAGATGTCAAAACTCTATATACAAATATAGCTGCACAATTGGAAAATACAGAACCAGCAGCATTAATGGTATTTGGGTTAGAGTCAGTCCAAAATATTGATACAGTTTTGACTTCAGCTAACCGAGTCCGTGAACAATTTAGAAATGACTTTAGGTTTCCTCTATTCTTTTGGGTAAATGATCAAGTTCTTACTAAAATAATTAGGTTAGCACCAGATTTTAAAAATTGGGCAACTACAATTGAATTTAACACTTCTACCAATCAATTAATTGATTTTATTCAACAAGAAATAGATACAATATTTGCAGGGGATATAACTAATCTAATTTTTTCTAATCTTTACCCAGAATTAGTAGCAGCTAAACAAGATTTACAAAAACAGGGAGAAGTATTAAACCCAACTATTAACGCTAGTTTAGAATATATTTTTGGTTATCGTGATTATTTAGATGATAACTTAGATTCAGCCTTAGAACATTATCAACAAAGTTTAGATTTTTGGCAAGAAAATAATAACTTAGATAGACAAGGTACACTTTTAGTTAAAATTGGTTTAATCTACTACCGCAAAGCCTTTATAAATCAGGTAGATAATCAAAAATCATGGGAAGAAGCACAAAAATATTTTCAACAAAGTTTAGAGATTTTTAAACAAACACAACAGACAGATTTATTATCTAGTTACATTATTCTTTTATGTGAAGTTTACTTAAATCTGCAAGCATGGGAAGAATTAGAAAAATCAGTTAATGAATCTTTAAAACTACACCAAAATCAAGATATTGCTTCTATTTTATTGGCTAAAGATTATGGATTTTTAGCAGAATTGGCTTTACATAAATCTAATTTTAATGAAGCCAAACATTATGCAGAAACAGCATTAAAAACATTAAACACTATAATTCAACAAAATATAATTCCCAAAAATGAAGATGTATATTATCAATTTTTATTAGCAAAATCCTATCAAGGTTTAGGAGATATACCTACTACTCTTGAAAAATTAGAAGCAGCGAAAAATAATACAGAGATTGAATATAATCCCAAATTGTATATTGATATTCTAGATAAATTAAATTTACTCTATTTTCAACAAGGTGAATATTTAAAAGCCTTTAATACCAAACAAGAAAAACTACAAATAGAACAACAATATGGTTTTCGGGCTTTTGTGGGTGCATCATATTTAAACCCACAATGGAAAATTATTCAATCTACAACTTCAGAAATTGCCAAGACAGGAACAATAGCACAAGAAATTTCTGCTTCTGGAAGAGAACAAGATGTTAAAAAACTCCGAGGCAGAATTGCCCAAAATCAATATAAATTAACCATAATTCATGGCCAGTCTGGAGTTGGTAAAAGTTCAATTCTACAAGCTGGTTTAATTCCGGCATTGCAACAAGAAACAATTGACGCAAAACAGGTTTTACCTATATTATTAAGAGCTTATACCAATTGGGTAGAAAAATTAGGAGAATGTTTAAATTTGAATATATCAAATATACATTATTCTCCAATAATTCAACAATTGCGAAAAAATAATCAAAATAATTTATTAACAGTTTTAATATTTGACCAATTTGAAGAATTTTTCTTTGTTTATAAAGAACAGACAGAAAGACAACCATTTTATGATTTTTTAAGACAATGTTTAGATATTCCTGATTTAAAAATTGTGCTATCTTTACGGGAAGATTATTTACATTATTTATTAGAATTGGAAAGAAAATTTGCCAATTTAGAAGATACAGATATAGTTAACAGTACGGATATTTTAAGTAAATCTATTCGTTATTATTTAGGTAATTTTATTCCTCAAGATGCAAAAGAAGTATTTACCAGTTTAACTAAAAGAAGTAAATACCCATTAAATAAAGATCTAATAACTAAATTAGTCCAAGATTTAGCAGGAGATATCGGAGAAATTAGACCGATAGAATTACAAATTGTCGGTACACAGTTAGAAAATCAAAAAATTACCACTTTAGAAAAATATCAAGAAGTTGGTAATAAAGAAGCGTTAGTTCAGGATTTTTTACAAAATGTAATTAAAGACTGTGGTGAGGAAAATGAAAAAATAGCAAAATTGGTTTTATATTTACTGACAGATGAAAATAAAACTCGTCCTTTAAAAACTCGTGCTGAATTATTCAAAGAATTAGATTTATTTGTAGATCATATCGAGTTTGATGAATTAGAATTAGTTTTAGAAATATTGGTAAAATCTGGATTAGTTTTATTAATTCAGGAATCTCCAGAAAATAGATATCAATTAGTACATGATTATTTAGTAGATTTTATTCGTCAACAACAGAAAGATGAAGATTTAGCAAATTTTGCTAAAACAAAAGAAGAATTAGCACTAGCAGCAATAAAATTAAAACAGGAACAGGAAGCAAGACAACTAGTAGAGGATGCGAAAATTGAAGCTGATAAACAAATTAAAAAAGGAGAAAAAAGATTAAAACGTAGTTCTAGTTTAGCTATGGCATTCTTAGTAATTGCGAGTATGGCTGCTGGTTATGGAATGAATCAGTTGAGAGAAACTAATGTTGCTAAACAAAAACAAACTGAATTACAAGCACAAACGCAACAATTAGCAAGTCAAACCAAAGATTTAAAACTACAATCTCAAGAAGCAGAGAAAAATAAACAAACAGCAGAAAATAACTTTAAGTTAGCAGAACAGAAAACTAAAAAAGCACAAGAAAATCTATTAGCAGCTAAAACTAAGTTAGACGAAGTAAATAAACAAGCTGAAACACTAAAACAGAAAAATATAGAAGCAGAGTCAAAAATCCAAACAGCTAATGATAGGGTGAAAACTGCGGCAGAAAAATCACAACAAGCACAAAGACAACAACAGGAAGCAGAAAACAAAGCTAAAAAAGCTGAACAAACTTTTATCAAGGCAAATGCTGAATTAAAAACAGCAGAGATAGCTAAAAAAGAAGCCCTGCTAGTTACCAAACTAGAACAAGGTGGAGTAAATGTTTTAAGACAATTCCAACTGGAAGAATTACCATCTTTAGTGTCTGCTGTACGGAATGGCAAGACATTAAAAACTATAGTTAACAATAAAGCTTTGGATAAATATCCTACCATTAGCCCTATTTATGCCTTAAATAATATCCTTGATAATATCAACGAACATAACCAATTTAAGGGGCATCAGGGTTTAGTCTTAAGTGTGAGTTTCAGCCCCGACGGCAAAACCATTGCTACGGCATCCAGTGACAATACAGTGCGGTTGTGGAATTTGCAGGGGCAACTGATTCAGGAATTTAAGGGGCATCAGGATTCTGTCATGAGTGTGAGTTTCAGCCCCGACGGCAAAACCATTGCTACGGCATCCTTAGACAAAACAGCGCGGTTATGGAACTTGCAGGGGCAAATGATTCAGGAATTTAAGGGGCATCAGGGTACTGTCATGAGTGTGAGTTTCAGCCCCGACGGTAAAACCATTGCTACGGCATCCTGGGACAAGACAGCGCGGTTGTGGAACTTGCAGGGGCAACTGATTCAGGAATTTAAGGGGCATCAGGGTACTGTCATTAGTGTGAGTTTCAGCCCCGACGGCAAAACCATTGCTACGGCATCATTTGACAATACAGTGCGGTTGTGGAATTTGCAGGGGCAACTGATTCAGGAATTTAAGGGGCATCAGGAAACTGTCAGTAGTGTGAGTTTCAGCCCCGACGGCAAAACCATTGCTACGGCATCATTTGACAATACAGTGCGGTTGTGGAATTTGCAGGGGCAACTGATTCAGGAATTTAAGGGGCATCAGGATTCTGTTAGGGGTGTGAGTTTCAGCCCCGACGGCAAAACCATTGCTACGGCATCATTTGACAATACAGTGCGGTTGTGGAATTTGCAGGGGCAACTGATTCAGGAATTTAAGGGGCATCAGGAAACTGTCAGTAGTGTGAGTTTCAGCCCCGACGGCAAAACCATTGCTACGGCATCATTTGACAATACAGTGCGGTTGTGGAATTTGCAGGGGCAACTGATTCAGGAATTTAAGGGGCATCAGGATTCTGTTAGGGGTGTGAGTTTCAGCCCCGACGGCAAAACCATTGCTACGGCATCCAAGGACAAAACAGCGCGGTTGTGGAATTTGCAGGGGCAACTGATTCAGGAATTTAAGGGGCATCAGGGTACTGTCATTAGTGTGAGTTTCAGCCCCGACGGCAAAACCATTGCTACGGCATCATCTGACAAAACAGCGCGGTTGTGGAATTTGCAGGGGCAACTGATTCAGGAATTTAAGGGGCATCAGGGTACTGTCATTAGTGTGAGTTTCAGCCCCGACGGCAAAACCATTGCTACGGCATCATCTGACAAAACAGCGCGGTTGTGGAACTTGCAGGGACAATTGATTCAGGAATTTAAGGGGCATCAGGAAACTGTCAGTAGTGTGAGTTTCAGCCCCGACGGCAAAACCATTGCTACGGCATCCAGTGACAAAACAGCGCGGTTGTGGAACTTGCAGGGGCAATTGATTCAGGAATTTAAAGGGCATCAGGGTACTGTCATGAGTGTGAGTTTCAGCCCCGACGGTAAAACCATTGCTACGGCATCAACAGACAATACAGCGCGGTTGTGGAACTTGCAGGGGCAAATGATTCAGGAATTTAAAGGGCATCAGGATTCTGTCATGAGTGTGAGTTTCAGCCCCGACGGTAAAACCATTGCTACGGCATCCTGGGACAAGACAGCGCGGTTGTGGAACTTGCAGGGGCAAATGATTCAGGAATTTAAAGGGCATCAGGGTTCTGTCTATAGTGTGAGTTTCAGCCCCGACGGTAAAACCATTGCTACGGCATCTACGGACGAAACAGCGCGGTTGTGGCCTGTGCGGGATTTAGATAGGGGAATTAAGGATGGTTGTGTTTGGTTAAAGGATTATTTACAAAATCCGAATGTGGGTTTGAGTGAGGAGGATAAGCGGTTGTGTGATGGTGTGTGAAATTGTCTGAATCAGGATTTCCAGGATTAAAGGATTAACAGGATATAATTGTTAATGGGTAGTGAATATTTTTCAATGGTCTGAAAATTAATCTAAACATTCACAGGAAAAATAATAAACTACCATCCTGTACATCCTCAAATCCTGGATATCCTGATTCAGACAAAAAGTAGAAAAGCTAATCTAAACATTCACATAAAAAATGATAAAATTACCATCCTGGTCATCCTTAAATCCTGTACTTCGACTTCGCTCAGTAACCGAAAATCCTGATTCAGACAATAAAGAATTTAACAATTAAACAAAATAGTTTATTGTTTCATCCTGTTCATCCTTAAATCCTGGATATCCTGATTCAGACAAATAGATAATCCTGTTCATCCTGAAAATCCTGATTCAGACAAATAGATATAGGGCTACTATTTGATTTTTGAACAAGCTGTAAACCGTAAACCCCATCGAATCAACGATTGAGTCTCAGTATAATGAACAACAATCAAACCGGATTCCTATAATCCTGTTCATCCTGAAAATCCTGATTCAGACAATATTAATAATGTCAATAAACCTACTAATTCCCCATTCCCCTACTGGAGAATATCACTGTCAGACTAACCTAAATATCTATAATTCTCCTGAATGTGTTAGTTTAGCCACCCAAGCCGCAACAGGACGACATTTACGAATAACATCAAATCATCAAAATACAGCAATTGCAGTTTGTTTATGTGAAGATGATTATCCAGGATGGTTATCTGTTCAAGATTGGCAATTTCTCCAACCCACAACAACAATATATCAACCCCAATTTATCTCCACAGCAGAAATTCAACAACACATACCCACAATTATTGCCTTTACCCAAGCCGCAAAAGAGCAAGATAATCATTATCTTTGGGGTGGCACAGTTGCCCCAAATTATGATTGTTCTGGTTTAATGCAAGCTGCTTTTAAATCTGTAGGTATTTGGCTACCCAGAGACGCTTATCAGCAAGAAGCTTTTGTTCAACCTATTGATATTAATCAAACACAACCAGGGGATTTAATCTTTTTTGGTATTCCCCAAAAAGCCACTCATGTAGGTTTATATTTAGGTGATGGTTTGTATATCCATAGTTCAGGAAAAGATCAAGGACGCAACGGTATTGGTATTGACCAACTTTCCCCACAAGGAGATACAGTAAGTCAGACTTATTATCAACAATTACGCGGTGCTGGTAGAGTTGTAAAAAGTTATACTGGTAATGCGTAATTCAGATCCCTGACTTCTTAGAGGTTGTTTGAAAAGTCTAATTTATACTCAAAACGGCTAGAAGCTGGACTTTTTTATCATACAAAGAACCAAGTTCAAAGCCTCTCCCATCATAAAAGCTGCTCCTTTTCCCTCCCTTGTAGGGGAGGGTCAGGGAGGGGTGCGGGGAGAGGTTTACAAGAGGGGTTTTATATTTGGTTCAACTATGAAACGTTTGCAGTATATAACCCGCCTAGCGAATGAAAAAATACCTTCAGTACACTGCGCGAACGTGAGTTAAAAAGAAATTAATTCTTCATTAGTCCACGCAGGTAGACTTGGTTTGTGTAGTGGTGTTCGCGTTAGCGTGTCAGAGTCTCTACATATATTCGCCCAAAACTTTTAAAACATCCTCTTAGTTTTTCACCAATGGAGATCTAAAAATCATATTTCTGAAGATAAAATAAAATTTTTATCCTGGTTTTATATCATAATATTTTTTGTTTTAATTCTTTTTAATAAAAAAATCTTATCATTCATGCCGATTTATTGACATCAACACACATTTTATGATAACAATGTGTGTTTGGGACTCCTAAACAAAATCCCCACATCAATAGTCTATTGTTTGGATTTAGCCACCAAAATGCTGGTAAAATCACTCTCCTCAGTACACTAGCTACCTAGAAATTAATTAATAGCTACTCATTAACCTATCAACCTGTGTCATGGTAATTGGATATCTAAATTGTTTATACAGATACCCAAAATTTTAGCCTGTGCTAAAATCAGCATACCGGCACGACGCAGGTGATAGGAAAAATGCCATGTTTGAGCGCTTCACAGAAAAAGCCATTAAGGTAATCATGCTGGCCCAAGAAGAGGCCCGCCGTTTAGGTCACAACTTTGTCGGAACTGAGCAGATCCTCTTGGGTTTGATTGGTGAAGGCACAGGAGTAGCCGCCAAGGTGCTGAAATCAATGGGAGTTAATCTCAAAGATGCTCGCATTGAAGTTGAAAAAATCATAGGACGGGGTTCAGGCTTTGTAGCCGTGGAAATTCCGTTTACGCCACGGGCAAAACGGGTTTTAGAACTATCCTTGGAAGAAGCACGCCAATTGGGGCATAACTACATTGGTACCGAGCATCTGTTGTTGGGCCTGATCCGCGAAGGGGAAGGTGTCGCAGCCAGAGTGCTAGAAAACCTCGGTGTAGATTTGACCAAGGTGAGAACCCAAGTGATTCGGATGTTGGGAGAAACGGCGGAAGTTACGCCGGGTGGCCCCTCTGGTCGCACTAAAACCCCAACTCTCGATGAGTTTGGATCAAACCTGACCCAAATGGCCATAGATAACAAGCTTGATCCTGTGGTGGGACGCGCCAAGGAAATTGAGCGGGTAATCCAAATTTTGGGTCGCCGGACTAAAAACAATCCAGTTTTGATTGGTGAACCTGGTGTTGGTAAAACCGCCATCGCTGAAGGTTTAGCTTCACGCATCGCCAGCAAGGATATCCCCGATATCTTGGAAGATAAGCGTGTAGTCACTCTTGATATTGGTTTGCTAGTAGCAGGAACTAAATATCGGGGTGAATTTGAAGAACGTCTCAAAAAAATTATGGATGAAATCCGCTCTGCGGGTAATGTCATCCTAGTAATTGACGAAGTTCACACCTTAATTGGTGCAGGTGCAGCCGAAGGGGCGATTGATGCGGCGAATATCCTCAAGCCAGCTTTGGCACGGGGTGAGTTGCAATGTATCGGTGCGACTACTTTGGATGAATACCGTAAACACATTGAACGGGATGCAGCGTTGGAAAGACGCTTCCAGCCTGTAATGGTGGGTGAGCCGACCGTTGATGAAACAATAGAAATTTTATATGGTTTGCGCGATCGCTATGAAGCACACCACAAGCTGAAGATATCCGATGAAGCATTGGTGGCGGCGGCGAAATTGTCTGATCGTTATATTAGCGATCGCTTTTTGCCAGACAAAGCCATTGACTTGATGGATGAAGCGGGTTCACGGGTGCGCCTGATTAACTCCCAACTGCCCCCAGCCGCGAAGGAGTTAGACAAGGAACTACGGCAAATCTTAAAAGAAAAAGATGATGCAGTCCGTTCCCAGGACTTTGATCGGGCAGGAGAACTGCGTGATCGGGAAATGGAAATCAAAGCCGAAATCCGCACTATTGCTCAAACTAAGAGTAATGGCGCTAGTGGTGACGGTGTTGAACCTGTAGTTACAGAAGAAGACATTGCTCACATTGTCGCTTCCTGGACAGGTGTACCGGTGAACAAACTCACCGAGTCTGAGTCCGAGAAGTTGCTGCACATGGAAGACACCTTACATCAGCGGCTCATCGGTCAAGAAGACGCTGTGAAGGCTGTTTCCAGGGCTATTCGTCGCGCTCGCGTTGGCTTGAAGAATCCGAATCGGCCGATTGCTAGTTTTGTCTTCTCTGGTCCGACTGGGGTGGGTAAAACTGAATTGGCTAAATCCTTAGCTTCCTACTTCTTCGGTGCGGAAGAAGCCATGATTCGCTTGGATATGTCCGAATACATGGAGCGTCACACCGTCAGTAAATTGATTGGTTCGCCTCCTGGTTATGTCGGTTACAACGAAGGTGGTCAGTTAACAGAAGCTGTCCGTCGTCGTCCTTACACTGTGGTGCTATTCGACGAAATCGAAAAAGCGCACCCCGATGTGTTCAATATGCTTTTGCAGATTTTGGAAGATGGGCGTTTAACTGACGCGAAAGGTCGCACGGTGGACTTTAAGAACACCTTGCTGATTTTGACTTCCAATATTGGTTCTAAGGTGATTGAAAAAGGTGGTAGCGGTATCGGCTTTGAGTTCTCTGAGGATGCGACTGAGACACAATACAACAGAATTCGCTCTTTGGTGAATGAGGAACTGAAGCAATACTTCCGTCCTGAGTTCCTGAACCGGTTAGATGAAATTATCGTCTTCCGTCAGTTGAATAAGTTGGAAGTTACCCAAATTGCCGAAATCATGCTCAAGGAAGTGTTTGGTCGCTTGACGGAAAAAGGCATTGTCTTAGAAGTCACTGACCGCTTCAAGGATCGCTTGATCACTGAGGGTTACAGTCCGAGCTACGGTGCAAGACCATTACGTCGGGCAATTATGCGCTTATTGGAAGATAGTTTGGCGGAAGAAATTCTGTCTGGACGCATCAAAGATGGCGATACTGCTCTTGTTGACGTTGATGAAAATGGCATTGTGCAAGTTAGTTCTCAGCAAACACGGGAGTTGTTACCCCAAGGTGTTGAGTCTTAGTTAGGTTTTTGTAATTGTTAATTGCACGGTGGAGGATTTTGGTTCTCTACCGTTTTTTTTGTTTCGCGCAAAGGCGCTAAGGAGCAAAGGCGCAAAGAGGAGAAGGGAAAAGATTAAAGTTGAAATAAACTGAGTCATGATATAGTCTGACATTTGTATAATAAATTTTCGCGTTTTCAGATCAAGATTTATAATATAGATGTACTACACTGCTTCTCAAGGATAATTATGCCTATCCAGTTTCGGTTTCACCCAGAAAAAGCTGTAGAAGCCGCAGCTATACTTATGAAGCTGCATGGTAAGCCTATGAAGTATTTAGGCTTGCTAAAAATGCTCTATATAGCTGATCGTATTGCGTTAGAAAGAATAGAACAACCAATTACAGGCGATCATTATGTATCAATGAAATATGGTCCTGTTCTTAGTGGTGTTTATGATTTAATTAAACGTAAACCTGTTGATGATGCTCTACCTCTGTGGTCTGAGTACATTTCTCCTGGTGATAAGAACTTTGTTTACTTAGTCAAAGATCCAGGAAATGATGAACTATGCGAAGAAGAAGAGGAGATTCTTCAAGAGGTATATCAAAGCTTTGGACATCTTGATCCATTTCATGTTGCTGAATGGACTCATGATTTACCAGAGTGGAAAGATCCTCATGGTTCTGCTATTCCCATTTCAGTAGAAGATATTCTGAAAAATGTTGGTAAAAGTCAGGAAGAAATTGAGGAAATTAGACAAATAGCACTGAGAGAAGCATATTTAGATGAGGTGCTAAGTGTCTAGTATTGCTATAAACATAGGAGATGTATTTTTAATTGATACACCTCCTAATGGCCAACATTTTTATGTCGCAATTGCAAAAACTTCTGGTAATAAATATTTATTTGTTAATTTAACAGACAAGAAAAATAACTCTGAACGAGTTTGTGTTTTAGCACCAGATCCGAGTGTACCAAGTTTTATTAAAAAGGAATCTGTTATAGCTTACTATTTTGCTCGTGAAATGGATGCAAATGATCTTGCTATTTGTATAACTTCTGGTAGTCCTATTCCCAAAGATTGTTTATCTGCCGATATCATATCACAAATTCAACAGGGAGGATTAATTTCTAAGAAGTTGAAGAATAAATATAAAACTGCATTGAAGAATTTTTTAGGAATTGATTAAATTAAACTTAGTAATGGGAAAGGTTTACTTGAAAATCAAGAATAACTGGAAATTTACAGAAGTATGGATTGATCCGATGTTATCACCGACCTATATTTTGTTATTACTTTGTGATAGTGAGGGAAACTGTCAAATTTATGATCCTAGACAGGGTGATAAGGTTGTATTTTCTAGTAATAATTATGAAACTGCTCAGTTATGGTTATTGGAAGATGAGTATGAACCGGTTGAAGGTAGGCTTTTAGCTGGGGAATTAGTAAATTTTTAATTTCGCGCAAAGACGGAAGAAGATTGAACCACAAAGGGACGAAGAACACGAAGAAATAAGAGTTACGGAGAAATTTTGTATGAGGTAAGGTGAATGATGAGTAATACAAAATCTGTGCCTCGTCGTCAACCAGGGAGAATGTATAACCTAACGAAGACAGTATTAAATCAGATAGGTTTACTGTTATATTAAAATAATACGTCTAATAAATCCTGATTTTGCTATTCAATTCAATGTCTAATATTCAGAGCATGAAAGAAAGAAAAGTTGCCGAACTCAAGCCTCATCCAAAAAATGAAAGTATTTATGGTGATGAAGATATAAAAGAATTCGCTCAATCTATTAAAGAACATGGGTTAAGGGTACCTCTTATGATTAAACCGGATGGTACAATTATCAGTGGACATAGAAGATGGAAGGCTGTTGAATTCTTAGGCTGGGAAACCGTTGCCG
Organism: Dolichospermum sp. UHCC 0315A; assembly: GCF_008121535.1. Classification (GTDB taxonomy): domain Bacteria; phylum Cyanobacteriota; class Cyanobacteriia; order Cyanobacteriales; family Nostocaceae; genus Dolichospermum; species Dolichospermum lemmermannii. Next base: position 309,365 of record NZ_CP043056.1, read on the forward strand.
TTGATGTCATAGAAAAAGAATATCGTGATGAAGCAGAAGAATTAACAGACCTGCTACTCATGAATCAGCAGAGAGAAAAAACAAACGAACAAATATGCAAAGAATTAATAACGTGGGAAGAGATTGTGTCACTTGATCGTAAAAGAGATAAAAATGCGATTCAGGGAACAACTAGAGATGAAGTTGCAAGAAGGATTGGTTTGAAATCTGGTTCTACCGTTTACAAAGGTAAGAAAGTAGTACAAGCTATTGAGGAGGCAAAGAAAAATGGTGACATTGCCAAAGCAAACCGATTAAGAGAAGCATTGAATGATACAATTAATTCCGGTAATGAATTACTTGCAGTCTTATCATGCATGGATACGGCAGATAAACTTGGTTATATTGATGAAGCAGAAGCATTAAAAAAGGTATATGAAGAAAACGGTATTCATGCTGCTTTCACAAGTCCTGTTTTGACAATGCTCAAGAAAAATATAAAAAGCGGCAAAAAACAAGCTTTACCAACACAAACCAATAAAGAAAATGGCAAAAGGCAAGCCTCACAAACACAGAGCGATAATAATCAGACAGAAAGTGATGTAAAGCAGAGTCAAACTCAACATACACAAACACAATGGGTATTAGCTAAGTTAGGTCAAAAAATCTGTGGCTCAGTCTGGATAGCTTCTAATGATAACTCACGTGTATGGAATAATGAAAAATTAGGAAGCTTTAGTATTGATTCTTTTCCACACTTAGGAATCGGTAATCAAGCCCAAAACACTGTCAAGTTGATTGATGTAGTTTGGTTGAGTGGAGATCACCAGATTACTGCTGCTTTTGAGGTTGAATGTACCACATCTATATACTCAGGATTACTACGTTTGGCAGATTTAGTTGCTCTTTCCCCAAACTTAGCTTTTCCAGTTTTTATCGTACTCCCTAAGTCTCGTGTCAAGAATGTGATAAAAGAACTATCCAGAGCTTGTTTTAAAAATTTGAAACTAGATAAAAAATGCCGATGGATATTTATTGAAGATTTATTAAAAGATTGGGAGGGTATTATGAGATATCCTACAACAGTAGAGTCTATTCTGAAAAATTCTCATAGTATTGATTCATTTAAACTTCATAATGATCATTAATATGATATCATTAAAATATGGAATACATTTATAATCACAGAATAATAGAGTTTTTTATGAATAGACAAGTAATTCAATTTTTGGAAGAAGTTCAAAATGAGCTAAGTTATCAAGAAGAAGCAAAACAAGCAGAAACAATTGAAGATATTTTGCAAATTTGTGTAAAATTAGGTTACAAAATTAAAATACAAGAGTTGAAAATTGGTATTAAAAATCAATTAGAAGCTAAAAAAGTATATGATAAGTAAGTCGGCCCAATAAAATCGATATATGTTTAGTTTTGTAAAAACCGTGAAACACCCTATTTATAAGGTATTCGTTAATTTATATTTCGTTACATAGATTGATTTTTTAACGCCGACCTACTTACTAAAAAATTCTACGTTGGTTCTATTGGAAATCATAATTTTAAATTTAAAAAAATACCAGAAGGTATAAGAGGTTTAGATTACTTAAACCCAAATATTATAAATCTCTGCCGCCAGCAAATCGTTTTTAGTTAGCCTTTAGTGTAAGAAATGAGATCGCTCCTAGTTAACGGTGGAATGAGTGCGATCACTCTTAGTTATATGATGGTTGAAGAGTGTGATAGCGAAGCCCTCCGTAAGAATCGCTTTTTTTTTACTACCACAGCAGATGCAAAAGCTGTTAGAGCCGCTTCTGCTCAAGGTGTGGATTTTCATGTATATATTCATCCACCTTTTCCTTTAATTGGTAATTAATCATGCAAATCACTATTTCACCACATCTACAAAGTACATATAAATTAATTCAAAATGCTTTCCCCAAGGGAATAGAATCACAATCTTATTTACCGCTTTTAGCATTACTCAGTGAGGAAATGTCAGATAGGAATTTAGCTGAAGTTGTAGCTTACTATAGCGGTAAAGATTATAGTGTTGTTCTCAATGATGTATATCGCGTACAGTCAATTGATGTACCCACATCCGAAGCTATTGCTAATTTAAAGGAAAAATTACTTGTGTGTGGTTATGAACAGTGGCTTGAAGAAGAATAAACTGTACTACTAATCAAGTATAATAAACTAATCACCAAAAAGGATGAAACAAAATGCAAGCCATTCTCCTCAGCAGCGAAGAAGTCGCAAAACGTGCCAAAGAATTATATGATAATGGCATTCGTCAGCAAGTAGAAACAGCAGAAAACATCGGTAAAATGATAATTATTGATATAGAAACAGGTGAATATGCTATTGATAAAACAGGCATAGAATCAGCCCATTATTTACGGAATAAAAACAGATTTGCTCGACTCTTTGGTATTCGCATTGGTTACAAAGTTGCTGCCTCCTTTAGTGGAGAAATGGAGCGTGATTCTCGGTGATAACTGGTATTATTAAAAACGGGCGTGCAACTGTCAATGTTATATTTCGATTGCCAGAACAACCAGATTTTACAATTGAATTTGTGATTGATACAGGTTTTACAGAATTTCTTTCCTTACCTCCCGCAGCCGTGAATCTTTTGGGATTCCCTTTTGTTTATGATATGTACGCAAATTTAGCAGATAATAGCCGTGTGCTTTTACCAGTACATCAAGCTACCATTATCTGGAATGGAGAAGAAAGAGTAGTTAATGTTTTAGCTACAGGAAAGCGTCCCTTATTAGGAACTGCTTTACTTGACGGTTATAAACTATCTATCCAATTTACAGAAGGTGGTTTAGTAACAATTGAAGAATTATAGTTTAATATTACAGCACTATGTTAGGCGTTTAAATTCCTGAATTCAGTGGTAGAGAATTAATTCTTCCCTACCGTTTTTCATGGATATTAAATGCGCTCTTTGCTTTCCCGTCAAGGTGAATTATGACTATTTATTTCTCCACAACAGCTAATTTTAAAGGATACAAAGGCTCAGATCCATTTAACTGCCAAATTCTGAACACCAATACAGAAGCAACAGTTAACCATACACAAGAAAAAGATAAAATCATTCCCGCTAAAGGAACAGTTTGCCAATAAATTGCTGTTACGACTATAGCCGATAACCAAGGTCCTAAAATCACCACAGGAACAGCCGCACCTAATCTCCGTTCTACGGTAAAAATCGTATTCCAAGTATCTCCTAAAGCCAGATGTACCACAAACAGAATTAAAGGTAATACCAAAAATTGGTGATTCATTTCCTGCCAAACTAATACCGAAGAAATTACTCGCAAAACGGCAATTAACATCCAAACTATGGGAAATGCTAAAGGTGGAGGAGACCATCTTGGTCTAATTACCTGATCATAAGTTGTCCGAGAACGGGTATTATCTAAAAGCGAGAAAATGCGGGAACGGATACTTAATAAACCAAAAAATAACGCCGTGACTAAAGTGCTAAACGAACTGGGAAAAGCAGAATTATTGTCAATTAAAATTACTAATTTTTCCATTCCCAGTAACACAAGAATCATCACTCCTATTTGCAGAATAGTTCCTAATTTATAAACTAAAACTGCCTTGATATCTAGTTCTTGTGTGTCCGCTGCTGAGGTATTTAGAGACTGTTGTTGATTCCCAGTTTTTACACCCATCACTATATTGACAAACTGTTCAAGTATGCCACTATTATTGGATTGATTCATAATTAAGAGATAGTGAGTAGTTTGTAGTTAGTCCGCTTAAATTTTAACTTAATCAATTGCCAAAATTTTTCTGAATTGGTGTGTCAATAAATAGAACTAGGAAATCATTCAATCCTCAATAATCTGAATTTCCTCAAGTTGATTAATCACCACATCTGCACCTTTAACATTATCTGCCCTCCCAATCCAAGTAATACCAATACAGCCAGCAGCTTTAGCATCACGTGCCATTTGCATATCACCCACAGAATCACCTACCATTAAAGTTGCCCCTGGTGCTACTCCCAAGGCTTGACAAGCTTCTAAAAACAGGGCTGGATCTGGTTTACTTGGACCCTCATCAACTCCCTTTTCCAGTTGCAAATAATCGCTTAATTGGTGATTAATCACAAATTTCTCTACATCTTCAGTAGTTGCGGCTGACAGAATCCCCAATTTTAATCCCGCTACTGACAAAGACTGTAATACCTCCAAACTACCCACAAATAAAGGTGAGGGAGTTTTGCTAACATATTGATCAGCCTCTTCTAAAGCTTGACGGGCAATTTTCAAAGATTCAAACCATCCTCTTCCGGTTTCCGCAATATAGGCTGCTGCTGCAACTTCTGTTTCTTTGCGACTCGCTACTGATATTAAACCCGCTGGATCTAAAAAATCGCCATTAATACCAAAAGCCATTAACAATGGTTCACCAATACCGGGAATTTGCGCGTCTATTATCCGCGTTGCTTTTTGTGCCAACGTTATTAAATATGACTCGGAATCTTCTAAAGTCCCGTTTTTATCAAATAAAATTGCTTCAATATGAGAAAACGCAATGTTTTTACATTTAATAGTTACCATATTTTTCAGTTGTTAAAGAACAGGGAATAGATCAATTGAATAGCCAATTGCCACAAAAAAAGAGGGACAAACCCTCTTAATTCAATACTTTCATGATCTCAGTTGTAGGTAATTACAACTATCAATCTATGATTCAATAGCCGCTGGGATCTCTTCTTCAATTTCTGTTGCTGCGGGAATTTCTTCCCCAGCTACAGCTTCTACAGATGCAACTTCTTCAGCTACGCCTTCTTGAGGTGCAATTTCTTCAGCGTCTTCCACAGGTGCTACTTCCGCAGGTATAGTAATACCTTGCTGTTTAGCAAGCAATTGTTCCCGATACTTAGCTGCCATTTCTTCGGCCTTATCGTAAACCAAATCACGGTTCTTGATCATGTCACCGGGTTCAGGTTCTAACTGTTTGGTAGACAGCGAAATCCGTCCCCTTTCTGCATCCAAGTCAATGATCATTACTTTCACTTCATCATTGACATTGAATACACTATGAGGAGTGTCAATATGCTCGTGGGAAATCTCAGAAATGTGTAGCAGTCCGCTCACGCCACCAATATCAATGAAAGCACCGTAAGGTTTGATACCGCGAACAGTACCAATAACCACTTCGCCAACTTCCAAACGGTTCATCTTCCGCTCAACCAGCGCCCGACGATGGGAGAGAACTAAGCGGTTACGCTCTTCATCTACTTCTAAGAATTTCAAGGGCAGTTCTTCGCCTACCAAATCTTCCTTGGGTTTGCGAGTGCTAATATGAGAACCGGGGATAAAGCCGCGCAATCCTTCAATTCGCACTAATGCACCACCACGGTTGGTTGCGAAAACGCCAGAACGGACAGTAGCATCTTCTGCTTGCAACTGCCGCACTCGCTCCCAAGCCCGCATATACTCAATCCGACGAATTGAAAGGGTGAGCTGACCATCTTCATTTTCATCGGTAAGAATGAAAAATTCCCGTGTTTCGTTTGATTGTAAGACTTCTTCCGGGGCATCGACCCGGTTAATAGACATTTCTTGTATGGGTATATATGCTGCGGTTTTCGCACCTATGTCAATCAGAGCGCCGCGCGGCTCTATACTGAAAACTGTACCCGGTACGACATCTCCAGGGCTGAAGTGATAGTCGTATTTATCAAGTAGAGCAGCGAAATCTTCGTGGGTAAATCCAATTTCTGTAGCGGTTAAGTTCTGATTGACCATGCTAATGTATTCCTGGGTCTAGTCTCCGTAAAGGTTTTGTCATAAATTCAGTTTATTATGTAAGTAGGGGGATGACAATTTCCACTTACATTGCTGTCTTATCCTAGCTTAGAATAGCTAGTCTTAACACATATCAACTTCCAGACATAAAATTATATCATATTTTGGATTCGGGAGTCAGGAGTCAGGAGTCAGGAAGAAGAAAGAAGAAGAAAAAGAAGAAAAAGAAAGTTTTTCCTCTCATCTTTTCTCTCTTGTCTCATATTCCTTTTTTAATCAGTAGTTCGAGCCGGAGAACCAACCCAAGAGGATACTGCGGGTAGAGATTCACCTTTCATCAGCATAGAGAGATTACCCAAGCTGGAATCTTTTGCCATTACAGTATCATATAGGACGATAGCACCCCTACCGACCGAACAAGTTAATAAACGGTGTGCCTTGCAGCATCGTTACCAAGAAAGAAACTGCTAGAGTTTCATGAATACAAGTCACCAATTCTGAGAGGATGTTTTAAAAGTTTTTCATGTGTAAACAGACCCCTCTCCAAACCTCTCCCCTACCAGGGGAGAGGCTTTAAAACCCCCATTCCCTTTTAGGGAAGGGGGGTAGGGGGGTTAGGTTTTTGGAGATTATGGGTTTCATATAATACTTTTCAAACAACCTCTGAGCGAAACACAAACGGTGACCTTAATGTTTATCGCTGGTTTTCCCCTAAAAATGCCAAATCAAAACCAAACCCCCCTGATAGATGCCTTAAAAGCCTGTACAACCCGTCCTCACGCCCCATTTTACACCCCAGGACATAAACACGGTGCGGGCATTTCTCCACTTCTAACTGATTTAATCGGAAAAGATGTCTTTCGTGCTGATTTAACAGAATTAGCAGAATTAGATAATTTATTCACACCCCAAAGCGTAATTCTCGCAGCACAAGAACTAGCAGCAGAGGCTTTTGGTGCAGACAATACATGGTTTTTAGTTAATGGTTCTACCTGCGGAATTGAAGCCGCAATTCTCGCTACTTGTAGAACAGGAGATAAAATTATTCTGCCGCGAAATGTCCACTCTTCTGTGATTTCTGGGTTAATTTTTTCTGGGGCAATTCCTATTTTTATAAATCCTGAATATGACGAAGATTTAGATATTGCATATAGCGTTACACCAGAAGCATTAAAAGCAGCATTAGCAAAACATCCAGATACAAAAGCAGTGCTGATAGTTTATCCTAATTATTACGGTGTTTGTGGGAATTTGCCAGCATTGGTAAACCTTACCCACCAATATAATATTCCCTTAATTGTAGACGAAGCCCATGGCGCACATTTTCATTTTCACCCAGAATTACCAACATCTGCTTTATCCGCAGGTGCAGATTTAACAGTCCAATCAATTCATAAAACATTGGGGGCAATGACACAAGCATCAATGTTACATATTCAAGGTCAAAGAATTGATATTGATAGAGTGAATAAAGCTTTGCAATTAGTTCAATCTACCAGTCCTAGTTTTATCCTTTTAGCTTCTCTAGATGCGGCACGTCAGCAAATGGCAATACATGGAGAAAAGTTGATGTTTGAAACCTTGCAATTAGCGAAAGAAGCAATTGATAAAATCAACAAAATTCCTAGTTTATCAGTTTTACAAATACCTCAAAATCATATAAAAAATAACGGCTTTATAGATTTAGATAAAACCCGGTTAACCGTTAATGTTTCTCGGTTAGGTTTAACAGGTTTTACTGCTGAAGATATTATTAATGCCATGGGAGTAACCCCAGAATTTTCATCTTTACAAAATCTCACATTTATTATTAGCCTAGGAAACACAAAAACTGATATTGAAACATTAGTACAAACCTTAAATAATCTTACCCAAATTCCCCACTTGACAAATCGGGAAAAAATCTGTAAATCTAAAAAAGATACTATAATCGCCCCTTCTATGTGCATTTCTCCCCGTCAGTCCTTTTTTGCTGATAGTGAGATCTTACCTTTCGAGAAAACCCCAGAACGGATTTGTGCAGAAATTATTTGTCCTTATCCTCCAGGAATTCCCGTATTAATGCCAGGAGAACTAATTACAAAATCAGCTTTAGAATATTTGCAAGAAATTCAGAAAATGGGTGGTTTTATTACCGGTTGTGCAGATGAAACTTTGCAAACTTTAAAAGTTGTGAAAGGATAAATTTATCTCAACAGATATTTTAAAAGTAAAGAAAACATAAATCATTAGATATACCTATAATAATCATCAGAATATTTTAGTGTCAAGATTAACTTAGCACTAGAAATTCGTGCTTATATTAGATCAGCACTTTATCATAAAATTAAATAACTCCCGTGTTAGAAGCGTGCGTACTGATAACAATATTGTGTGGTTTTTTTGGCATCATCCTCAAAAAAAACCTGGTAATGAAAATTGTCTCTATGGATGTGATGAGTACAGGTGTGATTGCATTTTATGTACTAATTGCATCACGACAAGGCTTATTTACTCCCATTATTTCCGATGTAAAAAACATTGCTTATGCCGATCCTGTTCCCCAAGCAGTGATATTAACAGCGATAGTTATCGGGTTTTCCATTCAGGCTTTGATGCTGGTTGGTGTGATGAAATTAGCACGGGATAACCCCACATTGGAAAGCAACGAGATTGAAAGAAATAATACACCATGAATACCATTACACTAGCTTGGATTGCTACCCCATTTATTCTAGGATTCATGATTTTTCTAGTCCCCAAACTGAACCGACATTTGACATTGTGGGGGACTATTGCTTCTGCTGCTTATGGGTTGCAGCTATTTATCGAACCATCACCCATCACAATGAATTTACTGGATAGTTTCGGTATTACCTTAGTAGCCGACGAGTTAAGTGGTTATTTTATTTTAACAAATGCCCTGGTAACGGCTGCTGTTGCCCTCTACTGCTGGCGCAGTGATAAAACGGCTTTTTTCTATGCCCAGATGATTATTGTGCATGGTAGCCTCAATGCTGCCTTTATCTGTGCCGATTTCATTAGTTTATATGTGGCTTTAGAGGTCAGCGGTATTGCGGCTTTTCTGTTGATTGCTTATCCCCGTAGCGATCGCTCAATTTGGGTAGGTTTACGGTATCTCTTTGTTAGCAATACTGCAATGTTATTTTATCTAGTAGGTGCAGTATTAGTTTATCAAACACATCATTCCTTTAATTTTGCCGGGTTAAAAGGATCACCCCCGGAAGCACTAGCACTAATTTTTCTGGGATTATTAATCAAAGCTGGAATTTTCGTATCGGGATTATGGCTACCTTTAACTCATTCTGAATCAGAAACCCCAGTTTCCGCATTGATGTCAGGAATTGTCGTTAAAGCCAGTGTTTTGCCTTTATTACGTTGTGCATTAGTTTCCGAAGAAATTGATATTATAGTCAGAATTTTTGGTGTGGGAACAGCTTTAATGGGTGTATCCTATGCTGTCTTTGAAAAGGATACCAAGCGCCTATTAGCATTTAGCACTATTTCCCAGTTAGGCTGGATTCTCGCTGCACCGGCTGTAGGTGGATTTTATGCCCTCACCCATGGATTAGTCAAATCATCTTTATTTTTGATTGCGGGTTCTTTACCCAGTCGCAACTTTAAAGAACTGCAATATAAACCCATTCATACAACAATTTGGATACCCTTAGTTATTGCTAGTTTATCAATTTCTGGTTTTCCTTTGTTATCAGGGTTTGCAGCAAAAGTATTAACGACAAAAAATTTAGAATCTTGGCAATTTATAGTGATGAATATTGCCGCAGTTGGTACAGCAATCTCCTTTGCTAAATTTATTTTTCTCCCCCATACAAAAGCAGAAGAAGAAGAAGAACAGAAAACAAAATCCGGTTTTTGGATATCAGTAATCTTTTTAATTACTGGATTATTTGTGGCAAATATTGTCTATCTTCCAGCTTATGAAATCACCAATATCACAAAAGCACTTTTAACTATTGCTGCGGGCTGGTTGGGATATCATTTAATTTTCAAAAAATTATCAATATCTCTACCTCGTGTATTTGAAGAATTTGAGCATTTAGTTGGTGTCATGAGTCTAACTTTAATCCTATTATTTTGGATGGCTTTCCCATGATTGGACATTTCATATTAAGACTGTCAATTTGGTTATTACTCACAGCTAATGTGAGTTTAACAAATATTATCATCGGTGTAATTATTGCCTTACTTTTACCACGTGGTAAGTCATCACCAGAAAAATTAAAATCTTGGGTAAAGGTAATAATTAAAATCTTTGTTGCTATTCCGGTTGCTTTTATGGAGGCATTTGAAATTATCTTCCGTCCCCATAATCAAGAAGAAATTATCATGGAAAAAGTCAAACTCAACAGATCACCATTATTGGTTTTTATTGATATATTTCTGATTACCTTTACCCCCAAAACCATAGTTTTGAAATACCACGAAGAAGGATGGTATGAAGTTCACTATATTAAACCCAGGAAAAAACAAGCATGAACTTAGAAATAGTCTTAATAGCAATGATTCTGGCTTTACTTATTCCCATCTATGAAGCTTGGAAAAGTGATGATACATGGCAGAAAATGTTAGCTTTTGGCAGCATTTCCAGTAAAGTAGCAATCATGATTCTCGTAATTTCCGTTTTGCGAGATGATTGGATGATTGGTGTAGTCGCAGCGATTATTTTGACGGTAGGAAATGCCGCATTAATGTTATTAGCACATATTCTCAGAAGATTAGGTGAAGTATGATTAACCTTCTTAGTTATACCTGCATAGGTATCGGCATAGTTTTCTGGTTTTGGGGAACTTCTCATTTAGTCAGTAACAGATCAGTATTATTCAAATTACATGGACTTTCTGTTGCTGATACGTTAGGTTCAATGATGATTATTGTCGGACTATTATTGAAAATACCCAGTGAATGGCCACTACTTATTCTTGGCATTATCTCCTTAGCAATTTGGAATACTATGCTGGGTTATGTATTAGCATATTGTTCAACAGAAGAGGAAAAATATGAATGATACTTATCTCTATTTAATCATTGCTTTATTACCCTTAACTGCGGGGATGTTAGTAACTCAAACTAACCCCTATCATGCCTTAATCATTCGTGGGGTACTCGGTGCAGTTGCGGCAATGGTAGATGCAGTTTTAGGTGCAGCAGATGTGGCTTTAACAGAAGCATTAATGGGAACAATGCTATCAATTACTCTCTATGCGATCGCAGTTCGTTCATCTTTAGTGTTACGTCTTGGTGTCATGGAAAATCAGTCAATAGAAAAAAATCAGGATAGCAATTTTCAACAACTGATAAACGATTTCCGCAGCATTTTTAATGAACATTATTTACGTCTAGAACTCGTACCTTATCCTACTAAAGAAACCTTACAACAGGCATTAATAGAAAAAGAAATTCATGCTAGTTGTGTGCAATTAGAAAAAAGTGAGCAAGAACAGGAAACATACCAAACTGTAATTAGAGTGGAACGCATCTATAAGATTATGAAAAGTAAACTTTCATCACCGAAAACAACTTTACAATATTTCAATATTTTAGATTCAGGAGCGCAAAATCTATGAAATTAGTTTACATTTTAGCCGGAATAGCTTTATTTGTGAAAATGCTGATTATGCCTAATTCCGAACTAAATTTACCAGATATTTCCATTGTGGAAACAGTGGTTAAAGAAAGTGGTGTTCCCAATGCAGTATCAGGGATTATTTTCAGAAATCGGCTATATGATACAATCTTTGAAGTTATTGTCTTCACTATTGCTATTCTCGGAGCTAATTTTTTACTAGCTAATGAAAAACCATCTTGCAGCATCTATCAATTCAAAGATCAACCATCCATCATTTTAGCTCGTCTAGGGGCGACAATTGCGGCATTAGTGGGCATTGAATTAGCAATTAGGGGACATTTGAGTCCGGGGGGTGGTTTTGCGGCTGGAGTGGCTGGAGGAACAGCAATCGGACTCATAGCAATTACCTCATCATACCAATGGATGCAGGACATTTACCAACGTTGGCACGCTGCTATTTGGGAAAAGATTTCGGTGTTAGTCTTTATTGTTTTATCAGTGATAACTTTGTCGGGATTTGAGTTACCACACGGTGAGTTAGGAATGCTTTTTAGTGGCGGAATTTTGCCAATATTAAATATCTTAGTTGCTGTTAAAGTTGCATTAGGTTCTTGGGCTGTGATTTTGATTTTTATTCGTTATCGGGGTTTGTTGTAAAAGGCAGGAATTTAAGAACATAGAAATTACACTTAGCTTATGTTCAACTGTTATCAGTAGAAATAATCAAAAGTAGGTTTTAAATCAATGCAGATAAAAACTTTCGTTTGCATCACAATTATCCCAAATTGATTCTTTTTTCTGCTTTTTCTTGCTTTATTCCTCCTGACTTCTTCTATAATGCAATAGTAGATTCTGTTTCTTCCTCAATTTCATAACCACAAGCTAATCTTTCTATTGCACCGTCAATCAAATCTAAACCTTGTTGAACAGTTTCCATTAAACTTAACTTACCCCGTAAATCAGCAGCACCAGCAAAACCTTTAGCATACCAAGTCATGTGTTTCCGAGCTTGACGGACTCCCCTATCTCCTTTATATTCCCATAAAGCAAAAAGATGTTCTCGCGCACATTCTAAGCGTTGAATGGGGTTAGGTGGTGGTAATAATTCTCCAGTTTTTAAGAAATGATCAACCTCACCAACTAAAAACGGATAACCTAAAGTTCCACGAGAACACATTACCCCATCTGCGCCAGTTTGTTCTAAACATTTTACCGCAGCTTCCACAGAGAAAATATCCCCATTACCAATTACAGGAATTGATAAAATTTCCTTAACTTTTTTTATCCATTCCCACCGCGCATTACCATTGTAACCTTGAGCGCGAGTCCGTCCATGCACAGTAATCATTTTTGCTCCCGCGTCTTCCATTCTTTTCGCAAAATCAAGAATAGTAATTTCATGATCATTCCAACCAATGCGGGTTTTCACAGTCACGGGAACATCTACAGCTTTGACAACTTCTCGCACAATTGCTTCCGCAATTTCTGGTTGACGTAATAAAGAAGAACCACCACCATTTTTAGTAATTTTATTAACAGGACATCCCATATTAATATCAATCGTATCCGCACCTTCAGCCACTGCTTTTATGGCTGCTTCCGCGAGAAAATCCGGACGACAATCAAATAATTGAATACTAATTGGACGTTCATTAGGATCTACTTCCATAATGATTGGTAACTGCTTAACGTAATGCAAACCCGTCGCGTTTACCATTTCTGTATACACCATAGATTCTGGCGCATAACGACGCACCAAACGCCGAAATACCAAATCAGTCACCCCTGATAACGGAGACTGTAAAACCCGGCTTTTAACCTCAAATGAGCCAATTTTTAAAGGAGTGGAAAGTCTAGCTTGAAGTTCGGGAGAAAGGTAAATCATGGTTAGAATTAAAAATACAATCGTTAATTGGGGAATCGAAGGCTGACGAGGGGTAGTTAATGGAAATGTGGATTCTTAACTCAGTAAATCCTAGATGGACATAAAATAAGATGAGCATAAAAAATAACGAAAATAAAGACCGTCTTCTTGTCTCTTACCTCTTATGTGGGGCTGGTTTTTTGGGAATAAACGGTTTACATCGGTTATATAATGGCAAAACCGCTACTGGTTTATTATGGCTATTTACCTGCGGTTTATTTTACATGGGGCAAATCTATGATTTATTAATCATACCGAATATGGTTGACGAATATGAGCAGAATTTGCGGTTAAAAGCAGGTTTATCACCTCTGGGTATACCCATGAATGAACGGATATTTATTTCCCAAGTCCAGAAACCAACTGATAAACCACTGATTGTTAAACTGATAGAAGCCGCAGAGGCTAATGGTGGTAGTTTAACTGTAATTCAAGGTGTTAGGGCTACCGGATCTGGTATTGTGGAAGTGGAAACTATACTCAGAGAAATGCTGCAATCAGATCATCTCAGAATAGGTAACGACCCCATTTCTGGAGTCGTTACTTATTATTTTGATGAATTGTAAAGTTCTAATTTCTACCTAGCCACTTTTGTCCATTTAAGCGGTACACTAGCCGAGATACCAACAATTCTAGGGTAGTTTTGCGCTCATCAATTAGAAATGACTCCAAGGTACTGGGTTTTTTACCTTCATTACAGGAAAATCCCTTTTTACCTTGAATATTTTCTTCAGGGAAATATACGTTAAACTGGCGTTGTCCCCCTTGCCAAGAACCAATAACTTGCCAACATTCTTCCGCTGAATTAAAACCAATAATAGAATATTTCTGCTTGGCAAAAGTCAGCTTTACATCTGGCACACCTTCTTTAGTAATTGCCTCTTGCAACGCTGGGAGGTAATGCTGCTGCATAAACTCTTCAAAAGGCTTATCTTCCAATGCTGGGGGTTTTTCCTTTTTGGCAGCTTTAGTCTCTGCTGGGGGCTTTTCTGGGGCGGTTGCAGCAGGATTAGAAGCTACATCTCCCGCTTGATTTTGATTAGTTTCTTCTGCCATTGCTCATTTTGGGGTAGTCAGTTATTTTTATTTTGACATACCAGAGCATAGCTACAGCTATTTAGATATAAAATAAGATTTTAAGAGTAATTAACCGCAGATTAACGCAGATTAGCGCAGATAAATACGGATGAATTAATAAGTTTCATGATTCTGTGCAGCTTGGCCTATCATTGGGATAAAATCGTTTAAATAGTAACTTTTCACGAAGTATGTTGGATAAAATGGGTAATGGGTAATTTGGGACTTTTAAAATCCCATACCCTCCAGCGATATTTCAACCACCTGCAACAGCGGGAACAATACTCACTTCATCTTTATCCTCAAGTGGTGTTTCTGTATTTTGTAAAAATCGAATATCTTCGCTGTTGACATAGAAATTTAAGAACCGTAAAGGCTCTCCGTCTGGCTTACGCAAACGCCCCTTAATAGAAGGATAGCTTGTTTCTAAGTAATCAAACAATTCAGAAATATTACTACCACTACATTCTAAGACAGCTTGATTTTCTGTAAACTTTTGTAGAACTGTGGGAACTAAAACTTTGACAGCCATTGTTTAAACGTTAATTGTTAGTGAGTGATTTGGTTGGTAGGGGTTTAGCACTGCTAAACCCCTACTACAATTAATTGGTATTGACACTCTGCGGTCTAAAGACACGCAGATTCTTTAAGACTTGCTTAAAAAGGATAGTCAATTATCCTCCTAGACGCTCAAGGCAAATACCAGTACGACAGGTATTGCAATTGCGCTTACTTTTGATTTTTTTTTGCTGCTTTTGTGAGTCCATCAATTTTTAATGTTAAACGCTCCATGATTTACCATTGCTTGTTTACCCAGGCTACAGCTATGCCGAGACGAGATAAATCAGGGGTTTCTCCTTAATAAAACACTTCTTTGCGCTGATGGTTATTCCTACTTGCTAATTAATTCTATCATGTCACCGCGAATAAATTCGCCGTTGGCACTTCCTCCACGCATCTATTGCCAAGTGGCTTCCGTGCTTTTCGTTCTATTTGGTGAAAGGATTAAACTGTAACTTCTTGCCATTCTAAGCGGTCAAGTGTGCGGGATCTTTCTAAAGCCCGTTCAAAACTGTCTAGTTTGGCATCAATTGTTAAAGGTTCACCAATGTAGCCTTGAATTGCTTCCTGGGTTTTCAAACCATTGCCAGTGATATAAACCACTGTAGTTTCATCTGGATCAATTTTGCCAGCTTCTACTAATTTTTTAAGAACAGCAACGGTTGTACCACCTGCGGTTTCGGTAAAGATACCTTCGGTTTCTGCCAATAGTTTGATACCTTCGATAATTTCGGCATCATTAACTGATTCAATATTACCATTGGTTTTTTGGGCGATTTCTACAGCATATACGCCATCGGCAGGGTTGCCAATCGCAATGGATTTAGCAATTGTGTTAGGTTTAACTGGTTGAATAAAGTCTCTACCTTCTTTAAAAGCTTTCGCAATGGGGGAACAACCTTCCGCTTGAGCGCCACTAAAGCGAACATCTTTATCCTCTACCAAACCAACTTCGACAAATTCTTGGAAACCTTTATAGATTTTGGTAAACAAAGAACCAGAAGCTAAAGGGGCAACTATATGATCTGGTAATTGCCAACCTAGTTGTTCTGCAACTTCAAAGGCTAATGTCTTAGAACCTTCAGAGTAGTAAGGACGCAGGTTAATATTCACAAAACCCCAACCGTGGGTATTGGCAACTTCTGAGCAAAGACGATTAACTTGATCATAGTTGCCTTTGACTGACATCAGGGTAGGACTATAAATCAAGCTACCGATGACTTTACCAGCTTCTAAGTCAGAAGGGATAAATACACAGCAATCTAAACCAGCGTAGGCGGCGATCGCTGCGGTAGAATTTGCTAAATTACCTGTACTAGCACAAGAAACAGTCGTAAAACCCAATTCTCTTGCTCTACTGAGGGCAACTGACACCACCCGATCCTTAAAGCTCAGGGTGGGCATATTGACGGCATCATTTTTAATATAAAGTTTATTTAGACCCAGGCGACGGGCAAGACGGTGGGAACGCACCAAGGGAGTCATTCCTGTTCCCACATCTATATAATCATCTGTAGCAACTGGCAAAAAGTGACGATAGCGCCAGATAGAATTGGGACCAGCTTCAATAGTTTCTCGACTAACTAAACTCCGCAGCACATTGTAATCATATTTGACTTCCAACGGTCCAAAACACAATTCACATACATGAGTGGCTTTAAGTTCGTATTCTGCTCCACATTCTTTACACTTCAAAGCCTTGAGAATAGAAGTGTTGGCTTGGTTGAGGTTTGTAATCGCCTGAGTCATAATTTTGCGTTCCCTGGGTATCCGTCAACTTTGGAATGATACTAGCACAAGGCAAAATCCACGTCAAACATACCCGACCATTTTTATCGGGTTTGGTTACTCAAGAGTTAGTTAAGTTCTCATTAATAATTAAATCCCATATTCCGCACTTCATTTTGTAATATGCGAATATTTCCTTAATTTTATTTTTTATTGTCTTTAAAAATACATATTTTATCAAATACTTTAAGCTTTAATACGTAAGATTTTGAACCTTATTAAGAATAATTCTTGAAAAGGGTCATACTAGATTATGAGTGTGGAATGTCGGTTAAAAAATAATCCCTTTGTGAAAGTAAGTTGTAATTTTTCAAGGGGGCAGGTAGATGAGAAAATCTATCAAGAATTAGAATATGATTCCTGAACTTCAGCCAGAACGACTACAAAACTTGAGTCAAGAATTACAATTTGCTATTAATACTAATAATATCTCCTCCATGGAGGATCACAGTCAAGAAACCAGAAGAGAAATTCGCAATTTACCTGATGAAGTCCAGTTAGTACAAGGTTGTATTCTCGCTATCCAACAAGCCAAAGCCGTTGCCCCTACTGAAGCTAATGCCATGTCTGACAAACTCTCTCGGATGTTAAATGCAGCCATCAGTAGTGATAGTAATGAGGTAGATCATTTATAGCGGGAATTAAAACCAGATGTGCAACATTGGTTAAATCAAGAATTACCCAGTCATAGTATTATCACGGGACTTACGCGATGAACACCAAAACTAAAGTTGATTGTCCTGTTTGCGGGTATCAAGGAATTGAGGGCAACATTTGTCCTAATTGTGATACTGATGTTTCTCTAATTCGCTCATTGGCAGAATTACCCCAGCAGCCAAAATCCTGGACAACAGGCATCGCTATCTTAATGCTGATGATTGGTATTACTATCGGTGTAGGAGGTAGTTTTTTTGCCCTGCAAACAGCTATATATACCGCAACAGTTCCTAAACCTACAGTTACTACTACTCCTAATCTCAGTCCCCAGGTAATTACCCCTGTCATTCCTAAACCAGCGTCACCACTAGCCACTTATACCGTAAAATCAGGAGATACTCTTAGTAGTATTGCTGGCAAGTTTTGTAGTAAACCTACTGATTGGCAATTAATCGTTGCCGCTAACGCCGAATTACAAAAACGGGAAAATAAATTAGATATAGATCAGGAGTTGAAAATTCCTAGTAGCTGTAAAAGGAAAAACCCATGATGATAGTTGATAGCTTCAAACAAGCTAGTCAGAAAGCTGAAAATTTTGCCCAAAAAAAACAACTGCGGGAAGCGGTAATTACTGCGGAAACGCTTTTGAGTAATCATCCTCATTCCCAAATTAACACTTGGGCTAACAAAATTCTAACTGTGCTATCTAAAGAGATTTCCCGTGCCTGACTTATCCCCAAACTATCTAATTAGTTTAGAATTACGAGAATTACTCGTCCAAAAACTCGGCATTCTGCAAAAAGATAATGTAGTATTACAGCAGTCTTTGAGAGAACAGCAAACCCAAACTACAGCCCAAACAGAAGATTTATTCTGGGAACTTTTAGAAGTTGCTGATGCCTTAGAAGCTTTATTAGACTATCTAGAAAACAATCCCAATCCTAGTCCAGAATTTATCGAACGCTTACCCAGATCCATAGGTGCAGTTAATCGCAAGTTTCTCGGTGTTTTAGGAAAGCGCCAACTTTTACCTATAGAATTACAAGAAGGCACAGAACCAGATTTTAACTTATGTCGCGTCATTGATCGGGAAGAAAGAACAGATATCCCAGACCAAACAATCACTAAAATTGTCCGTCGCGGATTTCATTTAGGTGAAAAAGTCCTCCGTCCCACAGAAGTCATTACCGCTAAATCAGATAATGGTCATTAGTCCGTTGTCCGTTGTCCGTTGTCAGTAGGGGCGAAGCATTTGGAAGATAAATTATCGGTCATTGCCAAAAATAGTTCTCCAAATGCTTCGCCCGTACAGTTGTCCGTTGTCCGTTGTCCGTTGTCCGTTGTCCGTTGTCCATTGTCAGTGGGAAACATCTTCTCCCTGCTCCCTGCCTCCCCTACTCCTCTATCCCCCTTACACTGTTAACTATGACTCCTCACGAAAGTGATATAAAAGATGCTTCTTCACAAACAAAAATCTGGAGTGGTTGGCAGGAAAATTTAGTTTTAATAACTATTGCCCTGTGTTTAGCTCTGCTAATTCGGACATTTATCGCTGAACCACGCCTGATTCCATCAGAATCAATGTACCCTACTTTACACACAGGCGATCGCTTGGTCATAGAAAAAGTATCATACCGGATTCATCCTCCTAAAATCGGCGATATCGTCGTTTTTAACTCACCACCAGAATTACAAAGACGCGGATATTCTCAAAACCAAGCCTTTATCAAACGGGTAATTGGTGAACCAGGAGCAGTAATTAGCATCGCTCAAAGCAAAGTTTACCTCAACGGTACAGCCTTAACAGAAGACTACATTGCTGAACCACCAAATAGCCCATTTCCAGAAATCAAAGTCCCGGAAGGCGCATTTTTCGTCATGGGAGACAACCGCAATGATAGTAATGACTCTCGCTATTGGGGTTTTGTCCCCCGTCAAAACGTCATCGGTCGTGCTACATTTCGCTTCTGGCCTCTTGACCGTATCGGCTTAATCTAGTCCACTGACAACTGACCACTGTACGGGCGAAGCATTTGGAGAACTATTTTTGGCAATGACCGATAATTTATCTTCCAAATGCTTCGCCCCTACTAACAACTGACCACTGACTAAAACCGCAAATAGTACATCAACTGAGCGATCGCATCCCCAGATAATTCTAAACGTTGTTGAAAATCTGCTAAACTCCGGTAAGAACCAGCAGCCAGACGGTTTTCCACAACTGTCTGTGCTAGGGATAAATCTATAAAAGGGATTTTGGCAAGACTTTCTACCGAAGCAGTATTAGGGTTAACTTGCTGGGGTTTATCGAGGGAATTTTGATCATAATAATTAAAATTCAGCAAAGGCTTGAGCGGTTCTAATCGTTGTACTGGCAAACCCAAAGCCGCAGCCACATCTTCGATACAATAGAATATCACACCAGCGCGAGAAAGTTCCACAAGCGATCGCCCTTGGTGAATTGACAACCCAGGTAAACGCAGCCAATCATCCACAGTGGCTTGATTAGCATCAATACCCAAACCCAATTCAGCGGCCATTTGTACCTCTTCCCCCGACTGTAAACGATAATAAGGATCATTCAGCAGCTTGGCGCGAAGCTTTTGCAATTTCAGATTTAAAGGTAGCCACTTATTCATTCTTAACCTGATCCTTTTACGAATTACCACTTACCAATTACCAATTACCTAAATCTGATCTAACATTTGCCGACGTTTTTTCTCAAACTCGTATTCAGAAATTAATCCATCTTGACGGAGTGTTTCTAACTCACGCAAAGCATTAGCAACTGATTCTACTTGATTCCCAACTTGGGTTGATACCTTCATTACTGACTCACCCAAATTAAAATACTGATCAAAAGTTTCTTCATCTTGAGTTAAATACCAAACCCCTTCAATAGCACAAGCTACCTTGGGAATCGGTGTCCAAGACAACAGAACATACAGTATTCCCCAAAGTGGCTGTCCCAAGTAGAATTTATGTAAACCCGAAATCGTTAATGTGCCAGAAAAGGCTAAAATAGCAGCAATAGTCCGGCTTTTTCGTTTAGTTAAGATCATTTTATCTATAGCCATTCTACTTGATTCATGAACTGATTAATTCTTCAGAGGGAACAGGGAACGGGCAACACTATGGCTTACACCACGCTTCGCTATCGACAAGCTCAGTGCATCGCAGAGAACAGAGAAAACTCATGTTTAAAAACATGAAATTGAAATAATGAAACTGTTTTTTTTGGGCTACGTATATTTTAAAAACATCTTTTTTTTGACTGAAGTTTTGAATTGGTGAAACTTTAGTTTCTTATCTGTTCCTTCTTCCCTCTTCCCTTTTTTTGTAATAATATAGAATTATTGCTTGCTTGACAGTCATGCTCAAAATATCGAATGGAACTTTAAGATAAAATTCAGTAATAGTCAAGATTAATTTGTAAATAATGATATGATGTCGCTCAATTCTCTATCAACAGAATGGTTAAACCTACTTTTTGATCCCTACGCTGTGCTAGGGGTGTCAGTGAATGCTGATGAACGTCAAATCAGTAAACGGTATTATATTCTAGCAAAGTTGCTACATCCTGATAACTATATCAAGCATAACCAACCAGATCAGGAATTAGCTCAAGCAGTATTTACACAATTGATTAATCCAGCTTATGAACAACTCAATCAGACAAAAAAACGCTTAAATGCAATAAATTTACTACGCTCAGAAGCAGAAGTTTTAGATCCACAGAAAGTCAGTGCTATCAAAGTTTCTACCATTCAGGCAATATCAACAATGTCTGCTGAAGAAGCAGAATTATTTTACGAAGACGTAGTTACATCCTATGGGTATGAGCAATATCATTCATTACCTCAGTCATGTCACATAACACAGCAATTAAGTACGTTAAATATAGTCTATCTATCACACCAAAAACCAAACAGTCCACTGGCTAATCAATCTAAATCTATCATCCCCCAAGAAGAAAACCAGAGACCTCCAGACACCTCATCTTCAAGCACAATTCTCAAACCAGAGCCAATAAACTATGCTCAAGCTTACTATGAGAGAGCCGTAGAATATTATAATCAGGAAAACTGGAACTTAGCAGTAAAAGAACTGCGAGATGCTATTAAATTAGACCTAACTAACAGTGATTACTACGCACTACTGGGAGTAGTCCATTTTCACCAGAAATTTATAGGCATGAGTAAAGTCTACATCCGTCAAGCATTAAAAATTAATCCTCAACAACCACTAGCTTTAAAATACGCTGCCCTTTTGCCAATTCAAGTCAATGAAACAGTTAATCCTCAATCAATGTCCAAAGCCTTGAGTATTGCTTCTTTCTTAGGTAAGTTTTTATCAACCAAACTTCATTAACATCCCCCCTAACTCTATCCACTTGAAGTCAAGTAGTGAAATTTCGGTAAAAACTCCTACTTGAACCGAAGTAGTTTCCCTAGATGAATCTTCTACACTAAAATGGGAACAGAGACAAAATTTGAAGCTACTGAAGTCATAGCACTCAGTTAAAGAAAAGCAAAATGGGATTCTTCGACTCGGAAATAGTCCAGCAAGAAGCCAAGCAATTGTTTGAAGATTATCAAGCACTGATTCAGCTTGGCAACAGCTACGGCAAATTTGACCGCGAGGGCAAAAAGCTGTTTATTGAGCAAATGGAATCCATGATGGACAGATATCGCGTCTTTATGAAGCGGTTCGAGCTATCAGAGGATTTCATGGCGCAAATGACCATAGAGCAACTAAAAACTCAACTAGGTCAGTTTGGGGTAACTCCACAGCAAATGTTTGGACAGATGAACGTGACATTAGAAAGGATGAAAGCGGAATTGGAACAAACAAAATGACTGGGAACAGGGAACAGGGGAGGCAGTGGGAAAATTATTTCTCCCACTGACAACGGACAACGGACAACGGACAACTGTACGGGCGAAGCATTTGGAGAACTATTTTTGGCAATGACCGATAATTTATCTTCCAAATGCTTCGCCCCTACTGACAACTGACAACTGACCAATTAATTTGATTTGGGACGGGGAAACTGAGAAGGAGGCTTAAACTTTTCTATAGGTACATCCTTGAGTGCTTTGGTCATAAAATCTCGCCAAACGGGAGCTACCATGCCGCCACCGGTTGCCCCACTAGCCAACTGTTTACTGTCATCCCTACCCACCCAAACAGCAGTAGTTAGTTGGGGTACAGTACCTACAAACCAAATATCCTTTTCTGAGGATGTAGTTCCTGTTTTACCCGCACTGGGGCGATTTATAGCAGCACCTTTTCCCGTACCTTCGGTCATTACTGAAGTCATGATATCAATAGTCGCTGCTGATGCCCAAGGGTCAAGAACTTGTTTAGGTTTGGGTGTATTATCGAGAATCACGTTACCAGCACTATCTGTAATTCTCACAATTACAGTAGATGGTGACTGCCAGCCATAATTAGCAAAGGTAGCATAGGCACTGGCCATTTCTAGGGGAGTGACACCAATAGCACCCAAAGGTAAAGAGGTAACAGGTTCCATGGGACTCATAATTCCTAATGTCCGGCAGGTTTCAATCACCTTATTCATCCCCACCGATTTACCAAGTTTAATCACTGGGATGTTTCGAGATTGAGCGAGGGCTTTGCGAATTGACATCGCTCCGGCAAAGCCACCATCATAGTTTCTTGGGAAGTACCTATTATTACCATCTTGGTAGCTGACTGGAGCATCTATCACTGTGCTATCTGGTGCATATTTGCCAGTAGCAAAGGCGGTATAGTAAACAAATGGTTTAAATGAAGAGCCTGGTTGTCGTTGAGCTTGTGTAGCTCGGTTAAATTCACTGGCTTTGTAATCTACACCACCCACAAGGGCTTTCACAAAATGGGTGCGGGGATCAATTGACACTAAGGCCATTTGATTCTTATTCAACCCTTGAGACTGAAGCTTTTCATGCCAATCTCTAACGGTTTCTTCGGCCATTGCTTGGAATTTAGCATCAACCGTAGTTTGGACGCGCATTCCCCCTTTGAGCAGAGAATCACGTCCAAATTTTTTCGCCAACTCTTGGGCTACAGTATTGGTAATATAAGGTGAGGCACTACCTTGAAAAGACCTGATTTTACCCAGTTTAATTGGTTGTTTCAGGGCATCATCATATTCTTTTTGGGTAATCCAATTCAATTCGATCATTCGCCCCAGAACTTCCTTTTGTTTCTGTTTGGCCAATTTCATGCTGGCAAAAGGGCTAAACTCTTCTGGTGCTTGGATTAAACCCGCCATCATAGCTGATTCACCCAAAGTTAAATATTCTGCTGATTTATTAAAATAACTGCGGGCTGCTGTTTGCACACCGTAGTTATTATGACCCCAATAAACTTGATTGAGGTACATTTCTAGAATTTCCTCTTTGCTGAGGATTTGCTCTAACCGAATTGCTAGGACAGCCTCGGCTAACTTCCGCGTAAATGCCCGTTTTTGAGACAAAAATAAGTTTTTTACTAACTGCATGGTGATGGTAGAACCACCTTCTTTTACTCCACCTGCTACCATGTTGACTATGACGGCACGGCCAACACCAGTGGGATTAATCCCGTGATGATCGTAAAAGTGACCATCTTCACTGGCCAAAACTGCGCGTTTGAGGTTGGGGGAAACTTTATTTAATGGTACTACTTCTCGGTTAGCCTCTCCGTGGATGCCAGTTAAAAGTTTGCCTTTTATATCGTATATGTAAGTTGTTTCCGAGGGGAAAAAGTTTTTTATTTGTCTAACATCTGGTAAATTACGGAAACTAATGGCTAAACCTACCAGTGTTCCCGCCACAATAGAGCTTGTTAAGAGTGTCATGGATAGCAGCGTACCCCCAGTTATCTGACCGACTCCTTTAAAAAACTCAAATCCAGATGAATCCTTCTCTTGTGGTTGTTTGTTTGCAAAAGTCCTAGACGACACGGCGATCTCACTTCCTCACTTGTAAATTTAAATGTAATTCATTAAATGGAAAAAGACAGTTAATTTTTTGCAATTATAGTAATCTGACAGGAAAAAGAACAGATAATTGGTTTGTGAACATAACAAACTTAACTTTTAGAGTGGAAAGTATAGTTAATAGCGAATTTCTTAGTATGACGCAAAGTTTCTCTTGGTTGCATCGTGGTGTGGCAGAAATTTTTCCCCATAATGGTGATAATGATCCGGAAAGTTTGGAAAAGCGGTTACTCAATTCTGACTGTCCGTTAAGGATTAAACTGGGTATTGACCCGACTGGGGCAGATATTCATTTGGGTCATAGTATACCTGTACGGAAATTACGGGCTTTTCAAGATGCTGGTCATACAGCGGTACTGATTATTGGTGATTTTACTGCCCGAATTGGTGATCCTACTGGTAAATCTGAGGTGCGTCGTCAACTTACGGAAGCTGATGTGGCACAAAATGCCCAAACTTATCTTGACCAAGTCCGTCCTATTTTAGATTTTGATACTCCCGGTAGGTTAGAAGTCCGTTATAACTCAGAATGGCTTTCCCGTCTAGATTTGGGGAAAACTTTGGAGTTACTTTCCACAATGACGGTCGGACAAATGTTGGCTAAGGAAGGTTTTGCGGAACGTTATAAACAAGAGAGTCCTATTTTTCTCCATGAGTTCCTGTATCCACTGATGCAAGGTTATGATTCTGTGGCTGTGGAAGCTGATGTGGAATTGGGAGGGACTGATCAAAAATTTAACATCGCTGTGGGACGAGATCTACAACGTCATTTTGGTCTAAAACCTCAATTTGGAATGTTATTACCAATTTTAATTGGGACTGATGGTGTCCAAAAAATGTCTAAGTCTTTGGGTAATTATGTGGGGTTGGGTGAACATCCTTCCCAAAAGTATCAAAAACTTCAAGGTATACCAGATAATTTACTGTCACAGTATTTTGAACTGCTCACAGATTTATCTTTGGATGGTCTGCCAGAAAACCCGCGCCACGCCCAAGAATTTTTAGCCTGGGAAATTGTCCGTCAGTATCACGGTGAACAAGCGGCTAATGAGGCGAAGGAGGCGGCAAAAAGTGGTGGGAAGGAGGGAGCATTACCAGAATTTTCTCTGGCTGCTGTTCCTCAATTTCCGGCGAAATTAGCGTTTATTTTAGGTGCTACCGGTTTATGTAAAAGTACAGCCGAAGGTAAACGGAAAATTCAGGAGGGTGGAGTGAGGATAAATAGTGATAAGATTGCTGATGCGGATTTAAGTTTTTCTACACCTGATGATTTATATGATAAGGTGTTACAGGTGGGTAAGAAGAATTTTGTGCGGTTGGTAAAGTAGCTGTCAGCTATCAGCACTCCAGAGTCAGTCAGGGAATCTATTCCCTGTCTAAAAATAAGAATGACTTTGATGTTTTTATTTATCTTATTTAAAATTTTTATCGTTAGCATGATTTTAATATCTTTGCTAATCGCAATATCATAAACTGTTTATTTTGTCAACCCACCCTTGACGTTGCTTTACAAAACTACATCAAGGTATTTCTAAATTTGTCCAAAAAATTCTCTATCACTCCTGAATATTTTCCCCGTTCTCACTTTCCCTATTTCTCAAATACCTATAAATAAAGGATTTACAGATTCTACTTCCTACAATTTTAGAAAATTGATATACTACGCCTAGATTTTGAAATTTTACCAAATCGCTGAAACTATTGCAAGATCGTTGATAAATAGAAATTATTCTCAATAAAATATTAAGAAAATATAAATATGAAGTTATATTAATTTTTCCAGAATAGAAATATTTAAACTATTTTCCAAATATATATAATTTAAACTTATAAATTAAGGAAATAACAGGGTTAAGAGCAAAATTTTTGTTGTACTCTATTACACAGTATTTATATGTTATTAAACACTTGTAGGCTTTAATTAAGTAAATCTAATTGTTAAACTACTCAAAAGTAGTCATATTAAACATCGCTATTAAAGTATAATAAATTGGATAATATGTAATAAGTAATAACCAGAATTATGAATGATGAAAAAATAATTGTTCCTTTAGATGTACCAGATTTAGAGAGTGCGATCGCTCTTGTTGATAAACTTCCCCAAGTCACTTTCTGGAAAGTTGGTTTGGAGTTGTTTACTAGCACTGGTCCCAAGATTCTGGAAATCCTCAAATCTCAAGAAAAGCGAATTTTCCTAGATTTGAAATTTCACGATATCCCCAATACTGTCGCCGGTGCTTGTCGCGCTGCGGCTGGTTATGGGGTGGATTTATTGACAATTCACGCAACTTGTGGTAATGATGCTTTAAAAGCTGCGGCGGAAGCGGTGCAAATTGGGGCGGAAAAAGCCGGAACAAAACCACCTCAGTTAATCGCTATTACGTTGTTAACCAGTATTTCGGCGCGACAATTGGCGGTTGATTTAAAAATACCTTTAGAATTGCCAGAATTTGCTTTAGAAATGGCACTGTTGGCACAGAATTCTGGTTTAAATGGGGTCGTTTGTTCTCCCCAAGAGGTGCAACAATTAAGAGCAAGTTGTGAAAAAGACTTTTTGCTGGTTTGTCCAGGGGTGCGGCCAACATGGGCTGAGAAGGGAGATCAAAAGCGATCGCTCACTCCCTCTCAAGCTATCACAGCGGGTGCAGACTATCTCGTTATCGGTCGTCCCATTACTGCGGCGGCTGTTCCTGAGTTAGCTTGGAATCAGATTTTAGAGGAGTTGAAGATATAATCTGATTATCAAGATAGTTCTTCCTCGTCATCTTCATGATAACAAATTCAAAATCAATTGTCAACCTCCTTAATACTATTTTTTTGCCTTTGTTGGGAGTAAATTAATAACGAGCAAATATTTGAATCAAATCGGTTTTACGTTTTACGTTAATTAGACACCAATTGTAGCAAAGATGAGCAATGCTAAACCCTGACTGTAGTTTAGGAATTCCAGAGGAAAAAAGCAAAAGGAAGAAGAAAGTAAATTTCTCTCCTGCTTTTTGGTGCTTATATTTGATAGCCTGTAATTGCTGGCTGTTTATTTCTCCTGGATTTCATTACTCCGCTGATGCTAAAAATATTCCTCCCAAACCTGTAAATCCCAAAATTAGTAATTCTTGTTCTGAGCAAAGTTTAGAAACTTTAACAACTCAGCTAGTATTAGATCTACCTAGCTATACTAATCGTGTTATCCAGCGTGCGCGTATTCTGAACAGGAGTGTTGATACTTTTTCCTATATATTAGTTGCTGGTAAACCAGAATTTGAACCTTTACCATTAAATCCAAGTATTGATAATGGGGATAAGTATAACGCCGAAGGAGTAAAACAGGTTTTCTTTACTACCCTAGAACGGACATATATCCACAAAAAACCTGTGGAATTACAAGAATTTCACAGGCTATTTTTGACAAAAACGAACATTGGTTGGACTGTGGTAATGATGTTTACCCAAGACGGTAGTTATCCAGTCAAACCACCTATCGCACCACCGAGAAATAGTAGTAACGGGGCGATCGCTCAAGGTGTTAAACTATGGTTACGGGATTGTCAAGCTGGCAGTGTTCGATAATCATATCATTGTTTTTGTTTCGCGCAGAGGCGCAGAGAAGCAAAGGCGCAAAGGAAGAAATACATGATTACCCTTGGGGAATTTGATTTAATTCTGCTGTCAGTTTTTCTTGATTGCGTCTGCGGATTTTGGCGTAAAGTTGAATACTCACAGCCATGAAAATCACTAAACCAAAAATTAACCAAGCTGTAATATCCGTTGGTAAGTTATTCTTAAATGTCGCCAACATCACAATTACAACTAATAAAAGTGTTGGTGCTTCATTTAATGCGCGTAAACTTTGACCAGTCCACTTACATTCATTCGCTGCTAACTGCTTCATTAATCTTCCACAGTAATAATGATAGCCAATTAAAATCCCTACAAACCCTAATTTGAAATGTAACCAAGGTTCTTGTAACAGTTCCATGTTTGTAGATAAGATTCCAATGGCCATTGCTACCGTTACGCACATACCTGGAGTGGTAATAATATCGTA
Organism: Dolichospermum sp. UHCC 0315A; assembly: GCF_008121535.1. Classification (GTDB taxonomy): domain Bacteria; phylum Cyanobacteriota; class Cyanobacteriia; order Cyanobacteriales; family Nostocaceae; genus Dolichospermum; species Dolichospermum lemmermannii. The sequence continues at coordinate 337,748 of NZ_CP043056.1, forward strand.
AAGACGCTTTTCCATGATTTGATACTGGTTTTTCAGTATCGTTCTTGCTGGTTCTGGTTCAAGGTTAGCTTCAACATGGTAGATAAACAACCGCACTAGGTAAAATAACCCCGCAAACCAAACCACAAAGCCAATAATATGAAATGCTTTAAACCACGAATAAGCCATGAATCCTAACCTACCTTCATCAATTTACAAATGATTGCATCTACTCTCATTATCAGGTTATGGTGATTTTACAGCAAGGATGCAGGTAGGTTAAGAAGTGTAAATCTTATATTTATCATCATCATATTTCATCCTCAACTACTTCTTCTTCCATATTGAACTCAACTCGACTTTGTAAAACTATTTCTTCAATTACTTGAATACCCCTTTGAAAATCTAAGACTTTATTAAAACGAAGTATTAACTCTGGAATATTTATCACTTCCTCTATACATTCCATATATTTCTTAATAATAGCTTTGATTTGATATCTTATCCTGGCTTGTTCCTCAATATTTTTGAGTAAATATTCAACTTCATCCTCAGTTTTGATTACAAAAGTAACTGGATATTTTTGTACCTTATCAATATCTAAAAAATATTTTCCCGTATCTAAAGTTTCTGTAACTTGAAAAAACCTTCCCAGAGGCTTCATAACAAAATCTATCCCACCATCATTTGCATTTGTGCGTCCAGTCTTATACAAAATCAAATGATCAACATTTAATTCATATTGTGACCAACCCCAGTATATTTTTTGCTCTGCATAATACTGTTTTAAAATCGCATAACTCACAATTTCAAATACTCTAGCATCTACATTTGGCTTTAATAGACTTCTAATAAATTCAATTGCTGCTTCAGATGACTGATTTTGAATTTCCATCATTTTTTGACAATAAATCATGAATTCATTGAATGATTTCATTCTGGCTTGAATATAAGCATCAATGATATCTTTAACAGATTCAGAAATATTGATTAATTGCTCACCAATTTCGATTTTTAAAAGATTTTCATTAATCCAATATCTATTTGTTGTTGAATCTCTTATTATTGGTAAATAATCTGAGGTGCGAAAATATTTTTTAAATTCTTCATTTAAACGATGATTTAGAGCATGATTTTGAAGTTTCCTTCCAAAAGGTAGTTCTCTTTGTCTCATTAATAGAGTAGTATATTGTGCGCCTTCATAATCTTCATAGCCATTCTGTATATGAAAGTTATTTTGCAAATAATCTTCAATTAAAACATATATAGCATAATGATTAGCAAAGCTGGCTCTTGATTTTGAACCACGATTTGCAGCTTTAGTTTTAAGATTGATGTATTGTAATAATTGACTATTGTTTAAAATGATATCTCCATCTCCAGGAAAATATTTATTAAGAATATTAATTATTGTTTTCGTGAAATCATGCTGTAGTATTTGCATCAAAGATACTCCCTTGGATAAAATCTAAATCTACTTTTTTACCATTTTTATTTTTGATATTATGGTTTTTCTGTGGTGGTAAGAGTTTTTCTCCTTTATATTCTGCCATTTTTAAAACCCTTCTTAACCCAATTTTTAGATATTCTTCTTGTAGTTCAATACTGATAGATTCCCTACCTAAAACTTTAGCTACAGCAGCAGTTGTAAAAGTTCCAGCAAAAGGATCAAGTATTAAGCTTCCTTCATGGCTACTTGCTAAAATAATTCTTTCTAATAATGACTCTGGTTTTTGTGAAGGATGGTTTTCGTATTCTTCCATGCGATATCTCACACGAGGAAAATACCAAGCATTACCGGGTACTTTTTCTGTATTATAGGGAGTAGGAACTGATTTTCTGTAATCAATTAATTTACGTTGTGCGCCTGTTTTTGCTTCAACTTTGATATCATCTGCATTAAAAATATAATTATTTTTATTTTTGACACAATGAAGAATAGGTTCATACATTGAACCAAAGTATTTTGTAGCTTGAACTCCAGAACTATCATAATGCCATATTATGCGACTGAGAATAGTTAATTTTTTTCTCAAGTAAATATCAAAATAAGGCATTGCTTGGGTACTTGTCATCACATAAATTGTACCATTTTGTTTGAGAATGCGAATACATTCATCAAGCCATTGATATGACCAATTTATATATTCTGCTTCTGATTCCCATTTATCATGGAAATTACCAAATTTCTTACCTATATTATAGGGAGGATCGATAAAAATTAAATCTACTGATTCTGAAGCAATATGATTTGATAAAATGCTAATAGCATCACCATGAAAGATGGTATGTTGTTGATTTGTATATTGTTCAATCATTATTTTAAATAGGTAGAAAAGATTTTGAATGTGCAGATCAAAAACTGATATAGTATTTCCTCGTCTAAAGAAGTACAAAAACATCTGCGTTTGTCTGCGTTTATCTGCGTTTAATTATTACTTCTTTTACCTCACTTGAATAGGAATTGCTATAAAGTAATATATCATGTGACTTTACTATCCTTCTTCTCAGAAATACAAAAAAAGAGGGATAGCAGAGAACAAGAAACACAGGTTTATAACTAATTCGATTGGGAACGCCGGACAAATGGGAGTAAATCTTGTAAAATTACTTCATGATAATGTTCTTGGGGATAATGTCCCACATTATTAAGTTTAATTATTTCACCATTGGCGACAGATTTAACGAAAGTTTCCGCCATATCTACAGATAACCAAGGATCAATTATCCCCCATTGGACTAAAATAGGTTGTGGCCATTCTTTAAACCCATTTTCTATTTCTATCATCGCTTTTTCTAGTTGAAAATTGCGAATTGTGGTGAGGAGACTTCTCCCAGAAGCAGAACTTTTCAAAAATGGTTTTCTATAAATATCTAAATCTTCATCTTCAATGCGGTAACGACTCCCACCTTCCAATGTTCTATCAACCAACAAAGGATCTTGGGTAATGATATCTCCAGCCAATGGTAAACCCATTTGTTTGATTTTCCAAGGAATTTTGGCAGAAGTAGAAATTGGTGTATTTAAAATCGCTATATTAGCAATCTTTTCAGGATGACGTAAGGCATATTGTAACCCAACTGAACCTAAAAATCCTTGGACAACTAAGGAAAATCTTTCTAATTCTAAGGCTTTAACAAATCCTTCCAAAGCTGTGATAAATGCGTCTGGAGTATAAGCAAAATCCTGTTTTTCGGGTTTACCAGAAAATCCGTAACCAATCCAGTCAGGTGCGATCGCTCTATTTCCCTGTGCTGCTAAACTGGGAATAACATTTCTCCAACTATAACTTTGAGAAACTAACCCGTGTAAGCATAACACAGGGATTAAATCAGTTCTCCCAATCGGTTCAGCTTCCCGATAAAACCATTCTAAAGAATCTACCGTAATTTTATGTTCTTGAATTGACACGCTATTTTCCTATTTGGGAATGCAATAACACTGTACAAGTGCTACATTATCATCCTACAAATAGGTAACAGGTGAGCAAATTCAACCTTTGCGCCTTTGCGCGTGCCGTAGGCATAACATAATTCCCAAAAAAAGAAAAAAATTTCGCATTTTATAGGTAAAGGGGGTTGACTTGCGGCTGGGAATCTGATATAGTTGAAAATGACGAGGAAGAACTATCTTCCCATAAAAAATCAATTAAACTCCAATACCTTTTCCTTCTTCTCGCCATAACTGATTTAACCTATTAGCGGGCATGGTTAAATACAAAACATCTCCAGGGGCGAGAATCGTTTCTAATAAATCCCAGCCCTGTACAGTTTCGTGGTTGATTTCCACATACAAAGGCACAAAATCCGCCAACTTGGCCACATCTTTCACCCACTCATCACAAAAAGGGTGTATTGGTGTAATTGTGGTGGCAAAAGCTACCCATAAATTATCAGCAATAATGCCATTACCAATAATCCTACCACCTAGGGCAGCAGCAGCGAAGGCAGGGGCAGCTAGTTCAGCGGGACTGAGTACAGCTTCAAAGTCAAATACCTGTTGTGCTATACCAGCAAAATCGGGATCAGCATAGTTGACAATCACAGGAATATTTGGTGCTAAAGCCTTAGCTTTGAGAGCAATTTCCAAATTAGTAGCATCATTGCTAGTGACAGCTAAAACTGCGGTAGCTGTGTTGATATTACTTGACTGTAGAGTAGCGCGAAAACTGGCATCAGCAAGGATGACAGGAATACTCATACCTCTAGCAGTAGTCACATATCTATTATTAGCGTCTGTTTCAATTACTACTACTTCATGGCCACTCAGATGTAATTGTTGAACAATTCTAATGCCGATACCACTTAAACCGCAAACAATATAATGATTATGTTGGGGAATTCTCGCTGCGTCTAAAAATTGTTTTAAGCGACTACCCAGGATAAAATCTGTCAGCGTAGCGTACCAAAGCCCAATTACCACAGCCCCAATTAGCATAATGACAACGGTAAATAATTTGATGCTATCAGGTGCATTTTCTACGACTTTATCATTACCACCAGCCCCTGTAATCATGCCGACAGCAAAATATAAAGCATCAACAAAAGAGAGATTATGCTTACTAGCAACATAGGTAAATGTAGAGAGTAAAATAATTACTAATAAAGCTATTGCCATGCCGACAACTGATTGGGCGTGTTTCTGAAATTCCCTAATATTGGCAAAAGCTTTGATTAATTTTCTAATAAATGATTTACGTTGTGGACGAATGCGGGGTTGAGTGCCAATAATTAAGCGATCACCTACTTTTAATTGTTGATCTAATAACACTGCTGAAACTACATTCATTTTCCCTTGGATAGGGACATAATAAATCAGCATTCGCGTTGGATCTTCCCATAAACAGCTAATTTTTCTACCCTTCCAAGCATGATTTTCGTGAATATATTCTTCTTGAATTGGCCAAGTTTGCTCAAGTAATTTAATTTGGCCAATGGCTTTGTTTCCTAAAGCGGCAAAGGTAAATACTGGTGCGGCTAAACCCACAACACTCAAACTTAAATGATTTGACAAAGTTTGATCAAGACGTTCACCTAAATTCGTATTATAAAAACGGTTAATAATCCGAATTTGGGGATTAAGTACCCGTGCTTGCATCATGATTGATAAATTTAGGGCATCATCAGAAGTCGCAATTACTAAAGTATGTGCTTCGGTAATTCCCGCTGCTTGCAAAGTGGCAACTGCCTGTAACTCACCAACAATTACATTAGCAGCAGTTTCACCAGCAACGGGTTTGCGATGAATACCTACTACTAAAGCCCCATGTTCTCTCAGTAACCGAAATATTTTATATCCGGTACGCCCTAAGCCGCAAACAATAATTCGAGGTTTCATAAAACCGCAGCATAAAATTTATATAAATGGCTACATAGGGGGTGCTGAAAAAGTTGTCTGTGAGGGCTAGGAGTCAGGAGTCAGGAGTCAGGAGTCAGGAGGAAGAATTAGAAGAAGAGAAGAATAGTATTGAATCTGGTCAAGTGATAGGTTTTTGCTGATTTCAACCCTTATTCCTTGCACCTGATTCACCTTTTTTACCTTCAAACTCTTGATATATCTCAGTTCTAGGTTTATTCAGCAGCCCCTACATATCAATTATCAAAAAAGAATTCAGGAGTTGGAATTGAATTCAATAATCTCTATTCTTGCTTAACTAACGGGATAATAACTGTAACTGAACACACTATAGGGATAAGATCCCCGACTTCTTAGAAAAGTCGGGGATCTGACTCTTGCAGAAAATTAAAAATAATTAGAAAATGCACATAATAATCCGACAACCCTCTAACTAATGTGGGAAAGCACAAGCAAAGAGGGGATGTCGAAAACGAACAAATTATCTGACTAAATCGGCATTGGCAGAAGTGCGTTTCAGCATGAATACAGCCACAATAATTCCCACAATGGCTAATCCCGCAGTTGGATAAAAGAAATTAGTGTAACTGCCGAAAATGTCTCTAATTTTGCCAGCTAATAAAGTTCCACCCAAAGCCCCCATACCGTAAGCAGTGAAGACAATACCGTAATTTTTGGCATAGTCTTGGGATTGAAACATGATTAAAGTAGAAGTGGGAGCGATCGCTAACCAACCCCCCAAAGCCAAGTAAAATAGCGAAAAAGCGACTATATAAGTGAGTACACTGCCCTTACCCGCACTCAGCATCATAATCGAACCAATCAAAATTAAAACAAAGGAAACAATTGCCCCCAACTTTGGCGTAAATTTGTCCGTAAACCACCCAAAAAACAACCGTCCCGCACCATTAAAAATAGCAAACAGAGAAACTGTATTTGCGGCTGTGGCTGCATCTAATTTAATAATTTCCTGTGCTAGAGGACTAGAAATACCAATAGCTGCCAGTCCCGCAAAAGAACCAATGGTATAACACAACCACAAGCCATAAAAACTGGAAGTCTGAAGAATTGATCCTGAAGTTGTCGTGTGAGAATTTGTTTGCACAGATCCGGGTGGAGTCCATCCTTCTGGCTGCCAACCTGGAGGAGGAGTTGTGAGGACAGTAGAAATAGCCGTAATAATAGCTGCAAAAGCAATACCTAAAATTACAAAAGTTTGCTGAACTCCAACAGCATCTATCAGAAACTTGGCCAAAGGTGCAGTAATTAAAGGTGACAAACCAAATCCAATCACAGTAGCGCCCACAGCCAAACCTTTTTTATCAGGAAACCACTTAGCCACCACAGCCAACGGTACACCGTAAGTGATACCCACACCCATACCAGCAATCACACCATAGGTAATAGTTAATGTAGGAATATTGCCACCCAAACTAGAGAGGATATAACCTACTGCCGTAATTAACCCACCAACACCTGTAATCAGACGAGTATCAAAACGATTGATATAAAAGCCAGTGATTGGCATTAAAATTGCGAATACAACCAGCAGCACCGTAAATGGTAATAGGCTATCAGTTGCACCCACACTAAGAAGTTTTTCCAAAGGTTTTCTAAAAATACTCCAAGAATAAACTGTACCCAAGCACAGTAAAACAGTGATACTTAGAGGTATCAGTAGCCATCGCCCTTTCTCCGCAGGCATACCAAATAATTGTAGTTTTTCCATTTGTTGTTATGTGAGGTGAATATATAATTTTTTTGCAGTATCTCACTTTTTGGCTAAATTGGCATAAATGTTTTTTATATTGATGTGAGTACGTAGGATAGCGTGAAAAATTAGCTAAGATATTTCTATTAATTCTTCTGGATAAACTGCTGTAAAGTAATCCTGGAAAGAATTAATCAGGGTTATTATGGCACTTTATTTAGATTCAGCTATTGCCGCAGAAGCCGAAATTGTTAAACATTGGGGTTGGGTAAAAGGTATCACCACCAACCCCACATTGTTAGCACAAGCCAACACCCCACCAGAAACCACCCTCAAAACCTTAGTTTCCTTAACTTCAGGTCCGGTATATTATCAACTCCTCGTTTCAGACAAAGAGAAAATGATAGCCCAAGGGAGAAAAGCTTTTGAAATTATTGGTTCTCAAACCATCTTAAAAATTCCTGCCACACCCCTAGGATTTGAGGTAGTAGCCACCCTTTCCTCAGAAATCACCTGTTCCGTCACCGGCATTTACAGCCCCGCACAAGCCGCAGTAGCCAAGGAAGCGGGGGCAAAAATCGCCATAGCCTATGTCAATCGGGCTGAACGCTTGTTAGGAGACGGTATTGCTTTGGTACGAGATATGGCCAGCATTCTCAAAGGCAGTGATGTGGAAATTTTAGCAGCTAGTATCAAGTCACCAGCAGAAGCAGCCGCGTCTCTCCAAGCCGGTGCTAATCATCTCACCTTACCTTTGGCAATGTTGCAAGCCATAGCAAGCCATGAATTTTCCAATCAAACCGTGATTGATTTTGCGGCTGGAGGAATCGGCTTAACAATTTAAATTAATAGCCTCTAGTATATACTCCAACACCATTAGTGAATAAATGAAGGGTTTCACCCCTCATCCTTAAAACCTTGATTTTCCATAATCAAAATATTTTAACATTGGTTTTATGGTCCTAGACAAAATGGCTTAAAACCAGTGAAATCAAGCTATATCAGGGATGATGGGTGTGACCCCCTATTAATTATTCCCGGAAAATATAGATTACAAACTGTTGGCAATGAACAAATAAAAAATTTAAAAATAAATGCCAAATTGGCAACCATCATGAAACGAACCAGGCTAAATTATATGAGTCGAGCAAAAACAAGGGATTCGTTAAGAGACTGAATCAATTAGCAAAAAGCTCTTGTTAAGATTGCTTAAAAAATAAATAGAATTAGTATTTGCTGCCTAGGAATACCTGCCAAGTATAGACGTTATCGTTAACCTGCAAATTACCCCCCTAATTAACGGTTCTCGTCTGTATGAATAAAGTTCCTAATCGCTTCAGCAGCAAATGATAGAGTGGGAGAGAAAGGCGCTTGGTAATGCCTCCTCCCACTCTCTTTTTTTGGGTACTTTTTAGAAGTCGTGCAGCTTTTAATCTGTTGATTCTGACTGATAAATTCTGTGTTGAAAAAGTCTTTTTTGCACCAGTTGAATTGATTCTACAATTGCTTCTAATTTGACAGGCTTAGGAATAAAATCATCCATACCAACAGATAAACATTCATCTCTGTTTGACTGCATTGCATTGGCAGTCATAGCAATAATATAAGGACGATTAGTTTTACCCCATTCTTGATAAATTGCTTTTGTTGTTTCTATCCCATCTAATTCTGGCATTTGGATATCCATGAAAATAACATCATATATCTGTTGTTTCAATGCGGTTAATACCTCAACCCCATTATTGACAATATCTACTTGATATCCTAGTTTCTGAAATAATTTCTCAGCAATTTTCTGATTAACAATATTATCTTCAGCAATCAATATTTGTAAAGGAAATTTCTGGGAGAAATGGGTATCAAATTTAATGACTGGTTTTTGGATATCTTGATTTTTGGGGGTGAGAAAATCTAGCTCTACACTAAATAGACTACCTTGGGATAATTTACTAATGACTTTAATTTCACTACCCATTATTTGAGCTATTTTTTGACTAATTGCTAAACCTAATCCTGTGCCTTGAGATTTAAGTTTACTTTCTCCTGCTTGCTCAAATGGTAAGAATATTTTAGCTAATTTTTCAGAGCTAATTCCCACACCCGTATCTGTAACTTGGAAGTTTATTTTAGTTAAATAAAATAACTCATTTTTTGGTTCTTGACTAATAAAATTAACAATCAAATTTACTTTACCTGTATCCGTAAATTTAATAGCGTTTCCTAATAGATTTAGCAAAATCTGTTTTAAGCGTTTTTCATCGGTATGAATAATAATAGGTATTTTTTGGTCAAACTGATAGATAAAATCAAGATTTTTTTCCATTGTAGAATAACGACAAATTTCGACTATCCCTTTCAAAAAATCAGGAAAGTTAAAATTTTGTAGTTCTAGTGCCATTTTTCCAGCTTCTATTTTAGAAATATCTAAAATATCATTAATTAATGATAATAAATGGACACCTGATTGATAAATGATTTGAATATCTTCTTTCTCTGATGTTGTTAATTTTCGTGAATCTCGAAAAATTTGAGAAATTCCTAAAATACCATTTAATGGTATCCGCAGTTCGTGACTCATGTTGGTGAGAAATTGACTTTTGTAATTGTTAGCATCTACAGAATTTTGTTTTGCTAATTCTAATTCTAAATTTTGCTGAATAAGCTGTTCTTTTTGTTGCTCTAATATTTCTGCTATTTGCTGAAGTTCTAGCGATTTATCAAATAATTCCATTTGTGAATTTTTTAGGATTAATATTGCTGTTTTTCTTTCACTAATCACAGCATTTAATATAAGTGTTGTTAAGACAATTACCCCAATAAAGCATTGTAGTAATAAAAGAGATTCATTTAAGTTAGAACGATTAAATGCTCCTAGTCCTCTAACTGTTCCTAAAATAGCCATTACAGCTACAAGTACAATTAAGTTTGTAGCAGCTAGTTTCCCAAACCGAAAAACTGCCCAAACTAAACAAGGAATAATCATGTATTCTATAAAATAGTTACTAAAAAAAGCATTTTTACATATAATAATAACAATTGTTAATAAGAGTAAAATTTCGATAATTCCCCAAAAAGTTCTTGATTTTAGATTAATTGCAAATTCTTGTTTATGCGTTAAGAAATATTCTTTAAATAACTCTCCCCAAGTTAGTAATGCTGGAGTAAAAATAAAGATTCCAGCTACGTTAGATATCCACCAAGTTACCCATACATTGGTAAAGTCAATAATAGATATTTTTCCTCCTAATGTTAATGCTGTTACTCCCGCAGTCGCATTCACAATTGGTCCAATCATCCCTGTGAATACTAAAAATTTTCTCATGTCGCTTAGTCGTTCTAGAGGAGAGGGTGTAGCAACTAATTTGCGAAATAGGAAACAACCCAGTAATATCCCAGAAGTTGTACCAATAGCAATTCCTAAAACCTCTAAAATTGAAGAAATGAGCGTAATGATATTGGTTGGATTAATAAATGCCCAAATATTTGCTAAGAATGACCCAATTAATACTCCTGGCCAAATCCAATACCCAAAAAGTAATATAGCAGCAGTAGCAAAACCATCAGGTGGCCAAACTGGTGTAACATTTTGGGGCGTAGAAGCGAGAATTCGAGAAAATTGTGCAGTTTCGTAGTAAACTAAAGCTAAAACTGCTATCCATGTAGAACGGACTGATATAAATCCTAAGTTAAATTTCATTAATTCATAATTGTATTTGACAGTAATATACAATAGGCATCTCCGGTAATTAAATGTGCGTGGTTTGAAACCCTTGTAGAGACGTTCTATAGAACGTCTCTACATTCATTTTCACCAGAGGTCTAATTGTTCAACTCTCTGTTAGTGTGATATCCATAACTGTAATCACTATTTTTACTTTTGATCAACAAAAACAAGCTGATACCCAGTCAGAAAAAAACTGAAGAATATGGATATCAGAGGAGCAACTGAATAATACAGGATATTTTTCTGATTTTTAGCAGCATTTCTCTAGTTAACCCAGGAAATCCCCCTTTCTATATTTTACAGTTGATCAGAAAAGAGGGATACAAGGACTTAGGGTTTTGGAGATAATTGCTTATACCCAATACCCAATTATTCTACTTCTGCTTTGCTCCAGCTTTAGCAGCTTTAGCGGCTTTTTTAGCAGCTTTTTCAGCTTCTGCTGCTGCTAATTCTGCTTGTTCTTTCTCTTCGGCTTTCTTATCGAGATAGTAGTGATAATCTCCTAAATAAACGCGGAATTCACCATCACGAATTTCGACGATTTTGTTAGCTACTTGGGAGATAAAATAACGGTCGTGGGAAACTACCAGGGCTGTACCATCATAGTTTTGCAAAGCCTCTTCCATCATTTCTTTCGCAGGAATATCTAAGTGGTTGGTAGGCTCATCCAAAATGATTAAATTCGCTGGACGTAAAAGCATTTTTGCCAATGCTAACCGAGCTTTTTCACCTCCACTCAATGCCCCAACTTTCTTAAATACGGTATCACCAGTAAATAAGAATCTTCCTAACAGTGTACGAACTTCTTCGTTTGTCCAGTTGGGAACTTCATCATGAATTGTTTCCATGACGGTTTTATTTAAATCCAACGCTTCCGCTTGGTTTTGCTCAAAGTAACCCGGAATAACGTTGTGATCACCTAATTTCACAATCCCTTCTGTGGGTGGTTCAACACCCATCATAATTTTTAATAGTGTGGATTTACCCGCACCATTGGGACCGAGAAACGCAATTCTGTCTCCTCTTTCCACTAGCAGATTTGCCGACAAAAACAGAATTTTATCCCCATAAACATGAGTCAAATCCTTAATTTCTACCACTTCTCTACCGCTACGACTAGCATCAGGAAAACGGAAATGCAGGGTTCTTACTCCGCCTGTGGGAGCTTCGATGCGTTCAATTTTATCTAGTTGCTTTTCTCTACTTTTCGCTTGGGTACTGCGGGTAGCACTGGCGCGGAATTTATCTACAAATGCTTGTTGTTTTTCTAATTCTTTTTGCTGACGTTCGTAAGCGTTAAGTTGTGCGTATTGATTTTCCGCTTTTTGTTGTAGGTAGGATGAGTAATTACCCAGGTAAGAACTGGAAACACCCCGTTCAGTTTCCACGATTTGGTTACACAGACGATCTAAAAATTCCCGGTCATGGGAAACTATCACCATGGGGGTAATTAAACCGCGCAGGTAATTTTCTAACCACTCAATGGTTTCTAAATCTAAGTGGTTTGTCGGTTCGTCCAGTAGTAACAAGTCGGGTTTTTGCAGGAGAATTTTCCCTAAACTCATCCGCATTTGCCAACCACCGGAGAAGGCACTAACTAGGCGATCGCCATCTTCTAGTTGAAATCCCATCTCTGGTAAGATCTTACCAATCCGCGAGTCTAAGTTATATCCGTCTAAAGCCTCAAATTGACGCTGTAACCTATCTAACTGATGAATTAGTTCATCTAACTCTTCTGGATTAGCAGTTTCCATTTCATGAGGGATATGAGCTAAAGCCATCTGCACTTCGTTGGCTTCTTTAAATACAGTCCAAAATTCTTCTCTGACTGTGCGAGTGGGGTCAACCTCAAACTCTTGGTTAAGATAAGCTATATGTAGGCTGGAAGGGCGAATAATTTCGCCAGCGGTGGGTTCAATCTCCCCAGAGATGATTTTCAATTGGGTGGATTTTCCCGCACCGTTAACACCAACTAAACCAATCCGATCTCCTGGTTTGACTTCCCAGTTGACATCTTTAAGAACTTCGCCTGTAGGATAAATTTTACTGATATGTTCTAATCGCAGCATGAAGCGTCTCGTAGGTAGGGGACAGGGGGCAAAGCTAACGCCGTATATAATCTTAACAAAATTTAACGCCTTATGTACAATTTTTTGGCTAATTCTTTCCTAGAGTCAGGAGGTAGGGGCGCAGGCTCTGCGCCCTTTGTCAGCAGAAAGAAGAGAGAAGAAGAAAAACGGGGTTTACCAGCAAGTGTTGTACATGACAACTGAGACCTTTTTGCAACTTTTAGTTATAGTATTGTTTGACAATTTCTGGGTTATTATTGCCTTTTTTGAGGAAATAATTTATTGATCAAAGGTTCTGATCACTTTATTCTCTTGTTCTAGGTTTTATGCTTGCTAATTCTCAATTTTATTCGCGGTTTAACAATAAATTAATACTGATTTTTTGAGGCAATTAAGATAGTAAATTAACAATAATTAACATCTTAAATTAATAAAAATAGCCGAAAATATATCTAATTAGGTTGACAATTTACACTCTTGTAAATAATTATCATAGTGAACCCAGATAATCGTTAATGAGGAAAATATGCACACAGTTGTTCTCGTTCTAGTTCAGGTGTTAATTGTAATTGGACTCTCCCGACTTGTGGGACTGGGATTCAAAGTAATTAAACAACCATTGGTAATTGGTGAGATCTTCGCTGGTATCATGCTTGGTCCATCATTATTTGGTTTAATTGCTCCCGGTTTAGCACATAGCCTGTTTCCCCCAGAAACAATGCCTTATTTGAATGTTTTATCGCAAATAGGGCTAATATTTTTTATGTTTCTGATTGGGTTGGAATTAAATCCTAAATATCTGAGTGGGAACTTAAAAACTGCCATTCTCATTTCTAATCTCAGCATTATTGTTCCCTTTGCTTCGGCTTTTGGATTATCTTTCCTCCTTTATCCTTTAATTTCTGGCAACAATGTAAATTTTGCCCCTTTTGCCTTGTTTTTAGGGGCAGCCATGTCAATTACCGCCTTTCCTGTATTGGCGAGAATTATTACCGAAAATAACTTACAGGGAACTCGGTTAGGGACATTAGCCTTAACTTGTGCGGCGGTGGATGATGTGACAGCTTGGTGTATTTTAGCAGTAGCGATCGCTGTCGCTCGTCACGGTAGTATTGATCAACAAGCTATTTTCACCATTGTTGAAAGCATTGTTTATATTGGCTTCATGTTCACAGTTGGACGGTGGTTTCTCAAACGGTTAAGCAAACATCATCGTCGGGCTGGACGTTTGAGTCAATTCGTTCTCGCTGTAATTTATATGGGAGTTGTGTCCTCTGCTTTAATTACTGAATTTATCGGCATTCACCTAATTTTTGGGGCATTCTTATTAGGCGCAGTCATGCCCAAAGATGAGGGATTAGTCAGAGAATTAGCCATCAAAACTGAAGATTTTGTGCTCATCTTTCTGTTACCAATCTTCTTTGCCTACAGTGGTTTAAAAACACAAATTGGTTTACTTAACAGTCCTCATTTATGGCTATTGTCTGCTTTGATTTTATTAGTAGCAATTGGTGGTAAATTTACTGGTGCTTATATAGCTGCTCGGATTAGTGGCATTGACAAACGAGAAGCATCAGCCCTCGGTTGGTTAATGAATACTCGCGGTTTAACCGAGTTAATTGTCTTGAACATTGGTTTAGAGTTAGGCGTAATTACCCCCTTACTTTTCACCATGTTAGTAATTATGGCTTTGGTGACAACATTCATGACTTCACCATTACTGGAATGGACTTATCCTAAGCGCCTAATCAGATTAGATATAGTTGAACCAGAAGCAGAAATTCCCTCAGAAGCTGTACCAGCCCCCAGCGAACCTTACCTCATCCCATATCGGATTTTAGTCCCAGTTGCCAATCCCAATGCCCAAAAAGGTTTGTTACAGTTAGCAACAGCGATCGCAGTCAACAACCGACAACCTGCTATTGTTTATCCCCTCAGTTTTATTGAACTCGAAGAAGACTATGGCTTTGAAAGTACCCCCACCGAAGCCGACAGACTGATTGCCGAGCGTCGCCAAAAATTAGAAGAATTAATCGCCACCCTAGAACCACCACTAACACGTTCCTGTATCCATCCCATAGTTCGCATATCTAGCAATGTTGCTAGAGAAACAGCACAAATAGCCAAAATTGAACAACCCGATTTAGTTCTCGTCGGTTGGCATCGTCCAGCTTTTAGTAACAATCGGTTAGGGGGAAGAGTCGGACAAATCCTGGGGACTACACCAGTAGATGTCGCCGTATTTGTAGATAAAGGTGGCGAACGGTTAGAAAGTTTATTAGTTCCCTACTCTGCCAACATTCATGACGATTTAGCATTAATTATCGCCCTCAGAATGCTGATTAATCGTGATACTTGTATGTTACAAGTTTTACAAGTCTTTAAAGGCAATCATGTCCAAGACGAATTAAGTTATGAACTCAACACCATGATTGAGCAGTTACCCAAAAGTGTCCGCGATCGCATTGAAATTAAAACTGTTACATCCCCAGAACCAATCCAAGCGGTAATTACTGCCTCAGAAAATGTTGATCTAACTATTGCTGGTACTAGCCGTCTGTGGGGAATAGAACGTCAAACCCTGGGAAGATACACAGATCAACTCGCCATCCAATGTCGTTCTTCATTACTCATTACCCGTCGTTACAGTCAAGTTACCTCACACCTCACCGCCCTTTTACCAGCAGTTAATACCCAAGAAATAATTCGTAATTCTTAATTTTTGCCAACCAGGTACTATATTGAAGCACCACCAAATTATGAAAACAATAACTAATAAAATTCTTCCATCTATCGGGGTAAGTTTATGTGGTTTAATCACCCTTACCCCCAATATCAGTATTGCCCAACCAATCGCACAACTTAATAATTGGGAATTTAACCCCAAATCCCAGCAGTTAGAAATTAATATCTCCGCAACTGCAACACCCCAATATTTCTACCTAATTCAACCACCACGTCTGGTTCTCGATTTACCTAATACTAAACTCGGTAAAGTCCTCACCCAAAAAGAATATGCCGGGGCAATTCAGAAAATTCGTATTTCTCAACTTAACGCCAATATTACCCGCATAGTTCTTGATCTAGCACCAGGAACCAAATTCCAACCCAACCAAGTACAACTTCAACCTCTTTCTCGACAAAAACCCACGCGCTGGGTATTCAATCCTCATCTTACCTTTTCTCCCGCTAACAGTCTGTTAACAAAACCCACTACCACCCTACCACCATCCACAAACCTCACAAGCAACTCCCAACAACCCTTAATCACCGTCCCACCCCTAAATTCTCAAAACCCGTCACCAATCAACAATTCACCCCTACCTGCTGCCATGTTTCCCACACCTGAAGAAAACAAAAACAGTTCCCCCAATCACCCTAAAGAAATTCCCATTATCGAATTTGGTCAACCTTTACCCAGCCAAAAATTTTAGGTTAACAGATTTACCGACTGGTTTCTCCACCCAAAAATTTGTAACAATAGAAATTAGCAAGTTATTTTCTTCAGTTTCCATCTTTTTTGGCAGTTTTTAGATATGAGTAATTCCAGCAACTTTCGTGAAGCTTTCCGTGAGGCCAGAACTCATGGCATCGTTGGTCCCAATGTTATCGCTAACGCCCTCCCCTATGTCGGTGCTGGATTGGTGCTGACAGCATTCGGAACTTATGGTGGTTTAGGTGTTATCCGCAGTAACCCTGGACTCTTTTTTCCTACCTTCATTGGGGCGGTAATTCTCGAATTAATTTTGTTCTTCGTTGCCCAAAATGTCGCATCAAAAGGTAACAAAGCCCTAGCCTTACCCCTATTGGGTATTTACAGTCTATTATCTGGATATACCCTAAGTGGCTTGGTATTTGTAGCTTTGAGAACCCAAGGGGTAGGTATTCAAGGTATTGCTATTGCTGCTCTAAGTTGTGGTATTACTTTCATTGTTGCCCGAAAAATCGGTTCTAACCTTTCGGAAGCAGACGGTATGGCTTTGACAAAAACCATTAGTTTAGGCATTGTGGCCTTATTGGTGGTTTGTCTGCTCCAATTTGTCTTTGCCTTGTTTGGCGTTTATACACCCAGTTGGTTAGAAATTGGTATCTCTGGTATAGGTGTATTTCTCTTCGCAGGAGCATCAGTAGTTGATTTCTACATCTTGCCTCGTACCTACCGCAATGATGAATATTTACCAGCAGCTTTGTCAATGTATCTCACCTACATTAACTTATTCGTTTTTATCTTACGCTTGCTCATTGCTATCAATGGTCGTGATTAAGTATCTGTAAGCATAGAAAACTAAAACTGATCAGGAAAGAAGAAAAGTGAAAGAAAAATCTTCTTTCTTTCTTCTTCCTTCTTCTTCTTTCTTCTTCTTTCTTCTTCCTTCTCCTGACTCGGTGACTCCCATATTTAAAATCTTTCCGTATCTTGTGGACTTCCCACAGCACCAGGTTGAGATAAAAAGAAATTTTGAGCCGATTCATTTTGATAAATACATCTAATATCTGGCTTTTCACTATTTAAGTCCCCTGTAAAGCCAAAGGTATTAAGACGATTTTTACATTCTCGTACCTGATCTGATGTTACAAGTTTTTTATTTTCCAAAATTGCCCAGTTATTTTGACGAATTACACATCCAGGGCGGATATTTGGCTGGGCAACAAAGACATTAAAGGGATTAAGAGTGACAAAGAGTCTAGCATCCATCACCATGGCACTAGATCCAAACTGCACACAAATCTCAGGATTTGGCGCTCTAGTGTCAATGAACTCACGGGAAGCCACATTTGATGAACTCAATGTAGTTGTCGAACTAAACGCAATCCCAATCCCAATTCCCAAAATCATCACTCCTCCTAAAAGGGCAATGGTGGCGAAGTTAAACACCGGGGATTGGAACATAGAGGGTTTAGACGGATTAGTTGGTCTATTATTAGCAGATTTACGTCTCATTTTCGCTTTATTACCTTCATCCCAAGAGTGGTTTTTTAATTTCTCCCTTATTCAGTATGCCATTTAAGAGAGAATACCACTTCAACCCATTTTATTGATTCTTATCGAAACGAATTTACCATGAAATTTTCTTTATATTCACATATTAACTTGATATTGCCCTTGTAATACTACCCCTATTCTCTATTCATATAAGTTACATTTTGTTAAAAAAAATTAGATGCGTTTCCCCTGACGTATTGACCAGCAAGAAATTCGGGATTTGCTGATATTTTTTTAACTCTTACAAAAGTTAAATTTTTTAACTATTACCAATTACCAATTACCAATCACATAGATTGACTCAAAAATAAAAATCCTACTTGCAACAAACCGACAACAAAACCTAAAACACCACCTAAAGTGACAATTGCTTGTAATTCATTTCTGACAATTCCCTCAATAGCATCTTCCAGTTCAGCAGGTGAGGTGGCTTTTACTCGTTCCACAATTACTTGATCTATAGATAAAATAGGAATTGCTTGAGCAACAATAATTTCTAAATCTTTTTCTAGATACTTTTCTAAAATTAATGCTAAATCCCGTGCCACAACTTCTAAAGAATTGTTAACAACGGCTGAACTACTTAACCGATTTAACAACACAATAGAAATTCTTTCCCAATCAGCCGATTCTGTTAATTCTTTGAGCAAGTCCCTACCACTATTTTGGAGATATTCACGCACACTATCTCTAATCGTTTTTCGCAGTTGACGGACTGTACCAACAGGAAGATTTTGCAAAGATAAATTTTGTAATAATTCCTTAATGCGATCGCGCATTTTTAAATCTTTAATTAATTCTTGCAATCTTTTATTAGTTGCTTCCTTTTCATCTAAACAAAATGTCCGTAACCGAGTCAAAGTATTCTTCAACCCAAATAGATTTGCCACTACCCAATAAGTACCACTGGTTTTTTCTCGAAAACTCTCATCAATGGTTTGAATTGTCCGATCTGTTAAAAAATCAATAATAACTTGTCGTAATCTATCGGGAGGTAAAACTATCTCTAATAACCAATCAGCTAACCGGACAGATTGTTCTTCACTAAGTTGAAACTCTAATAATACCTTATCAAATATTTGGTTAATTTGCGTTTCTAAAAATGTTTCTTGTCGCGCTAAAACCTTCAAAAGACGTGGTAAAGATTCACCCAATAAATCACGTAAAACTCCCGCCAAAATCTTAGTGCTACGAGGGTTTTTATCACCTTTAACTTGATCAACTACCAGACGTAATAACCAGAAAATTCCGCCTTGTAGTCGTTCAGGTTGCAGGAGTCTCCGCGCCAGATTTTGCATTTCCTCTGGAGTCAGTAGCGATTTCATAATCGCATTAGCAATATTTTGTCCTAACCGTTCCTGATTACTAGGAATTAAACCTGGCGTAAACGGGACTTTTTTCCCAAAAACATAAACTGCTTTATAGGGACGAAATAACATCTTTATGGCTATGTCGTTGGTATAATAGCCAATTAATCCACCCAGGATTGGGGGTGAGATATACAATAAAATTCGAGACAAATCCACAGGCTTTTGGATTAGGTAATGGGTAGTGGGTAATAGATAATGGGTAATTACCAATCATCTAATTACTACTAATACTCCCATCATACCGTTAGCAATGGGATAGTGTGTGACATCCAGAAAACCAACTTGATGCGCTAATTCTATTTGCTCTTTCCCAGTAGGAAAGCGGTCTAAACTGGGGCTAATATAAGCATATTCGTCTTTTAAGCCGAGATTAGTCGCCATGGGAACTACAAGATTATCTAAATACCATTGTTGCACTGCGCGGAACTGTTGATTGTGGGGACGATGAAAGTCTAAAATCGCGGCTTTAGCTCCTGGTTTGAGAACACGGTATATTTCTTGGAGACTACTAGGAATATCTTTAACATTTCTTAATCCATAACCCATAGTGGCTGCATCAAAATAATTATCATCAAAAGGTAAATTTAATACATCTGCTTCTACCCAATTAATAGGAGGTAGGGGATAGTAATTTTTGCAGCGTTCTTGAGCAGTATTCAATAAATTGGCAGAAAAATCAACTCCGTAAACTTGGCCTGTTACCCCTACATGACGTGCTAACCGAAAACTTAAATCACCACTACCGCAGCACAAATCTAAGCCAGTATCACCAGGTTTAGCTGCGCTCCATTTGACTGTCATTTCTTTCCAAAGGCGGTGTTGTCCCCAGCTTAATTGATCGTTAAGTTGGTCATAAACAGGAGCAATACGATTAAATATAGCGCGGACTTCGTTACTCATTTGTTGAGGGAGTAGGGAACATTAAGTTTTTTGGCACTTTCAGGGGTTAGGCGTTGACAGCGAACTTGGTTTATATATCTCACTTATTTTTTCTGACTATTTTCATAATTAAAACACACATAATAGAAGAATATAGTTTCCCAACTTTATATTTCTTCGCACTCATCAGACAGTATTAACTTTAAAGACGCACTTTTTAATTATGACCGAAACACAGCCCAATCTTCAAAATCCTGCACAGGATACAGCACAGACAGCCACAGAATTATTAGTCAAGCTGAGACAAAAACAGGGGACTTGGGTGGAATGGGGACAAGCGATCGCTTACCTGCAAAAAAACGGTTACAATCCCCAAGATATCTTTGAAGCCACAGGATTTGAACAGATTCAACAAAATCAGGTGATTGTTGGCTCTCAGGTTTACAATTCTCTGGAAAAATGCGGCTCATCACCAGAAACATTAGCATATTACCAGTACAAAAGTAGTGATGTGTTATATGAGTTACGTGGACTAACTCAAGAAGACCGAGCCACGACTGCGGATTTGACATATCAATACAAACTTGATGCCGATGTAGTCAGGGATATAGCCAAAGCAGTGAAAGACTATTCTTGGTTTCCTAGTTTACCAGAAGGTTTCAGTAAACATCCAGGAGATGCGATCGCTTATCAATCCTGGAAATACGCTAGACAAAAATCTGATTTATCAGAGCGATCGCGCTTAATTGCCAAAGGTTTACGCTTTGTTCACTCCGAAACAGCTAGAAAACAACTAGAACAACTGTTAATGGATTTTAGCGTTGCTCCCAAACTAGCTCCGCCTATTTTGCCATTTTATCGGCTAGAAATTGATGAAGACTTACCCCGGATTTTACCAGTAGTAGGTGAATTGCCATTAACTCCACAGGAATTAAAAGCCGTACCATTTATTACCGAAATTCAACCCTTTCGCATTGTTAAATTTGCCGGAGAACAAGCTTGGGTATCTTTACCAGGTTGGAAAGTGCTACTAAATGCCGAAGATCCTGTAGTTGTCATTGGTAAAAGCGATATTTTCCCCAACCCCCATCAAAACAAAGTTGAACCAATTATGATCGTTATAGATCGCGCTCAAAGAGAATGGGATATTTCCAATTACTTTGTGTTTGAAAACGGCGATAGTATTGACTTTCAATGGTTTGAAACCGCACCAGCAATTCCCTTGTTAGGAAAAATGATTGTTTTGGTTCGTCCTAAGAAAGTTCTCGATGAAGAATATACCAAAGATGCTTGGCAAATTGACGAGTAATGCAATAGGAGACTTCCAAGAAATAAATTATCCCAAGAAACGAACCACAGAGGCACAGAGTACACAGAGAGAGAATTTTTGCATCAGTTTTGGGACATTTTTTTATTTGGAAGTCTCTAGAAGTCACCGAGTCAGAAAGAAGAAATTAATTTAACAGTTTTGCGTAGATGTGTAAGGGTTTAGCAGTGCTAAACCCTTAACCGTACAATCAAGTAGTTAAGATATTTTTATTATATAAGCAGGTTTCATAGAAGACCAAGGGATTATTTTCTGTTGAAAGTTGATGAATTACGCATTGAAGATGTGATTCTTATATTAAGAATATGGCATGGGAAGGAGTTTCGTGATTTTGGGTAAAAACTGAAGCTAGATAGAGACTACACAAGCTTTTTGTGCTAAAATTAATCCAAGTATTTGGGGAGTTGCAAAAATGGCTTGGGTAGCAGGTGATCAGTTGCAAGGTGGAAAATACACTATTGAGAGAAAGTTAAAAACAGGACGATTTGGCATTAATTATATTGCTAAAAACAAACAGCACGATTTTCTGCTGCTAAAAACTTTAGATGTTAATTCACTTACATCTCTTAATCAATTAGAGAAAGAACGTTTAGAAACTATGTTTATGCGAGAAGCGGTAAAACTGACCCTTTGTCAACATGAACATATTGTCAAATTTTACGAACCTTTTAAAGAAGCAGGTTATTCATGTTTAGTAATGGAATATATTCCTGGAGAAACTTTAGATAAACTGGGAAAAATTTCTCCAGAAGAAGCATTAATTTATATTCAACAAATTGGCGCGGCTTTAACAATTGTACATCAACATCATTTAATTCATGGAGATGTACAGCCAGAAAATATTATTTTACGTGCGGGAAAATCTGAAGCTGTATTAATTGATTTTGATTTAGTTTTAGATTTTGATCATGAATTAACAACGCGACGAGTTAGGGAAAATGTCGAGGGTTTTGCATCTCTTGAGCTTTGCACTAAAAATACTAAACCAACCGCAGCTAGTGATATTTATTCCTTAGCTGCAACTTTTTATTATGCCATAACTGGTCAACTTCCTGAAACTGCTTTAAAACGTAAAATTGACAATAAGCGTTTAATACCACCACAAGAGCTTATTTCTAGTATCAGTAATGAATTAAATCTAGCAATTCTTAAAGGAATGGAATTAGAAGCTAAAAACAGACCAGAATCAATAGAATTATGGCTAAAACTATTAAATAGCAATTCTCACAATGCTAATGCAGAAAGTCAAAATGCCAATGCAAAAAATCAAAATGTCAATGCAGAAGGTCAAAATACTAATGCAGCAAGTCACACTAATAACGGAACGGAAAACAAACCTTCTGTAAATTGGGATAAAAGAATGCAGATTTTAACATTAGTTATAACTGCAATTGCAGCTTTTGGGGCTTTACTTCAAGGTATAGCTAGTTGGAACAGTCAAACAACACCACCTCCCAATCCTACTTCTACCAAAAAATAAACAGTTTTTAATAAATAAACAGCTTTTTTAAATTTAATGAAATACAAAGTTATCTTATCTGTGTTCATCTGCGTCTATCCGCGTTTAATTCTTTTTTGTATTTTACTTAAATCAGAATTGCTGTAATTTGCTACTCAAAATTAGTATTAATTTGTAAATCAGAGGTGTTTATGACTTTAGTAACAGGACAAAAATTACAAAATGGTAAATATATAATTCAGCAAGTTCTCGGACAAGGAGGATTTGGAATTACTTACCAAGCACTACAAGTTAATTTAAAGCGGTCAGTTGTCATTAAAACACCTAATGAATATCTGCAACATGATCCAGATTATGACAAATATATAGAAAAATTTATTGCAGAAGGGCAAATATTAGCAGAGTTATCTAAAGATCCTCATTCTCATATTGTTAGAGTAATTGAACTATTTCAGGAAGGTAATACCCATTGTCTAGTCATGGAGTTTATACCAGGGGAAAATTTGTTTCAGGCTGTCAAGCGTAGGGGAGCATTACCAGAAGCAGAGATTGTAACTTATATTCGCCAAATAGGGGAAGCTTTGATAGTGGTGCATGAAGCGGGTTTAGTACACCGAGATGCCCACCCTGGAAATATCATGCTACGAAATAATAGTAAAGCAGTTTTAATTGATTTTGGCATTGCTAAACAAATAATTCCTGCAACTCAGAGTTCAACAGATAAATCAGCCCATGAAAGATTTGCTCCTTATGAACAGAGATATAAAGGAAGTAGAGATCCACGAGTAGATATTTACTGTTTAGCTGCTAGTCTTTATTATGGAGTAACTGGTCAATACCCGACAAATTCTTTAGCTCGTAAACTTGATGATGAGTTATTAATTGCACCACAGAAAATTATTGTCACTATCAGCAACGAATTAAACCAAGCAATTCTTAAAGGTATGGCATTAGAAGCAAGAGACAGACCGGAATCAATGCAAGTATGGCTAGAAATGTTAAATTACAAGTCTCAAATTCCTAATGCAGAGAAAAAAGTTAGTAATGCGGCAAAAGAAAATGTTAATACATCTATAAAACTTGTTCGTGCATGGGAAACAATTAATAATGTAGAGGAGAACAATACTAATGTAGAGCCAAACATTGTTAATGTAAAAAAAGAAAATCTAACAGTAACATCTCTACCTCCAGTTAAGGATATTCATAAAAAAGAAGTTGTTTATCCTGAACCTACGATAGAGAAAAAAACTATTAGGAATAAACCAGATAGAACAGTTCTTTGGGTTTCGTTGACTATAGTATTATTGCTTTATTCTCTAATGGGCTACATCCTAACTGCCTTTAAGTTTCATCCGTTCCTAATTTTAGCTGGCACTTCCAACGTCGGCTTAGGTTTAGGATGGATAGTACACCGACTCTTTAAGCTGGTTGGATAGTTTGTATGATCTATACAAGAAGTAAATAGAAACCGTATTCTTGGGTAGAGTTAGATAAATGACCCTAACTTCCTTAAATAGCTCAAAAACCATCTGCGTTTATCTGCGTTTATCTGCGTTTGAATTACTCCATAAGTTATAATCTATTTAAATAAAGTCCATTAAATCAAGAGAACCTAGATTATGGTGACATTAGAAGAGGCAATTTTAACTGTTAATCAACTTCCTTTTGAACAAAGAGAAATGTTATTAGAAATTATTAAAAATCAAATGATTGAATCTCGTCGCGAAGAAATTGCTGAAGATGCAAAAAAAGCGATTTCAGCCTTTCACAGAGGAGAATTAAAACCTCAATCTATGGAGAGTATTATTGTTGAATTACAAGCAAGTTTAACAGCGTGATAGTTTATTTTGTAGTGAAAAGGTGATCGATCATTTGTTTCTACTCCCGTTAAATCCAAAATCGTCACCATTACATTTAATTTAATATTACGCTTCCGGTTCAATCCCCAAAGCCCGCAACTGTGCAGCTAAACGATCGCTTTTTTGACGTTCTAGTTCGGCTCTTTCATCACCATTCAACAACAAATTACCTTGGGAATCCCACCAACGCAGCCAAGGTAGTTCCATAGCCAGATACTCACCTTGCCATAAACCTAACTCCACATCCATAGGTTTAATTGGATAATGTCCCCGTTCATTTGCTGGTAATAACTGATATTGTCCACCAGTTAATTCATAAACCTCAAGACGGGCTTTCCTAACTTCATAAATGCCATAAAAAGCAGGGCGAATTACCTGTTCATAAATCCAAAATTTACCTTTCCAAGGAGTTTTATCTCTTTCTTCACTACCATTTCCAGAGACAAATTCTAAAACAATTAACGGGGCAATGTACTCTTGCCAAAGGACATAAGATCGCCGTATTTGCCCATTTAAGGTAGGGGGTACATTGGGGACATAAAACCAATCTGGAGCTTCTGCACCCCGTTCTGCTGGGTCAGTCATCCGCCAGTAGATACCGCTATCTTGACCTATGGCATATTGTCCGTCTGGATGGCGTTTTTGTAATACTTGTTGAATGGAGTCTGTCAGTAGATTGCTTTGAGGATGCTCCTGAAAATTTTTCACAAATGTACCGTCCGACTCTGGTAGTTGGGTATGATCTGGAAGAGAGGTTTCTGGGTAAGGGCGTAAGTCTTGATCTTCCTGGATATCAGTTGTAAAAGTCATTATGTCCTCCTGCTGGTGTGAGGTTTATTCTAGTTTAGCAAAATTAGTAAGGATTGCGACGCATCCTTAACTCAAAGTCCAAATAATATTACGCTTCCGGTTCAACTCCCAAAGCCCGTAATTGTGCAGTCAAACGATTCGCTCTTTCTTCACCAGTTAATAATAAATTACCTTGCAAATCCCACCACCGCAACCAGGGTAATTCTGCATTCTGATATTCACCTTGCCATAAACCTAACTCCACACCCATAGGTGTAATTGAATAATGTCCTCGTTCATTTGCTGCTAATAACTGATATTTTCCACCAATTAATTCATAAACTTCTATACTGGCTTTATTAACTTCATAAATGCCGTAAAAAGGAGTACGAATTACCTGTTCATAAATCCAAAATTTACCGTTCCAAGGAGTTTTATCTCGTTCTTCTGCTCCATTCCCCGAAACAAATTCTAAAACAATTGATGGAGCAATAAATTCTTGCCAAAGGACATAAGAACGGCGCATTTGCCCATTTAAGGTAGGTGGTACATTGGGGACATAAAACCAGTCAGGAGCTTCCGTACCGCGTTCTGGAGGGTCAGTAATGCGCCAATAGATACCGCTATCTTGACCTATGCAATATTGTCCGTCAGGATGAATTTTTTTCAATATTGGTTGAATGGAGTCTGTCAGTAGAATACTTTGGGGATGTTCCTGGAAGTTTTTCACAAATGTACCGTCCGACTCTGGTAGTTGGGTATGATCTGGAAGAGAGGTTTCTGGATAAGGGCGTAAGTCTTGATCTTCCTGGATATCAGTTGTAAAAGTCATTATGTCCTCCTGCTGGTGTGAGGTTTATTCTAGTTTAGCAAAATTAAGGTGTAAAGCGATCGCCCAGCGCTCCGCAGGCATCGTACGATGTAATAAACCTACCCCTGTAGATATTCCTCTCATTGAGGATATTAACTTAAATCAAATTACACAGCTTGTATAAAAACTAATGACTAATGACCAATCACCTCTTACTAAATTAACAGAGAATATCGCTACCATTCGCGCCCAACTGCGCCCAGGACAGACACAAATGGCGGATTGGCAATCAGGTCCATTGGCGGTGTCTGCTGTGCCTGGAGCGGGAAAATCAACGGGAATGGCGGCAGCCGCAGCGATCGCTATTGCTCGTCAATATGAGTATTATTTAAATACGGGCAATAAGGATTATAAACAGTTAATAGTTGTTACTTTTACCCGTTCTGCTACTGCTAATATTAAATTTAAAATTCGGGAAAATTTAAAAAAATTATCTTTACCACAAACAGGATTTGCAGTTTATACTTTGCATGGTTTAGCCTTAATTATCGCTAGTCGTCATCCGAATTTATCCGGGTTACAGTTAGAAAATGCGACTTTAATCACACCAAATCAAAGTCATAAATTCATTCGTACAGCCGTAGAACAATGGATTACTAATTATCCTGAAATTTATCTGCGCTTACTTGCAGGACAGCAATTTGATGGAGAAGAAACCGAAAAACTCCGTCGTCAGTCAGTGTTAAGAACGGAAGTATTACCAGATTTAGCTTATACGGTGATTCATGAAGCGAAAAGTTCAGGAATATCACCCGCAGATTTATTCAAGTGGAGTGAACAAACTTCAGATAAATATGGAATTTTGAAAGTTGCAGCCGGATTATATGCACAATATCAAAAAATCATGCAGTTGCAAGATTTCATTGATTACGATGATATGATTTTAGGGGCTTTAAAAGTTTTAAAAAATCCTAGTACCTGCCGAATTGAACAAAATAAAGTTTTTGCTGTTTTTGAAGATGAAGCTCAAGATTCTAGTCCCCTACAAACAGATTTATTAGAAATACTCGCTAGTCAAGAATTTGGAGATAACTTAGATAAATCAGCCTTAAATTTAATTAGAGTTGGTGATCCTAATCAAGCGATTAATTCCACTTTTACACCTGCTGACCCTATTTATTTTCGAGAATTTTGTGAAGATTGTCAAACTCAAGATAGACTGGCAGAAATGGATCAAGCTGGTCGTAGTACACAAATAATTATTGATGCGGCTAACTTTGCTTTAGAATGGGTAAATAATCAGGATTTTGCCAAAACTAATCGTAGACAACCACCATTTAGAATTCAGAAAATTCAACCAGTTAATCAAGAAAATGGCAATCCTGAACCTGTGGGACAAGGTTTGGAACTTTATACTCCTAGAGATATTCATCATACAGTTGAATTACTTTCCCAAAGAGCAATTGAACTATTTACAGAAAATCCCCAAGCTTGTGCAGCGATACTAGTGCGAGAAAATCGTCAAGGAAGATGGTTAGCTGCGGCTTTAGAACCAATATGCAAAGAACATAAAATTAAACTTTATGATGTGGGAGAAAAAGAACGCCGTTCTCATGTTCCTCAAGAGATCTTATCATTATTGCAGTTTTGTGAGCGTCCCCATTCTCCCGATTATCTCAAAGCTACTTTAGATGTTCTCGTCGAACGGCAATTAATTCCGACTCAAGATATTAACACTCTAGCTAGTCTACCCGAAGAATTTTTATATCCAAGTCTTTTAAGCGCACCCCAAATAGAAATAGTGCAAAAAGCAGCTCATCTTTGTCGGAGTTTACTTAGGGCTTATTTAGAACTACCATTTTATCAAATAATTTCTTTTTTTGCCTTAACTTTAAAATATGATCAAGCAGAATTGGCTACTGCTGATAAACTTGCAGAACGGGTAAATTTGCAAATTTTTGGGAATAGTTCTATGGGGGCAATGATATTAGCTTTAAGTGAAATTGTCAGTTCCGAAAGATTTGAATCTGTAGAACCAGAAAATGTGGAAGCACAATATACTAAAGCAGGGCAATTAACAATTATTACCATGCACAAAGCCAAAGGGCTAGACTGGGATTATGTATTTTTGCCTTTTCTTCATGAAAATTTAATTCCTGGCAGATTTTGGATTCCCCCCCAAGGACAATTTTTAGGTGATTTTACTTTATCAGAAGTCGTCCGCGCCCAAATTCGTGCGGGACTTCACAAAAAACCTATACCTGATATTCCTCAAGCTTGGGAAGAATCAAAATACCTGAAAATCGCCGAAGAATATCGCTTACTTTATGTTGCCATGACTAGAGCCAAAAAACTTTTATGGATGTCTGCGGATCAAAAAGCCCCCTTTACCTGGAGTAAACCGGAGAATTTACAAACATCAGCCCCTTGTCCAGTTTTTGCAGCTTTAAAACGGCAATTTCCGCGCTGAAATTGGGACGGGACTAAATTGACACTCTCAGGTCTAAACAATACCTTCTCCAAATTGGAAAAAGCCTTGATTTGTAGGTTGGGTTGAAGCATGAAACCCAACAAATGCGTTGGGTTGCGCTGTCGCTTAACCCAACCTACAGGAAATGGACAAGGTATTGCTAAAGACACTGAGTTTTACGCTTACCGGATGTCTCTATAAGCTTCAAATCCCATGACTTTTCCCAATTACCCAATTCCGGCGAAAAAACCGCGCTAATGCCGATTCTTCTAAAGATAAATAAATTGGTCTACCATGAGGACAGGTCCGCGGGTTGCGGGTTTGTTGCCAATTATCTAATAAGGTCTGCATTTCTGGTAAACTCATTTTTGTACCATTGCGAATTGCACTCCGACAAGCAACAGCAACTTGAGCAGTTTGTAAATCTCCTCCCCAACTTAACTCTAAAATGGCATCAGCAGCATCTTCTCGTTGTTTTAACATATTAGGGATGTTTCGCACTGCCCAAAGTTTATCACCAAAAGGTTCAATATCTAAACCAATCCGTTGTAATTGGGAAACCTGCGCTGGTGATAATTGATAAATAATAATTGGAGTTTCCACAGGGACTAATTGCCAATTATCACATAATTGTTCATATAATACTCGTTCATGGGCTATATGTTGTTCTACTAGCCACATTCCTCCAGAATGTTCAGCCACAATATAAGTATTACTGACTTGAGCAATAGCTTTTAAATAATTTTGATTTTCATTACTTTGGAAATTTTGAGAACTTTGAGAATTGAAATTATATTCACCTTTAGATTCTGCTACTTTTAATAAATTACTAACTCTGGTTGTGTGAACAGATTCTTTTATATTAGTTTCCGAAATCCGCAATGATTTATTAATGGCTTCAGTAATTTGTTCTTGCCAAAAAGGTAGTTCATTCAGATAAATTTCTGTTTTCGCAGGGTTACGATTCCAGTTAATTTGTTCAGGGGAAATAGTTAAATGTAAAAAACAAACAGGATAGCGATCGCGTGGTAATGTTTTATGAAAAGCTGAAAATATTGTCTGTTCTAATTCCGGTGATTTAATTATTCTGCCATTAATTGCCACTTTCACCCAATCAGGACGATGACGATGACATCTATCGGGTAATCCTATCACTAAATGCAAAGACCAATTTTCCCGATTGGGGATTTCTAAATTCACCTCATGTAAATCATCTTGTCGGACTTGGGTGAGAATCTGGGGAATCAGTTTTCCCACAGTTAATGCGGGACAAATCGTAAACCATTCTTTATCATTTTGCCAAACTTGATAATTAACATGAGGATGACATAAAGCTATTTGTTGAATTATCCCTTGTACAGCTTTTAATTGCTGATTTGTCGGAGGTAAACCTTGACGACGGTTTTCACAATTAGCAAATAAATTATTAACTGTTACGACAGTACCAGGAGCGATCGCCGCAAAGTCTACTTCTGTTACTTCTCCTTCATTATTATAATTAATTCGCCAGCCTTCACTTCCCCCTAAAGGACGACTTAAAACTTCTAAATTTGCCAGAGTTGTTAAACTATGTAAAGCCTCACCCCGAAACCCCAAACTGTTAATCTTCCATAAGTCTGCACTAGAATGAATCTTACTGGTACTATGTGCAGTTGCGGCTTGTTGCAAATCATCCAAATTCATCCCATGACCATTATCAGCCACCCGAACTCGCCACAGTTGCGGCCATAAAGAAACAACAATGCGCGTTGCCCCAGCATCAAGAGAATTTTCCACCAACTCCCTGACAACAGCTACCAAAGAATCAATTACTTCTCCTGCCGTAATTAAATATACAACTTCTGTTGGTAAAGCTTGAATAGTAGATACCATAGGAGGAATTAACAATTAAAAATTAAAAATTAAGTATTTTTTGCATCTAGAGAACATTAGCTTACAATATTATGATTACAAAAGATTAACTTTTAGAATCTGCTGTCATTCTAAAGAAATCCGCATTAAGAAGAGATATTTGGTAGATTTCTGATGATATTAGCCGCAGAAAAAACTTATGAGTATTGATTTAGTTGCTGATGTTAATGACTTAAAGACAAGTCTTCAATGGGGTCAACCTGCTTTTACAATTATTGATGTGCGCGATCGCTCAACATACAATCATAGCCGCATCACAGGAGCGATTTCTATCCCCCTCAATGACTTAGAATCTCGCGCCCAAATATCCCTCTACAGAGAACGCCAAATCTATGTTTATGGCGAAAATGACAGCCAATCAGCCCAAGCTGTGAGAACCTTACAATTCCTCGGTTTTACCACAGTAGCTGAACTGGGCGGTGGCTTATCAGCCTGGAAATCCATTGGTGGTGCTACAGAAGGCGTAGAAGGTTAAATCTTGAGGAGTCAGGAGTCAGGAGTCAGGAGTCAGGAGAAAGAAAAAAATTTCGGCGTTGCTGATTAAGGGTATGAATTTTAGTCTCACGCAAAGGCGCAAAGACGCACTGAGGTAAGAGTTTTAAAGGTTTAATTTGGGAATTTCATACCTCAATTCAGCAACGCCAAAATTTCTTCCCTGTTCCCTGTTCCCTGTTCCCTGTTCCCTGTTCCCTGTTCCCTGTTCCCTACTTCAACAACCCAGTTAACAAAGATGCTGGACGTTGACTGTGAGGCCAAGCAAAAGCATGGCGGAAAGCTGCATCTTGACAAGCTTGTAATTGTTGAAAATTAATAATGTCGTAAGTCAAAAGATTTTCATATTCAAACGGGAGACGCATATTATGTAATCCCGCATTATCCGTACAAATAGCGATATCAACTCCCGCTGCAAAACAGCGGTCAAAAACTAACTTGAGTTGGCGAATATCCTGTAAAGTTCCTGTTTTCAAGTAAGTTGTCGGACAAACTTCTAAACATTGTCCTCTTCTGGCAATTTCTGGCAGCAATTCAGGATATAAAAGCGGAATTTGGATACCGTGACCAATTCGCATTAAATAGGGTAACAATTCGGGATAACAACCATCCTTAGTTTCATAAAGATGCCCCGTGGTGTTAATACCCAGTGAATGGGCGTAATTATATAAACTGATCCATTCTGCCATTCTTTGGGCATAATAGCGATCGCCACCAGCCATATCTACCGCACAGACATATTCTCTATTTTGCGCCGCCAAATCAATAATTGCCTTATTTACCTCAAAAGATAAACGGGAGTGCATACAAAGAATTTGACTAGTAACAATGGGATATTCGGGTACATGACTAGATTTACCCACAACATCTACAATCTCCGCCATCTTATCAATTCTTTCCTCTTGACTCAAATGTTCAGGAGTTCGTAAATAGGGAGTATAGCGTAATTCCAAATAAGCCAAATTCTCAAAAATATATGCACCGCGTAATAAGCGGTAAATAAAGTAAGGTAAAGTCTCCACCGTTTGCACACTTTCCACAAGGGTATGCAATTCTAGATATTCATCCAAAGTATTACGAGGACGAGTATAAAAATCTTCAAACTCTGCATATTCACCAAAGCGAGAAATCAACTCAGTATTATGACGCTGGAAATATCGCCATAGGACACGAGGGACAACGGAACCACCTAAATGCCGATGTAATTCTGCATATAAAGCCATAGTGGTATTTCACCAGAAAAATTTCATCAATCTTAACAAAAACCACTATAAAAAACTAGGACTTACGAATTGACAAAGTTTACCACTTGTCTATTCCCAATTGCTGATTTATAAAAAGAAATATCAAGCTTGTAGTTTAAATCAACATTTTTTCGCCAATTAGTGAGATAATGAGTTCGTGAGGACAAGAACAGACATAACTATATTGTGAGAGGGGGAAATTGTATGAAACTTCAACTATTAGCCGCTATGGCCTTAATAACTCCCCTGTTTCTAGCTAATTCAGTTCAAGCTGGAAGCCAAAAAGATTTACAGAAACTTTTGTCAACTAGAGAATGTATCCAGTGTGATCTATCAGGACTCAACCTCAGTGGCACTCATCTAATTGGTGCAGACTTGCGAGGCGCAAATCTTCAGGGTGCTAACCTTACAAATGCTAACTTAGAAGGTGCTGACTTGACCGGAGCAAACTTAGCAGGTGCTAACTTAACATCAGCCTTTGTTACCAACGTCAATTTGAAAAAAGCTAACTTAAACGGCGCAAATCTTACCCGCGCCACAGTCAATGATTCCAACGTCTATCAAGCATCAATGGACAATCTTAACATTACCGATGCTGGCATATATAACACAGGGATTGGTATTGGTGGCGAAGATGGAGCTATGTTCCCTGATTGGGATTAAGTAGATTAACTTAGCTAATCCTTAAAAAAGAGAAAGAGGTTATAGATAATTAAATTGTCTATAACCTCAAAGTAAATCTTGTTATCAAACTAACTGATTAAGCAAACGCCGCTTTCTTTAAAACATCCACCTTATCAGTGTGTTCCCAAGGTAAATCCAAATCCGTTCTTCCTAAATGACCATAAGCTGCAACGTCCTGATAAAAACGTCCGCCTCTTTCACTTGGTAAGTTACGTAAATTGAACACATGGATAATTCCCGCTGGACGGAGTTCAAAGTTTTCTTTGACTAAGTTCAACAGAATTTCATCATCCACTTTACCTGTACCGAAAGTATCAACAAAGATACTGACAGGACGCGCTACACCAATGGCGTAACTTAGCTGCACTTCACATTTTTCTGCTAACCCAGCCGCAACAATATTTTTTGCTGCATAACGAGCCGCATAAGCCGCAGAACGATCTACTTTCGTGGGGTCTTTACCGGAGAATGCACCACCACCATGTCGAGAATAACCACCGTAGGTATCAACAATGATTTTCCGTCCTGTTAAACCGGAATCTCCTTGGGGTCCACCAATGACAAACTTACCAGTGGGGTTAACTAAAAACTTGGTTTCCTCACTTGGTTTGATAGCAATATCACCAAATATAGGTTCTACTACTTCTGTCCACAGGTCAGCCTTAATCTTAGCCTGTACCCCAGCATCATCGGTAATATCCCCAATGGTAGCTGTATGTTGGGTAGAAATTAAGATGGTGTCAATGCCTACAGGTTTGCCATCTTCATAAACGATGGTAACTTGGGTTTTACCATCAGGGCGCAGATAAGGGAGAATACCAGCTTTGCGAACTCCTGCCAATCTTCGGGCAATGCGGTGTGCTAAACTGATTGGTAAAGGCATCAGTTCTGGGGTTTCGTTACAAGCAAAACCAAACATGATCCCTTGATCACCAGCGCCGATTTTATCGAATAGTTCTTCACTATCCTCGGTTCTGGCTTCTTTAGCAGTATTTACACCTTGAGCAATATCCGCTGACTGTTCATCCAAGGCAATTAGAACACTAGCGCTATCCGCAGAAAAGCCGTTACCAGCGTCAGTATAGCCAATTTCCGCAATTTTTTTACGGGCAAGATGGACATAATTGACATGAGCTTTAGTGGTAATTTCTCCAGTAATTAGCACCAAACCAGTATTGACTACAACTTCTGCTGCTACACGGCTATTAGGGTCTTCTGCTAATAGCGCGTCAATGATGGTATCCGAGATTTGATCACAAATTTTATCTGGATGACCTTCTGTAACTGACTCGGAAGTAAATAAATAGCGTCGAGACAAAGGAATTTCCTCCTGATAGATTCTTTTCACTAATGAAATACATTAGTTACTAATTTCTGAAATCATAACAATAATTACAGTTTTTGCAATAAGTATCTTTTATCCCAGTGTCTAAAGGCTTGTATGTATAACAAGAGGCACTCAGATCCCCGACTTCTTTGAGAAGTCGGGGATATTGTTGTTGAAGTTCTAAGAGGATGTTTTAAAAGTTTTTAATGTGTAAACAGACCCCTCTCCAAACCTCTCCCCTGGTAGGGGAGAGGCTTTAAAAACCCCATTCCCTTGTAGGGAAGGGGGGAAGGGGGGTTAGGTTTTTGGAGATTATGGGTTTCATATAATACTTTTCAAACAACCTCTAAATAGCCTGAGATTTGATCACCGTTACGGTTTTGGTAACTATAAAGGATACAATACTTCACATACACAGTATTGGTAACTATATCTTTATAAAACGACGGTGATGAAAAAAATTCTTATTTTAACCGCTAACCCCACCAACACAAAACCGTTGCGTGTAAGTGAGGAAGTCAGGGAAATCAAAAGTGCTTGGGAGCGTTCCCAAAACCGTGAACAATTTGAAATTATTGTGGAAGAAGCAGTCCGTCCTCAAGAATTTCGTCGTACCCTATTAGATCATAAGCCAGATATTGTGCATTTCTCAGGACATGGTGGAGGAGAACAGGGTTTAGCTTTAATGGCAGATAATGGAGAAGCCTTTTTAGTTAAAGTTGCTCCTTTAGCTAAATTGTTTAAAGCATTACAAGAAATCTTTTTTATTGATTGTGTTTTTCTCAATGCTTGTTATTCAGATGTACAAGCAGAAGGTATTTATCCTTATGTTAATTATGTCGTCGGGATGAATCAAAAAATTGGTGATCAAGCCGCTAAACAATTTGCTATTGGTTTCTACGATACTTTATTTGCAGGACAATCAATTAAAAGTGCTTTTGATTTAGGATGTAATGCCATTGAAATGGAAAATATTCCAGAGCATTTAACTCCGGTTTTGAGGACAAAAGATGCAACGACTAAAAAAGCTATTATTCAGGGTGTACCTGAGTCGAAATCTGAACCTATTCAACCAAGAGATATTAATATTCCTTTTGAAAATTTAGATGGTCAAGTTCCTCTAAATTCCCCTTTCTATGTTGAACGTCCTCCCATTGAGGCTAACTGTTATACTGCTATTGTAAAACCTGGGGCATTAATTAGGATTAAAGCACCTCGACAAATGGGGAAAACTTCATTAATGAGTAGGATTTTACATCAAGGAGAAAAGCAAGGTTATCAAACAGGATTTATTAATTTATGGAGTCGAGAATTATTTAAAAATCTGGATAGTTTTTTAGAGTCTTTTTGTGCCAATGTCAGTTTAGAATTAGGGATTGAAGAAAAGATAGATCAATATTGGAAACCTCAACGTTATAGCAGTCAAACTAATTGTACAAATTATTTCCAATCCTATCTTTTAAAAGAATTGAAACAGCCTGTAATTCTAGGATTAGATGAGGTAGATAGAATCTTTCAATATAGTGAAATCGCTGATGAATTTTTCACTATGTTACGTTCATGGCATGAAAAAGGCAAAAATAATGAAACTTGGCAAAAACTGAGATTAGTTATTTCCCATTCTCAGGAAGTTTATATTTCTTTGGATGTGAATAAATCTCCTTTTAATGTGGGTTTACCAATTGATTTAAATAAGTTTAGTTTAGCACAGGTTCAGGATTTAGTTAAACGACATGGATTACAATGGTCAGATACAGAAGTTAATCAATTAATGGGGATGATTGACGGTCATCCTTATTTGGTGAGAACGGCATTATATCATATTGCCACTAACGACTTAACTTTAAAGCAATTTTTAGAAATTGCTCCCACTGAAGAAGGATTATATGAAGACCATTTGTATCGTCATCTTTTAATTTTGGAAGAAAATAAACAACTAAAATCAGCTATGTTAAAATTGGTTAATAGTGATGATGCCGTTACCTTAGAACCGATTTATGCTTTTAAATTAAAAAGCATG
This sequence comes from Dolichospermum sp. UHCC 0315A, assembly GCF_008121535.1. Lineage (GTDB taxonomy): Bacteria > Cyanobacteriota > Cyanobacteriia > Cyanobacteriales > Nostocaceae > Dolichospermum > Dolichospermum lemmermannii. Next base: position 374,213 of record NZ_CP043056.1, read on the forward strand.
GGATTGGCAGAATCAAAAGGTAATAAGGTAATTCCACTATGTAATTTATATCGGCTTTATTTTGGCGATCGCTTGCAATATTAATAGATATCATTTAAAATGATGACAATCAAATAAATCTAACCACTGATAATTGGTAATTGGTGATAAAATCCCCATTCTCATCCTGTTTATCCTTTAATCCTGGAAATCCTGATTCAGACATAAAAATGGAAAATTTAAACTCAGTGAATTATGAATATCAAGTAGGTGGTTCGCTCCCAGCTTCTGCTCCTACTTATGTTACCAGAAAAGCCGATAATGAACTATATCAGGCTATAAAAAAGCGAGAATTTTGTTATGTGTTAAATTCTCGACAAATGGGTAAATCTTCTTTAAGAGTTCAAACAATGAAACGACTTAAAGAAGTAGATGGATTTGCTTGTGCTGCTATTGATTTAACTGAATTTGGTTCAGCTAATATTACCCCTTTACAATGGTATTCAGGAATTATTAATGAATTAATTAATACCTTTGAATTAAATGAAAAATGTGATATAGACAGTTGGTGGGATAAATATGATCAAGAATCTTTGTCTGCGGTAAATTTCTTTGGTAATTTTCTGCGAGATATTCTTTTAAAATATGTTGATTCAAATATCGTTATTTTTATAGATGAAATTGATAGTATCATCAGTTTACAGTTTAATATAGATGATTTTTTCGCTTTAATTCGCTCTTTTTATAATCGTCGAGTTGATAATGTTGAATATAATCGTCTGAGTTTTGTGTTATTAGGAGTAGCTACTCCCAGCGATTTAATTCAAGATAAAACGCGGACTCCTTTTAATATTGGTTATGGCGTAGAATTAACAGGTTTTACTTTTGCAGAATCTCAAGCATTAGCAAAGGGATTGAGTGTTAAAACCAATCACCCAGAAAAGTTATTAGAATTAATTTTAAATTGGACTGGAGGACAACCTTTTTTAACTCAAAAAATATGTAATTTAGTTTTAAATGATCCCTCCCAAACCCCCTTAGAAAGTGGGGAGTATGCAGAATGGTTAGAAAATTTAATCAGAACTAACATTATTGAAAATTGGCAAGCAAAAGATGAACCGGAACATTTACGCACTATTGAAAGACGGATTTTAATTGATGAACAAATGGCAGGTGAATTATTAGATATTTATCAAAAGATTTATCAACTGGGAGAAGTGGTTAGTCAGAATACTGGAGAGGAAGGAAAGTTACAGTTGTCGGGTTTGGTGGTAAAAAGAAATAATCATTTACAAGTTTATAATCCCATTTATCGAGAGGTGTTTAATCAACAATGGATTGATAGTCAATTAGCTGCTTTACGTCCCTATTCTGAAGCATTTAGGGCGTGGTATAATTCAGGTTGTCAGGATAGTTCTTGGTTATTACGAGGAAATGCTTTAAAAACAGCAGAAGCATGGGCAGAATCTAAGAATGTAAGTTTTCAAGATAAACAATTTTTAGCCGCTTCTCGTCAGCAGGAAATTGAAGAAGAAATCAATGAAAGGGAAAAGGAAGCTGAGTTAGAAAGGGAAAGAAAGGAGAAAGAAGCCGCAGAAAGAGCAAGAATTATTGAGGAAGAAGCTAGAAAAAAAGCAGAAAAACAATTAAAGAAAGCTAAAAAAACAGGAGGATTAGTTTTATCTATTAGTGTAGGTTTCGCTATAGTTTTTGGAATAACCGCATTTATAGCAAAACAAAATACTACGAAAATGGAACAAAATATTTCTAAAATCAGAGAACTATCAGCAGTAGCTTCTCAACTTCAACAAACAGGACAAAATAATGAAGCTAATCAATTTTTAAATATTGCAGGTTTGGTTTTACAAGAAAAAATCAAAAACCAAGAACTTAAAGAAGCTTTGTTAGATAGTTCTCTGGTTTTAGGATATGAATCTTTAAAAACAAAAAAGGAGAAAAATCCACAATTAGAATCAAAATATAACAAAGCTAAAGAAGACTTGAATAAAAGTTTTGAAAAATTACCAAAAGAAAATAATTTCGATAAAAATGACCGCAGCTATTTAGCAACTCTAGTTTATATTTATTATGTAAAAGGTAAATTAGGAAAATCATTAAATAATTATAAAATAGCATTAGCTAAATATGATATTCTCAAATCTCAATTAAAATCTTCTAATACTAATTTATTTGAGTTAGTCCTCAATATTCTCTACAATGGTAATGCTGATATTGTGGCTTCACTTTATCGTCAACTTAATGATTTAGATAAATCAAATACAGTTTATTATGAATCTTTAAAAGCACATTTATTAGATGAATTAGACTATTTAATGAAGCAAAATAGATGGAAAGATGCAGATTTAAAAAATTCGGAGTTTGTTTCATTTTTCGCTAAAGGTAAATTAAGTTTTAAAAACCTTCAATGTCAGGATTTAAAAAAAGTAGATAATTTATGGGTTACAAACTCAAACGGAAAATTCGGTTTTAGCGTTCAGAAAAAAATATTTATAAAAACAGGCACTTTAGATTTTGACTCGAAAAGGGGAACATTTACAAAATGGAGCAAAGATGGGTATAATAGTTTTGGCGAAAAGGTGGGATGGAAGAAGGGCAAAGAGGATATTGATTGGATAGAATGGAAAGAACTACCCGTTTGGGGTATTATAGAAAAAAATAATAATTTAGATAGTGTGAGGAGGGGTACGTTACCAAGGTGGAGTTTTGGCGTGAACCACCCTTCTTCCTGGCAGAGACTTGTAGATTGTAGTATATAAGCCATGAATCATGCAAATATATTGATTATCAGACAAGTAGTTTTCTACAATTTCTGCCCCTAACTCATTTTTGAAAAAAGCAATTAAAGCACAAGCATCTAAAATAATATTCATCTTGCTAATTTTCCAAAGCAATCTCTATCTGTTTCTTACCTGCAAAATCATCGCTACTTGTCGCCAGATTAGAATACTTCCCTCGTAATGAATGAATTATAACTTGCTTAGTTTCCTCTTCTCTTCTTTTGCGGAGTATTTCAAATAGAAAATCTTGATCTTCTTTTGGGTTATCTCGTTCCTAGTCTCTGACTAGGAATGCAGTTAATGAGGCTCTGCCTCTAATTTGATTGAAGACAGAGCCTTCTAGAATTCATTCCCAGTCAGAAACCGGTAACGAGATAAACCGAGAACCGCTAGATGATAATATAAATACTAACTTAATTAAAAGATAATTTACCTTTATGTCACAACTAACGCCGATTCAATTAGAAGACGGAACAATTATTTATATCGAAGCATCAGAAAATATTGCTGTATCTATTCCCCAACCTCCAAAAAATGAGAACCTAGATTTTCTAATTCCCACCCCTGAACAAGCAGACCGCGGTTTTGCCTTAGAAAAACTGAATGAAAAACTGAATATTAAAGAACAGGGAGACAAACTCCAAAAAACTATTCAATCCTATTCAAAACATATTATTCAATCCTTCAAAGATTTAGCTTTAGCCGAAGTTTCTGAAGTTACATTAGAATTTGGGGTTAATGTCGGAGGAATGACAGGAATCCCTTATATTGTCACAGGAGAAACCAGCAGTAATATCAAAATTACTGTGAAATGTAAATTTAATCAGAAATAAATTTTGTCAGAATCAGGATATCCACCGACAGGGGAAACCAGGGGAAACGCATCTAAATTTTATTGACAAAATACCATTTTTGTGTATAAACGAAAGAATCGGTATTTATCGTTTGATGGATTTTTTCAGAGTCATCGTGATGGTTTAAATTATTGTCAATAAGTAGACATTAATGCAAATTTTTGGGTCATTATTGAGATTAAATAGTCCTTATTGATAAGATGCGTTTCCCCTGCAGGGGAAACGCATCTAAATTTTATTGACAAAATACCATTTTTGTGTATAAACGAAAGAATCGGTATTTATCGTTTGATGGATTTTTTCAGAGTCATCGTGATGGTTTAAATTATTGTCAATAAGTAGACATTAATGCAAATTTTTGGGTCATTATTGAGATTAAATAGTCCTTATTGATAAGATGCGTTTCCCCTGTATCCACCGATTAAAGGATTTACAGGATGTTATTGTTGAATTAGTCTAGGAATTTTCGGTATTCTAGTGTTTAGAGAATGTTGTTTATTTTAGGCATTTACTAGATATTCTTTTTCACTTATCATCATAATCCTTAATTCTGCCACAATCAAATAATATCCAAATAACAATCCTGTCAATCCTCAAATCCTGGACATCCTGATTCAGACAAAATATTCACTTAATTCTGCCACAATCAAATAATATCCAAATAACAATCCTGTCAATCCTCAAATCCTGGACATCCTGATTCAGACAAAATATTCACTTAATTCTACTAATATCAAAATAATATCCAAATAACAATCCCGCAAATCCTCAAATCCTGGACATCCTGATTCAGACAAAATATTCACTTAATTCTGCCACAATCAAATAATATCCAAATAACAATCCTGCAAATCCTCAAATCCTGGACATCCTGATTCAGACAAAAAAGAGGGAACACATTCAACTGTTCCCTCCACTAATTTTTGACACAAATACTGCTGTTTTAGACTTGAACTGCTAGTTTTGCTTCTTTAGCTGTCAACTGTTCATAAGCAGCACGCATTTTCAACCCTGTCAATACTTGGAATAAACCAGTACCATTATTAGAACCTGGATATTCACGGTGTTGTAGTAACAAGTGAGTCATCTCACCTTGATATTTAGTGGATGTTTTGCTCAAATGAGTTTCGATGTAAATTATTTCATCGAGGTTATCAAATTGACCATCTACTTCTAAAACTGAGACGTAACGACCATAGTAAACATCAGAACCGTAGTAAAGTTGCATACCGGGGTAAGAACAGGTCAGTTTGCGTCCGCAAGGAGTCCACTGAATTGTTGAACCTTCGTCAAACAGGTAGCTGGGTTCAAAGCCTTCTTTATCTTCCCGTTGTAACATCCGTACCCGCAAAACTTTACGTTCTGTATCGTTTTTAATTAAGTTTGTGGGTAATACTTGCAGAACCACGTCAGCAAATTCTCTTTGCGGTTCGATGAATTTTTCAAAATCAGGTTTACGAGAATTGATTTGTGCGAGAACATCTTCATAGCGGTGGCCTCTTTCAGCCATATCCCGTTGGATTTTCCAAGCAATTTTGACTTCATCACTGATATCAAAGTAAACGCTGAAGTCTAGAAGCGCTCTTACCCGTTCGTCATACAAGGGATGTAGCCCTTCTACGACGATAATATGATTTGGCTCAATCCATTCTGGTGGATCAATCATACCTGTCTCGTGGTTATAAATCGGCTTATGTATTTTTTGACCTTCTTTGAGAGCTTTAATTTGCTCATACATTAAGTCAAAGTTATTTGCTCTGGGATCAAGTGCAGTTATGCCTGTTTCTTTACGTTGTTTACGATCTAGGCTATGATAGTCATCTAAACAGATAACTGTCATAAATTCTTCGCCAAATAAATCAATCAACCGACGCAAAAACGTAGATTTACCGCACCCAGAGTCTCCGGCTACTCCAATTAGTACCACGCGTTCCGGCTTAGTCATAAATTCCCTCTAAATACTAAATGTGTCAATCAATAATTTTTCTCACAGCAGATTTTGAATCTAGGAGCTTACCCCAAAAGTATCGTCCCACGTTCTGGCTATCCAGCATAACGATGACAGATTTAAACAAATAACTTATCCGCCTATAGCAGTTACTCGTCCTAATTAGCCTAATTTTATAGCTGGTAAGTATTTAATCTTAGTGTTGCCCTAAATTTTAACAGAAGGGGTGTACTCTCACAAGACTTATGCTCAGAAAGAATTTAGTTCTCTAGCAATTATCTGTTTAACATTCTGCCACAGATGATACATTTTTTTTAGATTTGAGAGAAAATAGGAGTTAGGACTTCGACTTCGCTCAGTGACCAGTCAGAAGAAAGAAGGAAAAAAATAGGTTAGCGCACTGTCATGCTAGAATGGGACAAGTGGTTTTATTTCAGTAACCAAACAAGGTTATAATATACTCTTTAGGGATATTTTCTGAATGGAAAGGCTTGTCCTCATACCCAGGATTTTTGTAGTGCCAATATACTATAAAATCCTGTTTTGACAAGTCTCAAACTATGTATTTTCGGAAAAAAAGATTAAAGTGATTCACTATTAACATTCTCGCAAAGACTTATCCTCTAATTTAGAAGGTGAACAGGTGTGTTTTTTGCCATACCTACTGGTCTTGGGCGAGTGGACAGAGCAAGGCATCATGATGAATGATGTTGTTTTCCCAGATGGCTAGTTTTGTGATCCGAAAATCCGGTAAACTAAAGCTCGCAGAAGGATGGGAATGATTTTTTTTGATAAACGGTTAAGTAAATATCGGAGTGGTATAAGGAATGTACAATCAAGGTGCTGTTGAGGGTGCTGCCAATATAGAATCAGGTAGCCGCGTCTTCGTTTACGAAGTGATGGGTTTGCGTCAGACTGAAGAAACTGATCAGACCAACTACCCCATTCGTAAAAGTGGCAGTGTATTCATCAGAGTACCTTACAACCGCATGAATCAAGAAATGCGACGGATCACTCGCCTGGGCGGTAAAATTGTTAGTATCCAACCTGTTACAGCTTTAGAGCAAGTCAACGGCAAAGTTGAATTGGTAGCTGCTGAGATTACAGTTAGCAGAGATTCACAGCCAGTCAACGAAATAGTTGAATTAGCAACTGCTGACATTCCCGTTAGCACAGAAGTTAAAGCTGAGGTAAATGCTAATGAAGAGGAACATGGTAAAGCCACACCTGTAAGTAATGCTAGTGAAGCTAAAGGCTTTGCTAAATCACCAGCTAAGGAGAAAAAAGGCCAGACCATGACTCAAGCAAAAGCTAAAAAAGATGCTCATGCTGATGTTCCTGTGAACATTTATCGTCCTAATGCTCCGTTTATTGGTAAGTGTATTTCTAATGAAACCTTAGTTAAAGAGGGCGGAATTGGGATTGTTCAACATCTCAAGTTTGACCTATCTGCCGGCAACTTGCGGTATTTAGAAGGTCAAAGTATCGGGATTATTCCTCCTGGCGTAGATAAAAATGGTAAGCCGGAAAAACTCAGACTGTACTCCATTGCTTCTACTCGTCACGGCGATAATCTCGATGATAAAACAATATCCCTATGTGTTCGGCAGTTAGAGTACAAGCATCCAGAAACAGGTGAAACAGTTTATGGTGTTTGTTCTAGCTATCTGACTAAAATCAAACCAGGTGATGATGTTAAAATCACAGGTCCTGTTGGTAAAGAAATGTTATTACCTGAAGATCCTGAAGCTAATGTAATCATGTTAGCAACAGGTACAGGGATTGCACCAATGCGGACTTACCTGTGGCGGATGTTTAAGGATGCAGAAAGAAAAGCTAACCCAGAATATCAATTTAAAGGATTTTCTTGGTTGCTGTTTGGTGTGCCAACATCTCCCAATATTCTTTATAAAGAAGAATTGGAAGCAATGCAAGAGAAATATCCCAAAAACTTCCGTCTTACCTATGCTATCAGCCGGGAACAAAATAATCCCGCAGGTGGCAGAATGTATATCCAAGACCGAGTTGCGGAACACGCTGATGAATTGTGGCAGTTGATTAAAAACGAAAAAACCCACACTTACATCTGCGGTTTGCGCGGTATGGAAGATGGTATTGATGCAGCTTTAAGTGCTGCTGCGGCAAAAGAAGGTGTAGTTTGGAGTGATTACCAAAAAAACCTCAAGAAAGCCCACCGCTGGCACGTAGAAACATACTAATTTGTTATTGGTCAGTGGTCATTTGTTATTGGTCATTGGTTATTAGACAATTAAAAGCAGATAATTAGTAGGTAGGGCTGATGGCTCTGCCTACAATTGTTTTATGTAAATTTCATGTGGGTGCAAAATCTGTGGCTGTTAAATTAGGAATACTTGGATTAGGTACAGTCGGAACGGGGACAGTTCAATTGTTGCAAGACAAAGTAGGTCGTCATCCGCTGTTACAGGAAATTGAAATATATCGGGTGGGTGTGCGATCGCTCACGAAACCCAGAGCTGTAGAATTATCATCAGAGGTGATAACTACGGATTTAGAAGCCATTGTTAATGATCCAGCCGTAGATATAGTTGTAGAGTTAATGGGGGGATTAGAACCCGCCCGCACACTCATGTTGGCAGCTATTAAAAATGGTAAGCACGTAATTACCGCCAATAAAGCCGTAATTTCTCGATTTGGTGCAGAAATCTTCACCGCTGCTAATGAAGCAGGTGTCTATGTGCTGCTAGAAGCTGCCGTTGGTGGCGGTATTCCTGTAATTCAACCCCTGAAACAATCTTTAAGCGTTAATCGCATTAGCGCTATCATGGGCATTGTCAATGGCACAACCAACTATATCCTCACCAGGATGCAAACAGAAGGTAGTGAATTTGATCATGTCTTAGCAGATGCTCAAAAATTGGGTTATGCTGAAGCTGACCCCACAGCGGATGTGGATGGTTTAGATGCCGGGGATAAAATTGCTATTTTGGCATCTTTAGGATTTGACGGGCGAATCAATCGGGAAGATGTCCATTGTGAAGGAATTCGTCAAGTTACAAAAACAGATATTGCCTATGCTGCTAAATTAGGATTCGTAATTAAATTACTAGGAATAGCTCAACATTTAGATGAAGATAACTCCCAACTTTCCGTGAGAGTTCATCCTACCCTAGTTCCCCACAGCCACCCTTTAGCTAGTATTAACGGTGTTTACAATGCTATTCTGATTGAGGGAGAACCGATAGGACAAGTGATGTTATTCGGTCCTGGGGCTGGGGCTGGGGCTACCGCCAGTGCTGTATCATCAGATATCTTAAATCTTGTTGCTACCCTCAAAACCAATACTACGAAACCAAATTCTCTCCTCGCTTGTAGACATCAACATTACTCGCAAATTACCCCCATTACCGAGTTAATAACCCGGTTTTATGCCCGTTTCCTCAGCAAAGATCAAGCGGGAGTCATTGGGAGATTGGGAACTTGTTTTGGCAATTATGGCGTGAGTTTAGAGTCAGTAGTCCAAACTGGCTTTCAGGGAGAACTAGCCGAGATTGTCGTTGTTACCCACAATGTCCGGGAAGGGGACTTTAGAGGAGCTTTGGCAGAAATTCAAGCAATGGAATCAATAGACAGTATTCCCAGCGTATTACGAGTGCTTTGAAACATAAAAACATCAAAATATCCCCGACTTCTTTGAGAAGTCGGGGATATTGTCATTCTATTATTAATTAACAACAAGATAGTTCTTCCTTATCAAGTTCATCATAACATTTTTAAAATTGTTTGTCAACACCATAAAATCACTTTTTTCCCGTTGGCGTTTTTGCGTTTTTTAGCGAAACATTATGGGGTGATGATGTATACTTAACACGGCTTAATAATTTGATTTAAGTGGGTAGGGGTTTAGCAGTGCTAAACTCCTACAAATCTAGGTTTTTCGTAATTTTGTAAAAGTCCATGTCTCAACCGTGTTTAGTATAAATCAGGAAGACAGAGAATTGATTCCCTGTCTTCTAGCTAAAGTTCGTTTTAATTGAACAAGAAAGCACCACCAAAGAGGTTGATATTCGTATTGGCGCTGGTAAATCCAGATGTCCCTGATAAGGTCACTAATAACTGACCAGTACCAAAACCAGTATTACCACCAATACCATCACCAATTCGGACTTCTGTATTTGCACCCAATGTAACCACATCAAGATTGGCAATACCTGTAAAATTCAGTTTATCGCCACCGTCACCACGCACAAATTGATAAACTGTGTCTGTACCATCACCAGAAGCATAGTTAACATTATCCACAGCATTATCATTTAAACCTAAATACAGGGTATCGTTACCTAAACCACCATTGAAGGTATCACCATTTGCACCACCGATGAGGATATCGTTACCAATAGTGCCTGTTAGGGTCAGACTAGAAGGATTACCGATTTTGCCATCACCATTAGCATCTATACCAAATTTAGTTTCTTGAGTTAAAGCTTCCGCCGAATTCAATCCCCAATTTCCCTCAGAAGAAACCCAATTCCAGTTACTATCTAAATGCCAGATATGTAGGAAGTTTCCAGCCACATTTTTCCAAAGAACTTGATTAACTCCACTGACGGTTTCTGCTACTTGATTAATTACACTGACGGTTTCTGCGGCTAGAGTTTGCCATCCTGAACCGTAGATATCTTGGGAGATTTGTTGTCCACCATTTTTGATAGCGGTTGGGGTATTTGTTCCGATTTGGGTAAAGTATTTATTGGCTGCATCTTTCAGAAAGGTGGTATTACCTGCTGATTCTATAATTGCATAGCCAATTTTGCCATCACCATTAGCATCTATACCAAAAACAGTTTCTTGAGTTAAAGCATCAGCAGAATTTAATCCAAATTGTCCCTCAGAAGAAACCCAATTCCAGTTACTATCTAAATGCCAAATATGCAGGAAGTTTCCATCAGTATTTTTCCAAAGAACTTGATTATCGCCATTAACTGTTTCTGCGGCTAGAGTTTGCCATCCTGAACCGTAGATATCTTGGGAGATTTGTTGTCCGCCAGCTTTAATAGCAATTGGAGTAGCTGTTCCGACTTGGGTAAAGTATTTATTGGTTGCATCTTTAAGAAAGGTAGTATTACCTGCTGATTCTATAATTGCATAGCCAATTTTGCCATCACCATTAGCATCTATACCAAAAACAGTTTCTTGAGTTAAAGTTTCCGCCGAATTCAATCCCCAATTTCCCTCAGAAGAAACCCAATTCCAGTTACTATCTAAATGCCAGATATGTAGGAAGTTTCCAGCCACATTTTTCCAAAGAACTTGATTAACTCCACTGACGGTTTCTGCTACTTGATTAACTACACTGACGGTTTCTGCGGCTAGAGTTTGCCATCCTGAACCGTAGATATTTTGGTAGATTTGTTGTCCACCATTTTTGATAGCGATTGGGGTATTTGTGCCGATTTGGGTAAAGTATTTGTTTGTTGAATCTTTGACTAATTTGGTATTACCTACTGCTTCAATTGCAGTGTAAGGATTGCCAATCACACCATCACCATTAGCATCTATGCCAAAATTAGTTTCTTGGGTTAAAGCATCAGCAGAATTTAATCCCCAATTTCCCTCAGAAGAAACCCAATTCCAGTTACTATCTAAATGCCAGATATGCAGGAAGTTTCCATCAGTATTTTTCCAAAGAACTTGATTATCGCCATTAACTGTTTCTGTGGCTATAGTTTGCCATCCTGAACCGTAGATATCTTGGGAGATTTGTTGTCCACCATTTTTGATAGCGACTGGGGTATTTGTTCCAATTTGGGTAAAGTAGTTGTTGGATTCGTCTTTGACTAGTTTAGTATTACCTACTGATTCAATCGCAATATATTCAGGTAAATTGCTAATATTAATAGCTAATTGTTTTTCATAACTTAACCCCCCTTGGTCTGTGGTTTTGACTCTAATGCTATAACTGTTTTTGGTTTCAAAGTCAAAGACAGAGTTGGTTTTTAATTGATTTGCGCTAATGGTAAATAAACTGTTATCAGTTGCACCTGTGCCTGTAACTAAGCTATAGGTAAAGGTGTTATTAGCATCTGGGTCTGTGGTGGTGAGATTACCAATCACTGTACCAATAATTTGGTTTTCCGCAATTGTGCTGGTGGAGAGTGTGAGATTAGTAGGTGCTTGGTTAGCAAACTCACTCACGTCTATAATTTGTAGTCCTGACCAAAAATCAGCCACATAAGTATAGTTACCGACTACTTGCACACTTATAGCATAGCCAGATGTATCATAATTGCCCTTGAGGGTAGGTCTTGTGGGGTTGCTAATGTCTATGATTTGTAGTCCTGAAATATAATCAGCTACATAGGCATAGTCACCGACTACTTGCACATCCAAAGCATAGCTAGATGTATCATAATTGCCTTGGAGTGTGGGGATAGAAGGGTTGCTAATGTCTATGATTTGTAGTCCTGAAAAATCATTAGCTACATAAGCATAGTTACCGACTACTTGCACACCTGAAGCATGATAAGTTGTATCATAATTGCCCTTGAGGGTGGGGGTTGTGGGGTTGCTAATGTCTATTATTTGTAGTCCTGAATAACCATCAGCTACATAAGCATAGTTACCGACTACTTGCACACCCCAAGCAGCACCTGATGTATCATAAGTGCCTTTGAGGGTGGGAGTAGTGGGGTTGCTAATGTCTATGATTTGTAGTCCTGAATAATCATCAGCAACATAAGCATAGTTACCGACAACTTGCACACCTAAAGCATAGCCAGATGTATCATAATTGCCCTTGAGGGTGGGGGTTGTGGGGTTGCTAATATCAATGATTTGTAGTCCTGAATCAAAATCAGCAACATAAGCATAGTTACCGACTACTTGCACACCCAAAGCATTGCCAGAAGTATTATAATTGCCTTTGAGAGTGGGAGTTAAAGGGTTGCTAATATCAATGATTTGTAGTCCTGAAGTCCAATCAGCAACATAAGCATAGTTACCGACTACTTGCACACCATAAGCATAGCCAGATGTATCATAATTGCCCACTAATGTGGGTGCAAATACTCCCTGGTAGGTGTTTACGGTTTCTGCACGAAAAACAATCTTCGATAAATAATAATGTAGAGACGTTCCATGGAACGTCTCTACATCTGTAACGGGAATATTCACCTCTAATTCCCAATTTCCCCCTAATGCTGCATTGCCGGTTTTCGTTGTAGAGGCGCTAATGCTTGCGGTTGTGATTTGATGTAATTTGTGAATAAATTCTGCCCCTGCGTCCCCGGCAGCGACGTTACAACCATATAGTAAAATATTCTGACGTTGCCAGTGTTGTAACTGTTGGGTGTAATTGTGAATATTGGTTAAGTTTAATTGACTATTGCCTAAATACAAGCATCCCGGTGAACCGTGGGAAAGGATATGGATGGTGGTGATGTGGGGATGTTGTTGTAAAATTTGGCTAATTTGCTCGATTCCGTCTTGATTTGGGGAAATAATAACTGATTTTACGCCCTCGATAATTCCTGCTTGGAGGGTGTGATAGTCGGAAACGGAGGCATCAATAAAAACAATAGTTGTCGCGGTTTGACGGAGAAAAGAGTTGTTTAACATATTTTTTTCCTTTTCACTTGGTAAATAAGCTTTCACACCTGCCCGGAAAAGTGCGTTGAAATGCACTCTGATGACATCGAAATCAAAAATTATCCTATTTCTCGAATAAATACCGCCAAAACAGTCGGTTTTAACCGACTTGAGCTATTAGACAGGGAATTAATTCCCTATGTATATGATGGTAAGATGTGTTATTTATAAACACAACCGTGATCTTTAAGTTATAAATAATCTTTTTGTGACACATACTTAGATTCACATATGTGACATACTCTAAATTCACAAAAAAACAACGAACTCTTGGCTTTGTAAAAAAGAAAAAAGATACCCGACTCTTTAAAGAAATCGGGTATCTAAAATGATCTAAATTTGTGAGTTAAGATTTAGAAGTGTGCTTACCGACAACTTGGGATTTGAGGGTGGTAATTTCCCCAGATAACTCTTGTCTGCTGGAGGCTTTGAGTAAATAGCGATAGACAAACCACACAGAATAACCAATCCCAATTAATTCAAAGGTAGGTGCTACTAAAGGAACATCATTAAGAGCATCTAATACAGCCAATAGTACCTTAACTGTGACTACTGCTGTCACTACTAAACCAATACTAACAATAGGTTGCTGATATTGACCAAAGAATTTACCTACATAGTCTGGTAATGTCCCCAGAAAACCGGAAATCTGTTGTCCGTATTTCAGCCACTCTTCTTGAGGCTGCATAGGAGGCTGAAGTTTTGTCAAATTCCCAGTTTGGGTGTTAATTTCGGGTATGGTTGTTTCTTTAGACTGGGTTTCTTTAAATTCTGGTTCTTGCATTTTCGTTTCCATGATTTTGAAATTTGAGTTTCTTACCCAATAGTTTGTCAAGATAAAAATGATGGACTGTAGTGTGAGCGTCTCGCTCACGCGGGCAAGATGCCCGCACTACCAAAAACCCGTCAAAATAAATTTAACAGACTACTAGATATTTACAACCAAAAGGCTGTTAATCGGTACTTTCTCTCATTAATCAGGGTGAGAGATTAGGGATTATTGGTTTATCTTACATCTACAGTTCTTCACAGTATGACAAAACTTTACACAAAGTCTAGTAACATTAAGTTGCTAGTTAGGAAGCAAGAATAAAACTAAATAGCTTAACATTATATCAAATTTTCTCAAACTTTAGCAATTTAAGTAAATTTTTATTGTTTTTGCCCCATTATGCTGCTTTCGTTTTATTCTTTGTACTGAGTTTTACCCTTACCGATTAACCCGATAACAAATTGTCCTTTTCATCATTTTTATAGTTTATGACCACAAATATTGATTTCCTGAGTCATCTTAACCCTAGTCAACGTCAAGCCGTAGAACACCACTGCGGACCATTGTTGGTGGTTGCTGGCGCTGGTTCAGGGAAAACCCGGGCGCTTACTTACCGCATTGCTAATTTGATTCTCAAACATGGTGTTAATCCTGAAAATATTCTTGCGGTGACGTTTACTAACAAAGCCGCTAGGGAAATGAAGGACAGAATTCAAAGGATATTTGCTGAACAATTAGCCATATCGCAACATGGTAAAAAGTTTGATTTGCTGACAGAATATCAACAAAGCTTACTAAAATCAGAGGTTTACCGCACTAAAATTAAAGATATGTGGTGTGGAACTTTTCACAGTTTATTTTCACGGATTCTGCGATTTGATATCGAAAAATATCAAGATGAAAAAGGCAGAAAATGGGATAAAAACTTTTCTATCTTTGATGAATCCGATGTGCAAAGTGTAATTAAAGAAATAGTTACTAAAGATTTAAATTTAGATAGTAAGAAATTTGAACCGAAGTCTGTACGCTACGCCATTAGTAATGCCAAAAATCAAGGACTTTCTCCCCAACAATTTGAAAGCGAACAGCCCAATTATCGCGGTAGAATCATAGCTGATGTCTATAATCGCTATCAGGATAAACTTTCCCAAAATAACGCTTTAGATTTTGATGATTTAATTTTAATTCCGACGAGATTATTTCAACAAAATGAAAAAGTTCTAAGTTATTGGTATCGGAAATTTTGTCATATTCTAGTTGATGAATATCAAGATACCAACAGGACTCAATATGATTTAATTCAGCTTTTGGTCACAAATGGAGAAAGCCGTAAAAGTGAATGGAAATGGCAAAATCGGTCTGTGTTTGTGGTTGGTGATGCTGACCAGTCAATTTACAGTTTTAGAATGGCAGATTTTACGATTTTGCTAGAATTTCAGGAGAATTTTGGCGATGGTTTGGCAGATGATGATACTCGTTCTATGGTGAAATTAGAAGAGAATTATCGTTCTTGTGAAAATATTCTCCAAGCTGCGAATGAATTAATTGAAAATAACACTCAACGCATTGATAAAATTCTCAAAGCCACAAGAGAACCAGGGGAAGCAATTTATTGTCATAAAGCTGATGAAGAAATGGCAGAAGCGGCTTTTGTGATTAACCAAATTAGAAATTTAGAAAATCAACACCCGGAATTAAATTGGGGTAACTTTGCAATTTTATATCGAACTAATGCCCAATCTCGACCTTTTGAAGAATTATTAGTAAAATATCAAATTCCTTATACGGTTGTGGGAGGAATGAAATTTTATGATCGTAAAGAAATTAAAGATGCTGTGGCATATTTAAGGGCAATTAATAACCCTGCTGATACTGTAAGTTTATTACGGGTGATTAACACACCGCGCAGGGGCATTGGTAAGGCTACTGTGGATGCTTTGGTGAATGCTTCCCAGCAATTAGGAACAACTTTATGGGAAATATTAAGTGATGAAACATCTGTAAATACTTTAGCAGGACGTTCGGCGAAAGCTGTAAATAATTTTGCAGCCATGATTTACAATCGTCAAGAACAAATCAAAGTAGTTCCCGGTTCGGAAATCTTACAAGGCATTTTAGAAGATTCTGGTTATATTAAAGAATTGCAAGATCAAGCTACAGATGAAGCTGATAATAGAATCAGTAACGTCAATGAATTGCATAATGCTATGTTGCAATTTCAAGAAGAAAATGCTGGAGAAGATATTTCTTTACAGGCATTTTTGCAAAGTGCGGCTTTGAGTTCTGATTTAGATAATTTAAAAGAAGGACAAACAGCGGTTTCTTTAATGACTTTACACGCTTCTAAAGGGTTGGAATTTCCGGTTGTCTTTTTGGTGGGTTTAGAACAGGGACTTTTTCCGGGTTATCGTTCCTTACAAGATCCTTCATTGTTAGAAGAGGAACGGCGTTTGTGTTATGTTGGTATTACTCGCGCTCAAGAACGTTTATTCTTATCCCATGCCAGAGAAAGGCGTTTATATGGGTCTAGAGAACCGGCAATGCGATCGCAATTTCTCGATGAAATACCAGCAGAATTACTGACTACCCAAAATAAAGTTACCCGGAGTTCTACTAAAACTACCTCTGCAACTCCTAGTAAACAAAGCACTTCTGGAATTTGGCAAGTCGGTGACAGAGTATTGCATAAGTCCTTTGGGCTTGGGGAAATTACCCACATTTTCGGAGAAGGGAATAAGGTTTCTGTAGCGATTAAATTCCTGAGTTTAGGACAAAAAATAGTAGACCCCAGAGTAGCGCAATTACAAAAAGTTTAATTTTGCATTAGTCCACGCAGATGGACTTTGCTTGTGTAGATGCGGTTTCTAACCGCCTATTTTGCTTGATCAATACCTTGTTCAAATCGAAAAAAGTCTTGATTTGTAGATTGGGTTGAGGTACGTATCCCTGACCGGGGGTGAAGCCATAAGCCAACAAATAGACATCTGGTGAAAATTAAATATGCGTGACTTACAACCCTTGTAGAGACGTTCCATGGAACGTCTCTACATTCTTTTCTGGAGATGTCTAATGCCTTGGGTTGCTGTTGCTTTATCAAAAATTTATATAATTATTGGTGCAATTGTCTAAGCAAGTATATATATTATCAGTATTCAGGAGAAATATAATATTTGCAGTTGAAAAATTCAGTATTTTCCAGTTTAGAACTTGGGTATCAACAATGCTATAAAAGAAATACGATGAATAGAAACAGGCAACTATTCCCATAAAACTCCAGTAGTTGCTCCCACCAATATATACTCAAAAGGGTTGGGACATGGACTTTTGTAAAATCACGAAAAACCTAGATTTGTAGGGGTTTAGCAATGCTAAACCCCTACCCGCTCAATTATTTATCAGGGAAGCAGTCATGTCTCAAAAACGTCACCCATTGAAAATAATCACAAAAAACTCCACAAGATTTATCCGGCAGTTTTTAGCAAATATAAAAAAACAACTCATTTGGTTATTGCGAACTGTTTTTAGTAGTCAAAAACAACAGCAGTCCGCAAATGCAGGTTTCGTATTGCCAACAGTGGTAATGGTATCGGTAGTAGTAGTTTTATTAACCACTGCTATCATGTTCCGCTCCTTTGAACGGGCGAAAAATGCTAGTAATGTCCGTGTCAATGAGTCTGTTATCACTGCTGCTACTCCAGCAATTGATAGAGGTAAAGCAAAAATTAGTAAATTATTGCAGGATAAAACTCTGTCGAAAACTACACCAACAGACAATGATCTGTATAATGCTCTTGTTAATAATATAGATAAATATACATTTGGTGATGAAACTAAACTAACACTATCTTTACAAGGACAACCATCACTACAAACAGCTTGGAGGTTTCCTGTTGATACTGACAGCAACGGGAGATTTGATAGCTATACCCTCTATGGTATTTATTTTAAAACTCCACCAGTGCTAAATGGTCAGTATAGCAGAGCCAGAAATGCTTTAGAAGCCAGAAATGTACCAGTAGTCAAAGGGACATTAAATGCTAATTGTGGAAGTACCAACACCAGTTTAGTAGGTAATACTGGTTGGGTGAGACAAGATAATGAAATCAAGAAAGCCTTTTTTGTTTATACCGCTGTAGCCAGAATTACTGATCCTCCCAATATTAACTATGAAGTATATAATCGTGATATCCCTAATAGTCTAGCCGGGGCTGTAGAGTATCAACAAGACAGGGTACAAACACCAACAAATAACAATGCTGTTGTTTATGACGATGATCTAGAATTAAATTCTTCTACAAATTTGAATGGTGGGGTTTTTACAAATAGTAATTTACTGGCTGCTGGAAGTGTTAGTAATATTAGTAATCTTAGATTATATCAAGTTAGTAGTAAAGCGTCTTGTTTCTATAAACCTAAAAATGCCAAAATTATTGTTGGTGGTAATTTAGCTCTGGGTAGGTTTACTGATGCAAGTGATACGGGTGGAGCAACTGTTGATTTATACCAAGGTAAAACCTCCAATGTTACTACTGGTTCTTTAACAAAATCAGTGACAAATAGTCCCAGAGATACAGCCTATAATAACCTAGCTTATATAAGGCGGATTAATAAATTAATTGATGCTCAAATTGCTGCTGATTCTACAGGTGCTAATGATCCAACAGAAGTTAACAACGGACTTGCACTCAAACAAACAGCATTAGGAATAACTTTTAACAGTACAGAGACCACTAAATACCGTCGTCAACAATTAGAAATTTACTTTAAAAGGCGGACTCGTCGTGTACCTTATACAGAAGTTGCTGTTGGTGCTACAGAAACATATCCTAACTCATTATTACAAGGATCTGCTGATACCCTGCGTCCCATTGATAGCTGGGTTTATCCTACAGACCCAACAGACGGTAAAACAGGTGGTAGTTATACTAATCTATCACTCAACATTAGCGGAACATCCTTAGAACCCAACGTCAGCGACCCAAAAGAATTGAAGAAAAATAGCGGAAAAGAAGGACTATTGGGTGATAGAGTTCTAGTTAGTAACAATTTACCCGAACTGAGGTGGGATACAAGTAAAAATCAGTTTATTGGTTCATACACTGAGGATACCCAAGATATTACTGGCATTACATGGGATTTACCAAGTGGTACTACTCAAACTCGCACACGACCCTCTTTAGTACGGAATTTAGCAGATATTGGTTCTACTGAAAGAGATGGAGACTGGGAATTAGCAGCAGCCAAAGTACCAACAAGTACCACAGGACCCGTGGGTGGTTTACGAGTTGTTACGGGGGCAGGTGTTTATTTGAGTAAAAATGATACTCCTAGTAGTATTAACAGTAACGTAAAAACAATATGGCCTGATAATGCAGTAACAATAAGTTCTACGGATACAACAACACCTTATCTAAAAATGCGGGCTACAGCAGTTTATCACTACAAGTCTACTGGCTATAATGCCCAAACGCCCAATCCTATAGCTTGTGTGAGTAGTTATTATGATCCTACTGATAATAAGAGCTACAAAAACATGAACAGTTTACCAAGTGCTTCTAATCTTGAAAAAGACAAAGATGGTAAATCTAATAGGGGTATAGTTTATCCTGCACCCACTAGGACGGAAAGTTATTATTCTTCAGTCTTGACATATCTATCTGAGTTAAAGTATAATAATATACGTTTGATAGATGATGGATTACTAGCTAGAGCATTAGCAAAAAAACTAGCACCAACAAATAGAACTATATCAGAGCAGTCTGCCATTGATGCTCAGATTTGCGCTCTACAAATTCTAGATGGTAGTCTTAGTCCTGTCAGTAATAATCCCGTTATTCCCCATGGTGCAATTTTTGAAACCTTCTTTTCTGACCAGAGAGAAACTCAAAAAGTTCGCGCTACAGTTTTAGACTTGAATCTACTACGGACAAAAACCATTGGTAGTTCAGAATATTTATTACCCAATAGCGGTATTATTTACGCGACTCGTGATGATGCTTTACCAGATATCAGTGCGGGTAATACCGACGCTGAAAAACTTGAAAGTCCTGTAGATTATGTAGATGACACCACACGCCGTCCCAGTGCAATTATACTCATTAATGGCGGGAACCTGGGGCGAACAAATAGCTACAAGGAAGAGGAAAAGGGGTTAACTTTAGCTACCAACTTACCAATAATATTCTGCAATGGGCTGTTCACGAGGAAAAGGAATCTGACCTAAATAATCCTATGATAAAGTGGAATGATTTAGATGACAGTGTGCAGTTAGATCCCAACTCAACATTAGAATTGGATAACGGTGTAAGACGAGTCCGGTTTGATGATATTGGTGGTGTGACACCTCCACTCGGCAAAATCACCCTATCTAGTAAACCTGGTGGCACAGCAAAGCGTTGTGTTATTGTTTCCACTATATTAGGCGCAATGCGAACCGCTAAAGATAACTCTTGCAATTAATTTGTATGATTGTAGCGGGCAAGATGCCCGCACCACAACATCTAGCTATTAGGATGATCAAATTTAGATGCGTAACAGCTAACTGGGTATTTAGCCTGGGGTTTTCACCTGACGGGCCATATCTAAAAAGACATTCATATTTACCCCTGGACGACGACGAGGACTATTCAGAGGAATGAGATATTTGGTGGCAAAATTGGTTTCCGTGGGGGCTGATATTTTCACGGGTTCAGGCTTAATAACTTTTACTGCTGCTGGTGTAACTTTTGGTTCAGCTTTTGGTGCTACTGTTGCTGGTGCTTGAGTAACATTAGCTTCTTCAGCTTCTTCTTTTAGCTCTAAGTAGTAGTTATTACCTTTTTTACCAAAAAGTCCGGTAATAAAACCCACGATACCCGCAATGATATTTTTGATAAAGCCCATAAAAAATGCTCCTGGTTTGAATAGTCTAGAATGTGACCGAAATTATGAAAAATCACGGGTAATATTACATTTGATTGCGTTATCTGCGGCCAATTATTAGACATACTGCTTGCTAATTCAAAGCCTACATTTACTACTAGCACCGCAGGGCGGAATTAAAAATTAACAATTAAAAATTAAAAAGCAGATTGTATAAGCTTTTTAGGGACTTTTAATGGTTATCTTACTTACGCTGTACTGTACTAGTAATTATTTTTAGGTTTTTTATTTTAACAACGGTATCCGGTAAATAACGCAAATTAATTATTAAATCTTATTATAACTATAAGATTATGAGAACTTATTTAATAAATCTTAATAATTTTTCGGCAGTCACCAATCTGGTATATTTTGTATATTTTCGATTACAATACTGAGATAAATAATCAAGATTATGGCAACAAAACAGCAAAATCCCGTTTTATTAGTGCATGGGATTAACGATACTGGGGCAGTTTTCAATAAAATGGCATCTTATCTCAGAGAACAAGGTTTGTCTGTGCATACGGTGGATTTAGTCCCTAATAATGGTGCTGAGGTTCTGGATAAATTAGCGCAGCAGGTAGCTAATTATATAGCTACTACCTTTGAAGCAGAACAACCATTTGACTTAGTTGGTTTTAGCATGGGTGGTCTTGTTAGCCGTTATTATATTCAGCGGTTGGGGGGAATAGATAGAGTCCAGCGATTTATCACCATTTCTTCACCCCATAAAGGAACTATAGTTGCTTATGGTACTTGGTTAGCTGGTGCTGTGCAAATGCGTCCTAATAGTGATTTTATCAATGATTTAAATTCTGATGTCGAAATGTTAAAGCAGTTAAATTTTACATCTATTTGGACACCTTATGATTTGATGATTTTACCTGCGGAAAGTTCGCAAATTGGTATAGACAAAGAAGTAATTTTACCCGTGATATTACATCCTTTAATGTTAACAGATATTAGGGCTTTAAGAATAGTAGCAAAAGCCTTAATAGCACCACTAAAAGCATGAATTTGGGTTTACCAAAAGTGGACTAATGAAAAATCAAGGTTCTTACAGCACTTCCCGGTGTTATGAGGTACATATCTAGCGGGCAAGATGCCCGCACTACAAGAGTTTCATGATTCAACTTTGTACCTCATAAGAGCGGAAACCGCTGTATTTATACTATGAGTATATGTGGCTTATTTACTGCCCTCTAAGTTTTATCACCAATTGCAGTATATTCAGTACCTTCAAAAATTGCCTTTGGATGACAATAATACTTAAATTCCATTAAGTTATAAAAAGGGTCTTCTAAAAAGAAAGTGCGATGTTCTAGGAGAGAATCAGTAAAGCGGTTTTTTGGTTCTTCTCGAAATTTTAGATCTTTGTTTTTTGCCCTTGCTAGTAATTCTTGCCAATCTTCTTCTTTGGTAAAAATTAGGCCAAAATGTCGCGGATAAATGGCTTTTTGTGGTGTTAAAATATCCTTGGTAACATGAGCTACTAATTGATGTCCATAAAGATTGAGAATCAAAGCATGAGGGCTTTCTCTTCCGGGTATGCAGCCTAAACCGTCCACATAAAAGGCTTTGGTTTGGGGAATATCAGCAACGGGAAAAGCGAGATGAAATAAAATTTTGTTCATAGATCGAGCAGTTATATCTGATAATATTATGGCAAAAATACTCATAATTTAGCAGCCATGTTGTCTTTGATTGATTCTTTAAATCCCTGGTTAATGGGATTAGGCTTAAATACGATTTTACTGGGAATAGTAGCCATTATTCCGAAAAAGTTGCTCACGCCCGCAGGTATACTTAATGCTGGGTTATTGGGAATTATCATTTGGGGAACACTAGGTTGGCCAGGATATCTAGTGGTAGTGTTTTATTTTCTTGTTGGTTCTGGGGTAACACGGATTGGTATGGCCGAAAAAGAAGCCGCAGGAATTGCCGAAAAGCGTGCCGGTGCAAGAGGTCCAGAAAACGTATGGGGTTCAGCATTAATAGCGGCTTTCTGTGCGTTGGGACTGTTGTTTTTCCCTGATTTTAAATATTTACTATGTTTGGGTTATGTCGCCAGTTTTAGCACGAAACTATCTGATACTACCGCGAGTGAAGTTGGTAAAGCTTATGGTAAAAGCACCTTTTTAATTACGACATTGCAACCAGTTCCTAGAGGGACAGAAGGGGCGGTAAGTTTAGAAGGAACTCTAGCTGGTATGGTAGCATCAATAGCGATCGCACTCATTGGTTGGGGAGTAAATTTAATTAATCCTCTGGGGATAATTTGGACTGTCTTAGCTGCATTTATCGCTACCAATTTAGAAAGTGTCATTGGTGCAACTTTGCAATCTAAATATACTTGGCTTACCAATGAAGTTGTCAATATTATTAATACCTTGATTGGTGCAACTGCGGCAATTATCATGGCGTTAATTTACCAAAGTATCTTTGTTTAATTATTGACTCAACGCCAAGATTAATTGTTAAGTTTCTTTGAGGTAAGGGTTTAGCAATGCTAAACCTCTATAGGATCTAAAATTTCAATGTAAAAAAAGCCCCATATAATTATCAAGAGGCTAAAGAAAAGATATTCATTGTTAACAGATATTTGACTACATAGACAGATAAGGATCTATATTGCCAACTTCAAATTCACAGGCTCTAGAAACCACATCTGGAGGTAATTTATCAAAACTGATTAATGGTAAATAATCAGGATTATCTATGAGTTCCTTTGCTAATAAAAATCCAGCAATTGTCCAAGTTTGATATTTCCTCGCTTGTTTACCAATTAATCTCCCTTTTTTACCATCGTAATATTCTGGCCATTCATCTTCACTCAGTCTAGCTGTAGCAATTTCAATGGCTTTTTCTGCTAACTGTGGTTTTTTGGTTTTCACTGCTGCTGCTGCTAACATCCACATTAAAACAGGCCAACTTCCGGCATTATGATATGACCAAGGAATGTTTTTGGGATCACATCCTGTGACTACTCGATATTCTTCACCTTGTAAGGCAGGATAACAGATTTTAATAGGCATATCTCCTACTAAATCATCCCATCGTTTTTCAATCAGATTCATAATGGCTTGGGACTGTTCTTCAGTAGAAAGATCAGAAATCACAGCCATCAAATTTCCCAGAGTAAAGAACCGAGTATCCATTTGTGATGGTCCAACATTTCCCGCAAAATAACCACCTTTTTTCCGTAGCCATTTATCTAATTCATAATAAGGTAAAGAATCTGCATAAATATTGAAAAGATTGACCGCAGTTTTTCCGTATTCTTCACCTTTAAAGCGATAAATTGCATTCAGACGATTAATATCTATCCAATAATGCTGACGAATATGTCCACATAATAAAGGTAAGCGGTTATCAATTGCTTCGATAATATCCCCATTCCCTGTGCAAATTAGTAATTCTCTCGCAGCCCGTAAAGCCGCAAAAAATAGAACTTGAATTTCTAAAGGATGCCCATAAATCCCCATGCGTCTATCTATCATACAAGCACCGTCAGGAACTAACAGCGTGGGGTACATATCAAAACGATTGGCCAAACAGATATCCATAATTAACCTAATTCCTGTTTGGAATTCAGGTTGATAAGCTAAGGAAGAATCATTTGTAGCGACGACATAAGCCCGTAATAAAATTAGCCACCATAAACAAGAATCTACAGGTGTAACTCTAGCAATAGCGTGTTCACCAAAATCAGCTTCTAAAAATTCTTCCCCATTGGCAGAAACAACTTTGAAACTGGCTGGAATTAGCCCTCTACCGGGTTTATAGGCATCTAAGGCCTTTTCTTTCGGTTGCAACTTTAATGTTTCTTCTAGGAAATTTTTGACAATATCTGTTCTGCCTTTAATCAAAAAAATTAAAGCCGAAGAAACAAAATCTCGGATAAAACATTGGTCGTAATTTAGGGCTTCTACGGATGAATCATAAGCCGCTAGAGTTCCTACTGGCTGACCTTTGTAGTAGAGAATTGAATTCTCTAATGCAAGCCAAGCTTCATTTTCTATATTTTTACTTGTCTCTAATTTGTTTAGTTGCATTGCCAGACTAACTCCATTTGGATAGTAGATTTGTTGGGAGTAGATGCACCTTTAATTATTCTTTATGCCCTTTTCATGATAACTTTGAAATAGCAAATATCAATCCAGTCAAAATACTAAAACTCGGTCAATGTCAAAATCTAACTGCATCATATTTAGCAGTTTTTTCAATCTCTGAAAATGCACTTTATTCTCCGTGTAAAATCACTTCAATAGAGTATATCTGCTTAATCAGGAATTGATCATGGACATGACAAAATATATTATTCCCCTACAACTTAACAATTTATAACGTTTTTTCCGAATATGCAATATAAACAATTAAAAAAAATTGAGGTATTAATACTGATGAAGCGATATATATTTTACAAGCTATTCATAAGCTGAAACTTTTGATATGCTTGATTGACTGCTTGCATGGCAGTTTTGGCACTGACAGAAGTGTTAATATCAGGATGATATAATCTGGCTAATCTCAAGTAGGCAAGTTTGACATCTTTGGGGTGAGTTTTCGGTTCTATGCCTAAAATTTCCCACCATTCCCCAGTTAAGGGTAAATCATCACTGCTGTGAACCTGCCGCCAAATCTTGAGAGTGCCACCTTTACCACCACTAATCAATATTTTACCATCTGGACTGAAAGCTAGGGGACTAAACCCAGAAATAGTTTCTAGCAATTCCCCAGTTTCAAGATTCCAAAGTTTGATAATTCCATCTTGACTACTACTAGCAATAATTTTACCATCAGGGTGAATAGCGATCGCAGAAATGTCCGTTGAGTGTTTATTGAACGTGTATTGCAATTCCCCAGTATGGAGATTCCATAATTTGATTGTACTATCTGCACCACCACTAATCAGGGTTTGATTATCGGCAGTAATTGCTAATGTATTTACTGCTGCTAAATGCTGATTAATGGTATAAAGTGGTTCACCAGTTTGTAAATTCCAGATTCTGATAGTTTTATCAGCACTGCCACTAACAAGAGTTGTAGAATCAGGACTAATAGCAATAGCTAAAACTGCATCTGTATGTCCATTTAAAGTGTGTTTAATCGTTCCTGTATAACTTCCCCAAACTCTGATAGTTTTATCCGTACTACCACTAACAATAATATTACCATTGGGACTGAAAACAAGTGCATTAACAAAACCATTATGACTATAGGGAGAACTTAAATAAGAGAATGTGCGATTATATTTTTTTGTTTCTAATTCCCAACTGCTGATTTTCCGATCTACACTACCACTAATTACCTGTTTTCCGTCGGGACTAATAGCTACAGATAACACAGCTTCAGCTTGTCCAGAAAAAGTATATAGCAACTTTCCAGTTTGCAAATTCCATAAATTAACTTGTCTGTCATTGCTACCACTAACTAAGGTTTTATTATCAGGATGAATAGCAACACTATTCACGGTGGCTGTGTGTCCTTTGAGGGTTTTCACACATTGCCAAACTTCCGTTATTTGAGGAGTTATATTTAATATTTTGGGTTCAACTTCTGGTTTAAATTGAGGAGATTTACCTTGGATTTTGGACTTTAATTGTTTTAATTCTTCCTCAATTTCTAAAGCTGTAAATTTGGCATTTATATCATCACCAGATAGTTCTAGTAATGCTTCCAAATAATAATAATCATTATTTAAAACTTTTGTTTCCATGCGTTCAAAAACTTGCATGGGAGTTTCCCTAAATTCAGAATCATCTAATAATTTAGCCACACCATAAGCAGCAAGTCCTAAAACTGCACCAATTCCTGTCATTGATACTGTACCAATACCAAAAGCTAAACCAATTTTAGGTGCAACAAATCCTATGCCACCGATAACATTAGAAACGCCAACACCACCAATAGCACCAATACCCATTGCACCAAAAACGGCGCTATCCCCTGCTGTAATTCCTTTAAAAGCACCATAAGCAGCAGCGCCAACAACCGCACCGGCAACAGTTACAGCAGCAGCACCTATTCCCACACCACCAAAGCCTCCAGCTATTCCCATACCTCCGACTGTGGAGGAGATACCCGCACCTGTTAAAGTTCCGGTGGTGATGAATGCTGCACCTGTTTGAGATGTTGGTTTCATGCTTACGTCAGAATCAGGATTTATAGGATTTAAGGATTGAACACTAAGTTGCTGGTAATTTAAGAACTAGATTTTTTTAACTTTTGTTTTTTCCGGCGTTTTTCTGTAATGGCTACACCATGTTCTACGGGATAACCAGCTACGGGAATTACCTGATATTTTCTGTCTGCTTCTAAATTTTTCAGTTCTGTGTAATCAACCCAGTGAATACAATCAACAGGACAGGTATCTATGGCTTCTTGAACTACCTCTTCTATATCTCCATCTTGACGGAGGACACGCGATCGCCCATAATCTTCTTCAATGAAAAAAGTATTTCGGGCAACATGGGCGCAATGTTTACAGCCAATACAGGTAATTTCATCAACATAAACACCTTTTTGCCGCACTAATCCGCCTAATTCCGGTTCTAAACCAGAACGTTCGGGGACATCTCGCAAAAGACTCCCTAATTCTGGTTCTAAACCGGAACGGTTATATTCCTCTTCTGGTGACGACGGCGGCAAATTAGACATTACGCACTCCAGCGTTGTACTACTAGGCGAATAGAACCATCTTTCTGTTGTTGTTGTTCGGCTACCTGGAAGCCAACTTTAGTAGTTTCTTTAACTACTGTTTGATAAGCATAACGTTGAGTTACTTCACGAACAAACCCATCCACAGATAGATTTTGTTGCCAATATTGTAAATCTGCAACTAATTCGTATTCTTGACCATTCCATCTAAAACCGATATCGTAGCCATTTTGCTGTTCAATTGTGACTTCGGCTGCATGAGTTTGACCACGATAACCCCGCACCTCACCAGGTCCAGGTTTCCAGTCTATTCCCAAGTCAGAAAGGGCATCTTTCAAGGATTCCAGATTACGGATCTGTGTCTTAATTTGGCTAAAGTGTGACATGGTGGTTTGTAATCAATGAAATTAACTAGTTGGAAAACTTACCATTCGCTGTGGGCGGTTTGTGTATCCACCACACTATTTTGTTGCGGGTTAGTGGCAAAAAACTCTGAGGTTGGTTCATTACTCAACACTCGTCCTAGCTGGGCTTCTATGGCTGCTGTTACCTCAGTACAAGATGCACCGATAATACCGGTGACTTTTTCTTGGACTCGACCATCTGGATAAATGATGAATTCTAATGTTTCCATGCTTTGAAAGCCAACCTAGATAGTATATTTGAACTTTGCTGGTTTACCAGACCTACTCAAAATTTAGGGATAGGAACTTAGATACAAATTTGCCACTTGTTTCATAATGTTCCATATTTAAGCACATATATTTCATAATGTTTACAAAAGTTATTATTTTAGATTAGTATTTACGTTCGTTAGTTATAAGTTTCTCTTAACCTGATCAATTAGTCAAGATGAGGACTGCTAAAGACCAAAAATTATCAAAAATCTGATTAAATAAAGCTTGTAGGTAAAATCCCTAGTCAGGAATGAATATGAAAAAAATCTAAAATTCATTGAAAGATCTTATCATTATCATTGAATTGAACCAAGTCATAGGTTTTATACTGATGATCAGGTATAATTGTTACTGGCTCTGCCATGAATATTCACAAACATTACACTATATTACCAATTTTAAATAAAAACATGAGATTTAGAGACTGGGCGACTAGAGTAATACTAATTTTTTTGATGTTAGCTACCCTAACTTTGGCTGTATTCATTGGGGGTGCGAGACAACAACACAATCAGACAATTGCATCAACATCGGAAGGGACAACTGAGTATCAATATCCACCAGCGCAATTACAGTCAACAATAACTAAACCAGAAAAAAAGCGAAATTTAATCCCGTCTCCCGCAAAGATTAAAAAAATTAATCCTCTGTATATAACTACTAGAGATTTCGCTAATTATACACCTAATTTTGCCCAGGTTACAGTTGATCCTAGCAATTATGGCGATCGCTATACCGCAGATGTTAATGGTGTACCTTGTAATAATCAAGCCATTATTGTCCTTCATGAAACTACTAATTCTACTTCTAGCGCCATTAATTTTTTTCAAACACCTCATGATGATGAAAGTGTTCAAGCTAGTTATCATGCCATAATTACTTTAGAGGGAAAAGTTATTTATTTAGTTCCTCCAGAAAAACGCGCTTTTGGTGCTGGTAACTCAGTTTTCAAAGGTGTTAATGGTGTGGAAACTGTGCAAACTAATCCTAATTTACCCCCATCTGTAAATAATTTTGCTTATCATGTATCTCTAGAAACCCCGACCGATGCTTGGGGGAAAAGTAATATAGAAGCACATTCAGGATATACAGAAGCTCAATATAATTCTTTAGCTTGGTTAATTGCTCAAAGTCAAGTTCCAGATGATAGAATTACAACCCATCGTGCGGTAGATGTGGGGAATGGGAAAGTTGATCCTTTAAGTTTTGATGGTGAAAAGTTTCTCAAGAAATTGCATTCTTTTCGGCAATTACAAACTTTCAATTAGTTAGCAAAACAAAATTCTGAACATTTAATTTAGTTAAAACTTATGCAGAATCTCAAATAATGCGATTAAATTTAGAGGATATTTAACAAATAGATAGAATGCTTCATGCGTCGAGACTCCATTTTCTATAAACTATTTCAACAGTCTCCAACTTTGCTATTTGAACTGTTGACAAATCCACCCATAAATGCAGATGCTTACCGATTTGATTCGGTAGCTGTCAAAGAACCCAAGTTTGAAATAGATGGAGTATTTCTCCCCCCAGAAAATGAAGGTGCTGGGATTGTGTATTTCTGTGAGGTGCAGTTTCAAAAAGATGAACAACTTTATGAAAGAGTATTTGCAGAATCTTCACTATATTTCTATCGCAACCGCGTTAGATTTAGTGACTGGCAAGCAGTTATAATATATCCATCTCGCAATACCGAACAAAGGGACATTTACCCTCATAGAACCTTACTAAAAGGTGAACAAGTACATAGAGTGTATTTGAATGAATTGGGGGATATTCGTCAATTACCTCTATGGGTAGCATTGATGGTATTGACTACGGTGGAGGAAGAACAAGCGCCAGCAGCAGCACGGGATTTGTTAATAAGAACCCGTGAAGAAGATCCTCAACCATCAAGTCGCGCCATAATAGAGATGATCACGACTATCATGGTGTACAAGTTTGAAAAACTTAGCCGAATGGAGGTAGAGTCTATGCTAGGAATAACACTCAAGGAAACTAGAGTTTACCAAGAAATTAAGGAAGAAGGACGAGAGGAAGGACGAGAGGAAGGACGAGAAGAAGGACGAGAGGAAGCAACTGTTAATGTGATTATTCGACTGTTGACTAAGCGGTTTGGAAAAATCTCTGAGGAAATGCGTTCCTCAATTTCTAGTTTACCTTTGCCGGTTCTCGAAGATTTGAGCGAAGCATTGTTAGATTTTACCAGCTTTGCTGATATCCAAACTTGGTTAAAAGGGCGGGTAAATTAAATTATTTGGGCTGAATATTCGCGTAAGTTGCTAGTTAAGAAAAAAGGGAATAGGTGAAAACTAAAAACTTACCTATTTCCCAAATTACATTTTTTCGCCAGTTAAGAAGCGTTAATACTGCTAATAAATAATTGGTCATTCAAAGTTTTTTTGTTTTTGCAATTTATCAATTAGAATATGTACTCTTGTTGATGGTTTGGTACATCCATCTTCGTTGGGATGATTATTTTCTAGTTTAATAGCATGAATAATTGCTTTTTCTTGATTGGGTTTAAGTTTTTCATATAGTAATCTATCACTTTTATTATAAGTTTCTCCTTTTTGGAGAATACCCTCTTTTCTCATTTCTGATTCTAGCTTTGGACGTAATTCTTTGTAACTACTAAAGGGACTGGTAGTATAACAACAATGGAGTAAAAACCAAAATTCAAAACAGGGTATTGATGTTATAGATTCAACATTATATTTTTTTGCTGTGCTGAGAGCTTGTTTATATTTATCCGGTTTATTATCATCATCAAATATACAAAATACTTGATCATATTGTTGTTGTTGATATAGATCATAAGCTGTAGTTACAATCTCCAGAGGATCTCCACCATAAGCGGGAACTATTTTAACGTCAGTTGTTGATAATTTAAGTTCACGTTTTAGAGACTCAAAGTAATTATATTCTGTTTGTTCACCCTCAACTACAATTAAAAAGTATCCTCTAGGATTTTTATTCCCGGAACTTCGTTTTAAATGATTGGTAGATTTTCCCCGTGACATATTTTTAAATACTCAACCCATTAATAAAAGGAATAGCACCATAGCGACCTAATAGATAACCTTTTTGTAAAGATTCATCTTCACGAGGTCGAAAGTCGAACAATGAATATAGTTTTGTCATGCTGTTATCTTTCTCAGTAAACCATATTTGGTCAGGTCTGAATATTTCACCATCTAGCAGTGTAGTATCATGAGTTGTAAATATTAATTGAGCATTGTTTTTGTTAATTTCTGGATTATTAAACATTTTTATTAATGCTTTAGAAAGAACTGGGTGTAAACTTCTATCTATTTCATCTATTATTAATATTTCTCCATTTTGCAATACATATAACCAATATCCTGCTATTTCAAATAAGCGTTTTGTACCATCAGATTCTTCATCAATTTCAAATTCTACCGTTTTATCAGAGTCATTCATTTTATGTACAGTGATAATATCTAATCTGCCAAAATCAGGAATATCTTTGCTTATTGCGTTGATTCCTAGCTTCTGCATTTCCTGTTGAATTCGATGAATCATATCATCATTTAATGTTTCAGGTATAATTTCAATTTTTAGATCAGCAATACCTATATCTGCTTCATTTAGTAATTTAACCATATAATTATAATAACCTTCATTATTTGTATCATCAACTATGAAGGGTGTATCTATATGAAGAATAATTTTTAGTTCATCTTGGAAAAAATCGAATACCTCTGTTAATTGAGGATGATTATTTTGTGCAGCATGAGATATAAATAAAGAATTAGAACGAACAAATCTTTGAATACGCTTTTTTTCCCCTTTTAATCCTTTACCAAAAGACCATTTATAACCTTCATTTGGTTCAAATGTTGGATTATCTGGTAGATATTCACGAGAAAACCAGTTTTCTTGAACTTCATTTCGATAAGCAATTAACCACTCTTCAAATACTCGTTCTCGATTTAAAGAAACTCCATATTCATAACGAATTTTTTCATGAATAAAAATCACTTCAAAACTACTAGGCTTTTTTGCTGATTCACTATTTAATCTAAATGGTTCAACAGGTAATTTATCCCCAATTTGCATTCTACTAGCTGAGTTAATGACAAGATTTTTCAGCACTTGTATAGCTTTGAGTAAATTACTTTTACCTGAAGCATTTGGACCATAAATAGCAGCACTTGTAACTAAGCGTAAATCATCATTATTAGGGACAGGAAAAGTATTACTATCTAGCATGGTTTCATCTTCAGCAGCTACCATACTCAATGTTTGCTTTTCTTGGATTGAACGATAATTTTCTACACTAAATTCTACAAGCATGACTTTATTTTTAGTTGGTTATCCGTCTATAACCCACAAATTATTATAAATAGTAAAAATTATACTTTTTGTAATTGCTAATGTCTAGTTAATAGCAACTTTTATTTGTGGGGTTATTCAAGCATACATAAATAATCAACAAATAGCTCTAGTTATAAAACTAAAGCTATGATTAATCTATGGAAATTCAGCAAACCCTACTTACTAAAACTGTAAATGTGCTGTGTTTGAAAAATACCTTTTAAAGAAGAAGGTAGTACACCATCAGGGAAAGTTTGCCTATCTAACTGTACTTGCAAATTACTCAAAGGATCGCTACCTGTCGCAATCAGAAATTCCATTTTCTGAATATAGGGTAAAGTTGCAATTTCATCTAAAATCTGGCAGATTGCTTGCAGGTAAGGATGACCTTTTTGTTGATACCAATTGGATTCAGCAATATTCGCTTGGTCAAAACCTAAATGTACAGTTAAAGAGGGTTGATCAAATAAAGCGATTCCCAATGGACGGGCTTCTTCCTGTAACAATAAATGTTGATTTTTGGATAAATACCGTAATTTCTCTAATCGTTCATAACGTTCAGTCACGGATTCCGGTTCATCTTGCCAATGTATCGCTACTGTAACTAGATAAGTTTGTAACAGCATATGTCCCAATTTCTTAGCTTTAGTAGCTAGGTAATAGGAATTAAAATCATTAGACTCAATTAAGAGGGGAACACGATCTACCACGTCTAATCCATAACCTTTAACACCAGCGATTTTACGGGGATTATTAGTGATCAAACGAATTTTTTTAATACCCAAATCCATGAGAATTTGCGCCCCCATGCCATAATCACGCAAATCAGCGGGAAATCCTAACCGCTCATTTGCTTCCACTGTATCTAGTCCCATATCCTGCAAAGAATAGGCTTTCAACTTGTTAACTAAACCTATGCCCCGTCCCTCCTGACGTAGGTAAACAACGACACCTTGACCAGCATTTTCAATCATTTTTAATGCGGCTTGTAACTGCATCCGACAGTCACAGCGCAGAGAACCTAAAGCATCTCCTGTTAAACATTCCGAGTGCATTCGCACCATCACAGCTTCATCTCGGAAATTTGCCGGATCTCCCTTGACAATGGCAACGTGTTCTGTATTATCTAGGGTGTGACGGTAGCCGTAAATATCAAATTGACCGAACTGGCTGGGGAGTTTGGTAATGATTTCTCGATATATCAGGCGATCATTTTGGAGACGATAACTGATTAAATCAGCAATGCTAATAATTTTCAGGTGATGATTTTTGGCATATTCCATTAACTGATGTAACCGCGCCATTGAACCATCAGAGTTTTGAATTTCGCAAATTACCCCGGCTGGATAGAGTCCCGCTAGTCTGGATAGGTCTACAGCGGCTTCTGTATGTCCAGCCCGTTTGAGTACGCCTCCCGGTCTAGCCCGCAGGGGAAAAATATGACCTGGACGGCGTAATTCTTCCGGTTTTGTGTCTGGGTTGAGGGCGACTTGGATGGTGCGGGCGCGGTCTTCGGCGGAAATGCCAGTGCTAACGCCCAAATGGGGACCAGCATCAATACTAACAGTAAAGGCGGTTTGGTTAGTATCTGTGAGTTTGCTGACCATTAATGGTAAGTCTAGTTCATCAAGGCGATCGCCTGTCATTGCCAAACAAATCAGCCCTCTGGCTTCTACAGCCATGAAGTTGATCATATCCGGGGTGGCAAATTGGGCGGCGCAAATTAAATCACCTTCATTTTCTCGATTTTCGTCATCTACAACAACGATGACACGACCGGCTTTGAGATCGGCCAAAGCGGACTCAATAGGATCAAATTTAAAGGTTTGGGTAATATTAGGCTGTGACACAGAAAATTTCCAGCTATTAACGTAAAGTTTTTTAACAATTTCTTATTTTAGATTGTAGCTTGTTTATCGGAATTAGAGCTTTTGTGAGATAACTAAACTGTTACTTGCTAATAAAATAGTTCATATATACTATCAGCAGTTTAGAGTACCATATACACAGATTATTAAGCTATGAATTTCAATGATATAAGTAAATTACTAGGTAAACCCTACTTTCAAACGTCTAATTGTCTCATTTACAATTTAGATTGTTTAGAGGCAATGAAAATTTTACCAGATGAATCAATTAATTTAACTGTCACCAGTCCGCCGTATAATATTGGCAAGGAATATGAAAATTTATTGCCATTAGACGATTATATAAATTGGTGTGAACAATGGATAAAAGAAGTTTATCGTCTGACTTTATGTGATGGAGCTTTTTGGCTAAATTTAGGTTATTTATCTATTAAAAATCGTGCTAAAGCAATTCCTATTTCCTATTTACTTTGGGATAAAATTCCTTTTTATTTAATTCAGGAAATTGTTTGGAATTATGGTGCTGGAGTCGCAGGAAGTAAGTTCTTTTCACCTAGAAATGAGAAATTTTTATGGTATGTAAAAAATTCAGAAGCTTATACTTTTAATCTTGACGATATTCGTGATACTAATGTTAAATATCCCAATCAAAAAAAGAATGGTAAAATCAGGGTTAATCCTTTAGGTAAAAATCCTACTGATGTTTGGGAATTTCCGAAAGTAACTTCTGGACAAAACCGATCTTCAAAAGAAAGAACACCACACCCAGCACAGTTTCCCTCTGCTGTCATTCAAAGAATAATTCAAGCATCTTCAAATCAAAATCAAATTATCCTAGATCCATTTTTGGGTTCAGGTACTACTGCTATGGTAGCTTTAGATTTAAATCGGCTAGTAATTGGTTTTGAAATTCGTCAAGATTACTGTGATATTGCTGCTAATAGAATTGAAACTTTTTTGAAAGAACAAAGTTGTCAAGTAGAACAAATGTCTTTATTTCTATAAAGGTATTTTTGTATTTTTAAGTTAACCACCACCAA
The DNA here is from genome assembly GCF_008121535.1 of Dolichospermum sp. UHCC 0315A. GTDB lineage: Bacteria > Cyanobacteriota > Cyanobacteriia > Cyanobacteriales > Nostocaceae > Dolichospermum > Dolichospermum lemmermannii. The sequence goes on from NZ_CP043056.1 coordinate 409,679, forward strand.
ACACTATTTATTATGTTTTTACCCAGCGCAAATTTTTCAATCCCCGAATTCAATTTAAGTATATTGTGATATTTTTCCTGCGCTTTGGCTTTTTTAACAGTTTGATTATTACCTTGATAATCACTTAATTCCTGAATAATTTTTATTCCTTCCTTATTCATCTCATTCGCAATTACATCACCAACTTTGCATAATAAATTAACAGGAGAATCTAAAATATATTCTCCTGATATTGTAAAAAGTTTATGCTCATAGACTTTTTGATCTAAACCAGATGCCTGACCTGTTGCTGATTTTTGTGCATTCCAATCTTCATGGTCTATCCAACCGAATCTTAATAATGTTAAACTTTGCTGGTAGAAATTAGCTGTAATATAATAACCAGACTTTTCTTTTTTAGCAAGCTCCTCATTATTTTCATCTTTTGCTTTTTGACCATAGCTGCGATTTCCAAAAATTTTTGTGCCAAGCTGACCAGAAGTTTTTATCTCTATTGAATATCTTGTATCCTTTAGATAAACAATATCTTTTTCATCTTTACTTTGTGTTCCTCTCCATTCCTCTGGATAACGCTTTTGCAATTCTTTGGCAAAGAGTTTTTCAAAAAAATAACCCACCATAATAGCTGGTGGATCAATTTCTGCCAGGCTCAAATATGTGTCTTCCTCTCCTATTTTTGTTTGCCATAAAAGCTGCCAACTCTTTAAAGCAACCTCTCTAATAACATTTGGCTTGAGAGGATGTTCTTCTATCAGTTCTTTTGTTTTATCTGCCCATTTTTCAACTGGAATACTGGCATAAGGAAATACCATTTAGTCTAAACCTTTTAATAATTCACTGGGTGACATTCCCAAAGCCTGAGCAATACGGATAATATTTAACAAAGCAATATTTCTTTCACCACGTTCAACACCACCGATGTAGTTGCGATGTAGTCCTGACAGTTCTGCTAACTGTTCTTGGGAAAGATTTTGTGCTTTTCTGATTGTGCGAATGTATTCGCCAAATTTTTGAAGTTGAGAATTTTCTGTCACATAGCAAACATAATCTTTAGTGGTACTGATTTTATACACACTATGAGTGTGATTATTTTTTAAAGATATTTGTGATTATAGGTACGCTAAAAGATCCGCTTTGCTATACAATGCAGCGAAAGTTCAATCAGAAGTCATCAGTAATTAGTTAGTAGCTTGACTGCTGATGATTGATAATAGATAACTAAAAGTAGATAAGGATTTAAGATCATGGGAAATTTAAGACGCGTACCAGTTGGAATTGTTGGCGCGTCAGGGTATGGCGGAGTACAGCTAGTGCGACTGCTGATGGATCATCCTCAAGTGGAAATTGTTTATTTAGGTGGTGAAAGTAGTGCAGGTAAATCCTTTGCTGACCTTTACCCACAGTTCGGTAATATAGTAAATTTGCCCATTGAAGCAGTACAACCGGATATTATTGCTAGTCGTTGTGAAGTGGTATTTCTGTCTTTACCCAATGGACTGGCTTGCCAAATTGCTCCCCAACTTATAGAAAAAGGTTGTAAGGTACTGGATCTGAGTGCTGATTATCGCTTTGGTGATTTGAAAACTTATACAGATTGGTATGGTACAGAAAGAAGCGATCGCACCATAGCCGCGACAGCAGTTTATGGTTTACCAGAATTATACCGCGATCGCATTGCCGAATCAAATCTAATTGGCTGTCCCGGTTGCTATCCTACAGCCAGTTTACTGGCACTTTCCCCACTTTTAAAACAAGGGTTAATAGTTCCCGAAACAGCCATTATTGATGCCAAATCCGGCACATCTGGGGGCGGCAGACAAGCCAAAGTTAACCTGTTGTTAGCCGAAGCTGATAACTCTCTAGGTGCTTATAACGTCGGTAGACACCGCCACACCCCAGAAATTGAGCAAATTTGTAGTGAATTGGCAGGTCATGACGTAAAAATCCAATTTACACCCCACCTCATCCCTATGGTGCGGGGGATTTTAGCCACTGTGTACGCCACTATGCGCGATCCTGGTTTAGTCCGTGATGACCTGATTACCATCTACAGTGCCTTTTATCGTAATTCCCCTTGGGTGAAAATCTGCAATAGTGGCACTTATCCCCAAACTAAATGGGCGTGTGGCAGTAACAATTGTTATATCGGCATAGAAGTTGACCCCCGCACTGGTCGCGTTATCGTCATGTCAGCCATTGACAACCTGATAAAAGGTCAAGCCGGTCAAGCAATTCAATGTATGAACCTGATGCTAGGCTGGCATGAAACCTTGGGATTACCTAAAGTTGGGTTTTATCCTTAATTCGGTAATGGGTAATGGGTAATGGGTAATGGGTAATGCTGTTTACAATCACCAATCACCAATCACCAATTACCAATCACCAATTGCCTATTTTGGTCCTAAACCAACAGTACCAGCATAGACGGCGCGATCGCCTAATTCATCCTCAATTCTGAGTAAACGATTGTATTTTGCTACCCGTTCACTGCGACACAGAGAACCGGTTTTAATTTGACCGGCGCGAGTAGCTACTGCTAAATCAGCAATGGTTGTATCTTCAGTTTCACCGGAACGATGGCTAATTACTGAACGGAAACCGTTGCGAGTGGCTAAATCAATGGTTTCCAAAGTTTCAGTTAGAGAACCGATTTGATTCAACTTAATCAAAATCGAGTTAGCGGCTTTTTGTTCAATGCCTTTTTGTAAGCGAGTAGCATTGGTGACAAATAAATCATCACCCACCAATTGTACTTTTGAGCCAATTTTCTGAGTTAGTAATTGCCAACTTTGCCAATCTTCCTCATGTAAACCATCTTCAATGGAAACAATGGGATATTGGTCAACCAACTGACCTAAATAATCAATAAACTCAACAGGACTATGGGATTTACCATCATAAACATATTGTCCATTTTTGTAAAATTCACTTGCAGCCACGTCTAAGGCTAAAGCTACTTCTTCACCGGGTTTGTAACCAGCTTGTTTAATTGCAGCTACCAACAATTCTAAAGCCACTTGGTTAGATTCTAGATTAGGTGCAAAACCACCTTCATCACCCACACCAGTCAGCAAACCTTTATCATCTAACACTTTGCTGAGAGTCGCAAATACTTCCGCACCCCAACGCAATGCTTCTTTAAAAGAAGGCGCACCGATAGGAACAATCATAAACTCTTGAAAATCAACGTTATTAGATGCGTGCGCTCCACCGTTGATCACATTCATTAAAGGGACTGGCAATAGATTCGCCAAAGGTCCACCTAAATAGCGATAGAGAGGAATATCCAAAGCTGCTGCACCTGCTTTAGCTGCTGCTAAGGAAATACCTAAAATGGCATTTGCACCTAAGTTAGATTTGTTAGCTGAACCATCTGTAGCAATCATTGTCCGGTCTAACAATTCTTGGTTGAGGACATCCAAACCTAATAATTTGGGTGCTAATATCTCATTGGCGTTTTTTACCGCGGTGAGGACTCCTTTACCACCATAACGGCTTTTATCCCCATCCCGCAGTTCATGGGCTTCAAATGTGCCTGTAGAAGCCCCGCTAGGAACTTGTGCGAGTCCCACTGCACCACCAGCTAAATGTACTTCCGCTTCTAGTGTAGGTCTTCCCCGTGAGTCGAGGATTTCGCGGGAGACAATGGCTTCAATAGCGGTGTCTAGAAATTTAGTCATTCGTGGTTTGTCCTTGATTTTGAGTATGTCGTCAGGGTTTAACCTTTACAGTTTACTAATAACCCAATCGCTAGTTTATGTGTTTCTGGGGGAAAATCGGCTGAGATTAAAGAAGATTTCCAATAGTGGGGGCAATGGTAAACTTTTACTGAGTAAAAAGTAAAACGTAGACAAACAATCGCTACATCTGTAGTTAAATATGTGTAGAGACTATGTAACGAATAATTACAAAAATCTTTATTTGCTAATATAAATTCATCTGGTATGTTTTATACTGAAATAAATAAAATTTCTATATATATCTATGATTTAGCTAGAATCAACTTTTTCTTATCAAACCCTTTACCTTTAGTTCATTTATTATGTTGATATTTGCTAAAATCAACTTTTTCTTATCAAACCCTTTAGTTCAAGCATTGTTAGGAGCTAAGGTTATTAAATAAAATAAAAACAAAAAATAAAGTTATACTTGATGTTGGTAGCGGCTTCGGTAGAATGCAAAAGCTTTATTCTGAGTCGAAAACAATTATTAACATTGACATTTCTGAGGCTATGCTAAAAAAAGCTAAAGAGATATCAACTCTATCATCAGTTGTTTATTATAAAGCTGATATTAACAAATTACCTTTTGAAAATCAATATTTTGATGTAATTTTTGCAATGCAAATTATGATGCACTTATAGAATCCATTCAATACATTAAAATATTTATCTACTTTTCTAAGTAAAAATGGAGAAATATGGACTGATTTCACTTGTAACGAAGAAATTACCAAGAAAAACTTTTATCAAGAGTCTTTTATGAGTAGAATTTATTCGGAAAAATGTGTAATTGATTCTTGTCTTAATGCTAATTTTTCTATAGGTGATTTAATAAGAATACCAGATAAACATGGTAATTATTGGTTGATTCTCAATTTGCAAAAAACAACAAACTAAAGAATAAACAAACAAACTATACTAAAAACGGCTTAATCGTTCGATTCTATCGGTAGGGGGTTTAGCAGTGCTAAACCCCCTACAAATCTATGTTTTTCCTAATCCTGTAAAAGTTAATTTCCCAACCGTGTTTAGTATACCAAATAGGTTGAACATATAGCGGTATGCACTTGAGTGAGATACAGTCAGTAAATCGCAAAACCTGTAGTGGCAGGTAAACACCGTACTCAATTGTATTGTATCCAACCCATAATTGCTATATCAAAAGATGGCTGAAATTGAGAAAAGCCACACCAATTTTAATGAAGCTATTCGACTATTCAACGAAATGGAAGCACCCAAGCAAGTTGAGAAAGTGGAAAAAGCAAAAATTCAAAATTAAGCTACAGAAAAATCTGTAAACTGCCGATATTCAGGACGAATAAACCCTAAAATAATATCATCCTTTTCTACTCCTAATTCCAATAATTCCGCAGTTATTCCCCTTTCTGTACCATCCCATTCAATGCAGATTTTACCATCAATAATTCGCAGATGAAATACCACTGCATGAACCCTACCTGTTTTATCCCAACCTGTATCCATTAACAAATAATTATCAGATTCTTGATCACAAATACACAAAGCCTCAATTTTTCCATGACTAGGTTGATATTGAGCGTGTTTTTTCACAATACTAACTATAATTCTTCTGTATTTTTCTAACTTATCCATTGTACAATTACCTCCTGAATTGGATCGAAAATAATGTAATTAATCTGCTGTTGATCACTTAAAATATCTTGAATAGCTGGTTTAAGAAAAAAGTCTTGATAAGCAGCTTCAGGAATCGCTAAATATAATTTACGTTCTGGATTGATTCTTTTAATTAAACTAACATAAATATTATATTGTCCTAATGTTTTTTCTAATTCTGTAATTAAAGAAGGGCTATTAAAAACTTTTATTTCAATTACAATCTTTTGCTGCATCTTCTGGGCAGCAAATAATTTTTCTGCTCCTAAATCAGCATATAAACGCAAGCCTTTGTATTCTAGTATAAAGGGGTCATCGGTAATTACCCATCCATCTTTGGTTAGAGCATTTTTAACTTGATTGTGATATAAATCGTACTGTGGCATTACTAAATCAAGAATATTAACTTTAGCCTAACAAAAACCACCTTCATCACCCACACCAGTCAGCAAACCTTTATCATCTAACACTTTGCTGAGAGTCGCAAATACTTCCGCACCCCAACGCAATGCTTCTTTAAAAGAAGGCGCACCGATAGGAACAATCATAAACTCTTGAAAATCAACGTTATTAGATGCGTGCGCTCCACCGTTGATCACATTCATTAAAGGGACTGGCAATAGATTCGCCAAAGGTCCACCTAAATAGCGATAGAGAGGAATATCCAAAGCTGCTGCACCTGCTTTAGCTGCTGCTAAAGAAATACCTAAAATGGCATTTGCGCCTAAGTTAGATTTGTTAGCTGAACCATCTGTAGCAATCATTGTCCGGTCTAACAATTCTTGGTTGAGGACATCCAAACCTAATAATTTGGGAGTATGGAAGGAAACACGGAATTTGTCTGAATCAGGATATTCAGGATTACAGGATGTACAGGATTATTTATACTTTACTTATTTTGAATACATCAATTGCCATTTTCAATATTTATGTACACAATCCTGAAAATCCTCATAATAGTATTATTTAACCCATTTACTCGAAGTAATTCCCAAAAATTGTTCTAATTGAGTGATACTATTAAGATGATTAATGATAGCATTAAGTTCTTGATTTTGAGCATCAACCAAACTTTTTTCAAAGTTAATAATATCCGTCATTGAAATATTACTACTTAATCTCATTCTTTCCTTAGCATTTATCACTTTTGATGCTGCTAACTTTTGTGCTTGCTGTGCTAATTCAATCTGCTTAAAAGTATCTTTGACATTACGAGTTTTATTTTTCAACTCCTCATTCAAATTATCCTGAGTTTTTGCTAGAGTGTAATTAGCATTTTGTAAGCTAATCTCACTTTTAACTACAGCATTATCTTGACTGAGATTACCAAACTCCCGATTTAAGACTAAAGACGAACTCAAATTATTTGTATCTTGAGTATTAGAAGCACTATTAAACCCATAACTCACATTTAATTTTAAATCCAATTGTTGTTGATTTTTAGCTTCTGTTATCCCAAATTTAGAATTTTCCACAGCATTAACAGCAGCAAGATAACCAGTATTATTCGCTTTAGCTAATTCTAGCATTTCTGTAAAAGCTGGTAAATTTAAACTTGTTGGAGGATCAGGTTTTTCCAGAGCAATTAGTTTTTTTGTTATGGGTAAATCTATAATTTTAGTTAATTCAGAAATTGCTTGTTCTAAACTGGATTGTGTATTCACTAAATTTACTTCTTGTTGAGCAATATCAGCTTGACGCTCAACCAGATCATTTTTAGGAATTCTCCCAAATTCAAATAATGCTTGTAATCTCTCTAAATCTTTTTTAGCATTAGCAAAAGATAATTGTTCAATTTTCAATCTTTCTTGAGCTAACAATAAACTTCTATAACTAACTATAGTATTAGTAATTGTTTGAGAAGTAGTATTTTTGAGATTCAAAATATTAGCATTTTCTGTCAATCTTGCTCTTTGAATACTCAGAGTATTTAATCCTGTGCCAAAACCCTTTAATAAAGGTTGACTAAAATTAAGATTAACACTTTGACTCAGAGTATTTGTATCTGAGGAAGTATCTAATGAGCTAGTACGAGATAAAAGATTTTGTCCTTGCCATGTTAAACTTAAATTACCACCTGTAGGAATTTTTAAATTGAAATTAGCACCCAAAAGCGCAGTTGTATTATTATTGGTGTTATTACCAGTTTGATTATTAGTCACATTTAAAGATAGCTGTGGTGTAAAAGTTGGATTAAATTGAGATTCAGTTTCAGCTAATTGTTTTTGATCTAAAATACGTTGTAGATACGCTATTTTTAAATCTCGATTATTTTGTAAAGCTAAATAAACAGCATCAGCTAATTTTAAAGATAACTCCTGACTAGAGTTATTTAATAGTAATTGTAAATCAGAATTAGATTTTGGTAAATTTTGGTGATTAGGCATATTTTGACATTTTCCTAAACCCGGAAATAGGAAAATCACAAGCAAAGATGATATTGGTAATAAAAAACGATTCATAGTAAAAAAATTAAGTAGGTTGGGTTGACGCAAGGAAACCCAACATTAACATTATTCTCAACTTTACTTATTGGGAACGTAAAGCTTCAACAGGATCTAATTTACTAGCTCTCAGCGCAGGTAGAAAACTAGAAACAATACCCACTATAATAGCAGAACTCAGAGAAACTAAAGGAGTTTGATAACCAAATTGATAGGGTAAATTCAAGAGAGTTACAGTCATAATAGTAATTCCTTGTACTGTAGCTATTGCAATTATTCCTCCTGTCATACTAATAAAAGTTGCTTCTAGTAAAAACTGAATTAAAATATTCTTTTGAGTAGCACCAATAGCGCGTCTTAACCCAATTTCTGGAGTTCGTTCTACAACTGATGCTATAGTAATATTAGCAATTCCCACACCTCCTACAAATAAAGAAATACTCCCGATAACCAAGAGGATAATAGTTACACCATTTAAGACTTTTTCTAAACTTTTCACCTGTTCAATATTGCTAGAAGCGTAAATATCTACATTAGGAAATCTTTTCTTTAAAATGCTAGTTGCTTGATTTTGGATTTGTTCTATATTTTCTGCATTCTTAGGAGTAATGGTAATTTTATCGAAGAAAGGACTTGATTTGAGAGATTGATAAACAGATAAAGGAATTAATATCAATCCTTGTTCATCACCCCAAGTATTACTGTTTCTAGTTTGGATAACCCCTTGAATATAATAAGACTTATTTTGAAAAGTAATCATTTTTCTTAACGGATTTTTACCTTTAAATAGTTTTTGTGCGAGTAATTGATCTATAACAATAACTGAGCGGGTTTGTTGTAAATCATTAACTGTAAAAAACTTCCCACCAATTAATTTTCTTCCCGACATAGGTAAAAAATCTGGTGTTACTGCTTGACTTTCCACATTGATTTTTTGAGTTCCCCAAAAAATAGCATCATTACCACCATTTTGTACAGGAGCGATATATTTCCAACCAGATAAATTTGTTTTTAACCATTCTAAATCTTCACTTTGATATTTTTCTAGTTGAGACGTAACCGAATTATAAGGAGACTGAATAGAAATTTGCGGAGATTCCATTTTTTGTAATTGCGTCTTTAAATATATTTTTCCAATATCACTTACTTGTAATGTTCCACTCACAGCAAATACACCCATAAATACACCTAAACTACTCAGAAATGAGCGCAAGGGATTACTGCGTAAAGAGCTAGATGTTAAAGATAATAAATCATTGATGTTCATGGGAGTAAATATGTTAAATTTATTCTTTGTTATCGGTAAGGTTTTAAAAGAAGCCAGGGAATAAATTCCCTGTCTTATAGCCTAAGTCGGTTAAAACCGACTATTTTGATCTGTTTATTTTATTTTCGAGAATACAGTTTTATTTTTAATTAAGAATAGTGCCTTTTAACGCACTTTAGCTATGAGACAGGGAATTTATTCCCTGGCTTTTATTACTGCATTTTTATGACAACATTATCTCCCACATTTAAAGGATTTTCTAAAGTGGGAATTAATATTTCATCTCCTGGTTTTAAACCTGATTTAACTTCAATATTATCTAATCCTTGTAACCCAGTTTTGATAATTCTTTTAAAAGCCTTACCTTGTTGATCTTTTATCCAGACAAATGTTTCTGATTCATTTTGTTGAATAGCTTCACTAGGAATAACTGTCACATTATCACGTTGAGCGATAATCAAGGCAACTGTCACTGGAGTTCCCGGAACAATATTTTTATTAACTTGATCTAAATGCACAATCGCTGTAATTTTAACATTATCTGTACCTTGATCATTGTTTTGGGTATCTCCAGCTAATAAAGATATTTGTTGAACCTTACCAGTTAATTTTTGTGATTGAAACCCAACAATACTAATTTCAGCTTGTTGTCTAATTTTAACCTTGGTTGCGTCTAAAGGAGATAACTTTAATTGCACAATTTGTTGAGTATGATCACCAATAACTAAAACATCTCCTTTCGGTTCAATCACATCACCTAATTTTGCTTGTAAATTGAGAACTACACCATCCATAGGAGCAGTAATTACTGTTTTTCTCAATTCTTCAGCAATTTTCTGGCGTTGTATTTTGAGTTTATCTATTTCTCTCACAATTTGATTGAGTGCTAATTTAGCTTGGTTTAATTCTTGTACAGCTTGGTCAATTTTAGTTTTAGCTTCTTTCAATTTTTGCTGGGGTTCAGATTTGTTATTTCTCACATCTTGCCAAAAACTTTGTAATTCTAATTTCTGCTGTTCTAAATCTAAATTACTTAATGATAATTCATCTTTAGCATTACTTAAATCTGTTTCCGCTTGAGTAACTTTTTTTTCTTGCTCTTTTAATTCAGTTTCCGAAATAAATCCCTTAGCGAAAAGTTGTTTATTTTCTTGTAATTTAGTTTTTGCTTCTTTTAAGTCATTTGTTTTACCAGTTAATGCTTGTTGTTTTCTGGTAAGTTCTAATCTACGTTTTTGAATTTCCCTTATTTTCTCATCTTTTTTCCTGTTAATATCATTTCTATAGGTACTTTGAATATTTCTGTATTCTTGCTGAGTTTCTAACAATTTACTTTCTGCTTTTTGTAAAGATGATTGTTTATCAACAAATTGTAAATTCTTATCTTTTAAATCAGATGCAAATTCTTGTAACTTAATTTGTGTTTCTGTATCTCTCAGACGGATTAAAATTTGATCTTTTTTAACTTGATCTCCAATTTTGACTAATACTTGTTCTACTGTTCCTGTGATTGGAGATTTAATATTTCTTTGATTATCTAATTTTAATATACCACTTTCACCAGTAATTTTATCTTCTACTTTGTCTTGAGTAGCTGTTACTATGCGAACGGGGATATTTTGAATTTTACTTTGGGTAAATATGGCAAAAATCAACCAAACTCCAAGAGTAACACTTGTTAAACTTGCCGATATGGTTAACAATTTAAATCCTGGTTTGAATTTAAAGTTTTTCATGATTATTTTATTTATGAAGAGAAATTTGTAGAGATATTCCATAGAATGTCTCTACAAAAATGTATCACAAAGAGTTGTAGTTTATTTCTTTACCGATTATTTCACATTCGTTTAAAAAAAACACAACAGTATTTATACTGATTGTTTCTCAGCCCAAGAGTATTGAATCTTCATGAAAATGGCATATTTATGAAATTATGGTGAAATTAAATAGATATTCTAAATTCAATATCAAAACTATTGTGGTGCGGGCATCTTACCCACTAGATATGTACCTCATAACACTGAGAAGTGCTGTATCCGTTAAAATACTGATAAAATCTGCCTGTGAATCAGTTGGAACAATAAAAAATGCCTGTGGCATTGCTAAAAAATATTAGCTTTGGCTTAACATATCAAAAAATTAGTCAAACCGAAAAAAGCCACACCAACTTTAATGAAGCTATCCGACTATTCAACAAAATAGAAGCACCCAAGCAAGTTGAGAAAGTGGAAAAAGCGAAAAAAGGAAATATGGTTCTACCGTTCCCCTTATGATTAAATATCCCTTTTATATGTCTAAAACCATTACTGTATATGGGTTTTGTCTAAATTAAGAGCGATTCCTACGGAGCGCTTCGCTATCGCTTATTTTTGAATATACTAAAACCTCAAATCCAGTTAGAGCAAGGGTTTTGATGATATTTTATCAAAAATATAATAAAGGGAGCGCTAGAGCCGGAAATATTGATTCATAAACCCGCATTTCTCACAAACAATGCGATCGCAATCTATATAATCCTTATAGAGAAACGGTTTCAGGCATTTTTCACGAGGTTTATTTTTGATGCAGTGTGAAAACCCATAATCCAGATTTTATAAGGGTTTGAGGATTTTGGTGAGAAATCCGGGATAAAATGTAAGGGTTTAGCATTGCTAAACCCCTACCGCGTTGAGTTGGGGTCAAAAAAAATATCATATTACCCAACCGACAAAACAAAACAAAGAATGGTGTTGGGTTTTCTTTCGTCAAACCAACCTACGACTACCAATGTCACTACCAATAACATCATTGTAGTTAGTTGCAGAAACCAAATTTATTTGTGATGAAAATTCTCTTGACATAATATTCTCTATTTGTTTTGTGTTTGTTTAATTTCAGAAATTGTTAGTTAGGTTGTTTTTAGTAATGTTGGGTTTCCTTTCGCCAACCCAACCTACGACTAATCCTATTAATCAATTGCATCTTTTCATTGTTTGGTTAAGCGAGTACCTGTTTCCACATTTAATAAACCCTCTTGAGTTATTTGATATTTTCTCTCACCAGATAATCCTGCTGAACTTGTGACTTGAACATAAATTAAATCTCCGTCACGTCTCCAAATACCTTGTATATTGGTAATTCTTGTACGCGGACGAGTGTAACCACTGTTAATAAAAGATGAGCATTTTTCTAGAAAATCCCCACTGTCATAAAAGAATGAAATACAGTCTTGCTTTATTCCTACGTCACTGTCGCCCTTAGTTGAACTATAAGCAGCAATTAATTTGGGGCTATTTTGTGCTTGAGTTGTGTGAATATTCCACCCAAATATAGAAAATATGACGGTGGTGGTCATTAGTAATTTATGCAGGTTTTTCATGGTAATCTCCTTAGTTACTAAACAGTAAGAGAAAGTTTTATCTAGGATTGTAAATTGTACAGCACAAATCAATAGATTTACCAGGAACACGCTTGGGTGTACTGTAACCTATAGATTTATAAGAGTTAGAACCTACTACTTGAACAGTCACAGATATGTCTTGTTTGGGATTTTTAATTGTGATCCAATTTGCAAAAGGATTATAAAATCCTCCAGGGAGTGGATTTTCATTCAGCAACTCTGGTTTTGCGTTATCTATCTCAATCCTGACGTCATCAAAAGTGTAATTACCATCTCGACGAAGATTAATCTTTCCTTGTTGTCTAAGTTTGTGGATTGCATCAACGGCAAATTGAACCGTATCACCAATACTAGGTTGAGATTGGGCAATTAAAAACCGCCTGGATTGTTTTCAATACTGCGCCAGCCACTACCACCAATGAAGCGATCTGTATCTCTCATCGAATCCCGCAACCATGCGCTATTAGGGTCGAGGTCGGTATTAGGGAGTTTAGGAACTGTGTTTGTAGGATTTGGTTCTTGATATTGAGAGGAAGGAGAATTTTGATTTTGAGTAGTGCATTCTGGCGGAATTGCAGATGATGCCGCTTCAGCATTACCTGTAATTACTAGACCAAGTAAAGAACCAATTGCCGATCCAGTGCAGTATGCTGGTATGGATTGTGCTTGAGCTATATTTACATTCCAGCCAAACATGGAAACTATGGCTGTTGTACCCATCAGCAATTTATGGAACTTGTTCATGGTAATTTCTTAGAGAATAATTTTTATTTACTTGTTTCACTGTAATGCCATAGATCTGAACTCGTGTCTTAGTAATGATTAAGTTGTGGTTGTTTCATGATTGTTTTATACTCAACTTATGATTGAATAGTTGAAAACCTCTGTATGACACAGACACCTGGACGTAGTTCATTGACAGCCTCTGCTGAAGTTAGAGAGAAGGCACGAATAGCTTTACTTGGGTTAGGATATACACAACAAGCATTAGCTGATTTTCTTAAACTATCTCGATCTACCGTCAGCAAATTTTTTAATGGTAGCCCAATTCGAGTTGATCATTATAAACAAATTTGCGATGAGTTAGGATTGAACTGGGAAGATTGTCTGCCAAGAGAACAACCAATTGCAAAATCACAAACAGCTTCTTGCTGCATTGCAGTAACTGATCAGGAGGAAAAAACAATGCAAATACTTCATCGTCAAAGTCGTCAAATAACTGTCATAGATAGACAGAATAAAACCCAAAAAGCAGAAATTGTGTTAACTGGTGATATTGACTCTATTGAAAATTTAAAGATTCTTGAAGAAATTTTACGGCAACATTCAGGGAATACAATCGTAATTTTTGATGTAAAATCCGGTAGCATCAGATTATTTATAGAAGGCTCTGATGCAGATATTAAAAAACTGATCAATCTTGTTCAATCAAAAACACTTACGAAATTAAATACTTTTCCTATTGAAAGTATTCGGATTTTGGATGCAGATGAGCCTAGTAATAATCAACGCAATAATATAATTTCTTTATCTGGAAAATTTAATAAACGCAATTTTCCCGCTGGTTGGGATGATCCAAAAAAATTCATAAATCAAACAATTGAAAGAAGTCGCCCCTTATCATCTCAAGTTAGAAGCCAAGAAAATGAGCGTAATGAAATTGGCAAAATTATCCATTTAAATCCAATAAATACATCTCTGTTGTTGAAAATAAAAAAAGAAGAACTCAATGAAACATTAGAAAAAGGTTTACATAGCATAACCTTACAAATACTTACGACCAATCAACAGATTCAGTTACCTGAAAACCTGAAAATTTTAGTTTTTTATGAATCTTCAGGAGAAATAATAGATGAAAAACTAGCAAGAAGAAAAACTCTCCGCTCTAGTTTTGTAATTGAATCAAAATCTCCTTTTTGTATTGAAGTTAAGCTGGGTGAACAAACTATTGAAAAAGGTATTTATGTGTTATAATTGCTTACTCAATCCATCAATAATCTTCCACTGCGCCCAAAGTTTTGAGTGTGACTTTTTGCTGTTCAGTTAAACCTTTGACTCCATTGATGTTCATTCCCTCGTAAGGTCTAGGCACACGGAGAGTTTGACGATTATATGTTTCCATATCCCACAAACTAATTGTACCATCTCTACTGCAACTTGCTACGGTTTGACCATCGGCAGAAAAAACCACAGCATCAATTCTTTTTGTATGTCCTGAGAGAATTTTTCTACATTCACCAGTTTTAATATCCCAAAGTCGCACTGTCCTATCTGTACTACCACTAACGAGTATTTGACCATTAAAATCAACGGAAGTTAATCTATCTTTATGTCCTCGAAAAACTTTCAGACATTCATAAGTATTCAAATTCCATAATCGAATTGTACTATCTTCACTAGCACTGACAAATATTTGATCATTAATGAATTTAACGGAATTTACCCTATCTGTATGTTCAATTAAAACTTGTAAACATTCATAAGTATTCGCATCCCAAATACAAATTGTGCTATCTTCACTACCGCTAATTAGTATTTGACCATTGGGACTATAAGCAACTGACTTTATGCCAGCATTACTACTTTTATCTGGTTTCAGATTTTGAGAGTTACCAGTTTCAATATCCCATATATTAATTGTTTGGTAAAAGCTACTACTAGCTAGTTTTTTGTCATCGGGACTAAATGCTAATGACCAAATTCTTTCTTCTTCTCCAAAAAATGTTTTTAAACATTTACCAGTTTTGATATCCCATATTTTAATAGTTGTATCTGTACTACCACTAGCTAGTTGATTACCATCATGACTAAAAGCAAGTGACCAAATCGTATTTTTATGTCCTAGTAGAGTTTTAACGCATTTACCAGTTTTAATATTCCAAAGTCTTACAGTTGTATTATTATCTCCACTAGCTAATATTTCACCATTGGGATGAAAGGCAATTGTTACGTGCCAATCAGTATAACCATATAGAGTTTTAAGACACTTTCCCGTATTGATATCCCAGATTTTTATTGTTTCATCTCCACTACTACTAACAAGTCTTTGGTTATCAGCATGAAAAGCCGTTGACAATATCGAACTAATATGTCCTTCTAGAGTTTTAAATTCATAAGTATTAACATCATAAATTTTGATGGGATGATATTTTTGAGAGTCATCATATCGACATATACAGCAAACAAGTTTCTGGCTGTCTGGACTAAAAGAAATAGACCTAACTGAAGCTTTATTTTCAGTTAATGTCTGAATATGCTGCCATTTTCCATCTTTAAATTCCCAAATTTTTACGACTTCTTCTTTATCTCTATAAGTTACCTCACCATTAGAGTTAGCCAGCAATTTACCATTAGGACTAAAACTAACTGAACTTGTTAATTTATTCAACCCTGGTAAAGATTGCAATAATTTACCCGTTTCCACATCCCACATTTTGATAGTTGTGTCAGGACTACCACTGACAAGTTTTTTCCCATCTGGGCTAAAATCAATGGAAAATACACCTGTTATTTGCTCTGGTAAAGTTTTTAAACATTCTCCATTTTCAATGTTCCATATCTTTATACCATCACCGCCACAACTGGCAATTGTTTTACCATCAGGACTAAATTTAACAGTAATCACCCAACCTGTATGTCCTTTTAGCGTTTTTAATGGTTTACCTGTATTCACTGCCCAAATTTTGACTGTTTTATCTATACTGCTACTAGCTATTAATTTACTATCGGGACTAAATGAGATTGATAGTACATAATCACCATGTCCATCACATATAGTAATAAGTTGATTATCTTCCATTCTCCAAATGCGAATTTGTTCATTAATATCGCCACCTGCAAATAACTTGCCATCTGGACTGAATTGAACATTTAAAACAGCACCAAAATTATCAATAAATAGACAATTTCTAAATTTTGATTTTGTAAAATTAACATCATGGATATGTATTCTACTGAAGTCTGTTTGCCACACAGTTAAATGAGAAAAATCATAGTCATTTAAAACAGGTTGCTGTTTCTCTATTCCTTCCTCAATCAATAAATTTATATGAATAGTTTGCCACACAGTTAAATTATAACGATCATAGTCATTTAAAATAGGTTGCTGTTTTTCTATCTGTTCCTGAATGAATAAATTTAGAAGATTACCAGCCGCATATCCTGGCTTTTTATTAGGTTGCTTTTTTAAGTTAGATAGGATAGGAATTAGCAGATATTCAAGATTTACTTGATTATGTAAATTATTTATTTCACCACGTATTTTCTCTATTAGTTCTAGATGATTTTGAGGAATATTTTTGGATAATTGGGTTAAATTATTATCAATATTTCTAAATTCAGATTCTGGAAGTAGTTGTTCTATAATTGGTTTGAGAATCAGACGAATTTGAATATCTTTGATATATTCTTTACCTTGAGCTTTAAACAAGGCATGAGTATTAAATAATTCAACTTGATTATCTCTAATTTCATCTACAATTTGATTGATTAATCGCTTAGTTATATATTCAATAATCACAGGTTGCAGAGTAAACTTAGGATTATCTGTGGAAGTTTCTACTATTTCTTCTAGAGGGATTTTCTTTTTTAAAGATTGCAAATATTTATTGACTTGTTGTAATTTAGAAATTGATAGTAAATCTTCTAATAATTCTGATTCTGAAACTGGTTCACGATTAATTGCTAACCAGTAAATTATCTCCTTTTCTAATTTATTTAATCGCTGAAAGTGCCAGTTTAGTAAATCATCTTCGATGCTTTTTTCTAAAAGATGTTGTTCTTTTTCCAAAAAAATAGCAATGTTTCCTTGATATTGTTCTTTAATAAAACCCGCACTCAATTCTAAAAATAGGGGATTACCACCATAAACTTCAATTAGTTTTTCCCAGTTTTCGTCTGTAGCTCTAAATTCACCGATTTGTTGAAAAATTTTCTTGACTGCTTCTGTTTCTCTTAAACCTGTTAATTCTAAAAGACGAACAGAACCATCTTTATATCTTCTTGATTCAATTTCTGGTGGTATGACTCGACTGGTAAGCAGCAAACAGCTTTGATGTTTTTCTTGCCTAATTTGTTGAAACATTTCACCATAAACGCCATAGCCATCTCGATATTTTCCATCTTCTAAAATTGATTCAATATTATCAAGAATTAAAAGACATCTATTTTGTTTTAAATATCCAAGTAAGGTATTTATTTGAATATTTGGTGATTCTGGTAAATTAGTTTCTTGTTGATGAGAAAGAAATTTGATGATATCAGTGATGATTTCTATAAATGGTGGGGCGTTAAGGAGCGATCGCCAAATGATATAATCAAATTCACCTTGCATACCCCTTGCTAATTTTACAGATAAATCTGTTTTACCTATCCCACCCTGACCTAACTTCACTGAAAGTCCCGTTTTACCGATTCCTCCACTACCAACAATAGCTAAAATTCGACAACGTTCATTAACTATCCATTGTTTTAATTTTTCTAACTCCTCTGTTCGTCCAAAAAAATGGTTTACAGGAGGTACATTTCCCCAATCAGCATGAAAACCTTTAGTATTTACAGCACGTAAGTTTTCCCAGGTAAGAGGTTCTACCACTGCGGGATTTGTACAAAGCGCAGGTAAAAAGGATGCTCCTGGATGTTGTAAATCATGTTTTTTTAACTTATTTCTAGCTTCTTGAACTGCTAAAAATATGGGATATTTTTCATGTGCAAAAAACTCTAAAAAATAACGAAAAAATTCCTGAGCGATGAAATTGGAAACTTGCTCTTTCATGACAATAACATGAGATATATTCAATTTTGCTAGGTCATTTGCTAATCCCAGTCCATCACAAGAGTTGAAAATTGCCAGTCTCAATCCATGATCAATAGCTGCTTCAAAACTATTTTTTAAATCATTGATAGTAACACTTTCTTGGTCATTAATATATATATGTCCCGATTCACTTTGAGTTTTACTGTGTCCAGCAAAAAATAAAATATCACAGCCTTTTTCTAACCTTTCTTCTAACTGGTTACGGTTAAAAGGAAAAGGTATAAATTCTATTTTTACATCTAAATCATTAACCAACTGATTGAAAATAATGCGTTCCTGTTGTAAGTCAATTCCCTCATCATCACACAAAACAGCAAGAATTTCTACTTGATTACTTGATTTTGATCTAACAAATCTACCTTGATAAGAAAGAGAGCCAAAAGCATGAGTAGCCAAGGGATATTTATCAAAAAAATTCCACTGATGCCAAGGAAGTTTGCGAATTAAATGATCTTGAATTTGGAAGATTACAAAAATTTCATCATTAATATCTAAAAATTCATTTTTATCCCATTGATGCTGGCAATTAATAAATTCTCGATATTGCAGCCAAATATTAAAACGTTCTTCTAGTTTCTGCTGTGCCAAGCCTAAATTTTTATTGATATCACTGCTACTAATATTTTCAGATAGGTCTAATAATCCTGCATCTAAACTAATAAAATCATCTAATTGCTGTAATAAGTTATTATCGTTTAAATCATTGGATAAATTATCTATATTTTGCCACAAATCATCAAAATTCCATTGAGGACATCTGCGGATATAAGTTGGGATAGGCTTTTTTGCTAATAAAGTTACAGATGAACGACTGCTGACAGTTTGAGAGCGGATATCATAAAGCTTTTGCCAAATTTTGTAGAGTCTAGGGAGTATGGTATCTGGTGGTAAATTTGTATTATATTCATCTGCTCTTTTCTGCTCTGAGTTCCACCATAACTTGACCCTCACAGGGGTATCTTGCTCTAAATTGCCTAGTCCTAAATCAATAATTACTGATTTGGTCATGATATATCTGAAAAACAATGTATTGGTGATGCTTGTACATTTTATCAAAAGTTAAGCATAAAAGAATCATAAAATAATCAAAACACACTCATTACTCAGACATGAGTTAAGGTTTGAAGCTTTATACTTATTTATAGTTCATTCGACATGGTGAAATCTATGTTTTTTAAACAGGCTAATGTATTGGTATTAGGAACTATTTTGGGAATAGCAGGAATTTCCTTTGTGGATATTAAACAAGCTATCTCCCAACCAGCCCCTCCATTATCTAGGGTGGCCATAACTGCTGTCAATTCGTCTCAGAATCCGAGTTGGGAATTAATACAGTCAGGAAATTTTTCCACATCCAAAGATCATGGTGGACGTTCTTTATGTGTTCAAACTGAAGAGAGGGGCTATGGTCAAAGTCAGAGTGTACTATTCAATGGTAAAAGAATGGTACAAAAGTCGTCTACTGCTATTACAGGATTCGGAAGAATTATTGTGGGCTGGAAAAGAGAATGGTGCTATACATCTTCCACCGCGTTTTCCTCTGGTAGAGTTACCTTTCAAGCCACTTCAATAAATTTCCCCCGGAACACATTATCAACTGCTCTAAATATTAGGTAATATCAAACTCCTAACTACGGAATGCAATTACCAAAAACCTAGATTTGTAGGGTTTTAGCAATTCTGAAATCCTACAATGATCTTTATCTTAGTAATCAATAAAAACTAAAAATTTCTTTTGAGGACATGACAATGAAATTCCATAAATTACTGATGACCACTACTGCCATAGTTTCTACATTTGGCTTGTGGAATATTGACAGCACTCCCGTTGTGGCTCAATCTGCTCATCCCTTAGTTTGTGATTGGGTACAAACTACTACTCCTGCTACAAATCGTATCGCTTTTCAACGTAACAACACAGTGACTATACTGTACGCTTTAGGAAAATATGATACTTACAAATGGGCTGCTCCTAATTCTTCTTCAGGCACAGTTAACTTGACAAATGGTATTAGATGGATCAATTCTTCTATCAGCAGTTTCCCTCCAAATAGGAATGAAAGATATGCTTTAGATAAAAATAGTATTTTGTCCTTCTTAGGCAAACAATATCGTTGCAAAAAGTGAAAAACTAGAGATTAATTTTGATGAACTAACTGTTTCTCATCGAATTATCTATTATTAGACATTTCCGAAAAATAATGTAGAGACGTTCCATGGAACGTCTCTACAATGGTTTCAAACTATGGACATAAAATGTAGTGCGATGCTTGCGGCAGCAGTTAGCGATCGCCTGTAGGTTGGGTGATCTGGGGTTGGGGTTTTTATTCACTCCCACCTCATATCTATAAGTTTTTTGTCTGTTAATTGGCAAAAATTCTCTTTTAGGTTTTAGTAACTAAAAATATTACCATGAGAAAAATGCATAAATTACTAATGACCAGCACCGCCATAGTGTGTATATTTGGCTGGAATATTCACAGCGATCCTGTTCAAGCCCAGCCAAAAACTTATAAATGTGAAAGTTACACTAGGATTGACGGAACATCATCTTATCGTGTTAGTCCTTCAATATCAGGTAGTTTTGGTTTCTTTAATCAAGCAAATGTTTTCGTTCAGTGTTTTGTTCCAGTAACGAGAAAACAGTGTTTTTACAAAGATAATAACAAATGGTACAAGTGTGGTGATACTGAGAACCGTATTCGTGCAAGAGAAACTGGAGAGTTAATATTTGATTTCACGAAAGGTATTGGAGAGATTTATGAAGAAGATGGGAAAAAGTATCATGGTTTTGGTTCTATTTATGAATTTAATTTTAAATAATGCGATTTTAAACTTAGTAATTAAGGAGATTAACATGAAAAAGCTGTATAATTTCTTGATCTCAACCTAAGAGGATGTTTAAAAACTTTTAGGTTGGGTTCACAAAAGCAAAACTAACACGACTTATTAGACATCCCACTATCAAATATTTATTAATCTCTTAAACTCCATGAATTGGCTATACTTCTCACTGGCGGCGGCTACCTTTGAATCTCTGCGCGATGTCTTTAGTAAAATTGTTACTAACAAAGGCGATCGCCCTTTAGATGAATATTTAGTTGCTTGGGGATTAAGAGCTTTTACCCTGATTATTTATATCCCTTGGTTATTATTATCTCCCCAACCTATTCCTGATATTGGCAAAGATTTTTGGTGGGCTTTGTTAGCAGATGCTACTTTATCCACAGTTGGCGGCATTTTATATATGAGGGCTTTGCGCTTAGGAGATCTGTCATTAACTGTTCCCTTAATGGGTTTCTCTCCCCTATTTTTAGTGATAGCTTCCCCCTTTACTCTGGGAGAACTGCCGAATAATATACAGATAATTAGTATTATTTTAATTTGTCTAGGTGCTTATTTTTTGAATTTAAAACCCAAAGAAAATAACTATTTTGCCCCTTTATTATCTATAATCAATACCCAATCATCGCGGTTAATGATTATAGTAGCAGCACTCTGGGCATTAACAACATCCCTGGACAAAATAGGAGCTAAAAATTCTTCTCCTTTGGTATTTTCGGCTGCTTTGTATTTTTGTACAGCATTGATGATGTTACCAATAGTTGTGGTTTTCTCGCCCAATTGGTTTTTTCAGCTAAGAACAAATTTCTCTAAATTGGTTTTATTGGGAAGTTTGAAAGCAGTAGATATGTGGTGTCATGTAACTGCTGTAGGGTTAACGGTAGCAGCTAATTCTGTTGCTGTCAGACAAACTAGCCTATTGATGGGTGTAGGATTCGGTTATCTGATATTTAAGGAAAAAAACATCAAAACAAGGTTGTTCGGTAGTGCAATTATGGTGTTAGGAATTTGTTTATTGACTTTCGCACACTACTAACTATAATTTACGCTCTCGATTAATCCTGATAATCCTCAAATCCTGGATACCCTATTCACGAAATAAACCTGCTTCTACATGAAAAAAATCTCCCAGTTTTTGAGCTAATTCTAGAGTTATTTTCTCTTTTCCATTTAAAATGTTATCAACAAGGCTTTCTGAACCCAAAACAGCTTGTAAATCAACTTTATTTTTACCAGATTCATCCAAAAGGAATAATAGCATAGATTGAGGATTATTTTGTTGATTAATCTGATAATATTCTTGTTCAAATTTTTCTATTAAAGTAATTAATAATTGATAAAATTCATCTTCTTCAGCACTGCGTTTGCGGTGCATTAAATCTTCGACAATAACTAAAGCTTGTTCATTTTCTGCTTCAGTCTTAATAATTTTGGGAAGATATGCTGTTAATAATTCCTTGTATTTCTCTGGATTAAAAGTAAGGGTCATTTTTCCACTTGTCCTTATCGTATTTTGCGTGAGTGAGGATATATTTAATATAAATTAGTTTACCTTCGTAATCTATGCTAACAATCAAACGGTATTTATTGCCTTTAATATTGAAAACTGTAAAATTTCCAACAGATTCAGCTTTCGGAAACACCTGCTGTACTTCAACTAAGTTTGACCATTTAGCTTTACTAGCAATCTTATACCAGTTGTTCAGTGATTCCTGACAATCTGAATGATTTTCTGCATATTCTCTGACTATTCTAAAACTAATAACGTGCATCTTCCTGTTTATTTAGTTTACCAAATTTTACGCATATCTAAAACAAATCCTGATAAAACAGATTCACAACTCACATTATCAGGATTTTCTAAACACTCTTCTGTTTGTCCAGGACGATAAATATAAACTCGACGATTTTCGCGGTCAATTAATAAACCTAATTGGATTCCTGGTTCTTGCATATATTCCTGTATTTTATCTTTTAAAAGCTGCAAATTATCAGAAGCAGACCTTAATTCAATTACAAAATCAGGACAAATAGGTGCAAACTTCTCTTGTTGTGTAGGTGTGAGTTGATTCCATCTTTCTAACTTCATCCAGGAAGCATCAGGAGAACGTATTGCACCTGTGGAAAGTGTAAATCCCGCACTAGAAGAAAAGCCAATTCCTGTACCATTTTGATCTGACCAAATTGCTAACTGTCCAATAATATGAAATTCTCGATTTCCTGTTTCTGAATCAACAGGTGGCATAATTAATATATTTCCAAATCTATTTCTCTCAATCCGTAAATCACGGTTTAGTTGACAGAAATCAAAAAATTGCTCATCTGTCATTTGCACTGATGAGGGAAAATGTAATATCAAAGGTGATGAAATCATAATTATTTCTTCCATCTGAAATTAAAATCAATTTTACCACAAGCTCTTGCTGAAATTGGTCAAGATAGAATTATCAACGATTTGGCAATTAAAAGCAGGATTAAACGCAAATATCGTGAAAATTCCCTATCGGATATAAAATATAAGCATTGAACAAAGGTTAAATATGCGATTACTACATACAATGCTTCGCGTCGGTAATTTAGAAGAGTCCTTGAAATTCTACTGCGATTTTCTGGGAATGAAGTTACTTCGCCGTAAAGATTACCCAGGGGGAGAATTTACCCTGGCTTTTGTTGGTTATGGAGAAGAAAGTGATCATTCAGTTTTAGAACTCACCTACAATTGGGGCGTAGAAAAGTATGATTTAGGTAATGCCTATGGTCATATTGCTTTGGGTGTAGATGATATTTACGCTACTTGTGAGACTATTAAACAACTGGGTGGTAAAGTAGTTCGAGAACCAGGACCAATGAAACATGGTTCTACAGTAATTGCTTTTGTGGAAGACCCAGATGGTTATAAGGTTGAATTGATTCAAGCGAAAACTCCAGCATAATTGAGGGTAGCGGGTAGGAAGAGAACTTCTTTACCCATTACCCAATTCCCCCCCTAAACTTAAATTACAAGTCTAAAATCTAAAATTTTACAAATGCAGCCTACAGATCCTGATAAATTTACTGATACAGCCTGGGAAGCGGTAACAAAATCCCAAGACGTGGTTCGTGCTTATAAACAACAACAATTAGAAGTTGAACATTTAATTCTCGCCCTTTTAGAAGAACCAACTAGCCTAGCTACAGCCATTCTCACCCGTGCGGAAGTTGATTCTGTGCGGTTTAAACAACAACTAGAGGCTTTTACTCAACGTCAACCCAAGGTTGGGAAAAGTGATCAACTTTACCTGGGGCGAAATTTAGATATCCTCTTAGATAAAGCCGATGAAATTAGAACCAAAATGAGAGAGGAGGAAATCTCCGAAGGGCATATAATTTTAGCGTTTGGTAATGATGAACGGGTTGGTAGAAGATTATTTAAAAGCTTAAATATAGATATTGCTCAAGTAGAACTTGGGGTTAAATCTGTTCGCGCTACTCCCCAAATCAAAGCATCACCAAAAGCAGAAGCAGATGTACAAGAGGAAGCTTTAAAAAGATTTGGACGAGATTTGACAGAACAGGCAAAGGCAGGAAAATTAGATCCTGTGATTGGGAGAGATGATGAAATTCGCCGGGTAATTCAGGTTTTGTCTCGACGTAGTAAAAATAACCCTGTATTAATTGGTGAGCCTGGAGTTGGCAAAACTGCGATCGCTGAAGCTTTAGCCCAAAGAATGGTCAATGGTGACGTTCCTGAGTCTTTGAAGAACCGCCAATTGATCTCTTTAGATATCGGTAGCCTGATTGCAGGAGCAAAATACAGAGGTGAATTTGAAGACCGTTTAAAAAATGTTCTCCGGGAAGTTACGGAATCAAACGGGCAAGTAGTCCTCTTTATTGATGAACTTCATACCGTTGTTGGGGCTGGTTCTAATCAACAAGGTTCAATGGATGCTGGAAACTTGCTTAAACCAATGTTGGCGCGGGGTGAATTGCGTTGTATTGGGGCAACTACCTTAGATGAATATCGCAAATTTATTGAAAAAGATGCAGCACTGGAAAGACGTTTTCAACAGGTATATGTAGATCAACCAACAGTAGAAAATACAATTTCCATTTTGCGAGGTTTGAAAGAACGTTATGAAGTGCATCATAATGTTAAAATTTCCGATTCCGCTTTAGTCGCCGCTGCAACTTTATCAGCGCGGTACATTGCTGATAGGTTTCTACCTGATAAAGCTATTGACTTAGTTGATGAAGCCGCAGCAAAATTGAAAATGGAAATTACATCTAAACCTGCGGAATTAGAAACCATTGACCGGCGTTTAATGCAGCTAGAAATGGAAAAGCTGTCATTATCTGGAGAAGAACAGAGTATTTCCCCAACGAAAGAACGATTAGAACGAATTCAAGAAGAAATTGCCAGTTTAACAGTTAAACAGCAAATATTTAATGAACAATGGCAAGGGGAAAAGCATATTTTAGAATCTATCAGCACGTTAAAAAAAGAAGAAGACTCAATGCGGGTGCAAATTGAGCAAGCAGAGCGCGATTATGACTTAAATAAAGCCGCTCAATTGAAGTATGGTAAGTTAGAAGGTGTGCAAAGAGAACGAGAAGTCAAAGAAGCGAAACTTTTAGAAATGCAAACCCAAGGTTCAACCTTGTTGCGAGAACAAGTTACCGAAGCTGATATTGCCGAAATAGTCGCTAAATGGACAGGAATACCCGTAAATCGGCTTTTGGAATCAGAACGGCAAAAATTATTAAAATTAGAAAGTCATTTACACGAACGGGTAATTGGTCAAGAAGAAGCCGTTTCCGCCGTCTCTGCGGCTATCCGTCGCGCCCGTGCGGGCATGAAAGACCCCTCTCGACCTATTGGTTCATTTTTGTTTATGGGACCAACTGGCGTGGGTAAAACCGAACTCGCCCGCGCCTTAGCTCAGTTTCTCTTTGATTCTGATGATGCTTTAGTGCGTTTAGATATGTCCGAATACATGGAAAAACACTCAGTTTCCCGCTTGGTGGGTGCGCCTCCCGGATATGTCGGTTATGAAGAAGGGGGACAACTTTCCGAAGCCATTCGCAGACATCCTTACTCAGTGGTGCTGTTAGATGAAGTGGAAAAAGCCCACCCCGATGTATTTAATATTTTATTGCAAGTGTTGGATGATGGTAGAGTTACGGATTCCCAAGGACGGGCTGTAGATTTTCGCAATACTGTCATAGTCATGACTAGCAACATCGGCAGTGAACATATTTTGGATGTATCTGGGGATGATTCCAAGTATGATTTGATGCGTAATAAAGTCATGGAAGGCTTGCGAACTCACTTCCGCCCCGAATTTCTCAACCGCATAGATGATCTGATTCTTTTCCATGCTCTTAATCGCTCAGAAATGGGGCATATTATCCGTATTCAACTCAAACGGGTGGAAAATCTGCTCAAAGAACAAAAAATCTCTTTCGAGATATCTCAAGCCGCTTGTGATCATCTTGTGGAAGCTGGTTATGATCCAGTTTATGGCGCACGTCCATTAAAACGTTCAATTCAACGCGAGGTAGAAAATCCTCTGGCTACGAAGTTACTGGAAAATACTTTTGTTTCTGGTGATACTATCATCATTGATAAGGTTGAAACTGGGTTAAGTTTTAGTAAAAAACTTTAAGCATTTTCATGAGTAAATAGGGGGCTTTCTATGGAATTGATTTCTTCTTTAGGGATTACAAGTTCGCAATATCTTTCTAAGGAAAGATTTATTAGTTATCATCATCAGTCGCGGTTATTGTTTTCCTTGGGTAGTCAGGTTAAAAATGTTCTAGAAATTGGTATTTTTAATTCTTTGCTTACAGAAATACTCCGACAAAGTCATTATAATGTAACTACTGCGGATATTGATCCTAGTCTCAAACCAGATATAATCTTGGATTTGACGGCGGACTTTATACTACCAAAAGATAAGTTTGATGCAATTGTTCTGTTTCAGGTATTAGAACATTTCCCTTACGAAAAATCTGAATTAGCATTGCAAAAACTCGCCGCAGTTACTAAGAAATATTTGGTGATTTCGATTCCCAATACTACTCAATATCTGTCATTGCAAATCAAAACTTCTTTTCTACTTAAAGCCAGACATTTACTCTGGGAAATTCCCCAATTTTGGAGTACAACACCACTTTGTGATGAACATTATTGGGAATTGGGATTGAAAGGATATCCCAAAAAGCGGTTTTTGGAATCTGTTGCTAAAGCTGGTTTGATAGTGAGGGAAGAATATGTTGATCCTACTTTCCCATATCACTACTTTTTGATCTTAGAAAAAATATGAGTGCGATCGCTTGTCTAATACCAATTCTGTATAAAGATGCCCCAAATTTAGAAAGGAACGAACCACAGAGGCACAGAGAACACAGAGGAGGAAAAGACAAGGTTACAAAATTCAACGCAGCTTCATAAAGAAATGGTATAAGATCATGAGAATATCCTTATTTATTTACTCGGTTTTCTTTTTGGTGGGACGTTTCCGTTCTGATTTCTTCTTGAAACCTACTGCTTGGGCTGCATCACTATCTGACCCGAATTGACCTTTTACTGCTTCTTTCATGGCTAAAACAGCATTATGGAACTCCCATTCTGCTTGTTTGGCTGCGTCTGCGGAGGCTTTAAATAATGCTTGTTTTTCGGTTTCTTCTTGTTGTCTTGTCACCATTTCTGCATAAGCTTTTTGTAATGCTTCCGGTGTAGCTGCTACGCGAGCAGTGGTATAACCGGAGACGGCTTTGAGTCCGTTGTAAGAATCTATATCTTGCTGGAGGTTGCTAGGGGTGATGCGGCGGGTAGTATCTGGTGCTGGCATGATAACTTTGTTGTTAAAAATATTTGTATCAGTTTACTATACAATGTTTATTTATGGCAAGACGTTATTTAGATTTTTTATTTGAGTAGATTTGGATTGCTAAACAATGCTTATGTATTGATATCTAATATTTTTGTTTTTTATGCAATGCTTAAAGAATAAATGACAATGGTTTAAAATTACAATTTAATCTTTTTAGCATTGCTAACATTAAGTCATCAGCTATCTGTTTCTTGTGGTTTCTGTTGCTTTAACCAAGTTTCTAAATCAGCAACCTGTGAAAAATCTAACAAAGCATCTGCTAAATTTTCCAGTTGTTCTATAGACAATAATTGAATTTGCTCGATTAATGATAATTTAATTTCACCAAATCGGCGATTTATTAGCCGTAAAACTAGACGTTCTTCTCCTTTTTGTTCTCCTTCTAGTCTAGCTTGTTCTTTATCTCGTTGATAAAATGGTGCTAACCGCATAATTAACTCCTTATCTTCTGGTTCTGAACTTTTATTGATCTGTAAAGTCTGTTGGAGGTTGTAAAGCAATTCTAACGTTGCTTATTGGAATGGGTAATTAGTTGGTAATGTTTCTAATTCATCAATTGCTCTTTTTTGTACTGTTTCCCGTCCTAATAGTCTTAACCATAGGGTTTCGGGTGTACGTGGTAATTGATGAATGGCGACAATGGCTGTATTCAAGTAATCTGCTAAAAAGTAGATTCCTGCTGGCCAATTGGGGTTTTCTATGGCTCTAAAGCCCGATAATAGGGTTTGTGATGCTGTTGGTGTCAGAACCCATAGTCTAGGTGTTTCTATGGTAGCTATGGGGTTTTTATTCCGTTTTGCTTCTCGTTGTAATGCACCTCTCACTTCTAATGATTTTAACAAACAATCACAGATTTCTTCTTTGCTTGCTGGATTGCGAAAGGGTTCAAAGATAGCAGGTGTAGCTGCTAGTTTACCTAACAATCCTAATATTTCGATGTCGGCGGTTTGTGTGCTGACGGGGGAAAATAATACATCTATTTCCCTGATTTCTCCAGCTAAATGGCTGGATGCTTCAACTTGTCCAAAGGGTTTTAGTAGTTCTTCTAAATAGTCTTTGGCGAATTGGTCATGGATAAAGCGGGTCACAATTGGTTCTATTTAGATTCTGAAGATAGATTTTGTTGATTAAGTTTACAATAACAGGTATTAAATCATAAAATAAAAACTATAATTAAGTAAGACTACAAATAAAAACAATCCTTAAATTACTATACAATAAACAGGTACTAAAAATAAAATGCCAAAAACAAACATCATTAATCCAGAACAGTCTTATACTTTTGCTGATTATTTTAAACTTAACTTTGCTCCACAAGATATTTTAGCTTATTTTAATGTTTCTCTTCAACGTCGCTCTTTAAAATTACCTCAATCTACTCATACTTTTGATCGTTTAACTGATCTAAAAGCACGTATTGAAGAAGTTTTACCTCGTCTTAGTTTGACTAGTGAAATGGCCAGAAGGGAATTTCTTATTGCTCCAGTTTTAACGGACGTACTGCACTATACTCAAGCTACGCTTAATATTGAATATCCGATTGTTGTTAATAATCAATTAAAAGGTTCTTTAGATTATTTAATGCAAAATTGCCAAGTTTTTCTAGTTGTTGAAGCTAAAAATGAAGACTTAGAAAAAGGTTTTTTGCAATTAGCAATTGAACTAATTGCTCTTGATCAATGGATTGAATCAGACAAGAATATTTTACACGGTGCAGTTTCTACAGGCAATATTTGGCAGTTTGGGCAATTTGATCGTCTGTCTCGTACAGTAACTCAAGACCTTGATTTATATCGTGTTCCGGCTGACTTGGAGGATTTATTACGAATTTTAGTGGAAATTTTGGAATCTTAATGATTTTTATACTACTTCATTTTAAAAATTATTTAAGATAGTTCTTCCTTATCAAGTTGAGGATAACATATTTTAAATGAGATGTCAATAGGTTTTATATCTTTTTTCGGGAGTTAATGTTTTATTGTTTTGGTGTATTGGTTGATGATTTTTTTCGCGCAAAGTCGCAAAGGAGCAAAGGGTTATTTTGTTTATTTGCGAGATGGTTGTTCCTTATCAAGTTCAGGATAACATATTTTAAATGAGATGTCAATAGGTTTATTACCTTTTTTCGGGAGTTAATGTTTTATTGTTTTGGTGTATTGGTTGATGGTTTTTTTCGCGCAAAGTCGCAAAGGAGCAAAGGGTTATTTCGTCTATATTTATTTAACTCAAGCATAAGCTTATTCAGGATTTTAGTAATTTACCAAGTATTTTGACACTTGTAATCCTGTAAATCCTATAATCCTGGATATCCTGATTCAGACAGTTTTATGATTGCATCACAAACCTGTTTTTATGTATTGCCATCAGATGCTTCTGTTTGCTGTTGCGAAAACTCTCGAATAGATGACAATAACTCAGGATTGCTTTCTATCATTTCTAGTAAGGTTAACGCTGTTTCTTTATTAAATGCGAGAAAGTTTGCTTGTTGTGCAAGTGCTTGAATAATACCAACCAAAGTTTCTTTATTACAATGTAAAAGTCCCATTACATAAAATAACTTTACACCAACTGCTACGTTTTGTGTATCAGGATGTTCATTACCTAATCTGTTTTGATATATTACCAATGCTTGTTTAGCTAAATTTTCAGCTTCTGAATATTTACCTTGAGATTCATACAATCCTGCCAAATTATTCAAACTGGAAGCAACATCGGGATGATCATTACCTAATTGGTGTTTTCTGATATCTAAAGATTGCAAATAAACAGGTTCAGCATCATTGTAACGTCCTTGAGATTCATACAATCCTGCCAAATTATTCAAACTGGAAGCAACATCGGGATGATCATTACCTAATTGGTGTTTTCTGATATCTAAAGATTGCAAATAAACAGGTTCAGCATCATTGTAACGTCCTTGAGATTCATACAATAATGCCAAATTATTCAGACTGGTAGCTACATCGGGATGATCATCACCTAATTGGCGTTTACTGATATCTAAAGATTGCAAATAAAGAGGTTCAGCATCATTGTAACGTCCTTGCTTTTTATACAATAATGCCAAATTATTCAGACTGGTAGCTACATCGGGATGATCATCACCTAATTGGCGTTTTCTGATATCTAAAGATTGCAAATAAAGAGGTTCAGCATCGTTGTAACGTCCTTGTAACCTGTACAATAATGCCAAATTATTCAGACTGGTAGCTACATCGGGATGATCATCACCTAATTGGCGTTTTCTGATATCTAAAGATTGCAAATAAAGAGGTTCAGCATCATTGTAACGTCCTTGCGACCTGTACAATCCTGCCAAATTATTCAAACTGGAAGCAACATCGGGATGATCATCACCTAATTGGCGTTTCCAGATATCTAAAGATTGCAAATAAAGAGGTTCAGCATCATTGTAACGTCCTTGAGAATAATACAGGAATGCTAAACCATTTAAACTGGAAGCAAATTCATTATCTTCATTACTTGCACACCAAGCAATCATCTGTTTGAGATGTGGTTCAATCAAATTGAATGTTGCCAGATTAGTTGATTGATTAATATTACTAGCAATATCAGCAAAAACATCACAAAATGCTTGTTTAATTTGGCTAAAGTTCAAATGCTGTTTTAACTGTTCATAAAAATAATCATGAATTAACAGATGTAAATTATAAATATCTTTGTCAACAGTTATCACCAAATGCAGTTTTCTTAAAGATTTTAACCAAAAGTCTTTTAAATCATCATGATTAAATGATTCACTTTGCAACTGTTGATAAATTCTAACAACCAAATCCCAATGAATAGGAGAAGGTGCAAAAGCAGCTAAAACACAAGCGAGATATTGTGCTTCTGGTTTTAATTTCTCCCAACTTAAATCAAATGCGGCTTGTAAACCTTTTTGTGCTTGCATTCCTCCTGGTACGTCTTCTGGTGACAGTGAAGGATGTTTAATTTTTTCTTGCAACTTACCACGCATTGCTAATAGTGATAGATCCTGATAGTCTTCATCATCTAAATAATATCCTACCAATTCTAAAGCTAAAGGCAAATATCCCAACTCATAACAAAGTAGTTTAGCTTCTTTTGGTTCTGCATCAATTCTTTCTTGTCCAATAATTGCAGCTAATAAATCTACTGCTGCTGCTTCTGACAAAACTTGTAATTCTAACTTTTCCGCAATGCGTTTATCTGGTGTTTCCCGCGAAGTCATTAATACTCGCAGAGAAACTAAATCCTTTGGTGGTAAATAGGATTCGATATCTTTATTTAAACTAGATATATCATCAAAAATCAATAATACATTTTCTGTTTGATATTTCCATTGTTGCCAACAAGCCTTTACCATTTGTAGAGTAGATAAATTTGCTGGTAAATCTGCTTTAAATTTCCATTTAGTCAAAGCGATAATTTCCCCAGCCATATTTTCCCTATCTCTGACATCAATATAATAAACTCCACCAGTAAATAATGATGTACATTCTGGTAAATTTGCATATTCTCGCACCAGTCCAGTTTTACCAATTCCTCCCATTCCAGAAACAACACAAACGTTTTTACCACTTTGCAATAATTGATGGAGGTTTTCTAATTCCTCTTCGCGTCCAAACAGTCCACCCTCACGGGGTTTGGGTGGTGTGAAGGGGTTTCCTTGTAGTTGTTTTGGAGGTTGAGGAAAGTATTTTTGTAAGAAAATTTCTAAAACAGCTTGTAAGGTTTTTTTATCAACATGAAAATTATCACCAATATAGGCTGTACCACCTGTAACTAACGTTTGAAAGCCTTTAGCATTGCCATAATTGCTTTGACGAAAACTTGCTGCTAATTCTGAATCATCTTTGAAAGCTTGCTGCAAATCTTTTGCTAACTGTTCAGGACTTGCTTGAGGATGACTCTGAATTAACTTAACAGCCATCTGACATAGTTGTTCTATTACTATTTTCATTTCAAATTATTCCTGTTAGGAGTCTTTTAAATATTTCCAAAAATTAAATATGTTTGATTCAGAACCCTTGTAGAGACGTTCCATGGAACGTCTCTACATTCTTTGTTGGAGATGTCTTTGATCTTATTTTGGATCATTGATATGAATTTCCCCAATGTAAGCTGTGCCTCCTTCTACTTTAGTTTGCCAGCCTCTAGCATTGTCAGAATTGTTTTGTGTCATACTGCTGTTATCCTGGATTTTGCCAATATTGATTTGATGTGCAATATTTTTTATCTGTTCTGCAAAATCGCTGTCCTCTTCCATAACGACATCCAGATATTTAGTAATAGTTGGTAAAGCTGCGCTATCTCCTTTCTCAACTTTAGTCAATGCTTCATCAACCTTTGGAGATGTACCCCGCAACTTATTTAAAATAGTTTTCCGCAGTTCGTCCATTTTAGCGATCGCTTCTGTGGTAAATTTCTTGGCAAGTTCCCCAGATCCTGATTTAATAAATTCTTGGAAAGCTAGGTTTGCGATAGTGCTTGCCGTTATAACTGTAAATGGATCTGTCATTGTTTTTTCACTATGAGTTTTAAATGGTCGAATATACCCATTGCATCATAATTACTTAAATTTAGCAAATAAGTTTGCTACAACTTTTTACCTAAAATTCTCTTCCCAGTCCCCATTCCCCAGTCCCCAATCCCCAACATGGTAGTGTAATCCGAATCATAATGAAGAGGTATTCCTGACCCCAAAAAGGATAAAATCACGGAAAAATGATTTTCATAAAATATATCTGCAAGTAAAACCGACGGATAACTATGCTAGAACAAGGCAATATCAGTATTCATACCGATAATATTTTCCCGATTATCAAGAAGTCTCTCTACTCAGACCATCAAATCTTCTTGCGGGAACTGGTATCCAACGGGGTAGACGCTATCCAAAAGTTAAACATGGTATCCCGCGCTGGGGAATACAATGGGGAAATTGGCGAACCAGAAATTACCATTAGCATTGATAAAGACAACAAAATCCTCTCCATTACTGATAATGGCATTGGCATGACAGCAGAGGAAGTCAAAAAATATATTAACCAAGTTGCTTTCTCTAGTGCTGAAGAATTTATTCACAAGTATGAAGGTAAGGCAGATCAACCTATTATCGGTCATTTCGGTTTAGGTTTCTACTCTTCTTTCATGGTAGCGAAGCAAGTAGAAATTGATACTCTTTCTTATCAAGAAGGCGCACAAGCTGTGCGTTGGACTTGTGATGGTTCACCTAAGTTTGTTTTAGATGAATCTCCTCGCACCACTCGCGGAACTACGATTATTCTCACATTGGAAGGAGAAGAAGAGGAGTTTCTCGAACCCGCACGAATTAGGAATCTTGTCAAGACTTACTGCGATTTCATGTCAGTTCCCATTAAAATGGATGGGGAAGTTTTAAATAAACAAAAAGCTGCATGGCGTGAATCTCCCAGTAATCTTACAGAGGAAGATTATTTAGAGTTTTACCGCTATTTGTATCCTTTCCAAGAAGAACCCTTGCTGTGGGTGCATTTGAATACAGATTATCCCTTTGTGATTAACGGGATTTTGTATTTCCCGAAAATGCGTCCTGATGTAGATGTTACCAAAGGACAAATTAAATTATTCTGCAATCAGGTGTTTGTCAGTGATAACTGTGAGGAAATTATTCCCCAGTTTTTGATGCCCATGCGGGGCGTGATTGATAGCACTGATATACCTTTGAACGTTTCTCGGAGTGCATTACAAGGCGATCGCACTATTAAGAGAATAGGAGATTATATCGCCAAAAAAGTCGGCGATAGACTCAAAGAATTATACCGCGATAACCGCGAACAATACGTAACAGCCTGGAAAGACTTGGGAACATTCGTGAAATTTGGCGTTCTCAACGATGATAAATTCAAAAAACAAGTTGAAGACATCATCATCTTCCGTAGCACAGCCAAATTAGAAGCCCCTGTAGCCGACACCGCAGCCGTTGAAGTTCAATCTACCGATGGTGATGCGTGGCAAGATGTTACCCCAGCAAACGCGACTAGCATCCCCTACACCACCCTCAAAGAATACCTAGAACGGAACAAAGAACGTCACGAAAACAAGGTATTCTACAGCACCGATGCAGCTACTCAATCGACATACATAGAACTGCACAAAAATCAAGGTTTAGAAGTCCTCTTTATGGACTCCTTCATTGATACCCACTTCATTAACTTCCTAGAACAAGAATATCGGGATGTTAAATTTACACGGGTAGACTCTGACCTCGATAATACCCTCCTCGATGACAAAACTGGCGAAATTGTTGACCCCACCACCAACAAGACCAAAGGAGAAGTCATTAAAGAACTATTTGAGAAAGCCCTCAACAAGCCAAAACTCAACATCCGCACCGAGTCCTTGAAATCAGACGACCCTCAAGGAACACCACCAGCAATGGTATTATTACCCGAATTTCTCCGGCGGATGCGAGAAATGAGTGCTATGATGCAGCAACAAAACGCTGAATTTCCCGAAGAACATATTTTACTAGTAAATACTGCTCACCCGTTAATTCAAAACTTGGTTAATCTCAGTCAAGGTAGTATTATTCAGGGTGATGGTGAATCCCCCTCCAGTCAATTAGTTAATATGATGTGTCAGCACGTTTATGATTTGGCACTTATATCGCAAAAAGGCTTTGATGCAGACGGGATGAAATCCTTTGTCGAACGTTCTAATGACGTACTCACCAAGCTAACAGAACAAGCCAGCAAATAAACATCTGCTGGTAAATGTTGTAGTAGAGACGTTCCATGGAACGTCTCTACACGGGCTTATATTTTGGTTCTTGCCTTTGCCAATGTTTTCCAGTCATCTAGCCTGGTTTGCAGATATAATAGGAAGGTTGTCTTTAAATAACACTCTAGGAGATACTTATTATGTCCCGTCGTTGTCAACTAACTGGTAAAAAAGCCAATAACGCTTGTTCCGTTTCCCACTCCAACCGTCACACCAACCGTCTACAACACGTTAATCTGCAAAACAAGCGGGTTTGGTGGGCTGCTGGTAACCGTTGGGTAAAATTGAAACTTTCCACCAAAGCTATCAAAACCTTAGAATTCAAAGGTTTAGACGCAATGGCAAAAGAAGCAGGAATCAACCTCAACCATTACTAAATAGCAGGGAATAGGGAACAGGGAACAGGAAACAGGGGAAGGAAAAGTTTTTTGATTATACTTCTTTTCTTTCTTCTTTCTAACTCCTGACTCCTGACTCCTGACTCCTTTCATTAAACACTTTTTAAGTTAATTATACCTCGATCAAAAATTCTATTTTTAGTATCAATACCACTCACTTCCATTCTATCTGCGTACACATCATAGGCTGCAAAACTCAAATCACTGGTTGAATATTCTGTCCATTGAGAACGGCCAACCGGACGATTACCTGCACCAGCGCCACAGATTAAATAGGTAGTTCCGTCAATAGCGCGAGTGCGTTCATAATTATGTTCATGGCCATTGATATAAAGCTGAACATTGTATTTTTTAAACAAAGGAGTAAAGGTTTTAATAAAACTTTTATTATTCCCATAATGACCAGATGAATAAATAGGATGATGACCAAAAACAACTTTCCAAGGGGCTTTACTCTGACTTAATTCTTGATCTAACCAAATTAATTGATTTTTCCAATCAGCATTACCATTAGTATCTAAAGCAAAAAACTGAACTTTATTTTGACTAAATGTGTAATAACGTCCCTGCATATTAAAACCAGGGTATTTAACTTGGGGAACGCCATTATCAGTGCGAATATCATGATTACCTAAACAAGCATGAAACTTGACACCATTTTTTAGTAAAGCTTGATAGGGACGTTCAAAAACCTCATTTATTTTCTCAATTTCCCCATTATTATAGATATTATCACCAGCTAAAATCACCAAATTATAAGGATTTTGCTGATGATAAAAATTCATAGCATTAGCTACAGCATATTGTCCTTTTGTGCCAGTTCCCGTATCAGCAACGGAGACAAAACGCAATAATAAGTCTTTTTTAAGTGGGTTAGCTGCTGCTGATTCTATGAGAGAATTTGTATTTAATAATTTCCCACCCAAAAATCCAGATCCTATGGTGCTGATTCCACTTAAAAACAAAAATTGACGACGGCTAATATTCATAATTCATTAAATGGCACAATAGATGATTATAGTCAAAATACAGCACTTTCCGGTGTTATGAGGTACTTATGTAGCGGGCAAGATGCCCGCACTACAAGAGTTTCATAATTCAAGTTTGTACCTCATTAGAGCGAAATCTGCTGTATGTTTTCTCTGTTTTTGATTCGCTAATTTGGGTAAAAGTTCCATGTCAGGAGAAAAACGTAGAAAACCAAGAAATGAACCCGCAGCTATACTTTATCAAAAAAATCAACCAATTTGGAAAACGACAATTATCCAAGTTTTGCGGGGAACAATTGGTGTTTTAGAAACTACAGTAGTGAAACTGGAGACAGAAACACCTGCTAATAGTCAGAAAAAAACTCATTTTTTATCGCGTTGGGATGGATTTTTAAGGACATTCCGCTTATTTTTACCATCAAATATATCTAACAATGTGTCAGATACGGTGCTGACAGGAATTTTTGCTGTAATTTTTGTGGTGACAATAGGGATAAGTACATTTACATTTATTCCTAAATCTGCTGAAGTTGCAACTGTCCCCCCAGTAGAGGAAATTAACACACTAACCCCAGTTAGAGAACCAGAACCGACTCCAACCCCAGTTAGAGAACCAGAACCGACTCCAACCCCAGTTAGAGAACCAGAACCGACTCCAACCCCAGTTAGAGAATTAACACCTGAACAAACTTTACTAGCAGCAATTGAAAATCAGTTTTCAGATATTAGCATTTCCGTGAAGAATACCAAAGACAAAAATATTATTTCTCAACTCATAAAACCTCTTCAAGCTAATTTCCGTACCAGCGATTTAACTGTGAAAATTAGTGATATTTGGTATGATCTGGAAAAATCCCAACAGGATAAACTAGCTGCGGAAATATTACAACGTTCTCAAGAACTGAATTTTATCCATTTAGAAATTGTTGATTCTCAAAAGAAAATAATTGCCCGGAGTCCAGTGGTGGGTAATGAAATGATAATTTTTAACCGCTGAAATTTGATAGATGTTTGTTTTATTAAGAAATGTTAATATCACAAAACATTTCATCTTGATTTCATACTGCCATGAAAAGCTATAATTACAGTTAAACACATAAGTGGGTGAAAGTATTTGCAATAGTTAGGTTTGATGACTTTTACTATTAAATCTTCATATTCTCAAAGAAAAACAAGTTATGAAAAGCAAAAATTTAATTTATGGTTTGATTGGGTTAGTAAGTAGTAGTGCTGTGAGTGGATTATTACTCGTCAGTAACACACAAGCACAAAGTCCCAATTCTGAACACAATTCTCATCATTCATCTAAACAAGCTAATCCCCCCAAAAAAGGGATGATGATGCAAACAGATCAGCATTTTATCGAAATGATGATTCCACACCATCAGCAAGCAGTAGAAATGGCTGATATCGCATTCACTCGCGCACAACATCCAGAAATTAAGAACCTCGCGGTTGCTATTAAAAAAGATCAAACCAGCGAAATTGAACAACTGCGAACCTGGTATAAGAAATGGTACGGTAAAGAAGTACCTGTAATGGCTATGACTGATCAAGGAATGATGGCAAATCATGGAAATATGGGACAACAGATGAACCCAGACATGATGAAAATGCCGATGAATTGCAAAATGCAGTGCATGAATATGGATTTAGAAACATTAAAAAATGCACCAGATTTTGACAAAGAATTTATTCGTCAAATGATTCCTCATCATCGGATGGCTGTACAAATGTCACAGATGATTGCTAAAAAAACTACCAAACCACAAATCCGTAATTTAGCCAAGTCTATCATTAAAAGTCAAACAGCGGAAATTAGGCAGATGGAACAATGGTATCAAAATTGGTATAAGTCCCAGCCTCTGTAAAACATTGTGAAAACCGGACTCGAAAATTTTAGGGTGTTTTCGACTCGATAATTGAGGTAAATTTGATAAAGTTTCATATCTGATTCACCCTAATAATTAGTATTATTAAATATACCTTTTATATATGCGGTTATTATTAGTTGAAGATGAACATGATTTAGGAACTAGTATTCATCATGCTCTTACCCAGCGTGATTATATAGTAGATTGGGTTGAAGATGGACAAACGGCTTGGGATTATCTGAATACAGTACCACAAAGATATGAAATTGCGATTTTAGATTGGATGTTACCCAAGTTATCAGGATTGGAATTATGTAAAAGATTAAGATCACAAAAAAATCAATTACCAATTATGCTATTAACAGCTAGAGATAGCATGAATGATCGGGTTACGGGTTTAGATGCGGGTGCAGATGATTATCTTGTTAAACCTTTTGGGATGGCAGAATTATTGGCACGGGTAAGGGCATTACAAAGAAGATTACCAAATTTCCAACCACCGCAATTACAAATAGGTTCATTAATGTTAGATTATAGTAATTTTTCAGTTGTGAATTTAGGATTAGAACCTTCTTTACCAATTATCCTTACAGCCAAAGAATTTCAACTACTAGAATATTTAATGCAGCATCCTCAACAAATCCTAACTCATGAACAAATTCGCGCTAGATTGTGGGATTTTGAAAGTGATACAGTGAGTAATGTTGTGGCTGCACAAGTGAGATTACTAAGACGCAAATTATTAGAATGTGGTTTTCCTAAAGCCATTGAAACTATGCGAGGTTTTGGTTATCGTTTTTGTGGATAATAGATGGTGTGTTACCAGGGTTGAGATCCCCGACTTCTGACATTAATTGATCATTTATTAACAAGATAAAAAAGAAGTCGGGGATCTTCTATTTACAAAATATCAAATCGGATGAATAACTCAATCTTTAATAATTCTCGGTTAAAATTAGCTATTACCTATGCTGGTTTTATGGGTGCAACTTTATTAATATGTGGTTATGTTGCTCATATTGTGATGATTCAAGCTTTTACTCGCACAGTTGATCGAGAGTTAGAAGTTTTTGGCAAGGTATTTGAGGATAAATTAAAGACAGAGTTAAAAGTTCCTGGAGAATTATCTATTACGACTCAGAAATCTTTACCAGGAATTTGTTTTAAACAACAACCTTGTTTACCAATTAAATCAGAATCAGAGTTACTGGGTTTATTATCAGAAGGATATTATCTCCGGTTTTTAACACTATCAGGAGAAGTAATTGCAGCTATTGGTAATAATCCCGATGAGTTTCCCCCTAATCTACAAATTCATCATTCTTACGATATTCAAAATCGCAATGGTGAACTATATCATTTACATTTAATGCCCTTAAAAATCAAGGGGAATCAATTGTGGGGATACTTACAAGTAGGGCGATCTATACAACGATTAAATGACTATATGAATAGTCTACATTGGTTATTAGGATTGGGTGTTCCCTTTTCTATGATTTTAATTGGTGGTGCTGGTTGGTGGTTAGCAGGTTTAGCTATGCGACCAATTGAAAAATCCTATCAGCAATTACAAAAATTTACGGCTGACGCGGCACATGAGTTAAGAACTCCGATTACATCTTTACAAACAATTGTCGAAACAAATTCAATTAACCCAGAAACTCAGAAAGCTTTGGAGAGACAAATCAAAAGATTAGTAATTTTAACCCAGGATTTATTATTATTGTCTAGGGTAGAAAGTGGTTTACAAGAAGCAAAATGGCAGGAAATTTGTTTAAATGATTTAGTGGCAGATGTGGAAGAAGAATTAATGCCAGTAGCCATGAATGCCCAAGTTTTATTATCTAGTAATATTCCGATTGAATCTTATTTCTATATTCAAGGTAATGAAGGTCAAATTTATCGAATGTTGTTGAATTTAGTTAGCAATGCTATTAAATACACTCCTGAATCTGGGGAAGTAATAATTAATCTGACAACTAATGATCATCAAGGTTTAATTACTATAAAGGATACAGGTATTGGTATTCCTACTTCAGATATTCCCCACATTTTTAATCGCTTTTATCGAGTTCATGCAGATCGTTCTCGTCATACAGGAGGATCTGGATTAGGTTTAGCGATCGCTTTAGCAATTGTCCAAAATCACAAAGGCAAATTAGAAGTACAAAGTGATGTAAATAATGGCAGTACATTTACTGTGATTTTGCCACTCTTTTCCAAAGTAAACAGCTAATTTCAACTAACATAGATGTAATCATGGCAATAGCAGCGGCCATTGCGCCATTCATACCTTTGTTAATAGCAAAAGTGGTAATTATCAATAAAGTTCCTGTTCCTAACCATGTAGATAGATTCACATGACCTGTACGATTTTCACTCACTAAAAACCCCTGAATTGCATTCTGTAAGGCCACAAATAATGGCACAATTGCACAAATCAAAAGTACAGGTTTAATACTTTTAGCTAAGGTAAGATCATTGCCGATAAAACTTTGGACAATGCGATCGCCTATGGGTGTTAAACTTATTAATAATAGTACAGTCGAACAAGCAGCACCTACGCTGATAGCAAAAGTCAGCAGTTGGCGATCGCTCACTTGATGGCGATATTTAATCACCATTTGCTGTACCATCCGGGTAGAATTGGCAATTACCAGCACTAACCCCCAAGCCGCGGACCAAGCTGCAATGGCAATTGTCGCATCTTCAGCGCGGGCAAGAATGCTGATTAATATCGCCCTTCCGCCCCAAACCACCATCATCGAATTAGCTAAGGGTAAATAGAATTTCCATACCTGCGTTAAATTGCGGGGTAAATTAGGTTGTTCTATTTGTGGTGGTAAAATTGCCCCACTGCGACGGGCAAAAATTGTCACAACGATAGCCTCGACTATCACCCCGCCCATAAGTCCCAAGCCAGCAATTACGCCCCCAGATATTTGGTAGAAAAACCCGAATGTGAGGATTACTGCTAAAGTCAATAACCTGCAAATACTAGCTTTAGCCACAGCACCGGACTGACCATGATAAATTAATAGTCCTTGAAAATAACGCCGCCAAGCGATCGCAAATGGCCAACCGCCCATTAGTAATAATACTTGACTAACTGTAGCTAACATGGCAGATGGTATGCCCAACAGACTCACACCGACAAAATTAAATATGATCGGTAGTCCCAACAAACTTAATAAAAAAGTTAATCCTCCACCTACCAATAATGTAAATCGCCATAATGCCTTGCGTGAATCTTGAGAACCAGCTAAAGCATTAGCAGCGTGCAAAATCATAATAATTGGACTTTCAAAAAATATCGCCAAAGATTTAGCAATACCTACAGCCGCTAAGTTATTTTGAGCATCAGGAAGATAAGCTAAGGTAGTAGTCATCATCGGATCACCACAGGCCATAGTTACATCACTGAGGGATAAAGGCAAAAATTCCCGCCATAACGTCCCTAAACTAACTGATTTAGATTGAGATTCTTGTAATTTCATATCATCACGAAGCTATGTGTGCAAAAAGCGCAAAAATCTAACTTTTAAACTCTTACCCTTTGCGCCTTTGCGCCTTTGCGTGAGAAAATTATCTTGATCACTCTTGACTCCTACCGACAATATCCAATGGTACAGGTAGAAGATTAGTAATTGCTGCGGTGAGATGGGAATGTTGAAGGATGTTGATATTTTGTGCTGTTAACCAATCGGCATTGTAAACTGTTTCTAAATACCTATCGCCCCGGTCAGGGTTAAGTAGTAACATAGTTTGAGGTGTAGTAAATCTTTGAGTATCAGCTAAAGCAGCAGCCACAATTGCACCAGTGGAAGCACCTAAAAGCATACCTTCCTGTTTAGCCAAACCATGACAAACAGAAAACGCCAAACCATCATCCACGCTATAAGCCGCGTCTAACATTTGCGGTTCAAAATTGGGGGGAACGAAAGATAAACCCAGTCCAGTCATCTTATAGGGGTGTCTGGGAGTCCCAAAAATTGCCGATCCTGCCACATCTACACCGATAATTCTTGTTTGGGGATAATACCGTTTAAAATAGCGACTGATACCGCCTAACTGTCCGGCTGTACTGACTCCAATCACTATAGCATCCGGCGCACCGCCAAAAGCAGCTTCAATTTCCCGCGCTGTCCACAGTTCATGGGCATCAGTATTGCTAGGATTTTTATGTTGACAAGGATACCAAGCACCAGCAATATTTGCGGCTAATTCCTGGGCTTTTGCCATTCTTGCTACCTGCATTGAACCCTGACTATCAGCCTCACTCAAAGGCACTTCTACCAATTCTGCACCATAAGCAGTAAGCATTCTTCGCATTGTTACAGGGGTTTTGGCATCAATCACAATCATCACCCTGTATCCCTTAGTTGCGCCTACAATTGCTAACCCAATCCCAAAGTTGCCAGAACTAGATTCAACAATTGTTCCACCTGTTCGCAATAAACCTTGTTTTTCGGCTTCATTCACCAGATAAGCCGCATTTTTTTCCTTAATACTGCCACCGGGATTACAAGATTCCAATTTGAGATATAAATGATGATCTTCACAAGTGGGGTGAATTCGATTTAATCGGACAATGGGAACTTTACCTAATGCTTCTGTCACCGTGGTAAATAGCGGTGATGCTGGTAAGCTAGTTTTCAGGGTTAGTTCTGGGGAGCAAGTAACCATCATTAATAACCAAATACTGTTCATCTCTAAGGATGCCAACCTTAGATGAAATAGAGATGAAACCAGACACGCCAGGGAATTTATTCCCTGTCTCATAGCTAAAGTCCGTTAAAACGGACTAATAAAGTATTATCTCGTTCCCAGTCTCTGGCTGGGAATGTGGGCTAGAAGGCTCTGCCTTCAATAAGATTAGAGGCAGAGCCTCATCAACTGCATTCCTAGTCAGAGTCTAGGAACGAGATATGGTAAAGATTTGAGCTTAAATTGACACCAATGAACATTGCTAAACTCTTACAGATACAGCAGTTTCCGCTCTTATGAGGTACAAAGTTGAATCATGAAACTCTTGTAGTGCGGGCATACTTCGACCCTTCGACAGGCTCAGGGCATCGCAAGCTCAGTACAAGTCTTGCCCGCTAGATATGTACCTCATAACACCGGGAAGTGCTGTAAGTTTAATTTTCTAATGTAGAAATATAAGCTTTAACTAACAAATCAATTCCGGTAATTGCCCCACCCACAACCACAGCATTAGCCCCCAAATCTAAAGCTTTCTTAGCCATTTCTGGGGAAGAAACACCACCTTCACAAATCACAAAAGTATTGAGATTTTCGATGATTTGGGTGAGTAATTCCCAACCAGGAGGAGAGAAATTTTTAGTTTGGGCAGTATAGCCAAATAGAGTAGTTCCCACAATATCTGCACCTGCATTTACAGCTAATTGTGCAGCTTCATAGGTATCTACATCTGCCATAACTGGCTGATTTAATTGCTGATGAATCAGAGTAATAATATCTGCTAACTTTTCATCACCGGGACGATTTCTCGTAGTAGCATCTATAGCAATAATATCTGCACCTGCTTCAGCTACGGCCACAGCATGATGAAACTGTGGTGTAATATAAACATCACAACCTGTGATTATTTGTTTCCACAGGCCAATA
This sequence comes from Dolichospermum sp. UHCC 0315A, assembly GCF_008121535.1. Lineage (GTDB taxonomy): Bacteria > Cyanobacteriota > Cyanobacteriia > Cyanobacteriales > Nostocaceae > Dolichospermum > Dolichospermum lemmermannii. Next base: position 454,292 of record NZ_CP043056.1, read on the forward strand.
ATCGGCACTTGGACTTTTTCCCGCACAGCTTGAATATGACTGGGAGTGTCAATTCTCACGGCTACAGCCCCATTATTAACTGCTGCTTGTGCCATTGCGGCAATGATATAAGGATCATGTAATGGGGAGTTTACAGGCGCTTGACAGGAAACGATTAATCCTTTTGGTAAATTAGTCATGTTTGATATTGTCTAAAAGTTGTAATAAAATACTGTCAGTCATGCTTTATTTCTTGAATAATGCTTAGTAATTCAGTTGGACTATAAATAGGCAAACTAGCAGTTTTAAAATCCTTGCTATTTCGAGTTACAAAACCATCAACACCCGCATAAATGCCTGAATGATATAAAACAGCATCCTCAAAATCAGAAAAATCTGAATTTATCGCCGCTTTCAATATCACATCATTAACCTCTGCAATCGCAAATAAATTAAGCAATTGATTAATAGAAACCTTGGCTGACTGCTTTCCTATTGATTTAGTTAACAAATAATCAATCGTAGTTATCGTTGTCGCACAAAGATAACCTTGAATAATTTGCTGCTCAACAGCATTAAATAAATTAATAGAGAAGCTAACGAAAGGCTCACGCTCTAGCAAAATATCAAGAACAATATTGGTATCAAATACAATTTTCAAAGATACTTCTCCTCTAAATGTTTTTTATAGTCTGCTACATCAACATGATAACCTTTCAATATACCAACTAGCGATCGCGTAATTGGCAAAATTTCATCATTGCTAGTTTGGTGTAACAATTCTCTCTGTTCAACTAATAAATCATGGGTGGCTCGTCTGCTTTGCTCTTCTAATAATATGTTTTCCACAGCTTTCTGTACTAATAGCTGCATATCAGGCATTTCCAAAAGTTGTTTTCCCAACTCATCAGGTAACTCAATTTTAACTTGCATAAAATCCTCCATTAAAACGGCGGTTTAATTCCTAATTCTTCACAGAATAATGCAATTATAGCATCTGTGACCTGACAATGAATTTATTTATTGCCTCATTTAATGCTAACGTAAAAAAGCCAAAGTTTTAAATTCAAAATTTCCATTATTAATTACCAACTATGCACAGAATCAGCGCCACACCAGGCGGATTAAATCAGTCGGAAGGTTTATTTTTCCTCGAACAAACTCCTGCCCCTTTCGTGTTGATTACAGCAGCCGATACTGACATTCAAACCCTAGCGGCTGTAGTTCCTAAATTACCTAGAGAATTCCCTGAACTTCGAGTAGCCAACTTATTACAACTACAGCAACAAATAAGTATAGATGCTTATGGTGAGCAAGTTTTAGAATCTGCCCAAATAATTGTGCTTCGTCTCATAGGAGGAAGTTCCTACTGGGCTTATGGTTTAGAAGTAGTCCAGGAAATTGTACAACGTAATGGCACAACTTTGATTGTGATGCCAGGGGATGACGGATTTGATCCTGATCTTATTTCCAAATCTACAGTTTCTGAAAAAATTGTTCAGAAAATTTGGCAATACTTTCAAGAAGGTGGCATAGAAAATTTCCTCAACGCTTTGCAATTTATCACGGATACAGTCCTATCAACAGCATTTAATCCACCAGCACCCCAATCTGTTGCCCGTGTGGGATTGTATGAGAGGAGTCAGGAGAAGAAAGAAGAAGAAAGAAAGAATCAGCCTAAAGTTGGGATTTTGTTTTATCGCGCTCATTATTTAGCAGGAAATACCAAAGTTATTGATGCTTTATGTAATGCTTTAATAGAGAAAAATTTACAACCTGTACCTGTTTTTGTTTCTTCATTACGTGAACCTGGTGTCAGCGATAAGTTATGTGAATTGTTTGCAGAAGAAAATAATAATCATGTTAGCTTGTTGATGAATACTACTAGTTTTTCCCTAGCAAGTTTAGAAACAGAAACACCACAAACTGAACTTTGGGAAAAATTAAATGTACCTGTTTTACAAGTAATTCTTTCCGCTAGTTCTGTTGAACAATGGGAATCACAATCGCAAGGTTTAACACCCCGTGATATGGCGATAAATGTGGCATTACCAGAAGTAGACGGGCGAATTATTAGCCGGGCTGTGTCTTTCAAAACTTTGCAAACTCGGAATCATAAACTAGAAACCGATGTCGTAATTTATGAACCTGTGAGCGATCGCATTGAATTTGTCGCCCAACTGGCTGCAAACTGGGTACGATTGCGGGTAAAACAGCCCCAAGAACGCCGCATAGCTCTAATTTTAGCAAATTACCCCAACACCAACGGCCGCCTTGCCAATGGCGTAGGATTGGACACTCCTGCTAGTTGTGTAGAAATTCTCAAGGCTTTAAAATTAGCTGGTTATGAACTGGGAACTACTGGTACTGAGCGAAGTCGAAGTATTCCCGAAACGGGAGACGAATTAATTCAAATTCTCACATCTAGCGTTACCAATGATCCAGAAGGAAAAGACTGGAAACCAATCAACCAAAGTTTGTCAACAGCAGAATATGAAAAATATTTTTCTACCCTACCTATAAACATTCAAAAACAAATTATCGAACGTTGGGGAGAATATTGTTCCCAATCACCAATCACCAATCACCAATCACCATTTCCCATTTCTGGAATTCAATTTGGTAACGTTTTCGTAGGCATTCAACCATCAAGAGGTTATGATCTCGACCCTAGTTTAAATTATCATGCGCCAGATTTAGAACCAACACATAATTATTTAGCCTTTTATTATTGGGTACGAGAATCTTTTCATGCTGATGCCATAGTTCATGTTGGCAAACATGGCAACTTAGAATGGCTACCAGGAAAAAGTGTCGCTTTATCTAATACTTGTTATCCAGAAATTGCCTTGGGACCAATGCCGCATTTATATCCATTTATTGTTAATGATCCAGGAGAAGGTTCACAGGCAAAAAGACGCGCCCAAGCCGTAATAATTGATCATTTAACCCCACCAATGACCCGCGCCCAATTATATGGACCATTGCAACAAGTAGAAAACCTAATTGATGAATATTACGAAGCCGAAAGTTTAGATCCTTCCCGTTTACCAACAATACGAGATCGTATTCAAGAATTAGTCATCAAAGAAAACCTATATAAAGACTTAGGAATTACCAACCCCAAAGACATCACCAACTTTGAAACCCTCATCTTAAATTCCCTAGACGGTTACTTGTGCGAACTCAAAGAAGCCCAAATCCGTGACGGCCTACACATATTCGGCCAATGTCCCCAAGGAACACAACTGCGAGACTTAATAGTAGCGATCGCCCGCATCCCCAACCGCCATTATATCGGCATTACCAGAGCGATCGCCAAACAATGGCAAATAGACATAGACCCCCTCACAGACAACTTCTCAACCCCCTTCACCCCACCGATAACCCACTTTGCTCCTTTGCGCCTTTGCGCGAAACTTAAATCCTGTCATATCATCGGCGATGTCATCGAACTCCTAGAAATAGAAGCAGCCCACTTAGTAGAACAAATAATCGAGGGAACAGAAACCCAAAATTGGATAAGCGACAAACTCCTCCCAGCCCTGCGAAAAACCAGCGAAGAAACCACCAACCTATTACGGGGACTTGATGGCAAATACGTCAAGAGCGGTGCTTCTGGCGCACCCACCCGCGGCCGCCCCGAAGTCCTGCCCACAGGTAAAAACTTTTACGCCGTTGATATTCGCGCCATACCCACAGAAACCGCCTGGGATATTGGCAGAAAAGCCGCTGAAACCCTGATTGAAACCTACACCCAAGAACATGGAGAATATCCCAAAACCCTGGGTTTATCCCTGTGGGGGACAGCTACCATGCGGACTGGTGGTGATGATATAGCCGAAGCTTTAGCTTTACTTGGTGTTCAACCTGTTTGGGATGGTGCAGCGCGACGAGTAGTAGATTTTGAGATTTTGCCTTTATCAATTGTCGGTCGTCCCCGTGTGGATGTCACCCTGAGAATTTCTGGCTTTTTCCGGGATGCTTTTCCTAATTTAATCACCTTATTTGATCAAGCTGTGAAAGCGGTTTCGGCTTTAGATGAACCAGCAGATCAAAATCCTCTAGCAGATACAGTTCGCAAAGAAACTGAACAATGGACTCAAGAAGGTTTATCTTTAGAAGTAGCAGCCGAGCGATCGCAATATCGCGTTTTTGGTTCAAAACCAGGGGCTTATGGTGCAGGACTCCAAGGACTAATGGCCTCCCAAAACTGGGAAAATGATCAGGACTTAGCCCAAGCTTACACAAATTGGAGTGCTTACGCCTACTCCTCTAGTCAGGAAACAGGGAGCAATAATGTGGAAGCTTTTGAACAACGCTTGAAGCAAATGCAAATTGTCCTGCATAATCAAGACAATCGAGAACATGATTTACTCGATTCCGACGATTATTATCAATTTCAGGGTGGTTTAACCGCAGCGGTGCGTTCTCTTCAAGGTAAAAATCCTGAAACTTATTTTGGTGATAATTCCAACACATCCCAGCCCAAAGTCCGTCAACTTAGTTCAGAAATTGCCAGGGTTTATCGTTCTCGCGTGGTTAATCCTAAATGGATAGCTGGAGTTATGCGTCATGGTTATAAAGGTGCATTTGAAATGGCTGCAACCGTAGATTTTCTCTTCGCTTACGATGCTACCGCCCAATGTGTCGAAGATTATATGTATCAAGGTGTTGTTGAAGCATATTTAGAAGATGCTGCCGTTTGTGAATTTATCCAAGATAAAAATCCTTGGGCATTGCGCGATATTGCGGAAAGACTACTAGAAGCAAATCAGCGCGGGTTATGGCAGGATGTAAGTATACAAACTTTAGAAAATCTCCGCAATTTAGTCCATCAGGCGGAAGCAACTATCGAAGAAAAATAATTTAATTTAGGAAACGAACATGGAAAACCTTGCGTATTTACATTTAGCCTTTGCCAATGAAGACATAGAACCCACTGAGTTAATATCTCTCAGTTCTTTATTCAAAAAAGCAGCAGCACCAAATTGGCAACTCTTTTCCAGCAATGCGTGGAAATACATGATTCCTCTGGTTCTTACTTTATCTATTCTTAATAGTGTTAGTAGTGTTTTCGCACTCGAAACCGAAAATAACAGCAATTCTGTCAGCAATCTAGCACAAAATTCGACATCTCAGGTTGAAACCGAAAATAACGGTGATGTTGTGAAAAATCTAGCACAAAATTCGACATCTCAGGTTGAAATAAGCAACAAACAATTTATCAGTACAGCCCCTACAACCCGCACTACGCCACATAATATCATTTCTGTGAGCAACAAACGCAAAAACCCCAATTTCTTTGTTAAAGGTGATGAAGGTACCGATGTCAAAGTTTTACAAGAACGCTTGAAAATCGCTGGTTTCTATTATGGCAATTCCACAGGGATTTTTGGGCCAATTACTCAAGAATCTGTCAAACGATTCCAAAAAGCTTATAACCTCACAGTTGATGGCATTGTTGGTAAATCCACATTAGCGAAATTACCAGCGGTGACTGATGAAAATGACATAACTACTTCCCAAAAATCAGATAATCAAGATACACTTAGTTTAGGCGATCGCGGTGAAGCCGTCAGAATTCTCCAAGAACAATTAATCATAGCCGGATTCTTAAAAAATCAGCCCAATGGTTACTATGGTTCTAACACAGTTGATGCTGTAAATCGCTTTCAAAAACAGCACAAACTAGAAGCTAGTGGTATGGCTGGACAAACCACCCGTTCTAAGTTATATAGTTTAGTTAAAAATTCTGCCAAAAGTGATTTTACCACTTTAGAAATTCAAAGACGACTACATGAAAAAGGTTTCTATAAAGGTCAAATCAACGGCATGATGGCATCTGATACCAAAAAAGCAATTAGTCGCGCTCAAGAATTTTATGGTATCAGCCTTAAAGATGTTAAAAGCGGAAGTTTTTAATCCCGCTTTTTCAATGCAGTTAGATTCCCGCACTACTTGATTCATCTTCCAAAATTGCAGATGTCTATCCGTTCTATAAAACTTACCCAAAATTACCAAAGTCTAGACACATCTGGACAGCGATAACCTTAGTGTTTACTTCCTGCTTCATCACGGTCTTAGAATGGCTTCTAAGAGGTTTTTCCGCTCCACAGGCAATCTCGGTAGAACTTACCGTTTCTGACCGTAGTTCCTAAAAGGAACCCTATAATACCAAGTTCCTAGTTATCTAAATAGGCATTAATGCCCTTTGGCACTTAGGACATACAGCATGAATTGTCATTTGACAATCTAATAAATGGAAACCTTCTTTTTGGGCTGTTTTTCCGCCAATCTTTAAAATTGAGTCATTTTTAAACTCAATAGTCGAATTACAGCGGACACAAATTAAGTGATGATGGTGATGGGGATAAGGCTGGTTAATTTCATAATGTTTATGCCCTTCACCTAATTCCAACTCCCGCAAAATCCCCATTCTCGCCATCAACTTTAAAGTGCGATAGATAGTTGATAAACTAATTCCTTCACTGTCAGCTTCTAAGCGATGATATAAATCCTCTGCGCTTAAATGCTCACCTTGGGGGAGTTCTTGAAAAATATGCAGAATTGTTTCGCGTTGTGGAGTTAAACGCCAGCCACGGTCGTTTAATTCCGCCTTGAGTGAACCAGTTGTGTAGACAGTCATACTAAATTTTCTCAACAAAGCTCATTAATTGAGAATATAACAAATGTTGGGGTTGATTTGCAACAATCATTGCCTATTGAGAATATTTGCTGATTGTCAGTTGTCAGTAGAAAATATCTTTCTATTGCCTCCTGCCTCCTGCCCCCTGCCTTCTGCCTCCTAACTTAATGACTCTAGATAGTCGCGGACTAGGTTACGGCGCTTGGGTTGGCGGAGTTTTTGCAAAGCCTTGGATTCAATTTGTCTGACTCTTTCCCGTGATAAATCAAGGGCGCGGCCAATTTCTGCTAAAGAGTAAGCATGACCATCGGATAAGCCAAAGCGCATTGAAATTACATCACGTTCCCGACCAGTTAAATCATCTAGAAGACTATGCAAATCTTTATGTAAAGATTCCCGCATTAACATCTCCTCTGGAGTAATCGTATCAGTCTCTAACAATTCTCCTAATTCAGTATCTTTATCCTTCCCTACCTTGGTTTCTAAAGACACAGAACGAGGAACTCTCAATAATACTTCCCGCACTTGGGCAGGTGTCATATCTAACTCAATTCCCAGGTCTTCTAAAGTCGGGGTACGACCTTTTTCTTGGGCAATTTTCCGTTGCGCCTTTTTAATTTTGTTGAGCTTTTCGGTAATATGAACAGGCAGGCGAATAGTCCGGCTAGAAGTAGCGATCGCCCTGGTAATACCTTGACGAATCCACCAGTAAGCATAGGTACTAAAACGATAGCCCTTCGTGGGGTCAAATTTCTCCACGGCTCGTTCTAAACCTAAAGTCCCTTCTTGAACCAAATCCAACAATTCCAAACCCCGATTTTGATACTTTTTAGCGACAGATACCACTAAACGCAAATTCGCCTTAATCATGTGGGATTTGGCTTGCAGTCCTTGAGTTTGAACTTGTTCTAGTTCTTCTACTGTTAAATTAGCAATTTCGGCCCAGCGTCTTTTGCCATTGGCTAGGGTAGGTTTAAGATCAGGTAAACTTATGCCCGCAGTAGTCGCCCACCGTTCTAAAGAAGGGCGGTGTCCTAATTCCGCTTTCAACCGCTCCTGTACCTCTATTAACCGCGAATAGGGGATAATTACAGCATCTCCTTCAGCAGCAGCAGCACTAAGCATTAATCGCATTCGTAAGTATCGCTGTACTTTTTGGGCTTCAGCAACTTCCTCATCTCGTCCCAATAACCGGACTCGGCCAATTTCTTGCAGATAGAGACGCACTAAGTCGGTACTGCGTCTGGTACTTTGCGCGGCTAAAGCTAAATCAGATTCAATCGTAGCCATGTCTAAATCTGGCAAATCATCATCATTATTGATTTCAATATCCAAAGGTGGACTAGGATTTTGCCCGTCGTGGGCGGCATTTTTATAAAAGGATGTTGCTGGCATGATGTCTCAAATTACTCCAGGTAACAATAGATTATGGTTAGCTAAAATTACGGTTATCTAATCAACTGTTGCTATTCCGTAACTCGTCATCAAATAACACGATTTGGGTTTCGATGTACAATTCTTTGCAAAACTTTGTACTAATTTTCAATGAGTCGTTTGTTGCTAATATCCGTGTGATTAAACAAATAGCTATGGAAATCTTTAGCCAGATTTTCAATTATGATTTAACTGGTCAATAATACCATGTTTAGGAATATTAACGGTTATTTTTTTAACTGATTATAAACTCACTTCTAATTATGATGATGTTTATAAACTACATAGTCATATTTACATCACTCAAAAAGTAATTTCCTGACAATTTGACAAATTTTTTCTAGGGATTTTGCGGTAGTCATTTAATTTTAATTGGACACCTTATCCTGTCAGCATTTCTCCCTTATTTACCAGATTTGTTCTGTGGGAAAATTATCAAATTCAGGTTTGATATCTCGGATCATCAGTTTATCTAACGCTTGTCTGGGTGTAACTGCTCCTTCAAGTAGTTGATAAACTTGTTCAGTAATGGGAATAGCAATACCTCGTTGTTGGGCAATTTCCATTAATACCCGACAAGTGTTCACACCTTCGGCTGTACCTGGAAGATTTGCCAGAACTCCAGGCAGCGTTTGTCCATTGGCTAATTGATAACCAACTTGATAATTACGGCTTAAATGGCTGTTGCAGGTTGCTAATAAGTCCCCTAGACCAGATAAACCATAAAATGTTTCCGTTTTCGCACCTAAAGTATTACCGATTCGTACCATTTCGGTTAACCCACGGGTGACTAGGGCAGCTTTGGCATTTGTGCCTAAGTGTAACCCATCACATACACCAGCGGCGATCGCTATCACATTTTTCAGTGTTCCTCCTAATTCTACGCCCACAGGGTCAGGGTTAGTATAGACACGAAAGCGACTGGAGGAAAATACCAATTGGACTGTTTGGGCAGCTTTGGTATTTTTACTCGCTACTACCGTTGCTGCTGGTAATTCCTGGGCAATTTCCTGGGATAAATTCGGACCCGATAAGACCACAACAGGAGAATTAGGAAAAGCTGCTTGCCAAATTTGCGAAGGTGTGTATGTAGTTTGTGGTTCTAGTCCCTTAGTTGCAGTCACAAAGATTGTCTGTGGAGACAGGGGGCAAGATTGCACCATAGAGGCCACATCTCTGACCCCTTTCATAGAAATAGCCGACAAGACTATTTGAGCATTTTTATTTTCTAATACTTTTTCTAGAGGTTGCGAGTCAGAACGTGACCATAAATGCACCTGATGTCCATTAATTGCTGCTAATTTAGCCAAGGCTGCACCCCAAGCCCCCGCACCAAGAATAACGACAGATTTTGAATTTGGTGATTGGTGATTGGTCATTGGTAATTGGTAATTGGTGATTGGTGATTGGGGTAGAACAACTGACCACTGACTATCTGGGATAACGTTTCATTAATTCTCTGACTTGCTCTGCATGATAGGAGCTTCTTGTCAAGGGTGAAGAAACAACTTGTAAAAATCCTAGTTCTTCCCCAAAAGTTTGCCAGGCGGCAAATTGCTCAGGTGTGATAAAATCAGATACTTGTAAGTGTTTTTGACTGGGTTGGAGATATTGCCCAATTGTCAAAATATCACAATCTACTCTTCGTAGGTCTTCCATGACTTGGCGAATTTCTGCATCTGTTTCACCCAAGCCGACCATAATACCAGATTTGGTGTAAGTGCTGGGAGAAATTTGGCGCGAGCGCTGTAATAATTCCATTGTCCGCTCATAATTTCCTTGGGGACGCACACGGCGGTATAAGCGGGAGATGGTTTCTGTGTTGTGGTTAATTACTTCTGGTTTAGCTTGGAGAATGATTTCTAAAGCTTGCCAATTACCGCATAAGTCGGGAATTAATACTTCTATTGTTGTATGAGGCGAAACTTCATGAATAGCATTAATACAGTGGACAAATTGAGATGCACCACCATCAGGTAAATCATCTCGGTTAACGGAAGTAATCACGACGTGATTAAGCTGCATTCGCCGCACTGCTTCCGCTAGTCGTGTCGGTTCGGTGGGATCTAATGCTTGGGGTTTCTTTTCAAAATCAATATCACAGTAAGGACAAGCCCTGGTGCAAGCTGGACCCATAATTAAAAATGTGGCAGTACCCGCGTTGAAGCATTCCCCAATATTGGGACAGGAAGCCTCTTCGCAAACGGTATTCAGGGCTAAATCCCGCAAAATTTCTTTAACGTTACCAACACGCTCCCATTGAGGCGCTTTTACTCGCAACCAGTCTGGTTTTACAGTCACAGTCTACTTTTACCATTTTAGTTATACAAATCTTATGGTAGCAAGCAAAGACCTTTGTGGAAAAGAGAAAGTTTGTTATTTTCTGCTGATTGTGATATTCTAGAGTTAAATTGCCATTTTTGTGGCGGGATGTGGCGCAGCTTGGTAGCGCACTTCGTTCGGGACGAAGGGGCCGCTGGTTCGAATCCAGTCATCCCGATTTTGGACTTTATCTGTCGTGGTGGCTGTTTTTCAAGTCAAATCGATGATTATAAATTAACTATACAACAATTTATGGCTGCATGAATTATGTTATGCCTACGGCACGCTGCGCGAACGCGCAGAGGTACAAAGGAGCAAAGGCGCAAAGGTTAAGATTTTTATTTAACCTTGTAGGTGTAGAATTTTAGTCAGGTTATTAATAATAGAAGTTCTAGAATAAAGCTAAATGTTTGAGCAAACTTTTAAAAATATTGATGATGTTCTCTGGAAAGAGGCAGGTTGTACTACAGAATTAGATTACACTGAGCAAACTTCTTGGCTGCTGTTTTTGAAGTATTTGGATGATTTGGAGCAGGAAAAGGCAGAAAAAGCGGAGTTAACGGGGGAATCATATCAGTTTATCATTGATAAAACCCATCGTTGGTCTGTTTGGGCTGCACCTAAAGATCAAAATGGGAAATTAGATCAAAATCATGCGCTGACTGGTGATGATTTGATTGATTATGTCAACCGCAAGTTATTTCCATATTTACAGGGTTTTAAGGAACGGGCTACTAGTCCAGATACGATAGAATATAAGATTGGTGAGATTTTTAGCGAAATTAAAAATAGGTTTCAAAGTGGTTATAGTTTGCGGGATGCTTTGGAATATATTGATGAATTAAGATTTAGATCCCAACAGGAAAAACATGAGTTATCCCATCTCTATGAAGCGAAAATCAAGAATATGGGAAATGCGGGGCGTAATGGTGGGGAATATTATACACCACGTCCTTTAATTCGGGCAATGATTCAGGTTGTTAAGCCGAAAATTGGGGAAAAAATTTATGATGGTGCTTGTGGTTCTGCGGGTTTTTTATGTGAAAGTTACGACTATTTAAGACAGGGTAAATTAACTACTAAACAACTGGAAATACTCCAGAAAAATACTTTTACGGGTAAGGAAAAGAAGAGTTTGGCTTATGTCATTGCGATAATGAATTTGATTTTACATGGCATTGATGCGCCGAATATTATTCATACTAATACTTTGACGGAAAATCTTAGTGATGTTCAAGATAAAGATCGTTTTGATGTGATTTTAGCAAATCCGCCATTTGGAGGGAAGGAACGGAAGGAAGTACAGAATAATTTTAATATTAAAACTGGGGAAACGGCGTTTTTATTTTTGCAGCATTTTATCAAAATGTTGAAGGTTGGCGGTAGGGCGGCGGTAGTTATTAAAAATACCTTTCTTTCTAATTCTGATAATGCTTCGCGGGCTTTGCGTCAAGAGCTTTTGAGTAGTTGTAATTTACATTCTATTTTAGATTGTCCTGGGGGGACTTTTGTCGGGGCGGGGGTGAAAACTGTTGTTTTATTCTTTGAAAAGGGAGAACCTGTAGACGCGATTCAGACAACACCGATTTTTAATCAAGGGAAGTCTATAAATGAACAAATGGCAACTCGGAAAATTTGGTATTATCAATTAGATCCGGGGCGGAATATGGGGAAAACTAATTCCCTGAATGATGATGATTTACAGGAGTTTGTGGAGTTACAATCCACTTTTTCGGAATCGGAAAAGTCTTGGTTGGTGGATGTTACGGATATTGATCAGGAGAGTTTTGATCTGTCGGTGAAAAATCCGCATAAGGCTGAGGAAGTAGCTTTACGAGAACCCCAGGATATTTTGGATGAAATTGCAGTTTTGGATGGGGAAAGTGCGGAGATTTTGGCAAGTATTTTACAGTTGACAGTTAACAGTTGATGGACTGTGTTAGGCTTATTTTTGGTGTCTTTTTTTTGTTCTAAGGTACTATGAAAAATATCAAAATCATTGTCGAAAAACACCCTGATGGTTATGTTGCTTATCCTTTAGGTATTCAGGGGGTTGTAGTGGGTGAGGGTGATACTTATGAAGAGGCTTTAAATGATGTGCGTTCGGCTATTTTATTTCATATTGAAACTTTTGGAGAATCGGTGCTTGAATCTGAATCTTCAATACTAGAGGCTTTTGTGGCAGAGGCAACGGTATAATGACAAGGTTTCCGGTTGATGCTCCTAAAGCAAAAGTGATTAAGGTGCTTGAAAGTTTTGGATTTTCAATAGTACGAGAGAAAGAGCATATTTCTATGATTAGACAAAATTCTGATGGCACAAATACTCCTTTAACTTTACCAAATCATAAACTTATTAAAGGTTCTACTCTCAGAAGTATCTGTACTCAATCTGGTATATCACGGGATGATTTTATTGCTGCTTATGAACAAGATTAGAAATATATTCGCTCTGATTGGGGGGATGCTGTGAGTGAGATAAGTTCTCAGGATTATGCTAATTTCTGCTATGAGATTAAACGGCGAATCCGCGATCGCCAATTGGCAGCTTTACGCAGTGTAAATCGGGAATTAGTGCGGCTATATTGGGAAATTGGCGAGTTAATTCATCACAAGCAGCAAACCCTGGGCTGGGGTAAATCTGTGGTGGAAACTCTAGCGCGAGATTTACAAGGTGAGTTTCCAGGACGGAATGGGTTTTCGGCGGCAAATTTATGGTTTATGCGCCAGTTTTACGGTGAATATGTGGATAAGCCAAATCTCCAACCATTGGTTAGAGAAATTAGTTGGACGAAAAATCTGATTATTTTTAGTCGCTGTAAAGATGATTTGGAGCGGGAATTTTATCTCCGGGCTACGGCTCGTTATGGCTGGACAAAAGCGGTACTTCAGCATCAAGTAGATAATAAGAGTTATGAGAAATATTTACTGAATCAAACCAATTTTGATGCCACTGTAACCGATGATATCAAGGCACAGGCGGTGCTGGCGGTTAAAGATAACTATACCTTTGATTTTCTGGATTTGGCGGAACAACATTCAGAACGGGATTTAGAGCAGTCTTTGGTGCAGAATTTACGGGGGTTTCTGTCTGAGTTGGGGGGTGCGTTTGCGTTTATTGGTAATCAATATCGGCTGGAGGTGGGTGGTCAGGAATACTTTATTGATCTACTATTATTTCATCGTCGGTTACGCTGTTTGGTGGCAATTGAGTTGAAAATAGGTGATTTTAAGCCGGAACATAAGGGCAAAATGGAATTTTATCTGGAGGCTTTGGATTGTCAAGAAAAGATGGAGGGTGAAAATCCGCCGATAGGAATGATTATTTGTCGTTATAAAAATAAAACGGTGGTGGAATATGCTTTGCGAACGGCATCCCGTCCGATTGGGGTGGCGACTTATACGATTGTACCGCAGTTGCCTGATGCTTATCGTGAGCAGTTGCCTAGTCCTGAAGAGATTGCTGAACGGTTAAGATTATGGCAGGAGGGTAGTAATGATGAGTAGTGGAGAGATGGAATTGATGGTTGATAATAGACAGTTGCCAGTGGGGTGGGAAATTAAGAAACTTGGTGAGGTTTATGATGTACGAGATGGAACACATGATTCACCAAAATATCTGCCAGAAGGTTATGCACTGATAACCTCGAAAAACCTAAAAAGCAACGGTTTAAATTTTGAGAACATCAAATACATTTCAGAAGTAGATTATAAAAAAATAAATGAGAGAAGTGCTGTACATAAAGGTGATATTCTCCTTGCAATGATTGGGACTATCGGCAATCCAATTGTTGTTGAGGTAGAGCCTGAATTTGCTATAAAAAATGTTGCTTTAATCAAAGTATCAAAAAAGCAAAGTAGCTATTTTCTCAAGTATTATCTTGAGACTGAGTACGTTCGATCAAAAATGCAAAGAGAAGCAAAAGGCACTACTCAAAAGTTTGTAGGATTAGGCTATTTAAGAGATTTTCCAATTCCTATTCCCCCACTTCCCGAACAAAAGCGGATTGTGGCGATCGCAGATGAGGCATTTGAGGGGATTGATAGAGCGATTCGTAACACGGAAAAAAACCTCTCTAATGCCCGTGAATTATTTGAAAGTTATCTAAATTCAAAACTACTGCCTATAGTCTCCAGTAATTTAACACAAACACTTTCATCTGTTACCGATCTAATTGTTGACTGTGAACACAAAACTGCTCCTACTCAAGAAACAGGAATTCCATCAATTCGTACTCCTAATATTGGTAAAGGTTATCTAATTTTTGACAATGTAAATCGTGTTTCAGAAGAAATTTATGAACTTTGGACAAGACGAGCCAAACCAGAACCAGGAGATTTAATTTTGGCAAGAGAAGCACCCGCAGGAAATGTTGGTGTTATTCCTGAAGGATACAAAGTTTGTTTAGGACAAAGAACTGTACTAATACGACCAAATAAAAAGAGTGTAGATTCTCAATATTTAGCTTTCTTATTACTGCATCCACTCATGCAGAAACGACTCTTGGCTAAATCTACAGGGGCAACAGTTCAGCACGTAAATATGAAAGATATTCGTGAACTTGCCATAAATGAATTACCACCAATTCAGACACAAAGAGACTGTATAGAAGATTTAAAACAGTTAGAGTCACAATCCAACCGCCTCGAAAGCATCTACCGCCAAAAAATCGCCGCATTAAAAGAACTGAAACAATCCATTCTACAAAAAGCATTTACAGGAGAACTCACCGCAGATAAAGGGGAAAAATAGAGAAGATGATAAAAATATTTTGTCTGAATCAGGATGCTCAGGATTTAAGGATGTACAGGATGTTTATTGATATAATCAAATAGTATTTATTTCTGACAGAAAACGAGTAAATCAATCCTGAAAATCCTCAAATCCTGGAAATCCTGATTCAGACAAAAAATGTACAGGCTGTTTATTGATATAATCAAATAGTATTTATTACCGACAGAAAACGAGGAAATCAATCCTGAAAATCCTCTAATCCTGGAAATCCTGATTCAGACAAAATATTTACAGGATGTTTATTGATATAATCAAATAGTATTTATTACCGACAGAAAACGAGTAAGTAGGTCGGCGTTAAAAAATCAATCTATGTAACGAAATATAAATTAACGAATACCTTATAAATAGGGTGTTTCACGGTTTTTACAAAACTAAACATATATCGATTTTATTGGGCCGACTTACTTAAATCAATCCTGAAAATCCTCTAATCCTGGAAATCCTGATTCAGACAAAAAATGTCCTGGCTGTTTATTGATATAATAAAATAGTATTTATTTCTGACAGAAAACAAGTAAATCAATCCTGAAAATCCTCAAATCCTGGAAATCCTGATTCAGACAAAAAATGTACAGGATGTTTATTGATATAATCAAATAGTATTTATTTCTGACAGAAAACAAGTAAATCAATCCTGAAAATCCTCAAATCCTGGAAATCCTGATTCAGACAAAAAATAATGAACGAAGCCGAAACCTTTAGGTTGAGCGAAGCCGAAACCCGCGCCGAATTAATAGATCCTGCCCTCACAGCCGCAGGTTGGGGAGTTATCGAAAATAGCCGTATTCGCCGCGAAGTCATCGCCCCTGGTCGTTTAATTGGCAACAGTAAACGAGCAAAAGCAGACATCGCCGATTATGTATTAGTTTATCGTGGGGAAAAACTCGCCGTTATTGAAGCCAAAAAACGCGACTTACCAGATACCGAAGGTTTAGGACAGGCGAAAAAATACGCCGAAAAATTACAAACTCGCTTTGCTTACTCTACCAATGGTATTGGCATCTATCAAGTAGATATGCACACCGGGAAAGAAAGTTATATAAATCAATATCCCACCCCCCATGAACTATGGGAAGCCACCTTTAATGAGTTCCCTGAGCGACTTGCCCTGAGCGAAGTCGAAGGGAGTCGAAGGGAAGAAAATACATGGCGTGATTTATTTGCAGCTATCCCCTTTGAAGACAAAAGCGGTACGTGGGAGGCTCGATATTATCAACATAATGCTATCAAATATGTTTTAGAGGCGATAGCTCAAGGACAAAACCGAATTTTATTAACAATGGCCACAGGAACAGGTAAAACCTTTATCGCCTTCCAACTGGCATGGAAACTGTTTCAAAGTCGCTGGAATCTCAGTCAAAAACCCACACACCGCCCGCGAATCCTGTTTTTAGCAGATCGCAACATTTTAGCCAATCAAGCCTACAATTCCTTTTCCGCCTTTCCTGATGATGCCCTAGTCCGCATAGACCCTGAAGAGATTCGCAAGAAAAAACGAGTCCCCAAAAATGGCAGCGTCTTCTTTACCATTTTCCAAACCTTCATGACCGGAAAAGATCAAGAAGGTAATCCCACTCCCAAATTTAACGACTATCCCCCCAACTTCTTTGATTTTATCATTATTGACGAATGCCATCGAGGAGGAGCAAAAGACGAAAGCACCTGGCGAGGCATATTAGAATACTTCTCACCCGCTGTACAACTGGGACTCACAGCCACCCCCAAACGCGAACACAACGCCGATACCTACGCTTATTTTGGTGATCCAGTTTATATCTACGCCCTCAAAGACGGCATTAACGACGGGTTTTTAACTCCCTTCAAAGTCAGACAAATCGAAACTACCCTAGATGAATATACCTATAGCCTTGATGATGATGTCATCGAAGGTGCAATAGATGCAGAAAAAACCTACATTGAAAGCGACTTTAACCGCATTATTGAAATTCAGGAACGGGAACGCTACCGGGTGCAATTATTCATGACAGAAATCAACCAAAATCAAAAAACTTTGGTATTTTGTGCTAACCAAGATCACGCCCTAGCAGTGCGAGATCTAATCAATCAAATGAAAATTAGTAATAATCCTAATTACTGTGTACGGGTAACAGCCAATGATGGGAAATTAGGAGAACAACACCTGAAAACTTTTCAAGATAATGAAAAAAATATTCCCACTATTTTAACAACTTCTCAAAAACTTTCTACCGGGGTTGATGCTCGCAATGTGCGGAATATTGTCTTAATGCGTCCTATCAATTCCATGATTGAATTTAAACAAATTATCGGTCGGGGGACTCGTTTATATGATGGAAAAGACTATTTTACTATTTATGATTTTGTCAAAGCTTACGAGCATTTTAATGATCCTGAATGGGACGGAGAACCCCAAGAACCTGTGATAGTTACCCACAGAAAAGAACGGGAATTATCTCCATTTGATCAAGACAGAAAAACAGATCAAGATCCAAAAGAAGATATAGAAATTTCCACTCCTAAAACCATTAAAATTAAATTAGCTGATGGGAAAGAGCGGATTATTCAACATCAGATATCTACCAGCTTTTGGAGTCCAGACGGTAAACCCATGAGCGCGGAAGAATTTATAGAACGTCTTTTTGGGGAAATTCCCGAATTATTCAAAAATGAAGCCGAATTAAGAACTATTTGGAGTCGTCCAGATACTCGTAAAGCCCTATTAGCAGGTTTATCAGAAAAGGGTTATGATTCAGAACAATTAACAGAAATTAGTCGGTTAATTAATGCTGAAAAAAGTGATTTATATGATGTATTAGCTTATATTGCTTATGATTCCACACCTATTAGCCGCAAAGAACGAGTTTTAGCCCATAAATCCTTAATTTTCTCTCGATATATTGGTAAACAGCAGGAGTTTCTCGACTTTGTTCTAGATCAATATATTAAAGATGGAGTAGAAGAATTAGATCGGGCTAAATTACCACAACTGTTAGAGTTGAAATATCATACTGTTAGAGATGCTGTGACACAATTAGGAAGCGTTGCTAATATCAGCGAAGTATTTATCGAGTTTCAACAATATTTGTATTCCCAGAACAAAGCAGCTTAATACAGCACTTCCCGGTGTTATGAGGTACTTATTTAGCGGGCAAGATGCCCGCACTACAAGAGTTTCATGATTCAACTTTGTACCTCATAAGAGCGGAAACCGCTGTATTTTAGATCAGTGGTTCTCTTCATTCTATTCTGTAAATTATTTGCTTTCCGATAATCCCAAGGATCAATAAATTTTCGATCACTCCAAATACCAATCCTTTGTTTTTGCGCTTGTGCTTCGGCTTGTTGAATAATATCCCTACTAGGACATTTGCTTAAATAGGGACGATATACTTTAGCTAATCCTTCTTTTAACAAGACTTCCTGTAAAAACGTACCATCTTTTGAACGAACTTCAGCAACTTTTCTCCCATAGCGATCGCTATCTGTAATATTTAACTTTACACGATTATTTGTTTGTTTAATCAGTTCCTCTATCCGTGTTTTCGCTTTCATACCCCAAACAAACTGATTGACATCTTGAGTAATTTTACTCTTCTTTTCTGTCTGAGAATGCGCTATTTCTGGAGCATCAATACAAGCAAACCGCACCGTAAACTTTTTACCATCAGCACTTTTCAATATTAATGTATCACCATCACTTACCCGTTCCACTAGATCACCTTGAGGAGCAAACAAACTATCACACGCTATTAAGCTAACTGCAATCGTAGCTGCACCTAGCCAAACTAATCCTTGTTTCACTAATTTATTCATTAGACATCTCCAAAGACAATTTAGCCTGTTATTGTGTAAAATTGCGCTAAGTAGGTCAACATAATAAAACCAAATTGTGTAAAGAAAAGTAAAATCTCCAAAAACCTCTTCACTCTTGCCTCTTGCCTCTGGTTACTGAGCGAAGTCGAAGTATTACCTCTTGCCTTTCCACAACGATACAGCGGTTTCCGCTCTTATGAGGTACAAAGTTGAATCATGAAACTCTTGTAGTGCGGGCATCTTGCCCGCTAGATATGTACCTCATAACTCTTGTAGTGCGGGCATCTTGCCCGCTAGATATGTACCTCATAACTCTTGTAGTGCGGGCATCTTGCCCGCTAGATATGTACCTCATAACACCGGGAAGTGCTGTAATTTTTAACGCCGACCTACTTAGAATTTATTCAACTGTTACCGATTTCGCCAAATTCCTGGGTTGATCTACATCCAAACCCCGCCGCGCCGCAATATGATAAGCTAACAATTGCAACGGAATAACCGTGAGAATTGGAGACAGAATTTCCTCAACTTCAGAAACCGGAATTAAATCATTAAAAATCTCCGCCGCTTCCCCATCTTTAACAGAAGTTATCCCAATTAACCGGGAATCTCTGGCTTTTGCTTCTTGAGCGTTAGAAATTACCTTTTCATATACACTACCAGGAACAGCGATCGCTACTACCGGAACTTTCGCATCTAACAACGCAATTGGTCCATGTTTCATTTCCCCTGCTGGATATCCTTCCGCATGAATATAACTAATTTCCTTTAATTTTAAAGCCCCTTCTAACGCAATAGGAAAATTAATTCCCCTACCAATAAAGATAAAATCTTTGGTTTCTGAAAAATCATGTACTAAATGTTCAATATAACGTTCTTGCGTTTCTAAAATCGCTTCAATTTCCCCTGGTAACTGACGTAAACCTGTAATAATTTCCTCAAATCTCGAATCACTAATTTCCTGACGACGATAAGCTAAATCTAAAGCCAAAGCATAAAACGCCATTAATTGTGCTACAAAAGTTTTCGTTGCCGCCACACCAATTTCAATTCCCCCATGAGTATTGATAATATTCGCCACCATATTACCTAAACTACTTTCTGGACGATTAGTAATCCCCAAAAGTCGTACTTGATACTTAGCTTCCTTCCCTTGTCGGCGGTCTTTTTCCATAGACAAAGCTGCCAAAGTATCAGCAGTTTCTCCAGATTGAGTTACGCCAATAGTCAAAGTATGAGGCGTTAGCGGTGATGGTGCATACCGAAATTCCGAAGCATATTGTACCTGAGTAGGAATTCCTGCCAATTGTTCTAATAAGTATTTACCTACCAACGCAGCGTGCCAACTTGTACCACAAGCGACAATTTGAATTTGTTCTAAATCTGCATAAAAATCTGCCGGTAAACCTAAATTTACTGGTGTTTCCGAACTAGCAGGGAAATAAGCCTCCAAACAATCCCGCACTACTCCCGGTTGTTCATAGATTTCCTTGAGCATAAAATGTTTGAATCCCTGTTTTTCCACCATAATGGGATTCCAGTTCAAAGTGCGGGGATGCTTTTTTAAGCGATTTCCAGCAAAGTTATAGACCTCCACGCCTAAAGGAGTCAAACGAGCAATTTCGCCATTTTCTAGGGACAATACAGCGCGGGTATAGGGGGCAATCGCCGGCGTATCGGAAGCACAGAAAAACTCACCTTGGCCAAAACCAATGACTAAAGGCGCTTGTTGGCGAACTACAATCAACTCATCGGGGTAGTCAGCAGAAATAGCCGCAATAGCATAAGCCCCCTCTAATTTACTTACAGCTTCCTGCACAGCGTCTAAAAATGCTGAAGGGGAAAGAGGATTTTCAGGAGAATGTTTTAAACACTCAGCAATCAAATGGGGAATTACTTCTGTATCTGTTTCTGAACGGAATTCATGTCCTAATGCTTTTAAGTGTTCCCGCAATTCTCGATAATTCTCAATTATTCCATTTTGTACCACTGCTATCCGCAATGCTGTATCTAAATGAGGATGGGCATTATACTCTTCTGGTTTACCATGAGTTGCCCAGCGCGTGTGACCAATCCCTATTTGGGCAGGATTTTCGATTTTTTCCAGTTTAGAACGCAGGTTGAGTAATTTGCCTTTAGCTCGCACACAATGCACGTCACCTGCCAAAATAGTGGCAATTCCGGCTGAATCGTAACCTCTATATTCTAATTTTTCTAGTCCAGCCAGTAAAATATCTGTCGCTGGCTGAGTGCCTATATATCCAACTATTCCACACATTGCTTAAACCACTCCGGTTTCAGGATGATTAAATTTTAAGTATAGTTGCTGGAATTGGTGATTGGTCATTGGTGATTGGTCATTGGTCATTGGTCATTGGTCACTGACAACTGACAACTGTACGGGCGAAGCATTTGGAAGATAAATTATCGGTAGTTGCGAGACATGCTTCTCCAAATGCTTCGCCCCTACCAACTGACAAAAAATGCTGAGGAATGAGGGAAGAATCTTGATGTTTCTCCCGTTTTCACTCCTCAGCACTAAAGTACCAAGAATTTAGAAATGAAATTCTTAGTAAGCCAAGCCCATGCTGCGAGTTGTTTCAGCGCCTAGATAAACGCGAATACTCAAGAAATCGGTGGGGCAAGCAGTTTCACAACGCTTACAACCTACACAGTCTTCGGTGCGGGGAGAAGCAGCCACTTGAGCAGCTTTACAGCCATCCCAAGGAACCATTTCTAGCACGTCCGTAGGGCAAGCGCGGACGCATTGTGTACAGCCAATGCAGGTGTCGTAGATTTTAACGGTATGAGACATTTAAAAAACTGCTCCTTGCGGGTGTTCTTCTGGAGTGAAAGAATCATAATCAAGGCATAGTTTACCCCAGGGCTTGATAGCTTGTAAGCAAAAGGCTACATAACTTTAAACAATGTAATAGACACTTTAGATAATTTATCTACTAAGATCGCTGTTATATGGCTGTAATCAGGAACATCGCCATCAAGTGTTTACCCAACTCACTCTCTTCCCCAGATGGCGAATTGTAAAGATATGTAAATTAACAGTCGTTTTTTAGAGGTTATCTATCATACCCATTATCTATAATCTATAGATTGATTAATCCTGGTCGAGTTATGATGAATCCCCAACAATATTAAAGGTTATAAAATAATTAATTATGAGTGAAGCTTTATTGAGTGTTGAAAATCTCCGTGTGGCTTATCCGCGACGGAGTGGAGAGGTAGAAAGCTGGGCGATTGATGGTGTATCTTTTATTCTCAAGCCTGGTGAAAGAATGGGATTGGTGGGAGAGTCCGGTTGTGGTAAATCCACTATTGGAAAAGCGATAATGCGTTTATTGCCTGCCTCTAGTCGCGTTGAAGGAATAGTAAATTTTCAAGGAAAACCTGTATTAGATTTAACACCAATTAAGATGCAAAAGTTTCGAGGTGAAGAGGTAGCTTTGATTTTTCAAGACCCCATGACGCGCCTTGATCCATTGATGACAATTGGGAATCACTGTATTGAAACTCTACAAGCCCATTTACCGGAATTATCGAAACAGCAAGCGAAGGAAAAGGCTTTAGCGACTTTGGCAAAGGTGAAAATTCCCGCTAGTCGTTGGAGTCAGTACCCCCATGAGTTTAGCGGGGGAATGCGTCAACGGGTAGCTATTGCTTTAGCTTTACTTTTAAGTCCTAAGTTAATTGTGGCTGATGAACCAACGACTAGTTTAGATGTGACTGTTTCTGCTCAGATTCTCCAAGAACTAACGCGATTGTGTGCAGAGGAAAATATGGGATTATTATTAATTTCCCATGATTTAGCAATGGTGGGGGAATATTGCGATCGCATTGGGGTAATGTATCAGGGTAAAATGGTGGAAATGGGAAAAACGGAAACTGTATTTGCTCATCCACAACATGAATATACTCAATCTTTATTAAAAGCCGCTTTACATATTCAAAAGGAAGAGGGAACACTTCGACAAGCTCAGTGCATCGCAGGGAAAAGAGAACAGGGAACAGAAAAGGCAAATCCCATTTTAAAAATTACAGAACTCAAGCAACATTATACCATAGAACCGAATTTTATTGAACGGATATTTAAAGGAGAAGGACAAACGGTTAAAGCTGTAGATGGGATTAATTTAGAATTGTATGCTGGGGAAATTTTAGGATTAGTGGGAGAGTCTGGTTGTGGGAAAAGTACACTTTCGAGAACTATCTTACAATTAATTAGTCCGACATCGGGAACAGTCGAATTTTTAGGCCAGGAATTAACCAGTTTATCTCGGCAAAAAATCCGTTCTTCTCGGAGACAAATCCAAATGATATTTCAAGATCCTCATGCTTGTTTAAATCCAGCGATGACGGTAGGACAAAGTATAGCAGATCCTTTATTAATTCATAATATGGATATTGTTGTAAAAGCTAAAGAACAGGTTTTATGGATGTTGGAAAAAGTGGGTTTAACCCCAGCAGAACTCTATTATCACCGTTATCCCGCCGATTTATCTGGAGGACAACAACAACGGGTAGCTATAGCCAGGGCTTTAATTACTAAGCCAAAACTGGTAATATGTGATGAACCAGTGAGTATGTTAGATGCCAGTGTGCAAACACAAGTTCTCGATTTGATGTTACAACTAAAGACAGAATTTGATTTAACCTATTTGTTCATTACCCATGATTTGTGGTTAGCGCGGTTTTTGTGCGATCGCATTGCCGTAATGAATGGTGGTAAAATAGTTGAATTAGGACAGACTAAGCAAATTTTTGCTCATCCTCAACATCCCTACACCCAAACCCTCTTAGCTGCTGCACCTTTATTAGCAAAAGCTTAATAACAACTAACAACTGTACGGGCGAAGCATTTGGAGAACTATTTTTGGCAATGACCGATAATTTATCTTCCAAATGTTTCGCCCCTACTAACAACTAACCACTGTACGGGCGAAGCATTTGGAGGACTTTTTTTGGCAATGACCGATAATTTATCTTCCAAATGCTTCGCCCCTACTAACAACTAACCACTGTACGGGCGAAGCATTTGGAGGACTTTTTTTGGCAATGACCGATAATTTATCTTCCAAATGCTTCGCCCCTACTAACAACTAACAACTGACAACTGACAAAAATAATTAATGTCTAAAAATTTGCCTTCTAATTCTTATAAAAGAAATAGCTATTCCTCAGATAAATGGCAAGAGAGAATAGGACAAATAGCATATCGCTTTAATCACCAATATCAAAATCAGAAATTTGCAGTTCCCGACGAAGTAGAAGCAATGCCAATATTTCGAGAATGGATTAATGGCAGATTAAGTGAGAGAATAGTTTCACCATTTTGGGAAATTGCTCAACCTCAAAAAAACGAACATTGTTTAGATATTGGTTGCGGTGTCAGTTTTTTAATCTATCCTTGGAGAGATTGGCAAGCATTCTTTTATGGGCAAGAAATTAGTAATATAGCCAAAGACACCCTTAACTCCCGTGGTTCACAGTTAAACTCAAAATTATTCAAAGGTGTAGAATTAGGACCGGCTCACCATTTAAACTATGATGAAAGTCAATTTGATTTAGTCATTGCTACAGGATTTAGTTGCTATTTTCCTCTAGAATATTGGCAAGCTGTCTTGGTGGAAGTCAAACGAGTATTGAAACCAGGGGGACATTTTGTATTTGATATTCTTAATTCAGAACAGCCTTTAGCTGAAGATTGGGCTGTGTTAGAAACTTATTTGGGTGCAGAGGTATTTCTAGAAACTGTCGCGGAGTGGGAAAAAACCATTAAAGCTGGGGGTGCTAAAATCGTTAAACGGCAATTAGGAGAATTATTCGAGTTGTACAAAGTTCGGTTTTAAGATAAAACTATCGAATAAATAGCCTCTTAACGCTGTATTATTTGGAAAGATTTTATCAAGAATTTTGCCCAAATAGCCGCAATGATGATCCGCCATGCCCTAGAATCTGATTTACCCGCCATTGTCGCCATTTACAACGCTGCTGTTCCTAGTCGCATGGCTACCGCTGACTTAGAACCTGTGTCTGTGGAAAGTCGTTTAGCTTGGTTTCAAGGACGAGTCCCCTCACAACGTCCCCTATGGGTAGTGGAAACAGAGGGTGTAATTGCTGGATGGTTGAGTTTCCAATCATTCTACGGTAGACCAGCCTATTATTCTACCGCGGAAATTAGTATTTATATTTCCCCAGATTTTCAAGGACGTGGTTTGGGAAAACAACTTTTAGAAAAAGCCATCCAAGAAAGTCCCAATTTAGGTTTAAAGACGTTAGTTAGTTTTATTTTCGCTCATAATCAACCCAGTTTAAAATTATTTGCCTGGTTCGGTTTTCAAGCCTGGGGGAATTTACCGAAAATTGCTGATTTGGACGGAGTGGAACGAGATTTGATGATTTTAGGTTTGCGGGTAATGTAGTCAGGAAAGCCTTCAAACAAATGTTCAGCCTCAGTGATATAAATGACTGAAGGCTGAAACTCTTGTATATCAAATTGTTTTTAATGGCTCAGGTCAGATTTGAACTGACGACCCCAGGCTTATGAGTCCCGTACTCTAACCAACTGAGCTACTGAGCCACGTTGTTTTATCAACTTATATTAAGATAGCATAGAAATTTGCATCTGACAACTATCAATTTCCAAATTTTTGCCCCAAAAATAAAAAGAGGGAGTTTACCTCCCTCCATTAACCAGAGAATCACTTAATTCCAGATTATCTGCAATTAAATCCGATTTGGTAAGAAAGCGATAGGGTTAACAGCACCCTTGCCAGATGGATGAACTTCAAAATGAGTGTGAGGACCAGTGCTAAAACCAGTGCTACCCATAGCCGCAATTGTCTGACCTTGTTGCACTCGTTGACCAGGTTGCACCAAAATCCGGCTATTGTGTCCATAGCGAGTTAAACTACCATCCTCATGGCGGATATCCACAACGTTACCGTAACCACCGCTATTCCAGCCAGCCTTCTCGACTGTACCAGCAGATGCAGCATAAATGGGTGTGCCTGTTGAGTTGGCAATATCAATCCCTCTGTGCATTCTTCCCCAGCGCCAGCCATAGCCAGAGGTCAGAACTCCCTTAGCTGGCCAAATGTAGCCTGTAGCGGCAGAATTAGAGGGGAAACTGGGATTGTCTTCAGTGGTTTGAGGCAAGTGTATATCCACTGCTGCTATAGGTGGTAAAGCTGGAGAAACAGAAGTTCCTCGCAATTTTCCTAAAGAGTCAGACGCATTAGCACGAGCAGGAGGCACTGTCAACTTAATACCAGATGAATTGCGGGGAGAATTCCATCTCGCACCAGTTTTACCGGGCAGGAATTCTGGGTTAATCGCCTCATTGGTGGGAGCAGATGCTGTTACTAGAGTCTTGAGCGGTTGATGACTATAACTTGGCAATATTGCTTGAGGTACAGCAATCTGGATGGCATTGGCTTGAGACACTACCGAATTATTGGATGATTCAATAGCAATAGGTACAGACTGACTATTATTTTCAGATCCTGTAACAGCCACACCAGCTTGTTGAGCGCGGTATTTATATCGCAATCTCTCAATTTCTGCTTGCAAGCTGCGGATACGTTCATTACCTTTGGCTTTAGATACCTTTTGCACGGGTTTTTGTGACCCATGCTTTTGGTAAGAAGCTCTTGGTAATGGAGTATCACCACCTAAGCCATAAGAGTCACTGGGTGTAGGTAAAGCCTGTGGGACAACAATAGAAATAGCAGTCTGTCCTTGGCTGTCTGTCTCTATTGGTGCAGGAACATTAATCCGGTTAGCGATACTAGGATAATTTTTCCGTTCTTGCTCACCTGTCACCACTGGGACTGGGATAGTCACACCAGGAGTTTCCGTCTGTTCTAGCGGCTCTATTACTCTTGGTGGAGGAACGGGAACGCTGGTATTGTTAGCAACAAATGATCTGGGGTTAAAACTAGGATTATTTAAAGAAGAATTATCTACCCGGCCAGAGGTTTCTAATATCTTGTTCGGAGGAATAATTAACCTTTGATTAATTTGCAGTTGATTAGGATCACTTAGATCATTAGCTCTAACTAGCTCAGAAACTGAAGTACCGTAATTGTTAGCAATTTCCGCTAAGGTGTCTCCAGGCTTAACTTGATATGTTGAGGGAGACAATTGTGCGACAACTTTTGTTGAGGCTGATGCAGGTATGGGTATTTCCTGTATCGTCGGACTTGTTTGTTTATTCGGTTTCAACCGAGAAATAAGCTCGGATTGTTGAGAATCAGTCAAATTTTCCGATTGTTCTAGTACGGATTTATTAGCTACAGTGGTTGGTTGTGCTTCCTTAATCCCAGTTTTTAATAAATCTTGGGTTTGTTCAGACCGCAAATCTGCCAAACTATTTCTTAACCGAGTTGACTTTTCCTGTAAGCGATTCAGGGCAAACTCTTGCTGTGCTTTCAGTTGAGCATTAACATTACCGTTGGCTAACTCCCCTGCTGGCAAATTTTGGGTACTGCCAGTTACCGCTTCCACTTTAGACAACTGTGGCGCTGTCTCAGGCAGTTGGTTATTTATGGGTAATGTCGCTTGAACTGGACGATAGCTCACTTCCTGCCCTAATTGAACAGAATTTCTATCAGCGGGATTGGCTGGGGAAATTACATTGGATGCAGTGCCTTCGACGGCTATGTTTTTGGTGGCAATTTGCCATTTAGCTTCAAGCCCAGGTACTTGTGAAACCACTGTTGGTTCCAATATAACGGGATTTGCTACCGCGCCTGTTGGTGAGATGCTTGGGGACTCCAGTTTGGAGGTGGCAAATTTCATCTCAGTCTCGGAAACAACCGGCATTGTTGAAGCTGCTTTTTGACTGCCAACAGGAGCCGCTGCTTGGGCTTGATCGCTTTGTCGAGTCACCAAAAGGCTGGTTGCTCCCATTGATATTGCCAAGCCAATCATAGCTGCCCGATGAGTCCGCGCCCGGCGGGTCATGTTGGGATTGATCTCATAATTTGTTTGCTCTACCTGGGCATCATCGCCGCTGGGGGTATTGTTCAACACAGCCTTATCTCTTTTTTTCAATGCTCGTTTCAAAGACGACCTCCTAATGATCACTAGCGTTTAACTGATCTCGATTTTTAAGTTGGATATTAATTCATGATTGATCTCACATCAAACCATATATCAAGATCACATTCACCAGAGACACTTACGCAAGATTAACGTGCTTCTCTGATTTAAACAAGTTCTACACCTGACTAAACTTTCAAGTTTTTGGTGCTGTCTTGTCTAAGTCACTCCTCACAACCTAAAAATTCTCACTCTTGAGAGTTATCTCCACTCATTTTGCTGCAAAACCACTGAACTAAACAAATATCATAACTTGGCTAGGTCTATTGTCTCTATTAGTTCATGAGCTTGGATAACTTCTGCAATAGCAATGATCCCGCTGTAGACGTTTTCAAGATTTTTTGACTAAATCCGTTTTATCAATAGGACACTTTACTTTTATTCTTCCCTAAAAAACAACCGTATACAACATCTGCAATTTTCGCATTATTTTGTTGTATTTCTGGATACAAAGTTATCCAAATCATTGAGAGTAATGGTTTTCGGTAATTTTCCTGTTTCGAGTCATCATCTAAAGAATTAACTAAATTCTATCCTTGGTGGTTAGGTCACCCTGAAAATATCTATACAAATTTCTTATGTCATGTTAGCGGAGCTTATCAGTATTTATCACTATTCACCTTTTGCTTATGTATGTTATACAACATTATTATAGCAAGTTTTGGTGTGATTGATCTGATAGATATGTTTCTAGCACACTTAATCCTAAATTTTTGTTGGTGAATATGAATTATTGTAAATAGCCTAACTGACGACGACATTCAAATAAACCTATGGCCACACTGACTGATAGATTCAGGCTACGAACACCAGGTTCATACATGGGAATATATAAGGTAGAGTCACAAGTTGAGAGAGTAGCTGCTGGTAAACCTGCTGTTTCACTGCCAAAAAGCAGCCAATCATCCGCTTGAAATTCAAAATTAATGTAGTTAAAATCACCACGAACACTAAAACCTAAGCATCTACCCCCACGTTGTTTTTGTACGCTTTGAAATACTTCTATGGAGTCATGATAATGGAATTTAACGTAAGGCCAATAATCTAACCCGGCTCGTTTCAGATAGCGATCGCTAATTTCAAATCCCAAAGGACCGACCAAGTGTAATTCCGTGCCTGTAGCGGCACAAGTCCGGGCAATATTGCCAGTATTCGGAGGAATTTGTGGGTTCACTAAAACTATCTGGGGCATCTTTTGCAAATCTAAATTGTATATTAGGGAATTTCTTGCTGTCTAAAAATCTACCAAAATGTAGAGGCGATATATAGTTTTTTTTAATATGTTACGAAGTATTTTCCATTGATTATTTTTTTTAATCATTTCAGCGAGAGGAAATAAGAATCTGAGTGAGGAGAATATGTATCTTTGCCTATTCCCTCTTGCCTATTCCCTCTTGTCTGGTGTCTATTCCCGCACAGATGAACATAGTTTACTTTCTAGTTCGGTTTCCCGTTCTTGGGTAGAAATAATGGCTTGGGCAATTACACGCTGAATATCAACGCCTATTTTGTGTAGTTGTAACCATTGTTGAGCTTCATTACCTTCTCGGAGAATTTTTTGCAAGGGGGAGAGGAAACAACTAAAGCCCTGTTGTTTGGCAATACTCCAAACTTCATCATATATTTCTGCTATCCAATCTCTGGCAAGAATACTCCTACCATCTTGCCATCGCTGCAATCTTGCATCAAGACTGTCAGTAGCAGTAGCCATTTCGTTTTTCATGGTTAAGGTGATCAATTCTTCGGGAGAAAACGGACTTTGAGTTAAAGGATCAATAGCTGGGTTATTGATAATTTGGATTAACCGCGCTTCTAATAAAGCTGTCATTGCTAACAAAGCAATGGGATCTGTTACCAAGTCACAAATTCGCAGTTCTAAGCGATTTAAATCATAAGGACGGCGATCGCCATTTGGACGCACTGATACCCACAAATGCCGGACGTTTTGCATTGTCCCAGATGCTAACTGTTCATTTACCCATTGAATATGATCCGCATGACTAGCAAATAAGGGGACATGATTGGGAGTTTGGGGAAATAGTCCCCAGCGGGTGGAATGATAACCAGTAGTTTTACTATTTAGGAAAGGAGATGAGGCACTCATAGCTAGGAATAGAGGTGCTTCCATTCTCATGATTCGACAGGCACGCATTAATACCTCTGGGTCACTGATACCAACATTGATATGG
Organism: Dolichospermum sp. UHCC 0315A; assembly: GCF_008121535.1. Lineage (GTDB taxonomy): Bacteria > Cyanobacteriota > Cyanobacteriia > Cyanobacteriales > Nostocaceae > Dolichospermum > Dolichospermum lemmermannii. Next base: position 484,574 of record NZ_CP043056.1, read on the forward strand.
ACGCTGGCAGTAACTACCTTTGTGCCATAGGTTTGTTCAATGTAATCATGATAGGGATTGGTGGGGTCAGAACGCAAAAAGAGATCGCTTCCTTGCAAAGATAATGTACTACCCGGGATCAAAGTATAATTATCCAAGCTTTGGAGATAGTTCCGCAACTCTTTTCTAGGACGTAGTAAAGCGCACAATAAATTGTCATAATTCATAGATGGTTGAGTTATATACTCCACATTCCGGCTATCCGGCTCACGCATAAATCCATCTAAATTTGTAGTAATTTGATCCGATAGTCCGACAATATCACCTTGATGCGTACCAGTGTACATCTCAATCTCAAAGCCTTTTAATAAGACCATATTATTCTCCAAAACTTCTTCTAATGTTCATAAATTGTATCTAATTAGACGATTTTTTGCATTTTTTATGTATATATAAATTTAAGTAAGGAAAAAGTCATCAGAATTACAAAAAAGGGAACAGGGAATAGGGAATAGGGAACAGATAAGAAACACTCATTTTCACCAGTTTAGAGCTTCAGTCAAAAAAAAGATGTTTTTAAAAGATGCGTAGCCCGAAAAAAACAGTGTCATTATTTCAATCTCATGCCATAATGCCATCTAGTAAAATCAGCAATATTAGAAATAACTAAAAAGTCAATAGTTTTAAATTGCTGATCAATAGCTGGTAAACTGCATACTTTAGCCCCAATATTTAGATATGCCTGAAAAATATTAGGAATTGATATATTAGACTTTTCTGGATAACTTTGCGGAATTTCTATCAAGTATTTTGCATGAGGACATACTAAAATATGAGGATGGATAAAATTATTTTGTTTTAAATAATTAAAAGTACAAGCTGCTTCTCGATGAGATTGTGTAAGTAAAGATGCACAGCCAAAAAAATATTGTTGTTTAGTCCAAAGTAAATAATTAGCTAATCCTTTCCACAGTAATAATAGAGTATGACTATTGCGGTACTTCTTAGCTATACAAGCACGTCCCACCTCAACAGAAGATTGAAGAACAGCATCAGGAATACCATGAAGATCAAATATATCAGCCGCATCAAATCCTAGATATTGAGCAGCCATTGTATAAGTTTGCATTCTATAAGTACCAATCGTTTCACCCGTATTTTTAGCAATGAGTAATAAATGATGACAAACTTGATCAAATTTATCTTGATCCATTTGGGCAATATTAGAATTAGATAATCCTAAACCGAGTTCTAAATTAAATACTTCAAATCGCAATTGAAAAATAGATTCTAGTTCTTGAGGATTTGCAGCTAGACGCAGGATATATTTATCAGTTTGCAAAATGGGAAAATCAGGAGGATGGAGTTGATAATGATTGTAGCGATAAGAAAGTTCCATCTATTTTCCTAAATATGGCTAAGATATAGATCCCCGACTTCTCAAAGAAGTCGGATATCTGGTTATTCTAGTGATTACATTCTTTTCATTATGAACTTAACTGCTCAAAAAATCTGGTGATAAGATACAAAATCACCCAGTTCATACTTTCAATTGTCAGTAAGAATAGATATTAAAAACCCCCAAATATCTTAAAATTGGGGGCGAAGTTGAATTTACTATGACGGACTTACCGGGATAATATTTAGAAAATAAACATAAAAATCAACTGCGGTGATTATTGTTGTAGCGAACCCTTGTACCAGCCCAAAGTAATTTTTCCCGCAGTGTTTGATAATATGAATTATTTGCCCGTAATACAATAAACTTAGCGCGACAATCAGCCATTCGGACATCAACACGATGTCCTGGCCAAATGGAAGTAGATAACACACCATCCATCCAGAGTTTGGTACTTAAATCATAATCGCCCAAAGGCCAAATACTGACCACAGAACCAGGGGGTAAAACCAGAGGACGACTAGAAAGACTCATGGGACAAATGGGAGTGATGGTAATTGCTTCCATCCCATCGTGCATAATTGGTCCACTGGCAGAAACAGTATAACCAGTAGAACCTGTGGGAGTAGAGATAATTAACCCATCTCCCACATACTGATCTACTATTTCACCATCAATTTCCATTTCCAAAATTGAGGTGATCATTCTGTCAGCAGAAGCGGGTTTGACACAAAACTCATTTAAAGCCAAGTAACTTTCTGTCACGGGTTCTAAATTTGAGCCAGTTCCTTCATAGACCGCTGCTTGTAACATCATCCGCCGTTGGATAGCATAACGGTCTTCTAACAGCCTGTCCCAAACTATTTCTGGATCTTGAAACTCATCTACTGACTCAGTTAAAAACCCCAAATGGCCGCCTACATTCACTCCGAGAATGGGGATGCCGGCTGGGGCTAAATGTCTGGCACTTGTGAGGACAGTACCATCACCACCAAGTACCAAAGCAAGATCAATTGGTTGATTAGCAGAGGCCAAAAAAACCGGATAGGGGTTATCTTTTGGCCCACTAGGTCCCATCAATACTTGGCAATGACGATTTTCTAGTTGTTTAGCACATAGTTCAGCCCAGCTTTTACTCTGGGGATCTCGTGCTTTATAAGCAATGATTACCTGCTTGAGTTGCACGCACTATTACCACTTCAGAAGATTAAACTGCTCCATATCAACGGTATCGCGGTTGCGATAAATCGTCAGCACAATCGCTAAACCCACTGCCGCTTCTGCGGCTGCCACGGTAATCACAAAAACTGTGAAAACTTGACCTTTAATTAAGCTTGAATCAAGGAAGTTGGAAAATGCCATTAAATTTAGATTAACGGCATTCAGCAATAACTCAATTGACATCAGTACCCGCACTGCGTTGCGACTGGTAATTAAACCATAAATCCCAATGCAAAACAAAGCTGCGGCTAGTAATAAAAAGTATTGGAGTTGCATGATTGTCAGTTGTCAGTTGTTAGTTGGTAGGGGCGAAGCATTTGGAGAAGCATTTTTCGCAACTACCGATAATTTATCTTCCAAATGCTTCGCCCGTACAGTTGTCAGTTGTCAGAACTTCTACCAGTGCCGATGAGTTCTTTGGGGCGTTCTGGTAGGGTTAAAATTGTTTGTTGTAGGTCAGAAGTTGGTACTTGGTCAGGTAAATATTCCCGACGTGCCAAAATAATTGCTCCTACCATTGCTATTAGCAACAGAACGGAAGCTAATTCAAAGGGTAGCAAAAAGTCGCTGAAGAAATGCTCACCAATGACAATGATGGAATTTTGACTAACTACGGGATTGGTTGTATAAGCCCAAGGCGTAGCTAATACCATTGTACTTAAAAGCGCAAATAGTCCAAAACTCACTAAAGCTGTAAATACTTTCCGTAATCCCGCACTAGGTAATGGTGAAAAATCCTGTCTTTTGTTTACCAACATAATGGCAAACAGAATTAAAACGTTAATTGCACCAACATAAATTAGGATTTGTGCTGATGCGACAAAATCACCATTTAGCAATAGGTATATTCCCGCCATGCTGATGAATACACCTCCCAGCAAAAAGGCGGAATAAACAATGTTAGAGAATAGCACCACACCTAGTGCTGTCCCAATCATCATTACGCCAAGAATGCCAAGTGATACAGACTGTACTCCTTCGGCTAGATTCACTGTTTTTGTCCTTAGTTAGTTGTTAGTTGTTAGTTGTCAGTTGTTAGTTGTCATTTGTCATTTGTTAGTTGTTAGTTGTCAGTTGTCATTTGTCATTTGTTAGTTGTCAATTATTTTTCTACTAGGTCTTCTGGACGAGAACCTGCACGGGGGGCATCGGCGGGGACTCCGTGGGGGTCCATTACGCCTTTAGGTAGGTAAACAAGTTCTCGTAATGGTGTCACCATTGGATCGTTTGTAACTTTATAGGGCAAACGTCCCAGGGCTACGCTATCGTAATTAAGTTCATGGCGATCATAAGTAGCTAGTTCATATTCTTCTGTCATGGATAAACAGTTGGTGGGACAATATTCCACACAGTTACCGCAGAAGATACAAACTCCAAAATCAATACTGTAGTGTTTGAGCTTTTTCTTTTTAGTGCCTTTGTCCATTTCCCAATCAACTACAGGGAGATTAATGGGACAAACACGCACACAGACTTCACAAGCAATACACTTGTCAAACTCATAGTGAATGCGACCGCGAAATCTTTCACCGGGAATCAATTTTTCGTAGGGATATTGAACGGTAACAGGTCGCCGTCTCATGTGGTCAAAAGTAACAGATAATCCTTGACCAATATAACGACCTGCTTGGACTGCTTCTTTGGCGTAATCACCAACTTGTTTGAGGAATTTGAGCATTTTTGTGTCTCTCTCTTTGTCAGTTGTCAGTTGTCAGTAGTCAGTTGCCAATCATGAATGACATTGACCACTGACTGCTGATATTTACCCACCGAAGGCGAAGGGAAAGGCTAGTTTGAAGGCGGCGGTTAATAGGAGATTTACCAAGCCTATTGGTAAGAGGAATTTCCATCCTAAGTCTAGCAATTGGTCAATCCTTACTCTTGGTACTGTCCAACGAATGAGGATGGCGAAAAATACTAGTAAGTAGGCTTTGATTACGGTCATGGTAATGCCTATAACCGCTGTGACTACCTGAATTGCTTGGTCACTTTCGCTGACTCCTAACCAACCAGTGATCATGTCAAGGGGTATAGGACAATGCCAACCACCAAGGTACAAAATTGCTACTAGTAAGGCAGAAAGTACCAGGTTAATGTAGGAACTGAGGTAGAAGAGGGCGAATTTCATGCCTGAATATTCGGTTTGATACCCTGCAACTAGTTCTTCTTCTGCTTCTGGTAAGTCAAAGGGTAGGCGCTCGCATTCTGCTAGGGCGGCTATCCAAAAGATCACGAAACCTAATGGTTGTCGCCAAATGTTCCAGCCCAAAATGCCAAAGTTAGATTGCTGATTCACGATGTCAACGGTGCTGAGACTGTTGGACATCATAGCGATCGCTAGTACACTCAATGCTAAGGGAATTTCATAACTGATGGACTGCGCTGCTGCCCGTAAACCTCCCAACAAGGCATATTTATTATTGGAGGCATAACCCGCCATTAATAAGCCAATGGGCTGAATACTGGATAATGCAATCCACAAGAATACGCCCATGCCGACGTTAGCAATGATAATATTCTGTCCAAATGGCACAATTAAATAGGACAGAAATACTGGTAAAACGACAATAATTGGACCAATGGTAAATAGCCAAGGATCTGCTTTGGCGGGGATGATATCTTCTTTAAATACCAGCTTCAGACCATCTGCTACAGGCACTAACAATCCAAAAGGACCCTGGTATTCAGGCCCAATCCGTTGCTGTGCTGCCGCAGAAATTTTCCGTTCTAGCCATGTGGCAACTAGGACACCTACTGTAGCCCCAATCAGCATCAACACCATTGGTAATGGCATCCATAGGGCTTTGGCCGCTCCTGGGGGAACGCCTAAGTCCTTGACAGATTGAATAAAAGTTCCTTGGAGGTCAATTCCTGGATTCATGTTTGCTGCTCTTTAAGTCAACGTGCTGATGAACTGTGAAGGATGAAATCAGTTATTCTAATTTTCATCTTTTGTCTTCAGCTTTAGTAATAATCTCTGCTGAGATGATGACCGATTGAAGTTCAATACATTTGCCAATTCATGAGTCTAGTATATCCTTGGATGGTTTTCACCATGAGACTCCACAAGACAACTTCTACTTATGGTTGGGATTGGGAATTGATGATTGGTGGCTGAGGAAATGGGCAAAAGTTTCCCCATTAAGTCGTTAAACAAGACAAATTAGCCGCTTCCGAGTTGGTAACGGTTGTCTATGGTCTACAAATTGTCTGATTTTCCCACACTGGCTGCTGTTGTCAAGTTGCCAATTTTAGCGGGTTTTGATTTTGGACGACAAGCCTCAATGGTAGATAGGACAGTTATCAATCTGCCCATTAGAGGACTTGAATTGAACATCCAAAATCTAGAGTTAATTTATTTGTTAGTTAACGTTGGTCAATGGGAGTGTAGGCGATTTCGTGAAGACCGTTGTAGATTTGGGTAGGACGGAAAATCCGGTTTTCTACCAGTTGTTCTTTCCAGTGTGCTAACCAACCTGCTACACGAGCGATCGCAAATACTGGTGTAAACAAGTCTGTAGGAATTCCCATTTTCCTATACACTAAACCGGAATAAAAGTCAACATTAGGATAAATCCCTCTGTCACCCAGTTTTTCCGAAACTACCCGTTCCATTTCCACGGCAATTTCATAGTATTCGTCATAGCCAAACTTCTCAAACAACTGCTCTGCCAAGCCTTGTAAGATTGTAGCGCGGGGGTCTTTGACTTTGTAAACTCGATGTCCAAAACCCATAATTTTAGCTTTGCGTTGCAGAAGATTATCCACATAAGGGACAACATTTTCTACAGAACCGATTTCTTCTAACATCTGAATTACTTCTTCATTCGCTCCACCATGCAATGGTCCACCTAAAGTACCTACAGCACTGGCAACTACTGCATAAGGATCGGTTAAGGTTGACGCTGTTACTCTAGCACTAAAGGTAGAAGCATTCATTGTATGCTCAACATGAAGAATTAAGCAGATATCAAAGATTTTAGCGGCTAAAGGATCAGGCTCTTTCTCGTTGAGCATATACAGGAAGTTAGCCGCATAGCCTAAATCATCTCTGGGCTTAACTGGATCATTACCTTCCCGCATTAACTGGAACGCTGCTACCATCGTGGGAATAGTCGCTATTAAACGGACAGCGGCGGTACGAATGTAGACCGGATTATGTAAGTCCCTAAGAGAATAAAATAAACCTAAAGCAGCAGCAGAAGCTTGAAGAGCATCCATCGGATGACCACTTTCAGGAAAGCATTTCATCATATCCCGAATGCGGTATTTGATGCGTCTGTGGAAGAGAACTTCATGCTCAAATTCTTTCAGTTCTTCCTGAGTTGGTAACTCACCCCAAATTAACAGATATGCAGTTTCTAGGAATGTGCTTTTTTCGGCTAATTCCTCAATCCTGATACCACGATATTCTAGAATTCCTTTCTGCCCGTCTACATAACTAATACTCGACTGGGCTGCGGGAATACCTTCTAAACCAGGCTTGTATTCGCATACCGTCATGGCAACACCATTTACTTTGTAAAATATCTGCTCACGCTAACTCACCAGAGACTATTTTCACCACAAAAGTTGCAGATGTAACAACTATTACAGCAGGTACTTGGGTGGTGTCAACCAAAACATTTGACTACGACCCCAAGCTGAACCATCATCTGGTAGTTTTATTCCCATCATACCTGCTTTTTTGAGGATGAGGCTCTCTTTTGCTTCTCCCCACAGGAGAATTTCTGCCCAATGGCTTAAATTAGGCTCGTGACCGACTAATGCTAGTCGGGTTTTTTGGGGATAATTTCTAGGTTTCAGCCATTCTTGCCACCAATTTTGAATATTACCATCAAAGCTAAGATGATCTGATGCTTCTAATTGGGAACTCAATCCAGCCGCAATGAGTATTTCTGCTGTTTGATAAGCGCGAACTAGGGGACTGGTAAGAATTAGATCAAAATGTAATTCTAGCTTTACTAATTTTTGAGCGACTTTCTCGGTTTTTTGTCTTCCTTCTGGGGTGAGTTGTCGTTCTTCGTCTTTTAGTGTAGGTTGATGTTCTTCGGCAATGCCGTGACGAATTAAGTATAGTTCCATGTTTTTAGTTGGGTGTTTTTATATTATTTTTTGTTTCGCGCAAAGACGCAAAGAAGCAAAGGCGCAAAGAAGAGGGTAAAATTAGTAATTTCATATTAATATCTATATCAAAAGAATCTAGATCTCTCATATTTTAGCCTTTGCTAATAATCCATATAATATTTCAATCCGTTTGTAATTAACTATATCAATAATAGTTACTTTTTTAGGTTGAACTTCAAAAATGATTCGATATATGCCTACCTTGGCAATAAAATCATTATCTGAGCTTGAATTCAGTTGAGAAACTTCAATTTCTGAACAATCAGGAAATTTTTCTAGATAACTAATAGCATGACTAATCTTTTCTTTCTCTTGAGTTGGTAAAGCATCAAGTGCTATTTGTGCGTTATCATCTAAAACTATTTTATTTTTGTCTATCTGTTGATTATTAGATTCAGTATAAAGATCGCAATACTCATCAACTATGTGTCGAAAATCATTGAAATTATTGGTTAATCCTTCTCGTTCCGACATCTCCTTAATCTCTGCCAGTGTTCTATCCTTTGTTTCTGTTGGTACGTCGTGTAACACAGAAGCAACTATTTCCAGAACTTTATGATATTCTTGTAGTGCAGTTTCAATACTTTCTTTCATACTAGCCACTGTTTTGCTTAAAAGGCTTCTATGTATGGCAGGAATCCATTCATCCAATAACTCAACAATCAACATTAAAAACTTACCTAAAACCTCCGAATTTAGCTTCTGAATGTATCCATGAGCTAGACGATTGCGCTTTTCCAAATAAGCTTGAATAATATCAAATTCAGAAATTGATAACTCTCCCAAAGAGTACATTGTTCTTAGCAATCTTATGACTGGTAAACGTTCAACAGGAATTGATACATCAACTGCTCTTTTTCTTAATGCTCCCTCAAAAACACTCCAGAGAAAAAGAAAAGCAGGTTCAATATTATTATTTTCAATAAGCTTGCTAACTTGACTAAAATAGTTGATTAGTTCTTCCCAGGAAGGTAGTTCTTCCGATGTTCCAGGTAATGATTCGGCTTCTATATCTTCAAGTGTTACCAATAAAAAACGCCAGCCCGGATGTCTACTAATTTCTTCCGCTACAGATTGTAAACGCTCAACTGAAACTGGACTAATGCTGGTTTTTACTTCAATTATTAAACCAGATTCATTTTGATTCTTAGTAGCAAGAATATCGGGTTGATAGTTATCCAAATCAAAGGGTAATTGATCCGCCTTCGGGTTTTGTATAACTGTAAATCCTTCATCACGATACTTTTTGATCAAAGATTCAACTTTATCATCACGTAAACTTTTAGTATTGTCTATCATAAGTATTGTTCCAATGGTTGAGATTCACTTACTTTGACATAAACACACTCTTCGCCAATGATGGCACCTTCCCGCAATAATAAAGGTAAATTTGTTATATCAATCGGATCTGACATAAACCGACGATGACTATCTACATCTAATACTAAATTATCATCTTCATAAACTAAGCCTATAAGTGCATCCTGTATTGGTTTGATAATGTTATCAGTATCAGGTGGAGAATCATCACTACAAATGTAAACTAGCGTAAGCTGTAGATAAGATACTTTAATTGGACTGTCACCTTTCCAAAACTTTTCGGCTTCAGAACGAACAAAATTTTTCCATTCATTCAGTCCTTTCGGTTTTGCTTGTAATGAAACAGGCCGTCTGGAAATGAGAAATTCAAAAGGTATTATTGGCATTCCCAGTGCATCTCTTGATTATAACTTAACAAACTTATAAGCACTTTCCAAAACTTACTCCTCAAGTCTTTGGCATATTTCTAAATTGTACCAAATTTATACCTGCTTCTTTGACAGCAAAAGCTAAATTCATTTGCATGGGTTCAGCACTGCTAAACCCTAAATCAATCAAGTCTTTTAATCCGGTTTCAAGACTAAATTGGATTATCTCTCGGATTCACCAATCTCAATAATTTCTGTTTGATTTGTGCGTCGAAAACTTCCCATTTGATTTTGGCATAAGCCGAGTTTTCATTACCACCAGATAAGAAACCCATGGGAATTTCAAAGCCTCCTGCACCCGTTCTTCCACCACCAAAAAATCGCCCAGTGCTATCCTGTCCAAAGGCTTCTTTAATAAATTCATCAGGATCTAAAGTAAGTTTTGTGGTTCTCAGAGATCCTATCACCACTTCTAGTTCGTCATCTTCATCATGAACGATTCCATAAACTACTGCGGTATGCACATTTTCTTCCGTAACGAGAAAATCAGCGGCTTGGGGAATTGCATCCCGGTCATCATAGCGCAAGTAACCAACACCAGCTATGGAAAAGTTATTTTGAACGATGCGGTTTTTAAGCGATCGCTCGATCACATCCATCACCCGCTTAGAACGATTTGCTTGCAAAATAGCATTTAGTAACTGAGCATCATAAAACCTGCTCAAATACCCAGCAGCCATAAAATCTTCTTCTTGGGCTTGCATCAACCGATTTGTATCTGAGCGCAAACCGTGCATTAAAGCTGTAGCACATTTAACGTGCTGGCTAATGCTGTTATCTAAAGTTAATAATCCTGCTTGTAAGTATTGAGTAAAAATTGTGGCTGTAGCTCGCACATAAGGACGAACATCAACAAATTCTGACTTGAGTTCCCCTTGTAAACTATGATGATCCACCAGCACTATCAGGGGAATTCCCGCTTGTTGGATTGCTGGTAATAATTGAGATGTAGTTCCCTGGTTGTCAATTAACACAAACCCTTGATAAGACGACAAATCTTTATTTTTTAAAGTTTGCATCGTCCAGCGTTGAGCAGGTAAATTAGTTAGCTTAACTAAAGCAATATTTTCCTGATGGCTTAAAGTTCCCGCGTAAACAATATCACACTTAATATCATACTGTTGGGCAATTAGTTGGTAAGACCAAGCACAAGAAAGAGCATCAGGATCGGGAAAATCCTGTAAAATCACTAATTGACGTTCATGGCGATGTGCAAGCAGCGTTTTCTGTAACTCTTCTGATTTTTGAGATGCTAGAGAATTGCCACGCTGAACTAAATAGATACCTCCATCACCATTAGAGGATGATAAGGAAGTTCGGGTTAAAGTTGGAAGCTCAATTAGCTCTTTCTCCTTCTCTTTCTCTTTCTCTATTTCCTCTGGATGCGGATCTGTGGTCAATGATAAACTCTCAAATTGAGAAGCCGGATAATTCACGTACATAAGTAACTGTATTTTTAAGCGGGGAAAAGGGGGTATCCATTCAGGCATAATCCAAGCAATAATGCGCTTGTAAAGCTACAGGAGACTTGGCAAAAATCTAAAATTAATTGTCTTGGCACTTTGTCGGGCGGTTTATTTTTGTCAATAGCATGAGTCAAGGATCTATTACATCTACCTCAAGTGCTACAGAGATGCTGAAAATCAGGTACGCTTTACCTCTTGGGTTATATAAAACCTCATAATTTGTGGCTTTGTCTAAACAAATATGCAGATTTTTATGAAAAAAATTTGATAATTATCTTGAATATTTATTTGACTTGTGTTATATTGGACATTCCGTGTGCAAATTGACATCTCAATTTCTAGCTGGCAAGTCATCCACTTATAATTGTAACAAATTATCAGTTAAGAACAAAATCTATCTATATATCGTTTTTTAAAGGACAAAACGCCAATTCTGGAAATTAAGGTTGTTTGATGCTGCGGACATGAAAATATCAGCTTAGTGGAAACTTGCCATAAGCTGTAATAAATACTCATCAAAAGCAAGTGAAACCCCTACTTGTAGTCACTATCGTTGACTTTATTTAGTCAAACGGATATATCTACAGGTAAATTTTGACCTGAACTTTTGTAGTTAATTTTGGGTAATGTCAAAGACCTATGACATACTTTTGCCACTCCTGGTGAAGTCCACTTTTCAGATGCTTCGTTACCTCAAAGTAGAGGCTACTGTAAGGTTGACGGGGTAAATGACGCAAAGGCATTCGGGCTTCTTGAGGTGTACGACAGCCTTTTTTGATATTGCAGCGTACACAAGCAGTAGTAATATTCTCCCAGGTATCTCCACCTCCTCGTGATCTCGGTATCACATGATCGAGAGTTAACCCGTCCCCTGTGTGACCACAGTATTGACAGGTATGGCTATCACGATGCAGGATATTTCGCCGAGTGAGAGGAATTTCCATATAAGGAACGCGGACATAGTGGCGCAACCGGATCACGGTCGGCATGGGAAAATCCGAGTAAAGGAATTTACTGTTGTATTCTAAGCGTTCAGCTTTGCCTTTCATCAACAACACGGTGGCACGTCGCCAACTGGTGATGTTGAGCGGTTCGTAAGAGGCGTTCAGGACTAAAACCTTCCTCATGAATCTGCGCTCAAGGTATTAGTTTTACACATACTAACACAAATACACTCCGCTGGGGATATGAGAATAATTTATACTTTTGTCCTTGACTCAGATCCCGGACTTCTTTAAGAAGTCCGGGATCTTATTTCTTATTTACCTAAAATCGCCATAAAAGAGGATTTAGGGGTTGACTTTTGATTTCAAATTTGTTATGATGAAACTGATAAGGAAGAACTATCTTCTAATAAGTACAAAAATTATTGAGTATTCAGACACACTAATAATATTGCTCGTGCTACTATCTTGTATAAATTACCGGATCAAAGTTAAACTTCCTGATTAAAGTGATATAGCTTCTAGGGGATGTGAGAAGCTTTTCGGTGGTGTGATAGGAGTGAAGTGCAATGTTAAGTCGCAAGCAAACCCCGATTTTTGCTGACAATCAGGAATGTGATACTTATGCTTGGTTTTCTCAGCGGGCTTGGGTAGAAATTGATTTAGGGGCGTTGTCTGATAATGTCAAGCAGTTGGTCAAGTTTTTATCACCACGCACCCAATTAATGGCAGTTGTTAAAGCGGATGCCTATGGACATGGGGCGGTAGCAGTTGCTAAAACTGCCTTAGAAGCGGGTGCTGGTTGGTTAGGTGTGGCGACTGTTCCTGAAGGTATTCAATTGCGGGAAGATGGTATTAAAGCCCCGATTTTAATTTTAGGGGCAACCAACACGCCAGAGCAAATTCAGGCGATCGCTCATTGGCAACTTCAGCCCACACTGTGTAGTCCTAAGCAAGCTTTAGAATTTTCCAACACATTAGAAACTATTAACTATAATTCTTCTTTATCTGTACATATCAAATTAGATACGGGAATGTCTAGACTAGGCACTAATTGGCAACAAGCAGCGGAGTTTGTGCAGTTGGTACAAGGATTACCCCATTTAGATATTGCCAGTATTTATTCTCACTTAGCAACAGCAGATAGTCCCGACGCTACGGTGATGATGGAACAGCATAGCAGATTTGAAGAGGCGATCGCCCACATCAAAGCTAAAGGGATCACAATTCCCAGTTTACATTTAGCCAACTCAGCCGCTACCCTGGCAGATTCAAGATTACACTATGATATGGTGCGGGTAGGTTTAGCCATTTATGGGCTTTATCCTGCTAATCACTTACAAAATCACATCAAACTGCAACCCGTTTTACAACTCAAAGCTAGAGTTACCCAAGTTAAAACCATAGCCGCAGGAACTGGAGTTAGTTATGGTCATCATTTTATTGCTCCTCAAGAAATGCGTCTGGCTGTAGTTGGCATTGGTTATGCCGATGGAGTTCCTCGTCATCTTTCTAACCAAATGCAGGTGTTAATCCGTGGACAGCGTGTGCCACAAATTGGCGCAATTACCATGGATCAAATTATGTTAGATGTGAGTTCCATCCCCGATTTGCAAGAAGGGGAAATCGTCACTTTGCTAGGGGAACAGGGAAAAGAACAAATATCCGCTGATGATTGGGCAAATTGCCTCAATACCATTTCTTGGGAAATTCTTTGCGGCTTCAAGCACCGTCTACCTCGTGTAGCTGTGATGTAGAGCAATACCCCATACCCTGATTTTAAATTTTGTATTTTTACCTATTGCCATAAATATTTTATTGTGCTAAAGTAAGGTATTGATGCGGATATGGCGAAATTGGCAGACGCGCTAGATTTAGGTTCTAGTTCCGAAAGGAGTGAAGGTTCAAGTCCTTTTATCCGCACTTTTAAATAAATAGCCAAATTAAAAGCACTCAGGAAAATTAAATCCTGATAGTGCTTTTTTGTGTATATTATACTCATTGATCAAAACATAGCAGAGTGATTTTAGACATATATTTTACAAAAAAAACAGCAAAGGTATTGCTATATAACCCCATAAATTAATGTTCATAATACTCGCCCATGAAAAAATTACACATTGACTTTAATCATCAAGCAGCCGTATACAACAGCCGAGAAAATGGCTATCTTAAATTTCAACTTAATCAACAAACTGGTGCTGTTTTATCCATTGCTCATACTCAAGAAGCAGTTGTTGTACCTGTGACATCGGTTACAGCTATTCCGAATATGCCCGCTTGTATATTAGGATTGATGAATTGGCGCAGTCATATAATTTGGGTAGTTGATTTACCTAAGATGTTTAATTTAGAATGTCTCGATCATCGGTTGCGTCAGTATAATATCATTGTTATTCAAATAGAATCAATGATTTTGGGTTTAGTTGTCCAAGAAATTAAAGGCACAACTAAGTTTATTGCTGATGATATTCGTTCTCCCGTAGGACAAGTAGCATCTAGTTTAGTACCTTACTTGTGTGGTTGTGTGGTGCAACAGGAAGAAATTTTATTGGTATTAGATGCAGTGCATATTTTACGTTCGGATATTCTTGGTATTAACTAATAATTAATACTCGGAAGAAGGGGTAATTTTTTTATTTTATAAATGTGGTGTGAGGAATATATGTTGAATAAAACTGATATCAAACAAAGTGGCAATTCTCAAAATAACGCATCTTTAATTTCTTCAGCAAAAGTTGTTGATATTAGAGGAGAAAATTCTAGTTATAATAGGGTGTGGCATCAGGGAATAGGATATTTACGACAATTTAAATTGAGTACAAAAGCTATAATTTTATCCATAGCTATTGGTACTTTACCAGTTTTGGGAATTGCGGCGATCGCTTATCTTTTTGGGAGCAAATTAATTACAAAGCAAATTATTACATCCCAAGAAACTAAAGCAATTAACTTGAGTGATAAAGTTAATAATTTTATTGGACAACGTTATGGAGATATTCAAGTATTATCTGGTATATCTTTTTTAAGTCCTGCTAATTCTGGAAACAAAGCCGGATCAGAAAAATCTAGGAAAACAAGTAAAGTTGATGTCAGCATCATTAATATAGAAACACAAGCATCCTTGGATCGCTTGATAAAAACTGTTAAGGTTTATGATAGTGTCGCTGTATTTGATCTTAATGGAAAAGTGATTATTCAATCAGCCGGAGAATCTTTAATTTCCGAAAAACAACGGATCTATTTTCAAGAAGTAATCAAACAAAATACTCCTATTATTAGTCAAGCAGAAATAGTTAAAAATATAGGCGCAGTAATTTATATAGCTGCACCAATTAAAGATCCAATTCGGGGTAATACTATTGGTATAGTCAGAACCCGTATGCCTGTAAAGGCTTTAGAACCAGTAATAAAAAGTTATATAGATGAGACTAATCAATATTATTTTTTAGATGGAACAGGAAGAATTTTAATTAGTTCCGATCAAAATTTAGTTGGTGAGAAGTTGATAGGTATATATCCTAGTTTAACTAATGTTTTGAATGCGAAAAATATTGATACATTTACAGCCAGGTCCAAAAATAATCAAAAGCAGCAACTCATTAGTTATGTACCATTGCCAATATTATCAGGTTTACCGAATATCAATTGGCAGTTACTTGTGGCGAAAGATGCAGCAATTGCCTTTAAGCCGCAGAGAGAATTTTTGACATTAATTGCTAGTACAACACCATTAATTGCATTATTGATGACGTTGTTTATAGCTTGGTTAAGTCAGTGGATTAATTCTAAAATTTTTAGTACATCTATAACATTCTCTAAGGAAATTCAAGAGCAAATACATTTAGATGTATTTAATAAAGAAGAGGAACAAGAAAAAGAAATTGAATGGCTAAAATTACTCCTAGAAATTACTAGAAAAATTCGTCTAAATCTTCAGTCTGAGGTTATTTATCAAACTGCCATTTCTGAAGTTAGTCAAGTTCTAAAAACAGACAGAGTTATCGTTTATAAACTGCATCGAAAAACCCAAGCTGTTAAGGTAATTGCTGAATCAGTAATTGATGATTACCAAAAAATGCTCGGTGTATATAATAATGATTCCCACTGGCGAGAACTTGGTAAAAATAGTCAATTTGAGGCAATATCAAATATTGAACAAGAGTCAAGTTTAACGAGTAGTTATATCGAGTGGTTAAAGAAATTTTCTGTGCAAAGCAGTTTAACAGCACCAATTTTAAGTCATGGAGAAATTCAAGGATTTTTGATTGCTCATCATTGCCATAATTCTCATATTTGGCAATCTGAAGAAATTAATTTTTTGACCCAAATTGCTACACAAATTGGCTATGCTTTAGAACAATCCCATTTACTAGTAGAGATAAAAAGATTAAAAGCACATAGTCAGACAAACACTAATCAAGACAATTCAGAACTCCAGAATTTTCAGAATAGTCTTCAGAAAACTGTCAATCAAATTCAACAAGCTATTGGTGAAGTAAATGTTTATTTGGAAAAATTCACAACAGAAGCAATTATCGAACCTGAAAAAATACACCTAAGCTTAGAAACCATTGACAATATGACTATTGCTATTCAATCTATAGCTGATATAGCACAACAAGCTGTTACCATTGTTAATGATGCTAACCATAGGGCTAATAAAACTGAAGCAGCGATGGATTTAACATTGCAAAATATTTTCTCTGTCCAAGAAACAGTTGATGAAATAGCTAAAAAGGTCAGACGGTTAGGAGAATCTTCCCAACAAATTTCCCGTGTAGTTTCTGTAGTTAATCAAATTGCTATGCAAACTAATCTATTAGCAATTAATGCCGGAATTGAAGCTGCAAGAGCCGGGGAAGAGGGTCAAGGGTTTGCGGTAGTAGCTGAAGAAGTAGGAGAATTAGCCGCCAGAAGTGCAGCCGCAACTCAAGAAATTGAGGAAATAATTGAGAAAATTCAACGAGAAACTGGTGAAGTATTAAAAACAATGATCATGGGAACTAGTCAAGTTACCCAAAGTAGCCATATTATCGAAGATGCCAAACATAGTTTACAACAAATTGTTGATGGATCACAGCAAATAAATACCTTAGTTCAGTCAATTTTGATTTCTACTACATCTCAAGTCCAAACATCACAAATTGTTAGTCAAACTATTAAGGATATTACTATTATATCAGCCCGTAATAGTGATAATTCTCTTGAGGTTTCCCAATCTTTACAAAAAGTAGTAAATATTTTTCAGGAGTTAAAAGATACTATTGAGACTTTTCCACCTAATTGATATTCTCATTTGTTCTGAATTAATAACTAATGACTAAGGACTAATGACTAATGACGAAAGATAAAGAATTAGAAATCCAGATGCAATTTCTGGAAGAAGCAACTGATTATCTCAACACTTTAGAAGGAATATTACTGGAAATTGACACCAGTAAACGCATCGAACTAGAACATATTAATGCTGCTATGCGAGCCGCTCATTCTATTAAAGGTGGAGCAGCTATGATGGGATTTCGGGTATTAAGTGATTTAGCTCATAAATTGGAAGATGCTTTTAAAGTTTTAAAGACTCAGAAAGATTCCTTGGAACTTGATACTCATTTACAAAGTTTATTACTATCTAGTGTTGATTGGTTGCGACAGATTGTGGAATTACTGGCCAAGGGTAATGATTTAGATGATAGTTGGTTAGGAAAATTTTGTTACCCAATTTTTGACGAACTTTATGAGCGTTTAGGTGAACCTACCCCAGAAGATATCACAACTTTACTATCATCAGAAGATGATCCAGAAATTATTCCTTTATTATTTGAAACTGAAGTTGAAGAGTATTTACAACACCTAGAAGCTAGATTAAAAAATAGTAACAAATCGGGATTAAGAGCAGAGTTAGTAATGATGGCAACTGAGTTAGGTGGGTTAGGAGAAATGCTGCAATTAACGGCATTTACCCAACTATGTCAATCAGTTAGTCATTACTTAGAAACTGATCCTGATAGTGCTGTGGAAATTGCTGATTTAGCATTAAAAGCATGGCGACAATCTCAAACTTTAGTATTAAGTAATCTTCGAGGTAATTTACCAACAAGAATTGATTTTGGTAAAGTTATTAATCATAATCTTCCTGAGCCATTAAATAAACAGGATTATTTATTAAATAAATCAGCTATTTCTGATTTTCAATTATTAGAAAATGTCGAATTATCTCCAGAAAGTGCTGATTTTGTTAGTGCTGATAGCGGATTGGCTTCAGAGAATCTGCCAATAGATTACAAATATACCGAACGCAAAACTGATATTCATTTATTTCCCAAAGAAAGAGAAAATCAGGAAAATACAGTTAGAGTTCCTAGTAAACATTTAGAGAAAATTAATGATTTGTTTGGAGAAGTGATTATTCAACGTAATGGGTTAAATGTGCAAATGGAAAGATTACGTAAATTGGTGCGTAATCTCAGTCAAAGAGTCCAAATTCTTGATCAAGAAAATCAAGAACTGCGAACAGCTTATGCAAAAATGATAACCCATAATCATCTGGTAGAGGAATCAGCTAATCATGGTAATCAAGGAACAGAAAATAATTTTATAGAACAAGATAGCTATCAAAAATTGAATCTTTTATCTCAAAATGTCATGGAAACTATTGTCCAAGTTGCAGAAGTTACCAGTGATATCCAATTAAGTGTGGATGATACAGACCAAATAGCGCGAAAACTGAATAAAACTTCTAAACAATTGCAAAGACAATTAACTCAGGTGAGAATGCGTCCTTTTTCTGATTTAGTGGAACGTTTTCCTAGAGCTATTAGAGATTTAAATGTTGAATATGGAAAAAATGTGCAGTTGAAAATTGAAGGTGGAAATACTTTAATTGAAAGAGGTATTTTAGAGGCTTTAAATGAGCCTTTAATGCACTTGTTACGCAATGCTTTTGATCATGGAATTGAAGATCCTACTACTCGTAAAACTCAAGGAAAACCCGAACAAGGGTTAATTGAAATGAAGGCAGTTTATCATAGTAATCGCACAATTATTACTATCCGTGATGATGGTCAAGGTATTTCTTTAGAAAAAATTCGTCACCGCGCTTCAAAAATGGGTTTGGATGATTCTTTATTGGCGAGCGCTAGTGATGAAGAACTACTATCATTGATTTTTGAGCCAGGATTTAGCACCTCGGAACAGGTAACAGCTTTATCTGGTCGGGGAGTAGGCATGGATGTAGTCCGTAATAACCTGAAATTAGCGCGAGGAGATGTGAATGTTGACACCCAAGCCGGAGTGGGGACAAAATTTACTTTATCAGTACCATTTACCTTGTCAGTCGCGCGGGTTTTATTGGTTGAGAGCGATCGCTTAGTGTTAGCATTTTTTACAGACGTAATCGAGGAAATTTTCCTCCTAGAACAGGAGCAAATCTTCTTCCTAGACGGCAAAGAATTTATTAACTGGCAAAACCATCAATTACCATTGCTGCGTCTAAATAGTTACTTTGAGTTTAACTGCTCCCGCTACAATAACCTGGAATTAGAAACTTTGCCGATCATTAATGCTATAAGTGTATTGATAGTCAAACATGATCATCAACAGGTCGCAGTTCAAGTAGAACGCTGCTGGGGTGAGCAAGAGGTAGCTATTCGTCAAGTAGAAGGTAATATTCCCCTTCCCAGTGGGTTTAATAACTGTACAATTCTTGGTGATGGTCGAGTAGTTCCCCTGATTAATACTAATGATTTAGTCTTATGGATTACAACAGGTGAACGTCCCCATATCAGTAATAAATTACCAACAACTAGATTACAAACTGCATTCCTCAAACCGCCAAAAGTAGCAACTGTCAAACAACCTAGTCGCCAAAAAGGGGTAATTTTAATTGTTGATGATTCCATTAATGTCCGCCGTTACCTCGCCCTAACTCTCGAAAAAGGTGGGTATCAAGTAGAACAAGCTAAAGATGGTCAAGAAGCTTTAGAAAAGCTGGAAAGTGGTTTACAAGTGCAAGCGGTAATTTGTGATATTGAAATGCCCCGTATTGATGGTTATAGCTTTTTAGAGCGGATTAATAACAATACAGAGTTAAGAAATATTCCTGTAGCCATGTTAACTTCCCGTAGTAGTAGTAAACATCGTCAGTTAGCTATGCAATTAGGGGCAAAAGCCTATTTTTCTAAACCATATAATGAGCAAGAATTATTAAGGACATTAGAAGAAATAATTTTCCAGATTGCAGAAACAACATGATTGAATTAAAAATATATAAAATACAATAAAGCAATTTTAAATTTGAAAATTTTGGCTGTTTTTAAACCAATGATTCAGTCCACACGGGGCTTATGGCACTTTGGACAAACGGTACTGGGTATTATATTCCGCCACCCCATTACTGGTACAAGTATTATCCCCATTTTACCTGATGGTCAGATTGTTCTCATTAGAAGAAAGGATGATGGTCGTTGGTCATTGCCTGGTGGTATGGTGGATTGGGGAGAAGATGTTCCTCATGCAGTCCGTCGGGAATTGATGGAGGAAACAGGGCTAGAAGTGGTCACAATTCGCCGTTTAGTGGGAGTTTACTCTTCACCAAATCGTGATCCTCGGATTCATTCTATCTGTATTACTGTTGAAGTCGAAGTTCAGGGAAAAATGGCAATAACAGATTCCTTAGAAGTCATGGAAATTCAAGCTTTTCCTCCTAGTTCTTTACCAAAACCAGATATGTCTCATGATCATTTTCGTCAGTTGCAAGACTATTTAAATGGCTTAACAACACTTGCATAAAATATCAAAGATGAAAGATTTTGGGTTTGAAAATTAAATCCAAAGTCTATAATTAAAAATTGCCCAACTTAGACAACTAAATTAGTAAATTAAAATGAATCTTTTATTTCGTAACTCCCGAATCAAACTTAGTCAAGGGGTACTGTTTTGGCGTGAAGTTGGTACAGGAATACCCATGATTTTTCTACATGGTGCATGGAATGATGGCAGTGAATGGGTATCGATAATGGAACTATTGGCTAAAAATATCCATTGCTTCTCACCAGATTTGCTAGGTTTTGGTGAATCAGCAAATCCTAATATTCACCATTCTATAGATTTGCAAGTCGAGTGTTTAGCTGATTTTTTAGAAGCTTTGAAATTAGAAAAAGTCTATTTAGTTGGTAATTCTCTTGGTGGTTGGATTGCGGCTAGTTATGCTTTAAAATATCCAGAGCAAATATCTGGTTTAATATTGTTAGCGCCGGAGGGTGTCGCAGCAAAAGGACAAAAAAAGGAATGGCAAAAAAGACGGCGGTTATTTAACTGTTCACCATTGATAATTAAATTTTTACGCTTCATTCTGCCGCTGATGAGATTGATTGGTTGGGAAGAAAGAATTGTTAAAGATTTAGAATTAAGAAGAGAATTATTACAATCCTCTACGGCTTGTCAATTACTTTTTAACCGCAAGAAACCAGAAATAGAAGCAGAATTATTAGAAAACTACTTACCAGAAATTAAAGTTCCCTGTTTGATTTTACAAGGTAGTCAAGATACAAAAACTGCTATATCGAAAAGTAATACTTATGCTCGATTAATTCCTCAAGTTCAGTTACATAATATTGCTCATGGGGAAAGTAATTTACCAGAAACTTGTGCTGGGGTTGTTGCTGAAGCTATTTGGGATTTTATTAATAAGTAGTCAGGAGTCAGGAGTCACCGAGTCAGGAGGAAGAAGAAGAAAGAAGGAGGAATAGTCTTAAATCTAGGAAAGTGATCATTGAGATTAAGACTAGATTGACTCTAAATATCGGCGTAACTTACTACTAAACCAATCAATAACTGTGACTACTACTAATAGCACTAACATCATGGTTGTGGCTTTGGTATATTCAAAACCATCTATATAGCTTTTTAATTGAAACCCTATTCCCCCAGCACCAACTACTCCTAAAACCGAAGCAGCACGAATATTATATTCAAACATCCACAGGGTGTAACCTAATCCTAAAGGTAATATTTGGGGTAATATCCCATACTGGACAATTTGTATTTTCGATGCCCCAATTACCTGTAAAGATTCTAAGGAACGATGATCTACAGATTCTATTGCTTGTTGATAAAATTTAGCAAGATAACCAATAGTATATATTGACAATGCCAATGTTCCAGCAGGTGCGCCTAAACCTGTAGCAGCAACAAAGATTAAACCCAAGATAATTGAAGGTACGGAACGAACAGCATTTTGCAGTAGGTTTGCTATCCATCTTAGCCATAAAGGGGCGATATTATTAGAACTGGCTATGGCAATTGGTAATGATAAAACTGCACCTAGGGATGTTCCCCAGACAGACATTTGCACGGTTTCAATTAATCCTTTAATAGCAATATCTAAAACTTGTAAGTTGGGAGGAAATAATCGTGAAATAAAATCTGTAATAAAAGGCCAACTATCTCTTAATAATTTAAGATCAACTTGTAATCCTTGTAATGCCCAAATGTAAACTCCTATCATCAATAGAAATACAAGTGAGGGAATAAACCAAGGATAACGATGAAAAATTTGTGAATTAGAAATTTTTTTCATTGTTTTTAATAACTAAATATAAATTCAACTTTCTTAAATGATATGTGATGAAAATTGCGCTTGTAAATTTTCACATTTACCATCATAAACTACTTTTCCACTATCTAGAATTATTGCCCTTTGAGCGTATTCTGTAGCTAGTGCTAAATCATGTAAAACGGTAATAATAGTTAATCCTTGTTGATGCAATTCTGATAAAGTTGTCATGACTTGTTGTGAGGCTACCACATCTAAACCTGTGGTGGGTTCATCGGCTAAAAGTATTTGTGGAGATTGCATTAATGCTCTAGCAATTGCTACTTTTTGTTGTTGTCCACCACTCAATTGACTAGTTTTTTGATATATTTGTTCTCTTAAACCTAATTGTATTAATAATTCTAAGGCTAATGTGCGATCGCATTGTGGAAATCCCCATAAAGTTTGTCTCGTCTTTCTCACTCCCAATTTTCCACATAAAACATTATCAATTGCTGATAATTGACGAATTAATCCCCCTCCTTGAAATAACATTCCCACATCTCGACGAATTTGCGGTAAGTTTTGATCACCCACAGAAACACCATTAATTGTAATTTCTCCCTTAACTAAGGGAACTAAACCCACAAGTGATTTCAATAATGTTGATTTACCTGCCCCATTCAATCCTAACAATACGACAAATTCACCTTGATTAATTTGGCAATTGATATTATTTAAAATTGGCCGGTGTAGAGATGCAATATAATCTGTTTCTAAATGACAACATTCAATAAAATTCACGTTACTTTTAGATAAATGATAATTTGTAATTACTTCAGAGAAAGGAGTCATGGTTAGTTTTGTGAAAATTTCATCAGAAAATGATAATTTTGTCAGAATTAAGAATTTTATTCCCAATATTCCTAATTCTGAATGCTGACCTTTAAAGATTATTCTATCCCCGCATTTTTCAGGGCTTCCCGCACTGGTTGAAGATGACGATTATGATCAACTCTTACCAATTCTGTGGAATTATATAAACTGCTTAGTAATTGATTGTTTTCGGATTTGTTTAACTTTAATAAAGCATTAATTAGCTTTTCTCTAATGATAACTGGGACATCATCATCAATCGCAATACCATGAGCCGGAACACCAGAAATTTTATGTAATATCCTGACTTTATCTCTATTCTCAGCCGCCAAATAGGGAGGGAAAAGAGCATATTCTGAGACTACCGCTACATCTGCTTGACCTCTAACTACAGCATCTAAGGCTTTACTATAATTTCCACCATAACTAACTTTACCAAAGAAGCTATCCAAGCGATCGCGGTTAGGGACAAAACCCTGTTTAACTAACTCACTTACGGGAAAAATAAACCCAGAACCAGATGTTGGAGAAGTAAAAGCAATAGTTTTTCCTCTGAGTTGTTCTAAAGTTGCTTTCGGAGAATTTTTACTTTTTAATTGGCTATTATTGGGAACAACAAAAATAGAATTATAAGTATACCTACCAGAGTAATTTTTGCGAACTTCAGCCAAATATAACCGAGAATTTGCTAATTGTTCAGCCTTTAAAGCCGGACGGCTACTTAAAAACGCTACATCAGCCCGATTTGCTCTTAAAGCTTCTACTGCGGCTGTCTCATCACCTACTTGCGCTTTAACAGGTATCCCTAACTCCTGAGATAAAAAAGCAGCCACATTATTAGCTTTATTTTGCAAGTCTGTGGAATCAGAACGACTAGGAAAAACTATAGTTAAAGGGTTCATTTTCTGAGCAACTAAGCGTGGTGCTGGTTGATTTTTCAAGGGGTTAGCTACGGCTATTTGCATAGAACCCAAACCACTCAAAGCCATTCCCGTCAAGGCTAACAGCCCTCCACTAATCCCCCAAAATTCCTTTTTATTTATTGTCATTTTTTTAACTCCAATTAGAATATTTTTGCGAATTACTTGCAATTATTACCATAAAAAACCTTAGCTTTTTTAATAATAAAAGTCAATAAGCAAAAAAAAGAATTATTCATAACAGTGTTAAAAATCTTTTTATCGGATTTTTATACCAATTCTATTAAAAATGCACTGAATATTAATACCTTCGCCATTGTTCGTAGGTTGGGTTAAGCGACAGCGCAACCCAACGCATTTTTTGGTTTTAAGTAGGTTAGCATTGAAAATTGTCGTTATGGCACTAGGCTTGAGGCAAGGGTGAAGAGATTTTGGGCGATTTTACGTTTCTTTACACAGATTGGTTTTATTCTGTTCACCTACTTAGTGCCTGAAGTTGGGTTTGGTCTTTGTTCAACCCAACCTACGAATCAAGGCTTTTTCAAACCTTTAACCTTTAAATCTCTTCCCTTTGCGCCTTTGCGCCTTGGCGTGAGACTAAAATTCATAACCCTGGGGTTTTACTTACATCCTAAAGATGCACGAGTATCTACACCTGTTTTAGAATTTACACCACTGGCATTAATACAGATTTTTTTTACCTGTATCATATCTAGAATTGCATTGGTAAAATCAGCACCAGTAACATCAACCTGATCAAAAGTGGAACGCAACATCATGGCTTCTGTAAAAACTGCATCACTTAAATCAGAATTTTTGAATCTTGATAAATAAGCAATACCTTGACTAAAATCTACACCGTGAAAATTCACAGTATCCAGTAAAGTACCGTTAAATACAGCACCACGTAAATCAGCATTGTTAAAATTAGTATTCTCTAATTTCACACTTGTAAACTCAATCCCAATTAAACTTTGTCCAGAAAAGTCCTTCCCCCCGACTCCCTTGTTAGTAAGAGAATTAGTTACACTCGAAGAGCTTGCAGCTTGCGCTGATAAGGGAAACACAAACAACACTAAGGCTAAAATCAGACTAGCTAATATTGAGCGATACTTCATAATCTTTGCTTAATAAATCTCAACAATTCCACTATTAATCATTAAACCGCAGGAAGGATGCAGAAGTAATTCTCTGCTAAATTACCAGCAATCCCGTAGGATAGATAAATGTTGAGGTGCTATCCCAAGTAAATATAAATAACCACCTGTGGCTAATCAAGAAAATACTCCCCTGTCGGCAGTCGCTCATGGGGGAAACCCCCAAGACCGCGCTGCCTCCCAATCTCTGACGCGAACCCCTTTATATCAAATGGGTGTAGAACTCAAAGCCAGATTCACCAGCTTTGGGGGCTGGGAAATGCCCATACAATACAGCGGTATCACCCAAGAACACCACGCTGTCAGAAATACTGCGGGAATGTTCGATATTTCTCACATGGGCAAATTTACCCTCCAAGGTAAAAACCTGATTTCCCAACTTGAGTATTTAGTTCCTTCCGATTTAAGTCGTTTACAGCCTGGACAAGCGCAATATACCGTCTTACTTAACCCCCAGGGCGGAATCATTGACGACATCATTATTTATTACCAGGATACAGACAGTGCTGGTAAGCAAAATCTAGTCATCATTGTTAACGCCTCAACTACCGACAAAGACAAACAATGGCTATTGGCACATCTTGATCTTGATGTAGTTAAATTTCAAGACCTGTCACAGGATAAAATCTTAATTGCTGTTCAAGGCCCAACAGCTACTCATTCTCTGCAATCCTTAATTTCAGCAGACTTATCACCTATTAAGGCTTTCGGGCATTTAGAAACAACCATTTTCGGAAAACACGCATTCCTCGCCCGGACAGGGTACACTGGCGAAGATGGTTTTGAGGTGATGGTAGATTCATCAGTGGGTATAGATTTGTGGCAGAGTTTATATGATCTTGGTGTTGTGCCTTGCGGACTTGGTTGTAGAGATACATTGCGTTTAGAAGCGGCAATGGCACTTTATGGGCAAGATATTGATGATACCACCACACCGCTAGAAGCTGGTTTGGGTTGGTTAGTACATTTAGATACTAAAGGTGATTTCATTGGTCGGGAAGTTTTAATACAGCAAAAAGCCCAAGGAATGTCCCGTAAACTCGTAGGTTTGCAAACACAAGGACGAAATATTGCTCGCCACGGCTACCCCGTATTATCATCAGATCAGGTGGTAGGCGAAGTAACAAGTGGTACTCTCTCACCTACGCTTGGTTATCCCATAGCCTTAGCTTATGTTCCCACCCAGTTAGCAACCCTCAAGCAGCAGCTAGATGTGGAAATTCGCGGCAAGGCTTATCCTGCGGTAGTTGTAAAACGCCCATTTTATCGCTCAAAGAATCGTGTTCCTAACTGATAATCTTTGCGGTTTTTGAGGAATAATGTGGTTTAGGTTACTGTTGTAACACTATTTTTTTAACAGAGAACGTGATATGTCTTTTGAATATCCCCAGGATTTGCGATACTTAGACACCCATGAATATGTTCGTCTAGATGGCGACATTGCTACTATCGGTATTTCCGAATTTGCTGTTGATCAATTAGGTGATATTGTTTTTTTGGAACTGCCAGAAATTAATGATGTTATCACTCTAAATGACCAATTTGGTACAATTGAATCAGTAAAAGCCGTAGAACACCTGAATTCACCAATCAGCGGTACTGTCATAGAACGGAATCAAGCTGTAATTGACTCTCCTGAAGATATAGCAGAAGATCCCTATGGAGAAGGTTGGTTGATTAAAGTGCGTATTAATGATGCTGCTGAAATAGAAGACGCTATGACAGCAGATGGATATCGCGCTTTGGTAGAAGGTGAGTAAATAATTTAACATTCATATTACTCAAAATGTAGAGATGTTTCCCAGTAACGTCTCTACATAGGGTTTGCTGAATAAACCTACAACCCAGACGCATCAAGATTTTTATCTGTATAAAGTTTTTAGCTACAGTCTGCTTCGGCTTTTTTCGCAACTTGAAAAGCTGAGATATAGGTAATTTGGATATTTCCTCCATAATGATCTTCGATCTTTTTTCGTAATGCTGTAAATAAACAAGTTCTGGTTTCTATATCTAGTTTTAGGTATTGTGTATAGGTGCTTAAAAGCAGTAAAAAGTCATCCATATAATAATTAACTCTACAGACAACTTGTTCGGAAACTAAATTTTTGAATTTACCTGAATCAATGGCTTTTTGTCCTAAAGCTTGCACTATCTCTTTTTGAGTTTCTATATCTTCATATCTGTCTAAAAGTGGAGCATACTTTTGATAAACTTCCCGAAAATTTTGATATATTTCATATTCTGGTTGCGGTGTCATATTCCACAGCAAAATTAAATTACCATGATTCCGTAAAGCTTGAGAAATTTTGCTATTACCAAATTCAGGATTAATCCAATGGTAAGAAGTTGCTGCTAAAACAGCATCAAATTTTCCGGTTTCTAGTTCCCATTCTTCAAAGGTTGTTTGCTGAATTTCCACCTGTGGATAGATTACACAATTTTGTTTTGCCAAATTACAAGCTGCTAAACTTGGTTCTAAACAAATCATAGAAAAACCTAATTGAGCAAATGCTAAAGTTGCATTTCCCGGTCCACAACCTAATTCTAGAATATTGGCTTTGGTGGAAAGTTGAGCTACTTCTACAGCACCATTAATAATTTCTTGTGGATAGCGAGGTCTGAATTTATTATAAGCTTCTGCAACATGAGAATACCAGTTTTTTCTAGTTTCTAAATCTTGAGAATATAAGTTTTTTAGTAGTTCCAGTTCTTTCATAAGTTATTCTTTAAGAAGATTTGCTATTTCATCTGCTGTGGAAGTAAATTCAATCATTATAATAATATTATTTTGACCGTGTATCAGTTTTTTTTCGTAGCTTTTTCTCTATCTTTCTTAGCTTTATTTTTTTTATCAATTTCTTCTTGAATTTTAATAAATCTATCTGTATCGAGCCAATTTAAAAAAATAAGATTTTGGCATTCTATTGATAAATATAAGCAATAATTTAATATATTTGTATTAATATCAAGGTTATACTTGTTAAATATTTCAAGAACTTGATCCCCTGGCTTTTCATCATTAATATTTTTAATATCTTCCTTTATTGCATCTATTTTTTTATCTACTTTATCACTAAAAGATATCTCAATATTATTGGAATGCTTATTTTTAATCCAATCATTGATCTTGTCAAGTCCTATACATATAGCTTCTCCTCTATCTATATATATTGATATTTTATATAAGCTTATTTTTTTTTGTAATACTTGAATGATTGTATTGGTAGATTCTAAATTAAAATAACAGCTTACTAAAATCAAATGGTATTTTTCATCTATTACATTACCATGCAATAAAAAATCAACTAATAATTGTTGTTTGTCTTTTTGAAAAAAAAAGTTGTGTGTGGAAATCATTGATACTCCTGGTAGTTTCACAGACTTAAATTTTTGAATAATTATTCGAGGTTTTACGAAAACAACAACTTCATTAATCTGTTGCTATCTTACGAAAATTCTTGTAGTAAATTCCTTAATCAAGAATTACCTTACTTATCAACATCCATTGCTAAAGCTTCAAAATTAGTAATTGTTACTTCCACATCAGGGAAAATTGCCGTTATTTTTAACTCTCCTCCCATAGCTTCAATAACTTGTCTTAGATGACTAACATACATATCAGTACGATTCTCTAATCTAGAAATAGCAGGTTGTTTAATTTGCAACTTTTCAGCTAATTGAGCTTGAGATATTTTTAAAGCTTGACGTAATTCAGCTAATGCCATTTCTTCTTTTAATGTAGCTGTTTGATTCGCTATTTTGGTTTTTCTTTCTGAGGAGAAATCTTTGGTAAGATTGCTAAACTTTTTATGTCCTGTCATATTAAACCCTCACGACTAATTTCTTCAAGATATTCATCATAAAGACTATCTGCTATAGGAATATATTTTTCATAAAATCGGTTATCTCCTGTTTTATCTCCACCAATCAGTAAAATTGCCACTCGTCGCGGATCAAAAGCATAAAATATTCTGATTGGTTTACCACCGCTTTGAATACGTAACTCTCTTAAGTGGGAATTTTTTGAACCTTTAACATCGGATGAATAAGGAAAGGGTAATTGAGTTCCTTTTTCTTCTAGTAGTTGAACAATGCTGACAATATCATCTTGTTGTTCCTCTCTAAGAGTTTGCCACCAATGTTCAAACTCATTAGTATATTCTATTTCCCAACTCACTTTCTATTATATTACGTTGATGTAATAAATTATAGCTCTAATTTATCAATTTTCACAACTAATAAAAATTTTTACTTGTTCCCAAAGCTATCACGGCATTTTGTCCCCCAAAGCCAAAGCTAAAAGATAGCACTTGCTGAATTTTACTTTCTTGTGCTGATGTGATGAAATTTAAATTAAATTCTGGTTGCTGAAGTCCTACACAGGGAGGTAAAATTTGGTTTTGCAATGCCATGAGTGAAAATGCTACACCTAAAGCTCCAGATGCTCCTAATGTATGACCTGTGCTACCTTTTGTGGAACTAATCGCTAATTTTGGTGAAAACAAGTGTTGAATAATTTTACTTTCAATGCGGTCATTTAACTGGGTAGCTGTACCATGAGTGTGAATGTAGTCTATGTCTGTGGGTGAAATGTGACTACGTTCTAAACATTGTTTAATTGCCATGATTGCACTTTTACCTGATGGTTCTGGTGAATTTCCATGATATGCGTCTGCTGTCAAGCCAAAACCTAGTATTTCTCCATAAATCTTGGCTTGTCTTTGGATGGCTAATTCCGCAGATTCGAGAATCAAAACAGCACCACCTTCACCTAGTACCAAGCCTTCTCGCTGCAAATCAAAGGGATAAGCTCCTGTTTTGGCTAAAGCCCCCATTTGCCTAAATCCGGCAATTGTCAGGGGGGTTATGGGTGCTTCTATTGCTCCTGTAATTGCTCGTTGGTATTGCCCAGTTTTGATCAACATTGTAGCTTGAGCGATCGCCCAAATTCCCGTTGCACAAGCCGCCATTGGGGCTAAAACTGCTGCTGTTGCCCCAATTTGTCGCGCTACAGCGATCGCATTCATCTGAGGTAAAGTATTTAACCAATTATCTAAGTTTAATTCTGCCTCTTCCTGATACATCTGTCGCGCCATGATCTCCCAAGATGCTTGATAACTCCGACTAGAACCAATTACCACCGCGCAATCAGGTAAAGGTGTTATTAATTGAGCATCTTGTAAAGCTGAGTTAACAACTATTTCCGTGAGTGTATTTAATAAAGAGGGTTTTTCAGCAATTAATCCCAGGGGAATTATTCCCAATTCTGGAAATAGTTGATGTAATTTTATTCCCGTTTTTCCTAATACTAAATCTCGCCAACTAGCCTCCAAGCTTTTACCTAAAGCGGAAACTAAACCAATCCCAGTCACAACAACTCTAACCAATTTTAGATTTTATATAAAAATACATGAAGAAGGAGTCAGAAGTCAGAAGTCAGGAGTAAGAATACTTGTAAAATCACGAAACAACTTTAGGCTAGTACCGCAGGGCGGAATTAAAAATTAACAATTAAAAATTAAAAAGCAGATGGTATAAGCTTTTCAGGAATTTTTAATGGTTGCTTAACTTACGCCGTATTGTACTAGTTATCAATTATTTTGACAACTGACAACTGACCACTGACCACTGTACGGGCGAAGCATTTGGAGAACTATTTTTTGCAATGACCGATAATTTATCTTCCAAATGCTTCGCCCCTACTGACAACTGACAACTGACAACTGACAACTAAACTATGGAGCAGTTTTTAGATTTTCCGCGCCTTGAGTAACTTTTGCCGATACAATGCGATCGCCTTGCTCGATTTTGTTCACTACCTCAAAACCTTTGGTAACATTACCAAACACCGCATAGTTACCATCCAAGAACGATAAATCTGCTAAAGCAAAGTAAAATTGAGCAGAAGCAGAATCAGTTGGTTGTGATCTAGCCATAGCGATCGCCCCTTGCTTATGCTGTAACACAGGCTTCTCAGTAATTGTTTTACTGTAAATAGGCTCTTTTGCGCCTTTTGGTTTAATTTCTAACGGTATCCGGCGCTCATTCCCAGTTTTAGGATCAATAAAACCACCTGTTCCCAGTCTATTTTCGGGAAATTTCGGATCTTTACCTTGGGGATCTCCACCTTGAACCACAAAAGGTTGAGGTTCACGGACAACACGATGGAATGCTAAACCGTCATAAACGCCTTTTTGAACCAAATCCACAAAATTACCCGCAGTAATTGGTGCATTTGTGCCATCTATTTCAATTGTAATGGATTGGGGGTTAACGACTTCTCCACGCTTCACCGTCATCACCACCGTAGCTTTACCCTCAAGGCGTGGTAAACCTTTGGTTCCAGGAATACTCTCACTAACAGTTTCTGATACTGTTTGTGCGCTAGTAGTAGCACTGGTAGTCGTTGCCGTTGGGGATGAATTAGAAGATGTTGTACTACCAGTACATCCTCCCAAAGTCAAAGAGCCAATCATCAATAGAACTACAAAAAATTGTGGAAATTTTAACCGCATTGTTAGTGACTGCATTAAACAAAATATCTTCATCTTTTCTGGCCAATTATTCCTTAGATCCCCAGATCCCCGACTTCTCTAAGAAGTCGGGGATCTTATGTTATGGATCTTATTGTTCACCAATTCAAAATCCCTAGAGTCCTTCTAAAGATACTCCTAAAAAACGAGCTAATTCCGCACCTTGGGTTTCCAAATCTGCCAAAGATAACGGTTGACCTACTCGTGTGAGGGGAATATCTCTTCTACCCTTAACCCTAAGATACAAAGCACGTTGAGGATTCAGACCTTCTTTAATCACAATCCTGACAGATTGTACATCTGCAATCCTGCCATCAATTTGGATTTGACGGTTTTTCCCTGGAAACCCCCAACGAAAGATTTTTAATGTCCCCGTTTCCCGATTGAACTCATTATAACCGCCGCCTAAATCCCACAGCACCACGAGCCACAGATATGTAGCTAATAGCAAGCCAGCAGAACCATATAGTCCCATCACCAATCCTTGAGGGACAAATATTAGTTGTGTTGCATCAGTAACTATGAGTAAATTAACTTTGAGATAACTAGAGATACCAGCTAAGAAAAAACCACTGGCTCCCATAGTTACAATGCTTGCCCACCAGTAGTTACTAAACCGACGTGAACCAAGAACCTTTTGAGAGAGGAGGTTCTCGCTTTTGTTAATTGTTGTTGATACGGTCATTAAACTGCCTTGGACTATCTTTCTCAAGTCTGCCACTGAAGCAGTCTGGATTGCAAGTTATCAAAGAATTGAGCAGAAATTTTATCCTGAACTTGAAGGATTTTAGGCCGCAGGGCCTGCGCCCCTAGGAAGATTTCTGAGAAAACCTATGTCCAATTGTTAAAATTCTGATATGGATAGAAAATATTTAACTTCCTGTTCTATATCCAGCCCAAACTCTGAGGAATGTGATAAGTTAAGAATCATTGCGTTACCACAATCTAGATTGCTAGTTAACGGTAGCCGATCATATGAGAAATGATCACTTTGTCAAGTAGTCAGTTCTCACAATCTTAGCTTCTGCAAGGCTGCTGGGTTTGTAAAAAAACGTTGAATTCCTCACGGCAGATGATATAAATCAGTAAAACTGTGGAAACACTGCTTAAAAAAACGGGGCAATTTTAGTAAAAAACGAGGATTTTAGTTAAATGACCATCGCAGTTGGACGCGCCCCCAGTAGAGGGTGGTTTGACGTATTAGACGACTGGCTAAAGCGCGATCGCTTCGTATTCGTAGGTTGGTCAGGAATATTATTATTCCCCTGTGCCTTTCTTGCGTTGGGCGGTTGGCTGACCGGTACAACATTCGTCACTTCCTGGTACACCCACGGACTAGCATCTTCTTACTTAGAAGGAGCTAACTTTCTAACAGTAGCAGTATCCACACCAGCCAACAGCATGGGGCATTCCCTGTTGTTCCTGTGGGGTCCTGAAGCTCAAGGTGACTTCACCCGTTGGATTCAACTCGGTGGTTTGTGGCCTTTCGTAGCCCTACATGGCGCATTCGGTTTGATTGGCTTCATGTTACGCCAATTTGAAGTAGCCCGTCTCGTCGGTCTGCGTCCTTATAACGCTCTTGCTTTCTCCGGTCCTATCGCCGTATTCGTCAGCGTGTTCCTGATGTATCCTTTAGGGCAATCTAGCTGGTTCTTTGCACCTAGCTTTGGAGTAGCCGCAATTTTCCGTTTCCTCCTATTCCTACAAGGTTTCCACAACTGGACACTCAACCCCTTCCACATGATGGGTGTAGCGGGAATCTTAGGTGGAGCTTTACTTTGTGCCATTCACGGTGCCACAGTAGAAAACACCCTATTTGAAGACGGTGAAGGTTCAAACACTTTCCGCGCCTTCAACCCCACCCAAGCTGAAGAAACCTACTCCATGGTGACAGCAAACCGTTTCTGGTCACAGATTTTCGGAGTTGCTTTCTCCAACAAACGTTGGTTACACTTCTTCATGTTGTTTGTCCCTGTCACAGGCTTGTGGATGAGTTCCATTGGTATCGTTGGTTTAGCATTAAACCTCCGGGCTTATGACTTCGTTTCCCAAGAATTACGGGCAGCCGAAGACCCAGAGTTTGAAACTTTCTATACCAAAAACATTTTACTAAACGAGGGTATCCGCGCTTGGATGGCTCCTCAAGATCAACCCCACGAACAGTTCGTATTCCCAGAGGAGGTACTCCCACGTGGTAACGCTCTCTAATAGAGTTATTAGTGGTGGACGCGACCAAGAATCCAGCGGCTTCGCTTGGTGGTCTGGCAACGCCCGTTTAATCAATTTATCTGGTAAACTACTTGGCGCTCACGTAGCCCATGCTGGTTTAATCGTCTTCTGGGCTGGAGCAATGACTTTGTTTGAAGTCTCTCACTTCGTCCCAGAGAAGCCTATGTATGAACAAGGCTTGATTCTGCTTCCTCACCTCGCCACACTGGGTTGGGGCGTTGGTCCAGGTGGTGAAGTTTTTGATACATTCCCCTACTTCGTTGTCGGTGTACTTCACCTGATTTCCTCCGCAGTTCTAGGCTTTGGCGGTATTTATCATGCCGTTCGTGGTCCTGAAACCCTAGAAGAATACTCTGCCTTCTTTGGTTATGACTGGAAAGACAAGAACAAAATGACCAACATCATCGGCTTCCACCTGATCATCTTAGGATGTGGTGCGTTGTTGTTGGTGCTGAAGGCTATGTTCTTTGGTGGAGTTTATGATACATGGGCTCCAGGTGGTGGTGATGTGCGTGTGATTACTAATCCCACACTCAACCCCGCTGTTATCTTTGGCTATTTAATTAAAGCTCCCTTCGGTGGCGAAGGCTGGATTATTAGCGTTGATAACATGGAAGATATTATCGGCGGTCACATCTGGATTGCTTTCACTTGTATTGCCGGTGGTATTTGGCACATCTTCACAAAGCCTTTTGCTTGGTCACGTCGGGCCTCCATTTGGTCTGGTGAAGCTTACCTATCTTATAGTTTAGGTGCGCTTTCTTTGATGGGGTTCATTGCCTCTGTCATGGTGTGGTTTAATAACACCGCTTACCCTAGCGAATTCTATGGTCCTACGGCTGCGGAAGCTTCACAAGCTCAAGCCTTAACCTTCTTGATTCGTGACCAACGCTTGGGTGCTAACGTCGGTTCTGCCCAAGGGCCTACAGGTCTAGGTAAATACCTCATGCGCTCTCCATCTGGTGAAATCATCTTCGGTGGTGAAACCATGCGCTTCTGGGATTTTCGTGGTCCTTGGTTAGAGCCTCTTCGTGGCCCCAACGGTCTTGATTTGGAAAAAATCAAGAATGATATTCAGCCTTGGCAAGCTCGCCGTGCTGCTGAATACATGACTCACGCGCCTTTGGGTTCTTTGAACTCTGTGGGTGGTGTGGCTACAGAAATTAACTCCTTTAACTATGTGTCTCCTCGCGCTTGGTTGGCGACTTCACACTTCGTTTTAGGATTCTTCTTCCTGATTGGTCACTTGTGGCACGCAGGCCGCGCCCGGGCTGCTGCTGGTGGTTTTGAGAAGGGTATTAACCGTGAAACAGAACCAGTAATGTTTATGCCTGACCTCGACTAGGTTGTTTTTAGCTTAATTTCATTACTGAGAATATAATGCTTTTGATAGCTCTTGCCTCACCGCAAGGGCTTTTTTTGTGGTTTTCTGTGTAAGTTCACACATTAAGCTTTATTAAGTAAGAGTAAAAATTTAAAATAAATTTTGCACAGGTACTTACAATAATTAAACATTGCTGCTAATATATAATGTAACAAATCAATCTTACTCAGGGTTAAGCAATGAATAAGCTAAAGTTCGGCACATCTGTATTAACAGTTGCTGCTGGTTTGGTAATGGGGACATCAATAAATCAAGTTGTTATAGCTGAGGAAGTTGTTGTAGAACCAATTACTCAGCCAGTAGTTACAAATGAAGTTATTGCCACATCAATCACTCCTGAAAAAACTGAAACTCATCCTCAACCAGGAACTTTCAGTTATAGTGCTGGTGATTTACTGGCAAAAAGACCACTGGATTTAGATATATTTTGCAAAAGTTATCCTTTAAATTCTCGCTGTACTGAGCGTTCTACTCCATCAAAACCACAGGGGGGAGAGTCAAAACCTACTCAAGAATCTAAACCTACCGAAGAAATGAGCCAAACTTCTGTAAAAACTAGAGGTTGGGCAATTACACCTGAAATTAGTACATTAGGTGTTGGTGCAACAGTCACTAAGTCCATAACACCTAATGTCAATGCTAAATTAGGCATTAATGGCTTAGGTATAAGTAGAGATATTAGCTTGTCCGATGTTGATTATAAAGCTAACCTCAACCTATTTAATGTGTCTACCCTCGCTGACTACCATCCCTGGAAAAATGGCGGTTTCCGTTTGACTGGAGGCTTAGTATTTCAGGACAATAATATAGAAGGAACTGGGAAACCCAAGAATGGTGTGACCATTAGGATCAATAACAAAGACTATAACAGCAAAACTGTGCTTACATCATTGAACGCTAAAGTTTCCTTTGAAAATAGTGTAGCACCATATATTGGACTGGGTTGGGGTAATGCTGTGAAACCTGGTAAACATTTGGGATTTTCGGCAAATTTAGGGGCAATGTTTTCTGGCTCCCCAAAGGTATCATTAACACCTGGGTTTGGTCCAGATGCAACGGATGCTATAAAAGCGGAAATTAATAGTAACATCGAAGCAGAAAGGAAAAAACAAGAAAGCGATCTGAATTGGTTGAATATTTATCCTGTTTTTTCTCTTGGTATTTCTTACCAATTCTAGTTGACAATTTGGGGTGTGTCAGATGTTGAAAATATATTCATTATTACTGAGTTATCAACTTTGACGCACCCTAAAAAAATCCGAATTTTCATTTGCTATAATTAAATTAACTTGTATTTTATTCTTAGATATCCAAATGATCATCACCAAACATCGCGCTGATAGAGTTATGCTTTATAACATCAGTTGGCAACAGTTTGAAAATCTGCTGCAAGATTTGGGAGAAAATCGTGCTGCTAGAGTGGCTTATGATGATGGAAATTTGGAAATTATGACACCTTTACCAGAACACGAGTATTATAAAAAAGTTATCAGCACTGCGGTTGAAGATATTGCCGAAGAGTTGAATTTAGACTATGAAAGTTTGGGTTCTACCACGTGGAAGCAAGAACGCAAAATGGCAGGAATTGAAGCTGATGATTGTTTTTATTTTCAAAATGAAGCATTAGTTAGGGGTCGGTTAGATTTAGATTTGCAAAAAGATCCACCTCCTGATTTGGCTTTAGAAATTGATGTTACTAGTAAATCTTTAAATCGGTTTTCTATTTATGCTCGTTTGGGAATTCCTGAGATTTGGTGTTATGATTCTGGCGAATTGAAGATTTACCTTTTGCAAGCTGGGGAATATCTGGAATCTGAGAAAAGTTTAGTATTTCCTAGTTTAGAAATTCGGGATTTACCACAAATAATTGAACAAAATCGGGCAAATGGTAGAAGGGCAATTAGAAAAGCTGTTAGGGAATGGGTAAGGAGTAAAAAGTAAGAGAAGAAAAACTTATTGTCCCACATTCATCGCTGCTATAAATGCCTTTTGACTCACATCTTGATAAATGGCTTTTAAATATTTCATCACCAATTCACTAGCAGGTAAATTAGTTGTATTTTCCTCATCTTTCGCTAAGGGAATTGTCCCTAATACATCTAATACTGTTTCACTAACAGCAGGTGAAATAACTACTAAAGACGATTCTAACGGCTGATTATATTGCCAAAAATCATCTATTTTAACGGGATATTGATGTTCAGAAACTTCTGATTGAATTGCCGATATTTCTTGAATTGTTTCTACATTTTTAGTGCTGCGTAATTGACGTAAATCGCTGATAATTTGCTCTTTTGTGCGCCCACGTAATTGAAATAATACAAAAGGGTCTTCACTAAAGCGATCGCCTAATTGATAATATACTGCACCTATATGTTTACAAGGAACGGCTTTATCAGGACAAGAACATTTACTGTGAACATCAGTCAGAGTAAAGGGAAACAATGATAAACCATTACTGATAAAAACTTCTTCAATATTTTGTGGCATTTCCCCCGCTAATAACTTAGCCGCAAAAATCGCCTTTTGAGACATTGTTTCCACCACATAACCCCATTCTTCCTCACTAAAAGCATCAAGAGATAAAGAAACTTTATAGGGTTCTGTTTCACTCCCTTGGACTTTAGCTAATACTTTTGCAGCTTTAAATTTAATACTCTGAACATTTCCTTGTCGAGAATAATTTCTTGCCCGTTCTAAGCGCTTTTTAAATCGGTAAGAATCCAGTAAATCGAGCCATCTTTGTGACCACCATTCCCGACTCGCTTGTAAAGTTTCATTACTCATATATCAAAGATTATCTAACCAATTTTGTAAGTCTTTTTCAGTCTCTAAATCAAATATTGCCTCTCCCAAAGCTTCAATGATTTCTATATTTAAAATTCTAATTTTCGTTGCTAATTCCAGATCAATTTGTCCAAATTTCCTATTAATTAAACGGAGAATTAAATTTTTTTCTCTTTCAATTCCTTTTTCAATCCCTTCTTCCATCCAACTGGTGACAATTTGCATAACTTCCTCCTTTTCTTCTTTGATTAATGTACCTATTTCTGTTTGAAATTTCTCTTCTTCTATTTTATTCAATCTCAAATATGTGTCAATGAAACCTGATATTAATTGCATTTTGGCTGGATTTAATTTTAAGGTGACTAATAACCTTAAACATTCTGCTTTGACTTTTGGCCTATCTTCTGGCACTATGCTCATTTTTGACATCAAAGCCGATGCAACTGGATTTGGACGGGCTAAAAAGTCTCGCCAGTTGAGTTGATTCAGTTGCACTACTTGATAATTAAATTTTAGCACTTGAAAATCAGGAAAGTTGATTTGATAGTTATTTACGGCTACGGTTTTGGGTGAGTTGTAGGAAAATATAACTATCGGATAGATTGGTAAGTCCAATTTTTCATCTAATCTGGCAAAATAACGAAACATTCTTTGATTAAATTTCGGTCTTGCACCTGATTCGGCTTCAATATGAATCACAAAATAAGAAGGTTGACCTAAAAATTTAACTTTGGCTATCAGGTCGGTTTCATATTTGTCTCCTGCGGTAACATCAGTAAATATTTCCTTGTCTAAGAATATAATTGATTCTGTGTCTATATATTCAAGAACTTGAGGAAAGAATAATTCTATAAATTCTATGAAAAAAGTTGATATTAGTTCTTTGAATAAGCGGTCATGGTCTATGTTTTCTGTCATATCTTCCTTAAACTTCATCTTCTTCGATGACTGCATTCCGATCTAATATTAATAAGTTGCGAAGTTGGTCTGTATCCATTTCCGTTAACCAATCTTCTCCTGCACCTACTACTTGTTCTGCGAGTTGTTTTTTACTTTCTATCATATCATTAATTTTTTCTTCTAAAGTCCCAGTACAGACGAATTTATGAACTTGAACATTGCGAGTTTGACCAATTCTAAATACTCTGTCTGTGGCTTGATTTTCAACTGCGGGATTCCACCATCTATCAAAGTGAAATACATGATTTGCCCTAGTTAAATTTAAGCCCACACCACCAGCTTTTAACGATAAAATCATAATTGGTGGTCCTTGGGGGTCATGTTGGAATCTATCAATCATTTCTTCTCTTTGTTTTTTGCTGGTACTACCATATAAAAAGAATATTTCCCGTCCTAATTTCCTTTCTAAATAAGGTCTTAGCAATTTACCCCATTCAGCAAATTGTGTGAAAATTAAAGCGCGGTCTTCTTCTACTAAAACTTCATCTAACATTTCCTCTAGTCGTTGTAATTTAGCTGAATGATGTTTTTCTAAAGTTGTTAATTTTAAATATTGAGAAGGATGATTACATATCTGTTTTAGCTTCACTAATAATCCTAAAATCATCCCCCGACGTTGTAACCCTTCCGCAGATTCAATTGCTACTAAAGATTCATCTACTAATTGTTGATATAGTGTAGCTTGTTCGGAAGTTAAGCCACAAAAAACCGTCATTTCTTGCTTATCTGGCAAGTCTTGAATAATGTCTTTATCACTTTTTAATCGTCGCAGAATAAAAGGTTGAACTAAAGAACGTAATTGATTTAAAGAAGCAGTATCACCATACTTTTCAATCGGCATAGCAAACCGTCTTTGGAAAAATTGTTTATTACCTAAATATCCAGGATTAAGAAAATCTAAAATAGACCATAATTCTTGTAATCTATTTTCTACAGGTGTTCCTGTTAAAGCAATCCGAAATGTGGTTTCTAATTGCCGAACTGCTTGTGATTGTTTTGCTTCTGAATTCTTGACATTTTGGGCTTCGTCTAAAACAATTATTTGCCATTCAATTGCTTTCAATAACTTAATATCGCGGTGAATCAGTGCATAGCTAGTAATTACTATATCGTGTTTATTAACTGCTTCTGTAAATGCTTTACCTTTAGGGCGTTTATCACCGTGATATTCTAAAACTTTGATTGTGGGGGCAAATTTTTTGACTTCTTTTTGCCAATTGCCCATAACTGAAGTAGGACATACTAAAAGCGTCGGTTTTTCTAATGCGTTTTGTTCTTGGAGATGAAGTAGGAAAACTATAAACTGTACCGACTTACCTAATCCCATATCGTCCGCTAAACAAGCGCCCAAACCCCATCTTTCTAAAAACGCTAACCAAGCTACACCACGTTCTTGATAAGGTCTTAATTGTCCGGTAAAATTGCCAGGAGTTGGTAAAGTTTGAATTTCTTGATTATTAGTTAATATCCCAATTAATTCTTCCAATGCACCAGAAGCTTCAAAACTGACAACAGGTAATTTTTCAATTACTTGAGTATCTCCTTTACTAATGCGTAAAGCATCTTCTAAGGAAAGAGACATTTGTTCTTTACGGGAACTAAAAAAAGTTTGGGCAGTTTTAATATCTTGGGGACGCAATTCCACCCATTCACCATTAATTTCGACTAAAGGACTATTTAATTTTACCAGTTTATCAAACGCAGCTTTAGAGATTGTTTGTCCACCAATTGCCAAATGCCATTGAAAATTTAATAAACTTTGTAAACCCAAGCGTCCTGATTTTTGTTGAGGAGTTTCGGCACTAATTTTCAACCCTAAACGATTTGCCCACCCTTCCCGATTTGCTAAACTAGGAGGTAAAATTACGCCTAAACCACTATCTTCAAATCTCCAAGTTATAGCTTTGATAAATTCATAAGCTTCCATGGGGGTAAGGTGACAAAATTCGGGAGATGCGGTTTCTAAACTAGGGGTAATTATCGGATACAATCGAGAAGCTAAACCCAAACCTCGCAAAAATGTTTCTTGAGGTTGTGCGATTGTGCGATTTTGATAAACTAATTTTTCTACAGATTGATGCCAAATTGTCGCTGCGTCTATTAAAAATTCTGGGTTATCTGCTGCTTGGAGAAAATATTTTAAAGTCCAATTTGGGTCTTCATTTTCTGGAGGCAGTAATTGAAAACAAGTTCTAAATAAAGCTTTACCTGTAAGTTGATATTGTAAAGGTAAAGTCCAAGCTTTTAACGTAGTTTCTAAACCTTCTCCTCCTGCTGCATCAATTATATTATTTTCATTAATTAATCCTTGTAACCATTGCTGTAATGCCGCAGGTAATGACATCATGATTCTAGGTTCAAGAGGAGATTGAGAACCAACCATTAACCGCAATTGATTATCTGTAATATTATTGAGAAATGATAATATAATTTCTTGAGGTAATAATGGTAAATCAATTGCTATATTTTCGGTAGTTTGTTGATATGTTCGACAAGCTAAGGGCATTTGTGAGGCGAATTTCTCTAACCTAGTGACATCTACAGCACTATCTAAAAGTACCTGCCATTTAGCAATTAAATTACTATCTTGTTTTTCAACAGTTGGTAAAAATTTACAACGAGAAATTAAGTCTAAATGCCATCTATAAATATGTACCCAAAAATGAATGTCTGCTCCTAATAAAGCTGATTTACTATCATTTGTACTCAAAGGTAAAGATGAGAGAAATTGAATTGCTAATGCCGGAGTGAGACAAAAACCATCAATTTGCCAAGGATGTAAATATTGTGAAGATGGAGAATCTATATCTACGCTGACAGAATGAACTGGAGAAATTGTTGTCAGTTCTGATTTCTTATTTTCTAAAAAATAAGTTGGTAAAGAAATTATTTGTGAATGAATAGGTAATTTTGTTTCTGTTGCTGATTTACTTTTAATTCTTTGTTTAGTATTATTAGATGGTTGAATTAAATGAGCAATTGATAAATTAGATGCTTCTAACCATTCATTTAATTCCCCTGATGTCATAGCCAATGGATGTAAAGGAATTTCAGCAGATACTTCAGTCTGTCCCTGTGAAGAACGCCAAGTTTCTCCCCAAATAAAGAAATAGCTATTTTGATTATTTAGTATCCAAGTTCCGTGTAAAATTGCCATGTTCAAATATACTAATTATTTTTTTAATTGTGATGTCGCATCTTTAGCTAGAGCGAAAGATACTGAATCTGTCCCTCTAACTTAAATAGTAACAAACGTTGGACTGAAACAAAACTTTTACAGTCTGATTTTCAACAATCCCTACTTATAGTAAAATCAAAATATACTGTTATACTTATTCCCTCTTAGAAATATGAGCATCTACCCAGATTTCCAAGCACAAGGCTATGAGGTTACTAGAGAATTAGGACGCAACCGTGAAGGTGGTAGAATTACTTGGTTAGCAACAAATCTTAACACAGGGCAACAAGAAGTAATTAAACAGTTTTGTTTTGCTCAAGCGGGTTCAAGTTGGTCTGGTTCAGAAGCCCACGCACGAGAAATACGGGTACTGAAAGGATTAGATCATCCTGGTATTCCCAGTTACTTGCATTCCTTTGAAACTTCCGATGGTTTTTGTTTAATTCAAGAGTATATTCATGCTTCCACTTTAGCAGAGCCTCGCAGTTTTTCACCGGCAGAAATTAAACAAATTGCAGTTAAGATTTTAGAAATTCTCGTATATTTACAAAATCGGATTCCGTCGGTAATTCATCGAGATATCAAACCAGAAAACATTTTAGTAGATGAACAAATCAATGTTTATTTAATTGATTTTGGTTTTGCTCGTATTGGTAGTCATGATGTGGCTGGAAGTAGTGTATTTAAAGGAACTCCTGGTTTTATTCCCCCAGAGCAAATGTTTAAACCAACAAACGCTACAGATTTGTATGCTTTGGGTGCAACTTTGATATGTTTATTAACAGGAATCAAGTCAACAAAAATAGATCAATTACAAGATGCAGATGATCCTTATTTAATTAAATTTCGTCATCTTTTACCCCAGGTAAGTTTGCGGTTTATCGGTTGGTTGGAAAAAATGGTACAACCGAAGCAAAAAGACCGATTTACTAATGCAGAATTAGCTTTAGAATCACTCAAACCCCTTGATGTTATTCGTGTACCAGCAGTTGATTTTAGTGAGACGGTTTTAGAGTTTAAAGCGAATAGGCTGGGGGAAAAATTAACTAGGGATATTACTATTGAAAATCCTATACCAGATACTTTATTAGAAGGTAAATGGGAAGTTGGATCTCATCCTCAAGACCCTCCCCATACACCAGATAATCATGCTTGGATTTCAGTTAAACCTGGTAAGTTTAGCAGGAATCATATTCTTTGTCAGGTTCAGGTGGATACGAGTAAATTAATGGCGGATAAGCAGTATAAACGTCAATTGATTCTTCATAGTAATGCTTATCCAGCGAGTCATACTTTAACGGTGAAGGTACAAACGGCGGCTTTACCAATTGAGAAGAGGAAATTACCCTATTTAGGATTAATTAAACTGTTTTTAATAACTGCCGTGTTAGCTATAGCTACGACTTTATTTATTACTTATACTGCAACTTCAGTGACTATTTGGTTATTACAAAATTTGGGATACGAAAGGATGCTTTATATGCTTGGAGTGTGGGGTATTGTTACACTTATCGGTGTATTTTGGAGTTTGAGTAAAGTAGTTACAAAATTAAGAAATACAAAAACAACCTCGTATTCATATTCTGATGAACCTCAGACTGTGAGTGAATATCTGAGTTTGGCTGTAGCTGTTTCTGTGGGTGGATCTGCGGTTGGTCTTCTAGTTGTGTCTGTTGTTAAATTTACAAGTAAACCTACCACTTCTGATATAGGTTTTCAGCTTTTTGATTTGTTTTTCGCGGTTTGTTTTTTGGCTTGTATTTTGGGTATCATTTATGGTGTGTGCTGGGTTGTATATTGGCTTATTGATCGAGTTATTTATCGAGTTGTAGATTTGGTGGTGGACTTAGCTAAAGATTCGTTTATGGCTAGACTGATACTACTCGTCTTAGGATCTGGAATTAGTATAGGAACAGGAATAATAATAGGCTTTCTGAATCCATTTATTTTGTTAGCACTAACTGGAACGAGTTTACCTGCACTTTCTATGCTGCTTTATCCACCTCTAAAAAGACGTAAATTAATTGCTAAATATCGTCAGTCTGAGGAATCTTTAATTAAGCCGTGAAAATGTCAGTCATGTAGGTTGGGTTAAGCGACAGCGCAACCCAACAAAAGATATAATGAAAATATCAGAATCAGGATATCCAGGATTTAAGGATTCACAGGATGAATGATTTTTGCTGAATAGGATAGCCATATCTTATAATTAAAGAATAATTTGAACTATCAGAGATGCAGTTTGAGTGGGACGAAGCGAAAAATTTAGAAAATATCCGTAAACATCAGATTGACTTTCAAGATGTTTATAAAATTTTTGACAGTCCAATGCTGATTGAGGAAGATGAACGTTTTGACTATGGTGAAGAAAGATGGTTTGGTATTGGTTTTTTGGAAAATGGAGTCG
This sequence comes from Dolichospermum sp. UHCC 0315A, assembly GCF_008121535.1. Taxonomy (GTDB): domain Bacteria; phylum Cyanobacteriota; class Cyanobacteriia; order Cyanobacteriales; family Nostocaceae; genus Dolichospermum; species Dolichospermum lemmermannii. The sequence goes on from NZ_CP043056.1 coordinate 529,420, forward strand.
CTGTAGTTGTTTGGACAGAAAAACAAGGCAATGTAATTAGAATTATTTCAGCACGAAAGGCAAATCGTTATGAACGAAAAAAATTTGAACAATATCTCACGGACTAATTGGCAAGCATTAGATTCAATGTCAGACGAAAACATTGACTATTCAGATATTCCACCATTAACTGATGAGTTTTTTGAAAAGGCAACTTTGCAAATTCCCGCAGCACAAGCTAAAAATATTATTCAATTAGAACCTGATATCATAGCTTGGTTTAAAACCCAAAATAAAGACTATCAAACGGCTATTAATCAACTTTTACGTCGTCATATCGAAAGTAGCAGTAATCAAAAATCTGCTTAGTAATGTAGGTTGGGTTAAGCAACAGCGCAGCCCAACAAAAGAATAATATAATATTGGGTTTTCTCAACCCAACCTACGTAATGCTATAATCAACAAATAACTACTTGGTATCATATCATGATGATTACTCAAGAATTAAAATGTCAAGAAAACATCTCCCAAGATGTAATATTTCCCCCAAGTGATTTATATAGTGATGAACCGACCGTGGAAACAGAACTACATCTAGAGCAAATTATGCTCTTAATCAAATGTCTCAAATGGTTATGGAAAGATAGAAATGATTTCTATGCTGCGGGAAATCTCACTATTTACTATAGTCCTAATCAGAAAAAATCTGAATATTTCCGAGGTCCAGATTTCTTTGTCGTCTTGGGAACAGAACGCAAAACCCGTAAAAGTTGGGTAGTTTGGGAAGAAGATGGTAAATATCCTAATTTCATTTTAGAAATTCTCTCACCAACTACAGCTAATACAGATAGAGAATATAAAAAAGAACTTTATCAAAATACCTTCCGCACACCTGATTATTTTTGGTTCGACCCTTATACACTAGAATTTGCAGGTTTTCATTTAGTAGACGGAGAATATCAACCTTTAGAACAAAATCAGCAAGGATATTTGTGGAGTCGTCAGCTAGGTTTATATTTAGGAATTTATCAAGGACTATTACGGTATTTTACACCAGCAGGAGAGCTAGTTCCCACACCTGAAGAAACCGCAGAAAAAGAAGCGAAAAAATCAGAACGTTTAGCAGCAAAACTGCGGGAGTTAAATATAGATCCTGATACAATTTAATGTAGGTTGGGTTAAGCGACAGCGCAACCCAACAACAGCTTTAATAAACCAATGATGAAAATGTCTGAATCAGGATATCCACCGATTAAAGGATTGTCAGGATGAAGAGATTAAATATTTTTGATAATCACCAAATTCTGTGGATATGAAAATTATGTGAATGACGATAAAAATATCTGAATCAGCATGAATAGGATTACATTACTTTCACCATCAAATATTTTATTCAGCAATTCCATACTCTGCGAATCTGCCAATCATAAAAATCTAAATCCCAACAAAAATCCTGTAAATCCTTAAATCCTGGACATCCTGATTCTGACAAAAATATTTAATTATTCAATTCCGAAAATCCAAATCCAAACAAAAATCCTGTACATCCTTAAATCCTGGATATCCTGATTCTGACAAAAATATTTAATTATTCAATTCCGAAAATCCAAATCCAAAGAAAAATCCTGTAAATCCTTAAATCCTGGACATCCTGATTCTGACAAAAATATTTAATTATTCAAATCATAAAATTCCTTTTTAATGACAGGGGCAATTACCATACAGTTAATTACATCTTAATTGATTGATAAAATATTATTAAATCGTTCAGCAAAAATAGAACTGAGACAACAAACCCAGATATGAAGCCCGTTGTACAGCTAACTTAGAGAATTTTGTTGTATGTTTGTTCATTACAGAAGCCGTCTAGACTGCATAAATGTTAGGATTGCCACAGAGTGAGAATCGCGTAAGAGAAGGAAAAAAAACTGAATGGCAGAATTTGAAAAGTCAATATCCTTTGATGGACGGGATATTCGACTGACGGTTGGCCTACTAGCCCCCCAAGCAGGTGGGTCGGTTTTGATACAATCAGGAGATACAACTGTTTTAGTAACGGCTACAAGGTCAGCAGCGCGGGAAGGCATTGATTTTTTGCCACTGACCGTAGATTACGAAGAAAGATTGTACGCAGCGGGAAGAATTCCTGGGGGAATTATGCGCCGAGAAGGTCGTCCACCGGAAAAGTCAATTCTTACCAGTCGGCTGATTGACCGTCCACTCCGTCCTTTATTCCCTTCATGGTTGCGGGATGACTTGCAAGTTATGGCAATAACTATGTCAATGGATGAGCAAGTCCCTCCTGATGTGTTAGCAGTAACAGGTGCTTCAATTGCTACCCTCATTGCCCAAATTCCTTTTAATGGACCCATGGCCGCAGTGCGAGTAGGCTTAGTGGGGGATGATTTTATTATTAACCCTACCTATGCAGAAATTGCAGCGGGAGATTTGGATTTAGTCGTCGCCGGTTCACCAGATGGGGTAATCATGGTGGAAGCGGGTGCAAATCAATTGCCAGAGCGAGATATTATTGAAGCGATTGATTTTGGCTACGAAGCAGTTCGGGATTTAATTCAGGCCCAGTTAGATTTACTGGATGAACTAGGTCTAAAACTGGTGCAAGAAGCACCACCAGAACCAGATCAGACATTAGAAAACTATATCCGCGATCGCGCTAGTAATGAGATTAAAAAAATCTTAGCGCAATTTGAGTTAACTAAAACTGATCGTGATATTGCTTTGGACGCAGTTGAAGATAGTATTGCTGATGAAATCAAAGCTTTACCAGAAGAAGACCCTATTCGCATTGCTGCTACAGCAAACTCTAAAGCTCTTGGCAATACATTCAAAAGTATTACTAAATACTTCATGCGCCGTCAAATTGTCGAAGATAATGTCCGCGTAGATGGTCGCAAACTTGATGAAGTCCGCCCTATATCTTGTCGAGTTGGCATAATACCCAAACGAGTTCATGGTAGCGGTTTATTCAATCGGGGACTGACTCAGGTACTATCAATGTGTACCCTTGGGACTCCCGGAGATGCCCAAAACCTCAACGATGACTTGCAACTAGAACAAACCAAACGTTACCTGCATCACTATAACTTCCCTCCCTTCTCCGTCGGCGAAACCAAACCATTACGCGCCCCTGGGAGACGAGAAATCGGACATGGTGCATTAGCAGAACGGGCATTGTTACCTGTACTACCATCCAAAGAAAAATTTCCCTACGTAATTCGCGTAGTATCGGAAGTTCTTTCTTCCAATGGTTCGACTTCAATGGGTTCAGTTTGTGGTTCTAGCCTATCCCTCATGGATGCCGGTGTACCAATTACTAAACCTGTGAGTGGTGCGGCAATGGGCTTGATTAAGGAAGGGGACGAAGTGCGAATCCTTACCGACATTCAAGGCATTGAAGACTTTTTAGGTGATATGGACTTCAAAGTTGCCGGTACAGATACTGGGATTACCGCTTTGCAAATGGATATGAAAATATCTGGTTTGTCTTTAGAAGTAATTGCCCAAGCTGTCAACCAAGCCAAACCTGCCCGGTTACATATTCTGGAAAAAATGCTCCAGACTATTGACACACACAGGGAAGAAACCTCACCCTATGCTCCACGTCTGTTGACCATCAAGATTGATCCTGACATGATTGGTCTAGTCATTGGACCTGGAGGGAAAACCATCAAGGGGATCACTGAAGAAACTGGTGCAAAAATTGACATCCAAGATGATGGTACTGTCACCATTTCCGCAGTTGATGAAAACCGGGCGAAGAGAGCGCGGAACATCGTTCAAGGCATGACCCGTAAACTCCATGAAGGGGATGTTTACATCGGTCGTGTGACACGGGTTATACCCATTGGTGCTTTTGTGGAATTCTTGCCCGGTAAAGAAGGCATGATTCACATTTCTCAGCTTGCTGACTATCGAGTTGGCAAGGTTGAAGATGAAGTAGCTGTTGGTGATGAGGTGATTGTCAAAGTGCGAGAAATTGACAATAAGGGACGAATTAACCTCACACGCTTGGGTATTCACCCAGATCAAGCAGCAGCAGCACGGGAAGCAGCAGCCGTAAACCATTAAATCGCTGACTGGATTTTAGATTTTAGATTACAGATGAATCGCAAATCTAAAATCCGCGATGCCTTGCTAGTAGGCATCGCTGTCGAATTCTTTATTATTTAAGTATAAAAAATTAAATTTAATTGGGTGTCAAACTGTCAGCTAAGTAAGTCGGCCCAATAAAATCGATATATGTTTAGTTTTGTAAAAACCGTGAAACACCCTATTTATAAGGTATTCGTTAATTTATATTTCGTTACATAGATTGATTTTTTAACGCCGACCTACTTAAATTCTGGGCAACCCTACCCTTTCCTACTCTTTTTTGGGTAGGTTTTCTCTGTCCATCCGTTCTCTGACATCACTGATGCTTGATAATTAAAAAAATACCCAAAAACTTCTTGTGGTGCGGGCATCTTGCCCGCTAATCATCAAGGACGGGCAGGATGCCCATCTCACAAAATTGGGTAATTTATTTTTTGGTGTTCCCTAAATTCTGGTTGACATTAGACTTTTTAGTGCGATATAATGGTATGCTATTTAAAGTGTATTGATTGCTGCACTAGGCTAAAAAAGTATATCAATAATATCGGTAGCTAATATGGCCTAAGTAATGCCTAGATGCCAATTTTTTGTTGTTTATTAATGAGGTGAATATGGCAAAGCGCCGTAACCCGAAAAAAGAAAAGGCGCTACGAAACCAGGCCTACGCCAGAAAGTTTCGTAAACGGACCACCACAGGTAGAATGGGCAGAAGATTCCAACAAAGACCGCCCAAGAGTGAAGAGGAAGACACAGGCGCAGCAGCAATGGACGCTGCTGATTAGTACGTCTAGTTAAATTTTACTCTTTCATATTCTGAATTTTTAGGGTGTACACGAGTACACCCTTATTTGTTGTCAGTTGTCAGTTGGAAGAAAGAATTGAATTTCTCCCCTGCCCCCTGCCCCCTGTTCCCTTTATTTCACACTGATTTGAGTCCGGGCGTTGAGAAGAGCTTGTCTAACTTGGACAAAGCCTGTGCCTCCGTAGCTGTTGCGGGCTGCAACTACTTGACGTGGGGTTATGGCTTCATAAATATCAGCAGCAAATGCGGGATGGATTTGTTGCCATTCTTCTAGCTGCAAATCTTTGAGTAGTTTACCAGCGGCAATACTGGTTTTGACGACTTTGCCCACAATGTTATAAGCTTCGCGGAAGGGTACACCCCGCGCTGCCAGATAATCGGCGACATCGGTAGCGTTAGCAAAGTCTTCTGTAACTGCTGTTGCTAATCGCTGATGACGAAATTCTAAACCTTCTTGCAGTAAAATTGTCATTGCTTCTAAACAGGCTTTGACTGTGTTCACGCTGTCAAATATGCCTTCTTTGTCTTCTTGGAGGTCTTTGTTATAAGCCAGGGGTAAACCCTTCATAATTACTAACATGGCTTGCAGATGACCAAATACTCGCCCGGTTTTGCCGCGCACTAATTCGGGTACGTCGGGGTTTTTCTTTTGGGGCATAATGCTAGAACCTGTGGCACAACTATCTTTGAGGGTGACGAAGCGAAATTCTTCAGATGCCCACAGAATCACTTCTTCGGACAGACGGCTGAGGTGAACCATGATGATACTAGCAGCACAGAGGAATTCTATGGCAAAGTCCCGATCGCTCACTCCGTCCAAGCTGTTAGCATAAACATTGTCAAAATGTAATAAATTGGCTGTATAGTGGCGGTCAATAGGAAAAGTTGTTCCCGCTAAAGCACCACAACCCAAGGGGGAGATATTCACTCGTTTACAAACGTCTTCCAAGCGTTCCCAATCCCGTTGTGCCATTTGGAAGTATGCCAGTAAATGGTGCGCTAAACTTACTGGTTGGGCGCGTTGTAGGTGGGTATAGCCAGGAATCAGAGTTTCGACATTTTTTTCGGCTATATCAACTAAGACTGTCTGAAAGTCCCGTAATTGCTGGCGAATTTGCTGAATTTGATCGCGGAGGTATAATCGAGTATCTGTACCTACTTGGTCATTGCGAGAACGGGCGGTGTGAAGTTTTTTACCTACATCTCCGACAATTTCCGTAAGTCGCTTTTCTACGGCAAAATGGACATCTTCGGCATCAACACCGGGTTGGAATTGCCCTTGACGATATTCTTGACGAACTTGTTCTAAACCGTTAAACAGTGCTTCCCCTTCTGTATAGGAAATTATTCCTGTATGAGCCAACATTTTGGCATGAGCTTGAGAACCAGTAATGTCATATTCGATGAGTTCAATGTCAAAACTGATACTTGCATTGAAACGAGCGATCGCCGGATGCAGCGCGGACTCAAACCGCTGACTCCAAGTTTGTTTTTCGGTCATAAATCTGAACAGAGGAAAAATGTGCTAATAGATACTAGAAGATAGGCAGATTCAATGTTGTATTTTGCTGTTAGAAACCGCCTTTACACACAGAAAATACATCTTCATGGGTTTCAATCCCTTGTTTTTGTGTTAATATACGCAAGCCGACTCTGCCTATGTAGTAGCAAATTATATTTGCTGGCAACCTTGAAAACACCCTGAGAGATTTTTCCTGAAAATCAATTCAAAATCTAAAATCTATTTAGCCGAAACTACTTAAACTTTTGAACAGATAACCAACAACTACACCAATAAACAGCGCCCAAACTTGCCCAGTTGTGATAAAGTGATTCCAACCAAGTCGCATTTGCTCCAAAAGGTCTGGGTCTTTAATATGACTGTAATCAGCCAGAAAAGTGATATTTTGGTGTAAATTGCCTAAAAATGGCAATAGTAAATCATTCAGGTTTTCCATAATACTGTAAGCAAAATCTTGACAAATTCTATTAAATAGTAAAAGTAGCTATTGACACTCTCAGGGAAGACAGCCACTGAGATTCTACTGACAGAATTAGATTAAAGGTTTAGCCTAATCTAATCTCGCTGCGACCGTCAAACGCCGCCTAGACGCTCAATACAACCACCAATCAAGGTGTCGAAATTGCGCTTACTTTTATTGTTTTCAGTGTTTTCAGAGTCCATCACTAAGCCAAGATGCGGTACGCTCCACAACCTGCCATTACTTGCTATTTCTTGTCAATACTGCCGCTAGGACCTGAACCTAACCGTTGTTTCATAGGAGCCGGGATTTCTCCGTACTAGGATGTTTCAACACGTAGATGTTTATTGTTCTTACTCACGATTTCATTCTAGCATACCACAGGGATTAAAATCCCTCGTGTCGCTTCCCTCTCAGGTCTAAAGCCACGCTCGTTTCCCACTTACCGCGAGGTCTTATGAAGTAGAAAATACAGCAATTATATTCTATTTTACCCTGCCACTTGACTATGTTTCTGCTGTCAAGCGTAATTTTTCTGAAGTTCTTAAAATTTGTCCCGCTAAAACCGCTGCACCAAAGCCATTATCTATATTGACCACACCTATACCAGCAGCGCAAGAATTGAGCATTGTTAATAAAGGTGCTAAACCGGAAAAACTTGCACCATAACCAATACTGGTAGGAACAGCAATCACTGGACAATCCGTCAAACCTGCTACCACACTGGGTAAAGCCCCTTCCATGCCCGCTACCACAATTAATACTGATGATGATTCTAGCAGGTGACGGTTACTTAATAAACGGTGAATTCCGGCTACACCCACATCCCAAAGACGCTGTACAGAAAAACCCGAAAGTTCCGCAGTGACAGCGGCTTCTTCGGCGACGGCTAAATCAGCAGTACCAGCGGAGAGAATCCCGATTTGTCCAGGAAATCTGACTTCAATCACCGGAGGAACAATGGCACAAATTCGGGCTTGTTCGTAATATTGGATACCTCTAACTTTTTTCTGCAATGCAGAATATACTTTTGGCTCAATGCGGGTAGCCATGACTACGGAAGTGCGGTGGCGCATGACTTCCATAATTTGAGCAATTTGTTCCGGTGTTTTACCTGGTCCCCAAATTACTTCCGGGAAACCTGTTCTTAATTGACGATGGTTGTCTATTTTAGCAAACTCACCTACAGATTCATATTGTAAGTTTTTGAGGGAGTCAAAGGCTATCTCTGGGCTAATTGTACCATTGGCGACGGATTCTAAGAGCGATCGCAAATTTTCGGGTTGTGTCATTCGATTTTAGATTTTGGATTTTAGATTTTGGATTTTCCTGATTTCAGTCAAATATCAACTACTTCGTAATTTTAATTTCATGAATATTCCAAAAAGCACCACCAAGCGCAGAAAATTTAATACCTTCAAAACGATTTCGCACTGCTGAGAGAGAATAGGAATTAACCAAATAAATAAAAGGCAAATACTCCTGCGTTAATTGTTGACTTTCCCCATAAATTTCCTTTAATTTAACCTCATCAAATTCCTGTGCGCCTTGAATATAAAGTTCATCAATTTTCTTTTCCCAGTCAGCAACTTCCCAACCTTCAATCGGTTTTTGTCCAGCTTGAGGTTTTTGATTAAACATATGTAATCCCCCTTGAGGCGACCACACATTTGCACCATCATTTGGTTCTAAACCCCCTGTTAAACCTATTAAACAAGCATCCCAATCTAAAGTATTAGAAAGTTTATCTATAAAGGTATTCCAAGCCAATGGTGTAAAATCTACTTGAATCCCAATTTTACTTAAATCCTGTTTAATTTGCGAACCCATTGACTCCCGAATTTTATTACCAGCATTAGTTAACAATGCAAATCTAACCTCATTACCTTGATCATCTACTAAGAGATTTTTTTCATTATATTTAAACCCTGCTTTTATTAGTAATTCCTTCGCTTTATCAGGATTGTATTTATAAACCTTTAAACCCTGTTCTGGTGATAAAAAATAAGGACTTTGGACAGAAATAGGAGAATCTTGAGGCGTACCTAAACCACGAAAAGTGTTATTCAACATGGTTTGTCTATCAATAGCATAAGCTACAGCTTGGCGAAATTGCACATTATTAAACCATTTAGATTTAATAGGATCAACTAATGGTTGATTTTTCCTTTTTCCCTTATTTAAGTTAAAGGAAATAAAGGAAGTGCTAGAACTCGGACCACCATTATATATTTTAAAATTACCTTGTTTTTCCTGGACTTTTAACAAAGAAAAATAATCAGGAGAAACACCAATAGTATCTAAATCTCCAGAGCGAAATTGGAGTAGAGAAGTATCAGTTGATTCCACAATTTGCCAAACTATCCGTTCAATATAAGGTTGTGGTTTACCTTGAGCATCTTTACGCCAATAATAGGGGTTACGGCGAAAAATTACCCGTTGACTGGTATCGTATCTTTCCAGTTTATAGGGTCCATTAACAATAAGTTCTTGGGGAGGAGTATCAACACCCCATTTACTTAAAAATTCCAATTTCCCATCTTTATTTTTGGTTTTAACTGATTTTTCTAAAATATGAGCAGGTAAAATAGATGCTCCTGTATTTAGTAAAAAAGGTCTAAATGGTTCAGGGACACTAAATTCTACTTTTCTATTATCTATTTTTTTGACAGTTGGTAATTTGCGATCTTTTCCGACTCTTAAAACATCTCTAGTATCTGTAGGGATATTTTCATTCAAATAAATATCATTATAGGTAAACACAACATCATCAACTGTTAATGGTTGTCCGTCTGACCATTTTAAACCTTCGCGCATGGTAAAGGTAATTTTGGTTTTATCTGGTGATATTTCCCATGATTGGGCTAACACACCTTCTATTTTTCCGTCAATAGGATTTTGAGTTAATAATCCTTCATAAGTGTAACCAAAAATATTTGGTGATTCAGAACTCAGCGCCGCATTAAATGTTTTTGGATCACTGATAATACTCGTTACTAATTGAGGTACTTGAGCAGCATTGGTTTTTAATTTAACTGGGTTACAAGCTGTAATTGTTATTGCTGTAAAAGCAATGATTGTGATTAATAAGAAAAAGCGTTTTGTGGAATGGAGTATTTTTTGTAATGTCATAGGTTATTACCAGATATTAATATGAGAATGATTTAGACTCTAGCCAACCTAGAAAGTTTTTGGTGATTGGTAATTAGTAAGAATTTCTTCACTATTACCTATTTCGTAACTTTAATTTCATGAATATTCCAAAAAGCACCACCAAGGACAGAAAATTGGATACCTTCAAAACGATTTCTAATTGCTGACATAGCAGAGGAATTTACCAAATAAATAAAAGGTAAATACTCCTGTGTTAATTGTTGACTTTCCCCATAAATTTCCTTGACTTTCACCTCATCAAATTCCTGTGCGCCCTGAATATAAAGTTCATTAATTTTCACTTCCCAAGGTGCAACTTCTCTCCCTTCTATGGGCTTTTGTCCAGCTTGGGGTTTCTGATTAAACATATGTAATCCCCCGTCAGGTGACCAAACATTAGCACCATCATTAGGTTCTAATCCATCAATTAAACCTAATAAACCAGCCTCCCAATCTAAAGTATTAGATATCTTACCTATAAAAGTATTCCATGCCAAGGGAGTAAAATCAACTTGAATGCCAATTTTACTCAAATCTTGTTTAATTTGCGAACCCATTGATTCCCGAATTTTATTACCAGCATTGGTGAGTAAACTAAATCTGACTTCGTTACCTTGATTATCCACTAAAAGATTTTTGTCATTATATTTGAATCCTGCTTTTATTAGTAATTCCTTCGCTTTATCAGGATTATATTTATAAACTTTTAGTCCCTTTTCTGGTGATAAAAAATAAGGACTTAGAACAGAAATAGAAGAATTTTGGCAGGTACCCAAACCACGAAAAGTATTATTTAACATGGTTTGTCTATCAATAGCATAAGCTACCGCTTGGCGAAATTGGACATTATTAAACCATTGAGATTTAATAGGATCAACTAATGGTTTATTATTTCTTTTCCCTTTATTTAAGTTGAAAGAAAGAAATAAAGTGCTAGAACTTTGACCACCATTATATATTGTAAAATTTCCTTGTTTTTCCTGAACTTTTAACAGCGAAAAATAATCAGGGGAAACACTAATAGAATCTAAATCACCGGAACGAAATTGGAGTAAAGAAGCATCTGTTGATTCCACAATTTGCCAAATTATCCGTTCAATATAAGGTTGTGATTTACCTTGAGCATCTTTACGCCAATAATAGGGATTACGGCGAAAAATTATCCGTTGACTTGTATCATATCTTTCAATTTTATAAGGTCCATTAACAATAATTTCTTCTGGGGGAGTATCAACACTCCATTTACTCAAAAATTCCAGTTTACTATCTTTATCTTTTGTTTTCACTGATTTTTCTAAAATATGAGCAGGTAAAATAGATGCCCTTGTATTTAGCAAAAAAGGTCTAAATGGTTCAGGTACACTAAATTCTACTCTTTTATTATCTATTTTTTTCACAGTTGGTAATTTGCGATCTTTACCAATTCTCAAAACATCTCTAGTATCTGTGGGAATTTTTTCATTTAAATAAATATCATTGTAGGTAAATACGACATCATCAACTGTTAATGGTTGTCCGTCTGACCATTTTAAACCCTCACGCATGGTAAAGGTAATTTTGGTTTTATCAGGTGATATTTCCCATGATTGAGCTAATGCTCCTTCTATTTTACCGTTAATAGGATTTTGCGTTAATAATCCTTCATAAGTAAGATCAAAAATATTTGGTGATTCAGAACCAAGTGCCGCATTAAATGTTTTTGGATCATTCAGAATACTTCTGACTAATTGCGGAACTTGAGCCGCATTGGTTTTTAATTGAATTGGGTTACAAGCGGTAATTGTTGTTGCTGTAAAAGCAATGATTGTTATTAATAAGAAAAAGCGTTTCGTAAGATTGAGTATTTTTTGTAATGTCATGGTTTTAATATTTTGATATTGCTGATACTGGTAATTAAATATAAATTATCTACTCTTATTCATAGTTTTGTGAATATGTTTCTCCATTTTTTATCTTTGCTAATAAACCTATTTTTTCAAATTTTTCAGAGGCAGATGGTATTTCTGATTTCCAGTGATAACTCAAATCTCTTAACCAAGATACTATAAGGGTTTTCAAATAGAAATTAAATATTGTTTTCTCACAAAATTCTGAATCATAATGGCTGAGAATTTTTCCTGTATTTAATGATATCTCTGGTTTAGAAAATACACCATTAGTAGATTTAAAAACATTAATTTCTGTTAAATTTGCTAACATAACAAATCGCGGGTTTGTTTGAGAGTTTTGTAAATACAGATTGCTGACTTTTGATAAATCATTTTCATGACTTTCTAGAATTTCTTGCGCTTTGACATCTACTAATAATGCAATTTGCTGATTTTGATCTAAGACGATAATATCTGGAGAAGACAGTTGAAATAAACTTTCTATTTTCTCCGGTGAATCAAATTGATTATTCCAAATACTAGAAATAAGTCGGATTTTAATTAGTTCTTCTGGTTTATCTAAACTAAACATTCTCTTATTCTCCTATTTAGTTATGAATTAATCATCTGCTACTAACAAAACTACAGCATAAGCACAAATCCCTTCTTCTCTTCCCGTTGGTCCCAATTTTTCATTAGTTGTAGCTTTGACACCAATTTGATTTGGTTCTACTTCTAAAACTGCGGCTAATTTATCCCGCATTTGAGAAATATGGGGTTTTAATTTGGGACGTTCAGCCACAACGACAGAATCAATATTGCCAATTTTCCAACCTTGGTCACGAATTAATTGATGTACTTGATCTAATAGTACAAGACTATCAGCCCCTTTCCATTTTGGATCTGTAGGGGGAAAATAATGACCAATATCTCCTAAAGATAATGCTCCTAGCATTGCATCCATGATGGCATGGGTAAGAACATCAGCATCACTGTGTCCTAACAAGCCGAGTTCATGGGGAATGTGAATACCGCCTAAAATTAAATTGCGATCGCTCACCAATCTGTGTATATCGTAGCCGTTACCAATTCTGATGTTCATAGTTTGTTAGTTGTCAGTTGTTAGTAGGGGCGAAGCATTTGGAGAAGCATTTTTCGCAACTACCGATAATTTATCTTCCAAATGCTTCGCCCTTACAGTTGTCAGTTGCAAAAGAATATTTTTCTCCCCCTACTCCCCCTACTCCCCCTACTCCCCCTACTCCCCCTATTCCCCTTACTCCCTCTGCTCTTCTTGCCATTTTTTCAGCAAATCGGGACGACGGGAGGCTGTGCGCTCAATTTGTTGTTGAAAACGCCAACGAGCTATTGCTGCATGATTACCACTTAGTAGCACATCTGGGACTTTCCAACCACGAAAATTAGCAGGACGAGTATACTGGGGAAAATCTAACAAACCCGCTTCAAAACTTTCATTTTTGAGAGATTCCTCCTTACCCACAGTTCCCGGTAGCAACCGCGTCACACCATTAATCAAAGCCATAGAAGGAATTTCTCCCCCAGTGAGGATAAAATCGCCCAAAGATATCTCACGAGTCACCAAATTTAGCACCCTGTCATCTACCCCTTCATAATGACCACAAATAACAATCAATTGGTCATAATTCGCGGCTAATTCGCGCAGTAAGGGCTGGTTCATCGGTTGTCCTTGGGGACTCATCAAAATCACATCACGACGGGGTAGAATCGGCAAAGACTCCACAGCCGCGAAAATCGGTTCTGGCTTCATCAGCATTCCCACGCCACCACCATAGGTTTCATCATCCACCTTGTGGTGTTTGTCCGTGGTAAAGTCTCTGGGATTAACTAGATGCACTTGAGCAATCTGTTTAGCTAAGGCCTTAGCCAGCAAACCAGAATTGAGAATTGACGTGAAACAGTCAGGGAAAAGTGTAACTATATCAAAACGCACAGTAATTCGGACTCGATAGAACTAATTTTAAGGGTAGATACCTAGCCAACAGAATAACTGATAACGTAGCACATGAGTCAGGAGTCAGGAGTTCAGGAGTCACCGAGTCAGGAGTCAGGAGTTCAGGAGTTCAGGAGTTCAGGAGTCACCGAGTCAGGAGTCAGGAGTCAGGAGTCAGGAGAAAGAGAAGAAAGAATAAAGAAGGAAGTTTCTCTCCTGTTCCCTGTTCCCTATTCCCTGTTCCCTGTTCCCTGTTCCCTGTTCCCTGTTTCCTGTTCCCTGTTCCCTGTTTCCTGTTTCCAAGTGAGATCAAAAGTTTTTCTAGTTACTTGATTTATGTTTAAATATTGTCACTACTAAATTTAAATTAATAATCCCACCAAAGTTAACAACTTCCGGGATGCATCTAGCCAAGCTCAGAAGTAAGAGTGTCAAGGCCGACTAAAACCTAAATCCAGAAGGGAATTATAGTGAATTTAGCGCTATAATTCCCGGCTGGAAAAGTAGATAGGTAAAAAACAAGATGCTGGCCATGAGAATGACGGACATGAGAAAATTGAGGCATCGTGTGCGTCAAGCAGTGTCCTCTCATTAAAGCAAAAGGCGAAAATTAACAAGTAGCAACCCTTGTTGAATTAACCTGAAGTTGTTGACTCCCTCAAGCAGAAACACAATGCCGCAGTTAGAAGTTAAATCGCTGGAAATGAGGACACCCCAAGCTACTAAAACCGCCGTACTAGTTATCGGAGGCGCAGAAGATAAAGTTCATGGACGAGAAATTCTGAGAACTTTTTTTGTTCGTGCTGGTGGTAACAAGGCGTATATTACAATAATTCCATCAGCCTCCCGTGAGCCTGCCATTATTGCTGGTAGGTACGTTCGCATTTTTGAAGAAATGGGTGCGGAGAAGGTTGAAATTTTAGACATTCGGGAACGGGAACAATGCGAAAATCCGGAGATTAAAGCATCCCTCGAAGCCTGTAGTGGTGTCTTCTTGACAGGAGGAGACCAACTGCGTCTTTGTGGAGTCCTCTCCGACACACCAGCAATGGAAATTATCCGCCAGCGGGTGAGAGCCGGACAACTGACTTTAGCAGGAACAAGTGCTGGAGCAGCCGTCATGGGACATCACATGATCGCAGGTGGTGGCAGTGGTGAAACCCCCAATCGTTCCCTAGTGGATATGGCAACAGGCTTAGGATTCATTCCTGAAGTTGTCGTTGACCAACATTTCCATAACCGGAATCGCATGGGGAGATTAGTTAGTGCCATCGCCGCTCACCCTGATAGACTGGGCATTGGTATTGACGAAGATACCTGTGCTGTGTTTGAACGAGATGGTTGGTTACAAGTTATGGGCAAAGGCAGTGTCACCATTGTTGATCCTACAGAACTTACCCACACCAATGAACCCAATGTTAGTGCTAACGAACCCTTGACTTTACATAATTTAAGACTACATATCCTCAGTTACGGAGATCGCTTCCATCTTTACCAACGTACTGTTTTACCTGCTGTGCATCGCATCTCTAGCTGACGGTATAGAGTATCTCAGATGACAATGATTTGACCGCGCTCTGATTTCTTCCTGTTTTCAGATTTTAGATAAATACTATCTAATCATAAAAAACTGTTTGACATGAACAGTTTAGCGGTCAATTCCAGTAAGAAACTAGAATTTTGGTTCCGAATCTCCATCTACCTATTCCCATGAGAATCCTCAAGATCCAGACCTTACGCGGCCCAAATTACTGGAGCATTCGACGGCACAAGCTCATCGTCATGCGCCTAGATTTAGAAAATCTTGCCGAAACGCCCTCTAATGAAATCCCTGGCTTTTATGAAGGATTAGTAGAGGCTCTCCCCAGCCTAGAGGGTCACTACTGCTCCCCTGGCTGTCGGGGTGGTTTTCTGATGCGGGTGCGAGAAGGCACCATGATGGGTCATATAGTGGAACACGTAGCCTTGGAACTCCAGGAATTAGCGGGAATGCACGTAGGTTTCGGTCGCACCCGTGAAACTGTCACACCTGGAATTTATCAGGTAGTGATTGAGTACCTAAATGAAGAGGCGGGTCGCTATGCAGCACGGGCAGCAGTCAGGCTATGTCAAAGTATTATTGACCGGGGACGTTATCCCAAAGCCGAACTAGAGCAAGATGTTCAAGACCTGAAAGACTTTTGGCGTGATGCTTCGCTAGGACCTTCAACAGAAGCTATTATCAAAGAAGCGGAGAAAAAAGGTATTCCTTGGATGCCTTTACCAGCTAGATTCTTAATTCAATTGGGCTATGGTATCCATCAAAAACGGATTCAGGCCACAATGACCAATAACACAGGCATTCTTGGTGTAGAACTAGCTGGTGATAAAGAAGCTACTAAACGGATTCTCGATGCCAACGGTGTCCCAGTTCCTAGAGGGACAGTTATCAATTTCTTTGATGATTTAGAAGAAGCCGTTGAATATGTTGGTGGTTATCCCATCGTGATTAAACCTTCAGATGGTAATCATGGCCGGGGTATCACCATTGATATCCGTAATTGGGAAGACGCAGAAGCCGCTTATGAAATGGCTAGACAGGTTTCTCGTTCAGTGATTGTGGAAAGATATTATGTAGGACGAGATCATCGGGTATTGGTAGTTAATGGCAAGGTAGTTGCTGTAGCGGAGAGAATCCCCGCCCATGTCGTGGGTAATGGCAAATCTACGATTACAGAGCTAATTGAAGAAACAAACCAAGATCCCAATCGCGGTGAAGGTCATGATAATGTCTTAACTAAGATTGAACTAGACCGTACCAGCTATCAACTCCTAGATAGACAAGGCTACACCATCAATAGTGTGCCACCCCAGGGAGCAATGTGTTATCTGCGGGCTACAGCCAACTTGAGTACAGGTGGTAGTGCTGTAGATCGCACAGACGAAATTCACCCGGAAAATATATGGTTAGCACAACGGGTAGTGAGAATCATCGGTTTAGATGTAGCTGGGATAGATATTGTCACTTCCGATATTAGCCGTCCGCTCCGAGAAGTAGATGCGGTAATTGTCGAAGTCAATGCCGCCCCTGGTTTCCGAATGCACGTCGCCCCCAGCATTGGTATCCCCCGCAATGTCGCTGGTGCGGTCATGGATATGCTGTTCCCCAATGAACAATCTGGACGGATTCCTCTGCTCTCTGTCACAGGCACAAATGGTAAAACCACCACTACCCGCCTGTTAGCACATATCTATAAGCAAACTGGTAAAGTAGTAGGCTACACAACTACAGACGGTACTTATATCGGTGATTTCTTAGTAGAATCAGGAGATAATACAGGTCCTCAAAGCGCCCATGTTATCCTTCAAGATCCAACCGTAGAAGTAGCGGTATTGGAATCGGCTCGCGGTGGGATTCTCCGCTCTGGGTTGGGTTTTGAAAATGCTAATGTAGGTGTGGTATTAAATGTGTCTGCTGACCATCTGGGCATCGGCGATATAGATACTATTGAACAATTAGCCCATCTCAAAAGTGTAGTTGCTGAGGCTGTTTTTCCTGATGGTTATGCGGTACTCAATGCCGATGATCACCGGGTTGCAGCGATGGCAGAAAAGACTAAGGCAAATATTGCCTACTTTACCATGAATCCAGACTCGGATCTGGTACGGAAACATATTCAACAGGGTGGAGTGGCCGCAGTCTATGAACATGGTTATCTGTCTATTGTCAAAGGTGATTGGACGCACCGCATCGAAAGAGCAGAAAATATTCCTTTGACAATGGGTGCAAGAGCGCCATTTATGATTGCTAATGCTTTAGCTGCTAGTTTGGCGGCTTTTGTTCAAGATGTCACCATTGAGCAAATTCGGGCTGGTTTAAGAGGCTTCCGTGCTTCTGTGAGTCAGACCCCAGGACGGATGAATTTGTTTAATTTGGGTAAACACCATGCTTTGGTAGATTATGCCCACAATGCGGCTAGTTATGAGGCTTTGGGGTCATTTGTTCGGAATTGGACAACGGGACAGCGCATTGGTGTGATTGGTGGTCCGGGCGATCGCCGTGATGAAGATTTTGTGACTCTAGGTAAGTTATCAGCAGATATCTTTGACTACATTATTATTAAAGAAGATGATGATACTAGAGGTAGACCTCGTGGTTCAGCTTCAGATTTGATTATTCAAGGCATTACCCAAGTTAAGCCTAATTACCGCTTTGAATCAATTTTGGATGAAACCACAGCTATTAACAAAGCCTTGGACATGGCTCCTGATGGTAGTCTGGTGGTAGTTTTGCCGGAAAGTGTGAACCGGGCTATTAAGTTAATTAAGATGCGAGGTGTACAGGAAGAAACCCAGCCACAGCAATCAACTCACAATGATTCGCAAAATGGTGTAGCTTCTTCTTCGGCGATTAATACACTGATTTAGGAGCATCTCTTGTTGGTAAATTGCCCTCAGACTGATGAATAATTTAAGTCTGGGGGTTAATTAATGGTGGGTAAGTGACAGATTCCGCTACACTGAGATTTGGATTATTTTATTGTAACTAGATCATGGACATCGGACAGAAAGTTAAGGTGATTCGTTTGCGCGATCGCGTATCCTCTACTATCGCTCAAAAACTGGGAAAAGTTGGCATTATCCAAGGCTACAAAGTCACTGACGGGGCGGGAATCGGTGTGGTAGTTAAGTTTGATGACAACTTCTCCACCTGGTTTTTTGAAGATGAAATCAAACCAGCCTAGTCAAAACAACTTACAGTAGAGGCTAAGAAGATTGGTTAAGTGCTAAGTTGTTATTGAAAAGATCGGCAAAATTGGAAATTGAGTAATGGCCTTGATACTGACATTTTTGGGCAAAAACGGCATCGCTCGCAGTAAGATAGCGATCGCCGCAGCCATTAGTTTGGCAACACAAGGCAAAAGGGTACTTCTAGCAGGACTAGCAGATCCAACATTGCCAATTCTACTCAATACTACTCTGACTCCTGACCCCCAGGAAATCTCTCCTAATCTACAAGCAGTACAGTTTCAAGCATCTGTACTGCTAGAACGCAACTGGGACGAAGTGAAAAAATTGGAGGCTCAATACCTCCGCACACCGATTTTGAAAGAGGTTTATGGGCAGGAACTGGTGGTATTACCAGGTATGGACAACGCCCTTGCTCTCAATGCGATTCGTGAATATGATGCCAGTGGCAAATATGACGCGATTATCTATGATGGCACAGGCGATGCTGCCAGCTTGCGAATGTTGGGAATGCCAGAATCTTTAAGTTGGTATATGAGACGATTTAGGCAATTGTTCGTAAATTCCGATTTAGGGAAAACAATTACCGAATCTCCCCTAATTCAACCTTTAATTAGCAGTCTTTTTAATATTAATTGGACTGCTGATAATTTTTCTCAACCCACTAACCAAGTTAATAATTTTCTCGAACAAGGTAAAGCCGCTTTAGCTAATCCCCAGCGAGTTGCCGCTTTTTTGGTGACAACATCAGAACCCATTGATGTGGCAAATTCCCGCTATCTGTGGGGAAGCGCCCAACAAATTGGTTTAACTGTTGGTGGAGCAATCTTAGTTGCTGATGGAGAAAATACTAACTTATCCCAGGAATTTGCACCTCTACCTGTGAGCATAGTTCCTGATGTCTCCCAGGGGGAATGGCAACCTCTGATAGATGCTTTACCCAACTTTGTTGAGCAAGCATTACAAGCTAACCAACCAATTGAAATTGACGTACATAATCGCCAAGTCCGCTTATTTTTACCTGGTTTCGACAAAAAACAGGTAAAACTTACTCAACAGGGACCAGAAGTCACAGTAGAAGCCGGAGATCAAAGACGTAATATCTTCCTCCCCCCGGCTTTAAGTGGTAAACCTGTAACTGGTGCAAAGTTTCAAAATAGTTATTTGATAATTTCTTTTTAGGGATTGGGGACTGGGGATTGGGGACTGGGCAATAATTACCAATTACCCATTACCTATTACCAATCACCTATTACCAATTACCATTACCCCTTATGTCTGAATCAACTCCCATTGACCCAAATTCTCAGCCGAATGAGGCTATAGAATCAACCAATCCAGAAGTCACAATTGCAGAAGACCGTAATGCGAAAACTCGGCAATTGCTGGGAATGAAAGGTGCAAGTGCTGGGGAAACTTCCATTTGGAAAATTCGCTTGCAATTGATGAAACCGATTACCTGGATTCCCCTAATTTGGGGTGTGGTCTGCGGTGCGGCTTCTTCTGGTAACTACACTTGGACTTTAGAAAATGTTTTGAAGTCTGCCCTTTGTATGTTGCTTTCTGGTCCTTTGTTGACAGGTTATACCCAAACCATCAATGATTATTATGACCGAGAAATTGACGCGATTAATGAGCCTTACCGTCCCATACCTTCGGGGAGAATTTCTGAAAAGCAAGTAATTAGCCAATTCGTGCTTTTACTATTATTAGGATGTGGGGTGGCTTATACCTTAGATTTATGGGCAGGTCATCAATTTCCTACTGTTTTAATGTTGTCCGTTTTTGGGACTTTTATCGCCTATATCTATTCTGCACCACCATTGAAATTAAAACAAAATGGTTGGTTAGGAAATTATGCTTTGGGTGCAAGTTACATTGCTTTACCTTGGTGGGCTGGTCATGCTTTATTTGGAGAATTGAATTGGAAAATTGTGATTCTGACTCTATTCTACAGTTTGGCTGGTTTGGGTATTGCCATTGTCAATGATTTTAAGAGTGTGGAAGGCGATCGCCAATTAGGACTACAATCATTACCAGTTATGTTTGGCATCCAAACTGCGGCTTTGATTTGTGTAGTCATGATTGATTTATTTCAAGGTTTGGTGGCAGGTTATTTGGTGAGTATTCACGAGAATTTATATGCAGCAATTCTCGTCTTATTAATCGTTCCCCAAATCACTTTCCAAGATATGTATTTTCTCCGTGATCCCATAGCCAATGATGTCAAATATCAAGCCAGCGCCCAACCGTTTTTGGTTTTGGGAATGTTGGTAACAGGTATTGCATTAGGTCACGCTGGCGTTTAATTGAATATATCTTCAGCTAGACGTGAGCAATGAGGAGTTAGGAGTTATATTAATTTCTAACTCCTCACTTATTTTATAAATTGCCATGTTGAATTTTATATCTTTTCTAATTCAGGGAATAAAAGCATTCTTGATTCCGATTTGCTTTATCACATCTTGGACTGTGATGGTTTTGGTATTTTTGAATTTATGGACAGCAACAAAAGAGACTGTTAAAATTGCTCAAGAAATGCACAAAATCCCCTGTCCTAATTGCCAATTTTTTACTAATAATTATCGTCTTAAATGTACAGTAAATCCATACATTGCGAATACAGAAGAAGCAATTGGTTGTCAAGATTATCAATCAAATTAATTGTTATCTCTGGGCTTTCCATTTGTTGTGGATTATTTGTAGGGGTTTAGCAATGCTTACTTGTGTCAACTTAGGCTACAGATACTTCGACCCTTCGACAGGCTCAGGGCATCGCAAGCTCAGTACAAGTGGCTTATTTGTTTGGGTTCCACACCCACCAGGGAATAAATTCCCTGTCTAATAGATCAAGTCCGTTAAAACGGACTAATAAATTTTCCTAGTATTCAGTCATCTAAAGATGACTTGCGCTATTAGACTGGGAATATGGCTTACGCCACGCTGCGCTATCATTCCCAGTCGGGCTATGGGTTTTACGTTAAGTTGACACCAATGAGCATTGCTAAACCCTTTCAGCCGATTAATCCAGCTATTTGAAAATGAGTAAAATTCAAGACAACTCATTTTTGGTCAGTTTCTTAGATACCCAACTAATAATGCCACTAAATAGCGCACCACCCATCAATATACCAATAGCAGGATTAAATACTGGCATCCAGAGTTTGTGCCACAAATCTAAACCTAAATTGATTCCCGAAGCATCACCAATCACGGCTATAACAAGCCACGCAAAACCCAAAATCACTAAAAAAACATCAGCGACTAAGATTAAGTTGAGCCAGTTTAATAATTTGTCTTTCATTTTGATTGGTCAGTTGTCAGTTGTCAGTTGTCAGTAGGGGCGAAGCATTTGGAAGATAAATTATCGGTCATTGCCAAAAATAGTTCTCCAAATGCTTCGCCCGTACAGTTGTTAGTTGTTAATTGGAAGTATCTTCTCCCTGTTCCCTATTCCCTATTTTTCAAATAACCATTTTTTGACTTTGGCTAAGTTTTTCCAATCAGGGTTTCTGGTTAAACCATCTTCAATGCTATTTTTAACTTCTTCCTGCCATTCTTCATTGACAAATATCAATTGTTGTGCAAAGTCAATGTGTTCCCGTAAACCTTTTTGACCTGTTTCTAACATAGCTAAAGCCAGATTAATTCTTCCTTGCGGATCTTGGGGATTGAGTTTCACAGCTTTATTAGCAGCGTTGAAAGCCAATTTACCTTTATTATCAAGAAGATATAACCAAGCGAGACAAACCCAGGCTGAACTGGCTTTAGGAGAGCGATCGCATACCTCTTTAAATACAGGAATCAGTGACTCTACAGATTCTCCAGCCTTGTAGCGTTCTAAACCTTTATCAAATAGGGAATCAACGGAATCAATTGTATTAGTCATTTGTTCTTAGTCAGTGGTCAGTTGTCAGTTGTTCTTAGTCAGTGGTCAGTTGTCAGTTGTTAATTGACTTCTGACTTCTGACTCCTAACTTATCAAAAAATATGCTGAAAACCTCGGAATTGATACCTGAAAATTCCAAAAAATTTTAGGTGTCAATGTCTTTAGACCGGGGAGTGTCAAACGCCGAAAGACTTACCGCAACCACAAGTTTGGGCAGCATTGGGGTTAGTAAATTGGAAACCACCACCAATCATGGCATCACTATAATCGAGCATTAAGCCGTAAAGATAAAGGAGACTTTTGCGATCGCTGATAATTTTGAAGCCATCATAATCAAAAACCTCATCATCAGGGTTAATCTTGCTGACATCCTCAAAATCCATCATATAAGACATTCCCGAACAACCACCTTGTCTAACTCCCACCCGTAAGCATAAATCTTGCCCTTGTTTATCTTGAAGAGACTTAACCTGACGCAATGCAGATTCAGATAAGAGAATTCCCCGTTGTTGAGTTTGAGTTGCTTGTGTCATAAATTCTTAACTCCTGAACTAGTTTTATCAATACCCCATCAGGCATTCTCGTACCTCTGGGCTGCTATGAATGTTTTTGTATTCATTTTAGCGACATTCCGACGGCAAAAAAGCATAAGAAGATGGGAAGATGGAAAGATAGGAGAAAATTTTAGAATAATCCCTGTTTGTGTCAACTGTTGCTGTGTTTATTAGCAACCTCAGATTTTTATTCTAGAATTGAGGGGTTCGGTGTGTTGAAAGATTAAACATTCCCAAAACTCTAATTTTCAATCGCTTTGTTTTGATTCACTTACTCTATGACAAGTTTTAATCGCTCTACCAGTCGTCGGTTGCAGAAATTACCCCAGATTCCTTCTGTATGGGAGGGCGATCGCCGTCCATTGTCATCACCACACACCCCCTTTACAGACCCAGATGCCAAAGGAGATTGTATTCTTTGGGTAGATGCCTCAGAAGGCATTGTGAGAAGCATGGACATGGTAGATCCCGCCCTGGGACCAGAAGCCATTGTGCGTACCCTCATGCAGGCAATAGAACATCCCCAAAGTCCAGCCAAACCCGGTAGACCGCAAAGAATAGTTGTCCGCGACCGGGAAATTCAATTTTACCTGCGCGGAGTATTGCAAGACTTAGATATTGCCATTGACTACGTACCAGAATTACCCATAATTGACGAACTATTTCGTTCTTTTGCCGAAGTCATTGATAGCCAAATTCCCGATTTACCACCCAAATACGCCCAACTCCTCCATGATAAAGCCTTAGAAGTTTGGCAATCTGCCCCTTGGAGATTTTTAGAAGAACAGCAAATTTTATCCATAGAGATTAATCAATGGGATGTAGAGAAACTCTATGCCTCAGTCATGGGAATGCTAGGAATTGAATATGGAATTTTGTTTTATCGTTCGGAAGATTCCCTCAAGCGGTTTCGGGCTGCTGTTTTAGCTGATGAAGATGAACTTCAGCAAGATTTAGAAGAAGCCTTCCTCAAACAAGATTGTTTATTTCTCACCTTTGATTCCTTGCACGAAAACGAAGATGATGATCTAGGAAATTTGGCACAAATGCCACTTTCAGAAATTGAACCTACCTTCGGAAATATTCATCCCCTAGAAGGATTACGTTCCGTTTTGTATGAAGAAGAAGCACTACTAACTTTTGTTGCTGTAGAAAGTTTATTGCGGTTTCTGCGTGACCACCATCGGCAATTATCCGAAGAGGATTTGCTCACCCTCAGCCAACGTTATCGAATTTCCTTACCAGAAACCGACAAAAGGCGTAAATCTTTAACTGTCACCGTTTCTACCATGCCAGAATTGACAGCAGAATTAGAAGAAATGGCTGGTTTTGATTTAGATGACGAAGATGATGAAGATGAAGATGATTCCATCTTTGAAGCCCTCAGAGACGACTTAATCCCTGAAGATGCTTTCATGAGTTTGGGAGTATTACCCTGGGAAACATTAAATTACCTGCGTCAAGCGCCTAATTACCAAGCAGCAGGGGAATTTGAACTCAAAGGGGACGGTTTACCTGTGATTGTCATTCAAACCTCTCGCCCTAAAGCTAAAGGAATTATTGAAAATATTCAAGCTGCGGGAGGATTAAACGCCATCTGTTTTCATACGGTAACCGATCCTGTGGATGATGATCTCTATGACTTAGGTTTATTGCAAACACATAATAATGAATTATTTTTGTTTGGGCAATTTTTAGATGATGATCCAGTTCACATAGAAGCTAAGAAAAAATGGCATCAGCGGTGTAAAAATACCAAAGGCCATTGCGGTTTAATTATTGCCAAAGGATTGACCGGGACTGCTCGTGGTAATCCTCAATTACGAGATATGATGGCTCTATTAGAAGCTAATGTACTTTCCTCGGAAGAATTAAACTTAGAAACACTTGACTAAAAAAATAGATATACCTAAAATTTATGAATTAAATTACAGGATATCTAATACCAACTTGATGAGAGGCTGCACAGAATCATAAAATCCATGAATTCATCCGTCTTTATCCGCGGTCAATAATTCTAGAAATCTGATTCAATACAGCTTCATCTTAAATTGGTATAAAATACACTCATGGTGCAAATCTCCAGAAATTTCCCGTATTCAAGCAAAGTCATCGCAAAATAAATTTTGGTAGGTAGTTGACAAACTAAAAATTTTAAATAAGATTAGTGTTTTTGTTACCTTGTTAATTCCGACTAACTTTCATAGTATCATTTTTGTTTTGAGTGACCGAACTTTCTAAATCAAGTTAATATACAGCAAAGTGCATGATAATGACAAATAAAAAATGGGCAGTTAAACGCATAACAGTTAATCTCGCAACACAAGAAGCAGAGAAACTAGAAAAATATTGTCAACAGACAGGTAGACCAGCAACAGATGTCATTCGGGAACTGATTAGAAGTTTACCCCAGGGGGAAGAAGTGGCCGGAGGGTGATAGAGGGCAGGGAAGCAGGGGCAGAGGGCAGGGGAAGTAGGGGAGTCGGGGGAGCAGGGAAAGTAGGGGAGTCGGGGAAGTAGGGGAGGCAGGGGAGGCAGGGGGAGAGAAATATTCTTTTGCAACTGACAACTGACAACTGTACGGGCGAAGCATTTGGAGAACTATTTTTGGCAATGACCGATAATTTATCTTCCAAATGCTTCGCCCCTACTGACAACTAACCAGTCACCAATTCAGTTACAATTTGTAAAGAAACTGAACAAGGAACGAGGGAATGCGCGTTGCAATTGTGGGTGCGGGATTAGCTGGGTTAGCAACTGCTGTAGATTTAGTAGATGCGGGCTGTGAGGTAGAAATTTTCGAGTCTCGTCCGTTTGTGGGTGGTAAAGTCAGCAGTTGGGTAGATGGTGACGGCAATCATATTGAAATGGGGCTGCACGTCTTTTTCGGCTGCTACTACAATCTGTTTGCATTGATGGAGAAAGTGGGGGCTGGGGATAATTTACGCCTCAAAGAACATAGTCATACTTTTATCAATAAAGGTGGACAAACTGGGGCGTTAGATTTTCGCTTTTTTACTGGTGCGCCTTTTAACGGATTAAAGGCGTTTTTTACTACTTCCCAACTTTCATTACGGGATAAATTCCAAAATGCGATCGCTCTGGGTACTAGCCCCATAGTTCAAGGTTTGGTAGACTTTGATGGGGCAATGAAAACTATTCGCAAATTAGATAAAATCAGTTTTTCTGACTGGTTCTATAGTCACGGTGGTAGTAAAGGTAGCATTAAACGTCTCTGGAATCCTATTGCTTACGCCCTGGGATTTATAGATTGTGATCATATTTCCGCCCGATGTATGTTGACAATTTTCCAGTTTTTTGCAGTCAGAACAGAAGCTTCAATTCTGCGAATGCTGGAAGGTTCACCTCACGAATATTTACACAAACCTATTGTTAAATACTTGGAAGAAAGAGGCACAAAAATATACACCCGTCGTCAAGTCCGAGAAATTCAGTTTGCTGAGTCTGGCGACGAAACTCACATTACTGGTATATTAGTTGCCCAAGGTGACACAGAAGCAGTAATTACCGCTGACGCTTATCTTTGTGCTTGTGATGTTCCAGGGATTCAGCGAGTTTTACCCCAACCTTGGCGGAAATGGACAGAATTTGATAACATTTATAAGTTAGATGCTGTTCCAGTCGCTACAGTGCAGCTACGCTTTGATGGTTGGGTGACAGAACTGGGAGATGAGGAAAAACGCAAACAGCTAAATCATGCGACTGGGATAGATAATTTGTTGTATACCGCTGATGCTGATTTTTCCTGTTTTGCGGATTTGGCTTTAACTAGTCCCGCAGATTATTATCGTCCTGGGGAGGGTTCATTGTTGCAACTGGTATTGACACCGGGTGATCCTTTTATTAAGCAAAATAATGAAGAAATTGCTCACCACGTCCTTAAACAAGTGCATGAACTGTTCCCTTCGTCAAGAGATTTAAACATGACTTGGTACAATGTGGTTAAATTGGCTCAATCTTTGTATAGAGAAGCACCAGGAATGGATGCGTACCGTCCCGATCAAAAAACACCTATTCCTAACTTTTTCCTAGCTGGAAGTTATACTCAACAAGATTATATTGACAGCATGGAAGGGGCAACGGTTTCTGGAAAACGTGCGGCTAAGGTAATTCTCGAAAGTTTGAAGAAGTAGGGACTGGGGACAGGTGACAGGTGACAGGTGACAGGTGACAGGTGACAGGTGACAGGTGACAGGTGACAGGTGACAGTTAAGAGGGAATAAGTAAAAGTTTACCAATTACCAATTACCAATTACCAATCACCCATTACCAATTACCAATTACCAATTACCAATCACCCATTACCAATTACCAATTACCAATCTAAAATCTAAAATCTAAAATCCTATGAGTGAATGGTTAGAACATAGTGTCCAGGTAGAAGTTGAAGTTCCCATAGAATTAGCATGGGGATTGTGGTCTGATTTAGAGCAAATGCCTAAATGGATGAAATGGATTGATTCAGTCAAAATTACTGAAGATAACCCGGAAATTTCTCTATGGAAACTGAGTACAGGAGGATTAGATTTTACGTGGAAATCTCGAATTACCAAAATAATTCCTTATCAAATTATTCAATGGGAATCGGTTGATGGTTTACCAAATCAAGGAGCAATTCGCTTTTATGATCGTCATGATCTTAGTATTGTGAAAATGACGGTTTCCTATGCTATTCCTGGCTTGATTGGTAAACTCATGGATAATTTGTTTTTAGGAAAGGTGGTGGAGTCCACAATTCAAGCAGATTTAGAACGGTTTAAACTATACGCTTTGAATGTGCAGGATATGAGCTTACCTTAATGTAACCAAGGACGAGTGATTTTCTCTAATTCAGCAATTTCATCTTGAGTCATTTTCCAACCTAAAGCCCCTGCATTTTGTTTAACTTGTTCAGCGGTTTTGACTCCAGCAATGGGAATGACATTACCTTGGGCTATTAACCAATTTAAGGATACTTGGGCAGGAGTGCGATCGTATTTTTCACCAATTTCTCGTAATAGAGATAAAACAGGGGCGATTTGATTTAAACCATCTTGACTAAATCGCGGATCTATGCTTCTTGCACCTTGAGGCTTATAAGAGGGCGTATACTTACCTGTGAGCAATCCTTGGGCTAAGGGACTATAAGCTAAAATAGTTACACCTAAATCACGGGCTGTTTGGGAAATACCTTTACCTTCTATTTGGCGCGTTAGTAGAGAATAACGCACTTGATTTACAGCCAAAGGTATGCCCCTATCGGCTAATATCTGGTGTGCTTCTCGCATTTGGGCTGCTGAATAGTTACTCACACCTACTGCGCCGATTCTCCCCCGTTTCACTTCATCTGCGAGGGTATTCATGAGAGTTTCTTGAGTCAAAAAGAAAGCAAAAGGCCAATGAACTTGGTATAATTCAATTTTCTCAACTTGGAGACGTTGGAGACTAGCCGTTAAAGCGTCAGATATAGATTTACCATCCCAACGCCAAGGTAAAGGGCCAAACTTCGTGGCAATTTGTACCTTTTGGGAGCTTTGTTTCATGAACTTTCCTAAAAACTGTTCCGAAAGTCCTAAACTGTAAACTTCTGCTGTATCAAAGAAGGTGATACCAGCATCTAAAGCTGCATTAAAAGCCGCTTGTAACTGTTCTTCACCATAGCCGTTGCCATAATTCCAAAATACTTTATCACCCCAAGCCCATGTACCGATACAAAGAGGGGGAACAGCTAGACCATTTTTTCCTAATGTGATGGTTTCCATTTTGGTAAAATTGATTATATTTACAAAAAAAAGGGAAGAGGGAACAGAAAAATCAGTTGTATAATTAATTCTGTCCCATTACTGATTTTGACCATGTTTCGGCTAATATCATTGCCAATTGGATTGAGTATTATGTCTGTTTTGATTCTGGGGCTACTCAACTCAAGTCATAATGTGTGTATAGTTTCAGTTCAAGTTCAGCAAGGAAATTATAGATAGTGACTTCCTCTATTCACATAAACAACACATTAGTATTAATTGTAGATGATGACTTAGTTGTACAAATGCAATTACGTTATGCGATGGAAAAAGAGGGATATCAAGTGATGGTAGCAGGTAATGGCAAAATTGCCCTAAATATTGTCATGACTTCACAGCCAGATATCGTGCTTCTAGATGCCATAATGCCAGTAATGGATGGTTTTACTTGCTGCGATCAGCTACACACATTTGATCCTAACATTCCTGTATTGATGATTACAGGACTAAATGACCAAGATTCCGTAGATAAAGCATTTTCTATTGGTGCTGCTGACTATATTACTAAACCGATTCACTGGGCAGTTTTAAGACAAAGAGTCCGCCGCTTGCTACAAATGCACTGGACTATGAAAGAATTACAGTATAAGATTGAACAAGAGCAGCTAGTCGCTAAAATTACCCAAAAAATCTGCACATCTTTAAACTTAGAACTAATTCTGAGTACAACTGCTATCGAAGTCCGTAAATTATTGAAAACTGATCGTGTCATTATCTATCGGTTTCATCCAGATGGGAGTGGATATGTCATAGTTGAATCTGTAGCCGCTGAATGGGATTCTATGTTAGGAAGAGTATTTCAAGATACTTACTTTTCTGATCAATGTAGTTACGACTATCGGCAAAGTAATATTTGTGTGATCGAAGATATTGACAATGCTGGGCTTTCCCAATGTCATATTGATTCACTGAGTCAATTACAAGCGAAAGCCAATTTAGTTGTCCCCATTCAACAGGAAAACAGTATTTGGGGATTATTGGTAGTTTATGAATGTTCTCAACCACGCAGATGGGCTAAATCGGATATTGATTTGCTAACACAACTAACAAATCCATTAGTCATGGCTATTCAGCAAGCAGAACTATATCAACAATTAGAAGCAGCTAACCAGAAATTACAACAACTAGCAACTATAGATGGTTTGACTCAAATTCCTAATCGTCGCTCCTTTGATGAAGTTTTAGAGCGAGAATGGAAACGCTTAGAAAGAGAAAAAGTGCCTTTATCTTTGATTCTTTGTGATATAGACTTTTTCAAGAATTATAATGATACTTATGGACATCAATCTGGAGATGAATGTTTAAAAGAAGTTGCTCAAATTCTGTATCAAGTAGCCCAACGTCCCGGAGATTTAGCCGCTCGTTATGGTGGTGAAGAATTTGCTTTAGTTTTACCGCATACAGATATAGCTGGGGCAATTTGTATTGCAGAAATAATTCTCTCATCTATCCGCAGTAAGGGTTTGATTCATAAAAGTTCTCCAATTAGTTCATACCTGACCCTGAGTCTGGGGATTGCGACTATTATTCCTCAAGCCAGCGTTTCTGCAAAATTTCTCATTGCTAAGGCAGATGAAGCTCTTTATCGGGCAAAAGAAACAGGACGCAATCGCTACGTTATTTATCATTCAGAGGGAACAGAAAAAACTCATGTTTAATGGCAATTGCCACAATATAAAATCAAAATATTAAAGTTTACAATGTCTTCAATAGATACTCAGGTTTTAGAATCCTTACTGGATATGCTAGAAGGTGATCAGGAAGTTTTGGTGAAAATAATCAACTGTTATCTGGTGGAATCTCCGAAAATTGTCGCTGCGATTCAAATAGCTGTCACCAATGAAGACGCTGATACCCTCGACAAAACAGCCCACAACTTAAAGTCTAGCAGTGCCTCTTTGGGAGCGATGAATCTCCATCAGCTTTGTTTAGAGTTAGAATCAAAAGGGAAGAGCGGCAATCTAGAAGGGGTTGTAGAATTGGTGTCACAGTTGGTTAATGAGTATGCACAAGTTGAAATTGCTTTCAAGAAAATAGTGAAAGTCCCATGAGCAAAAAATTCTCTAACCGCATTCAAGCTGGTCAAATGTTAGCTCAACATTTACAAGCATATAGTAACCTTGAGGATGTCTTGGTACTAGCTTTGCCTCGTGGTGGTGTCCCTGTAGCCTTTGAAGTCGCTAAAATTTTGAATGCGGCCATGGATGTGTGCATAGTCAGAAAACTCGGTGTACCTGGACACAAAGAACTGGCTATGGGGGCAATTGCTTCGGAAAATATTATTGTTTTCAACCGAGATATAATTGATTCATTGGGAATAGATCAAGAAAAAATTACCCAAGTTGTTAACCAGGAATTGCGAGAATTAAAGCGCCGGAATCAGGTTTATCGCGGTGATAAACCAGCAATTAATGTTAAAAATAAAACGGTTATTGTCATAGATGATGGGATTGCTACTGGTGCAACCATGCGGGTTGCCCTCACTATTATCCACCAACAACAGCCGACGAAAATTATTGTGGCTGTTCCAGTTGCACCCCTAAATACTTGTGAAGAATTGCGTTTAGAAGTGGATGATGTAGTTTGTTTGCAATGTCCAGAAGTAATGTCTGCAATTGGTTTATGGTACGAAGATTTTAGCCAAACTACAGATAACGAAGTTCGCGCACTTTTAGGAAATTAACATCTCCCAACCGCTCACTCTCTGAGAGGATGTTTGAAAAGTTTTTAATGTATCAATAAACCCCTCTCCAAACCTCTCCCCGACGCGGGGAGAGGCTTTGAAACCCCCATTCCCTTGTAGGGAAGGGGGGAAGGGGGGTTAGGTTTCGGAGATTGTTGGTTTCATCTAATACTTTTCAAACAACCTCTGAGACTCTGCGTGTTAGCGAAGCGGGGCGAAGCCTGATAAATTCTTAATCAGTTCCTCCCATTTTACTTCTGCCAAACTAGGCAAAACGACATCAGCAGCCCCCACCCTCTCCTGGGGTCCCAAGCCTACAGCCCACATATTTGCTGCTTTGGCGGCGATAATACCGACTGCGGCATCTTCAAATACTACACATTCATTTGGGGGAATTCCTAACTGGTTGGCAGCATGAAGAAATAAGTCTGGTGCTGGTTTGGCGGCTTGGACAGTATCACCATCAGTAATAACATCTAATTTACCACCAATCCCCAATTTTTCAATCACTAGCCGGGCATTTTTACTAGCAGAACCAATGGCGATTTTGATTCCAGCTTGACGCAATTCATCCAATAAGGCCACTGCCCCTGGTAATAAATCTGTGGGTGTAATATTGTGAATTAGTTCTACATAATAATCATTTTTTCGAGACATCATTTCCTGAATTTGCACTTCTGAATATTCTCTATTGCCAATAATCAATATCAGAGAAGCGCGACGAGACACACCCCGCAAGGCTTCATTCATTTCTCGATTAAAAGGTAAACCTTCTTCATTTGCTAACTTTTGCCAAGCTTGATAATGATATTCTGCGGTATTAGTCAATACGCCATCTAAGTCAAAAATCACGCCCTGAATGTTAGGCTTTCTCGTTTTTGGTAATTCCTGACGCAAATCGAATTCGTGCCATTTACCATGCCACTGTAACTTAAATTTCAGTCTTGTCCAAGTTGGGGGTAAGTGAGGATGGGCTACGGGGACATTTTCCCGAAATTGGATACCGCCAAAACCGAATATTACAGCTTGCCAAATGCCTCCAGCACTAGCACCATGTATCCCATCTTGGGTATTTCCGCGTTTATCTTCTAAATCTACCATTGCCGCCTGCATAAAGTATTCGTAAGCCTCCTGTGATTTGCCCAAATCTGCGGCTAAAATGGCGTGAATAGCCGGACCCAAGGAAGAACCATAACTAATATCTGTGCGGGGGGCGTAATAGTCCCAATTTACCTGTAATGTTTGCTGATTATAGGGAAAATCGGCAGATTCCCGCATCAAATATAGAAGCATTAATACATCTGGTTGTTTAATGACTTGTCCTTTGTTGGTTTCTTCCATGCCCAAAATAATTTGGATTGATTTTTCTCGCGGTTCGTATTTGGCTAAGTTAATATCATCTAGTTGGAAAAACCCCTCACATTGCTCAATTAGTCCGGTTTCCGGGTTGTGGATAATGAGCATTTTAGCGATAATTTCTGTCCAATGATTGATGACTTGGGAGCTAATTTGTAATTTATGTTCAAGTTTTATGGCTACTTCTGGAAAGGTGGAATGCAGCCAGTTATAGATGATTAAGGCTTTTTCTAAATGCCATTGTACCATCCGATTTGTAAAGCAGTTGTTATGAACTAATTCATGATATTCATCTGCACCAATAACTCCGCGAATTTCATAACATTCTAATTGGGGATTAAATTCAACTCGACTACTCCAAAAAATTGCGGTATCTAAAATAATTTCTGCACCATAATCTCGCATCCATTCATCATCTTCTGTAACTTGCCAATAATACCAAATGGCGTAAGTAATATCCGCACTAATATGAATTTCTCGATCACGACACCATATACGAATATCTTCGGCATAAAAATCACTCCGTAGTGACCAGCGTGGTGTCGCTTCATCCCCTGTCACCGCACTTTCCCAGGCAAACATCGCCCCCTGATAGCCATAATGTGCGGCTTTGCGTCGCGCCCCTGGTAAGGTGTGATAACGGTAACTGAGCAAATTCCGGGCTAAATTTGGTTGGGTAAAGGTAAAAAATGGCAGAATAAAAATTTCCGTATCCCAAAAGATATGTCCGTGATAACCAAAGCCAGATAGGGTTTTCGCCGGGATACTTATGTGATTATTATTTCTAAGTGCAGCAATTAGTAACTGAAACAGATTGTAACGCACTGCAAAAGCTGCTGTGATATCTCCTTCAATGATAATATCACTTTGTTGCCAAACTTGCTCCCAGGCTTGGGCATGGGCATCAATTAAGGTTATATAATTTGGTATATTTACGAGCTTTTCTTTAGCGGCTACAACTGGTTCTGCAATTTCGTTAGATGTAAAAATACTGACAATCTTTACTATGGTGATTGTCTGTTGGATTTGACCGGCAACGGTTGCATTTAAGCTGGGATAACCAGGTGTGGTATTAATTTGTAAGTCTATGTCAGTTCCCGAAATAGTTATTTTTGCCGCTATACCGACATCTATGCGGCTGTTGCGGGTGCGACTATGTAACCAGAATCCTTGTGTGATTTTACCTTGATTTAATCCTTCCCAATGGTTGAATCCTTGATTTTCAGAGTAGCTGTTAATACTGGCTTGAATTTCAATTAAACCATCAAAATTTACTGGTGTTAGTTGGCAACGTTGCCCGACTATATGCTGATCTGCTAAACTGGCAAAGCGTTCAAAATGGATATCTATTGCTTTACCATTGGGACTACACCAACGTAAACACCGGCTGAGAATGCCATGATGTAAGTCTAGTTTCCGGTTATATTTTAATATTGTACCTTGATCAAGGCGAAAGCGTTCTCCCTCAATAATAACTGTCAATGGTAGCCAATCTGGACAGTTTACGAGTTCGGTATAAACTACAGGAACATCATCATAAACACCGTTAATAAATGTTGCTGATAATGCGCGGGGATAGCCTTCTTCAAATGTTCCTCTTGTCCCTAAATAGCCATTACCAATGGTGAAAATAGTTTCTCGGCTATGCAAATATTCAGGATTAAACTTGGTTTCATTTAATATCCAGTCTGTATAGATAAGGTTGCGAAAATGGTCTTTTTTATCCATGATAATAGATTAGGTATTTTTGTTTTTTTGAATATTTAAGATTTACGTAGGTTGGGTTGAGGTACGAAACCCAACAAACTCCTGTAAATGAAATTCAACAAACTTCTGCAAATGTTGGGTTTCACTTCGTTCTACCCAACCTACAATTTTTATTTTTACTGATGAATGTGTTCTGATAAAATATGGTCAGCGATAGGTTTATAAAGGAGATGAAATAAACTTTCCATATAACGATCTCTGGCTTCGTTATCTTCGGGATAGATGAAGTTCCAAAAGCTAAACATTTTCGTTAATAACAGGAGTTGATTTGTGTGGGAATTCCAGTTATATTTATGGCGAATGCGTTCAATCATCCATTGAGAATTTTCTAGCCAATGTTCTGGATAATTTTCACATTTTTCTAAGAAGTTGATAATTGTTTTGGCTGTTCCTGCTAAGTCTGTGGGGTTGAGGTTAAATCCTTGATCATGGTTTTCAATAATTTCTAATGAACCACCAAATTGAGTTGTAAAAGTTGGTAATCCAGAAATCATTGCTTCTAAAATACTTCTGCTAAAGGATTCATAAAGGGCAAAGTGAATATAAATCCCTTGAAAATCGGCAATTACACGATAGGTTTCAGCAATATCGCGGAGAGGAAGACGCATTCCCAACCAGCGGATTTTATGGTGAAGATGATATTGATCAATAATCGCATGAATTTTTGCTATTTCTTGAATTTCTTCGGAGTTTGTTCCTAAGTCTGGATGAAGTTTACTGGTTAATAAAATTAGGTTACTATGTTTTTGTAATTCTTCACTTTTACCGAAACATTCAACTAAACCTGTGAGGTTTTTAATTGAGGTAATGGGACTAACGGAAAAGATCGGTTTTTTATGAGGATGATCTAATTTACCGAGAATTTCTGGGTGTTCTTGATGGAAAATTAGGTCTTGGATATGTTGACGACGGTGGGATTCTCTATTTGTTGTTTGGTTGTAGGGAAAAAATATATTTTCACTGACTCCTGGTAATACCACATTGAATTTAGGGCTAAATAAATCAATGCCATCAATTACATGATATAAGTTGGGCATGGTGAAACATTTATAAGATTCATATTGTCCCATTGTATCTGGTGTACCTACAATTTCTTGATAGGATGATGTGATAATAAAATCTGCGGCATTCATACTGATTAAATCAGCGGTAAATTGGGCAGAAAAGTGATATTGTGCTTCTAAATCTTGCCAATATAAGTTACTAAATAGATATTTAGGTTTTTCGAGGGAATGGGCAATATTACATTGGGTAACTTTCATTTTTCGGGAGAGAATAAAAGCAACTAAGTTCCCGTCACTGTAGTTACCAATAATGAGATTGGGCTTTCCTTGGAATTGTTTTAAAAGTTCTGCTTCGGCATCAAGAGCAAATTTTTCTAAATAAGGCCAAATTTCAAATTTAGAAATCCAGTTGTTGGTAATTTCCGGTTGAGATTCTGCAAAAGGAACGCGCAAAATCCAAGCATTTTCTGTACCATCAACTTTTTCTAATGGTAAGTTACAAAATGTGCCTTCACAATTGGGAATCAGTCGAGTTAATATAATGATATGGGGTTTAATTCCTAATGTATCTAAACCTGCAAGTTTAATTTCTGCCCGCATTTTATTTTCTAAACTGCGGGCTTGTTCTAAAACATAAATAACTTGTCCTAATGTTTCATCTCTGCCTAAAACATCTTCTTGTGCAACCCAACCATGGATGGAAATAAGGACGACGCGGAAAACTGCACAAATGCGAGAAACAAAGGTTTCTAAAATTGCAGGTTCGGGATTATCCATGAGTCTTTCCAGCAGTTCTAAGGTTTCTCTGACTCTGGCTGCATTATTACCCCAACCTGGTTCTAAACCGAGTTCTTGAAGATGAAATCTAAATTTTATATATGGTGTCTGGGGGGATAAATGACTCACAAATTCTAACGCTAGTTTGATTTGCTTTGTTAGTTGCGAACCTGAATGAATATGATTACTAATTAATAATTTGATGCCGTTATATTCTAATCTTTTTAATGATTCAAATAATGCGTCAATCCAATATTCAGGATCTGTCAATGCTTGATTACAAAAATAATGATTAAGAACGGTTAAACCTTGGCCAATATTTCTGGAATCATCAATTCTTGGTGCTGCTGAATAAAAGGGATGGAGATCAATTTCTAAAATGTGCGGTTGATAACGCTTTACTAAGCGATCGCTCACATCTAATAATGCTTTCGGTGTCATTAACTCAAACTTAGTCAAGTCTGCGCTTAATAACCATACTTCTTGACTCGCAATCTTTGGTCTAACTATAAACCAAGTATTTTCACCATCTAAAATTATTTCATGGGTGTACTGAATGAATGTCCCTAAAGAGGAAGAGTGATAAAAATAAGCGGGTTTTTGGAATTGGTGACAATAATCTGCAAAAGCTTGTAGAATCTCATTTCTTAAAAAGTAACGTTTATGATCCTTGCCTAATTCTAAGATAAAGTCACCTAAAACATTTTTTTCATCACTGTTAACAATAGTTTGCACTAATTTATACATTGTACATTACCAAACTCTAGCTAAAGTTAGGATTATTGAGATACTATTTCAGGTTAATAGTAAATAAGTTACTCAATTATTTACTTCTAGCTAAAGGATGAACCCTTACCTCCTCTTATAGATAGAGAAGTATCTATTAGTTAGATGACAGGGAATAGATAAAATTTTAGCAATCACTAATTTCAACTCAATAACTACCAATTTGGCTTTGTTGCTATTAATTACCATTTTGTAAACTTTACTTGTGCCACTTTTATAAGAGTCTATTGCAGTAAAAATTAAATACAGCACTTCCCGGTGTTGTGAGGTACATATCTAGCGGGCAAGATGCCCGCACTACAAAAGTTTTATGATTCAACTTTGTACCTCATAAGAGCGGAAACCGCTGTATTACATCTATAAATATTATTCAATTCGTCAAAACCTGAATACTTATATCCTCAACCACTTTAAGACGTTAAGTATTTCGTGATGAAGTGTAACTAATTTAGCCAGAAAATTAAAAATAGCCAAAAATAAATTTATATCTTTATGCCATTTACAGTTTTGTAAATCTCCCTTGTGACAGTGTTTAAACAGTCATTTAATCCGCAAGTTAGAACTGACATTTTCTGTACTATTTAGAGAAACAAATTGCCAATTCGGCGTACCAGATAGGGAAAACATAGTATTCTGCATATAATAGTGTGACAAGGAGTATTTACAAAACTGAAGCCAGGAAAGATTTCAATGTTGTATGACTATTTAAATAGTGTCATAATCCAAATATCTGTATTTCCTATTTTTTACCAAACAATCAAGGTGGACAGGAAATGCTAGGAATTTGCTTATATTTTTTACTAACACAAGGGTAATGTGGTTGGTAATTTTCCAGTCTTTACAATCAAAAATTTCAGAACTTAATCTATTTAGATCACCAATTGCCAATGATAAGTAGGTGAACGGAAAAAAACCGAAATATGTAACGAAAAGTAAAATCGCCCAAACCCTCTTGCCTCAAGCCTAGTGCCATAACGACGATTTTCAATGCTAACCTACTTACACCCCTAATTAAATGGATACCACTGCTCACTAAACCTCACAGAAAATTCATAAAGTTCTCTGATAACCACAAATAATGTTGATATTTAATCGGTAAGTTATCGCTATACTCGAACTTAGATATCGAATTTATTTACCAAGAGAATTAAATCCTTTACATATCACGGGCAGATAATCCTGTCACCTCAAATATCCCATTGATTTTTTTCTATAATTCAGAATTTAGGAGATCAGTAATCAGGAGTTAAAAGGCTTGACTAAAAAGATTTTCTGTTCTGAATTATGACAACTTATTAACTTTCAATCCTACAAGATTAGATCAGGGTTAGTCATGAACTATCAAGCTTCTTCTTCTCAGAACGATTTTCATAGTGCCATCGCTCCCGAACAGTTCAATTGTATCATTGAAGCTATTGCTGATGGACGGTATTCTTGGGCTTGTGTGCTGATTTTACGTTGTATTGATTACAATCCAATTCACTATATTCCCCAGCGGACTTATAGCCGATTGATTAAAGAAAACCGTCAAGATTCTGGAACAGCTAGTAAACCAAAGACAGATATTTAAGTCTTTTGTGAATAGTCTTAACTACAGAGATTTATCTCAATTACTACGCCAAAAGTTAGAGGAACTTAGCAGAAAATTATTCCTTAAAACCAATAATTTGGGATTTTGTTCTCATCTACATCTAGCCCCCATACTAAATTTAGTACGGGGGGATTTTCTATGAACTATCCTATAATTATGAATACCTTCGCCAAATTGAAAAAAGTCTTAATTGGTAGGTTGGGTTGAGTCCAGAAACCCAACCTCCAAAAAATGGCGAAGGTCTTGCATTCTTGAATGATTTTAGTAGATGGAAATTTCTGCTGATTTTTCAGTTGAATGTAAAAATTAGGGAATTTGGGGCTAGGAAAACACCAATTACCCGAAATTTAGTAGTTCTTCAAGATAAAGGAAGATGAAGATGAGAACCTTTGCAACTATAGATGGTAATGAAGCTGTAGCTAAAGTCGTTTACCAACTAAACGAAGTTATTGCCATTTACCCAATTACACCATCTTCACCGATGGCGGAATGGTCTGATACTTGGATGAGTGAGGGAAAACCGAACATTTGGGGAACTGTTCCTGCGGTGGTACAGTTGCAGAGTGAAGGGGGGGTTGCGGGTGCTGTACATGGGGCTTTACAAACGGGTTCACTGACAACCACATTTACAGCATCTCAGGGGTTAATGTTGATGCTACCAAATATGTACAAAATTGCTGGTGAACTTACACCTACAGTATTTCATATTGCGGCGCGATCGCTTGCAGCCCAAGCTTTATCCATTTTCGGAGATCATAGTGATGTCATGGCCGCAAGAACTACAGGTTTTGCCATGTTATGCGCTGCTTCTGTGCAAGAAGCCCATGATTTTGCCCTAATTTCCACAAAAGCAACTTTATCATCTCGCATACCTTACTTACACTTTTTTGATGGTTTTCGCACTTCCCACGAAGTCAATAAAGTAGAAATCTTAACAACTCCAGACTTACAAAAATTTATTCCTTTAGACTTAGTAATTGCCCATCGTTTACGGGCTTTAACACCTGATAACCCGGTATTACGAGGAACGGCGCAAAACCCTGATGTTTATTTTCAAGCTAGAGAAACAGTAAACTCTTTTTATCTCGCTTGTCCAGATATTACTCAACAGGTAATGGATGAATTTGCCGCAATGACGGGGAGACAATATCAACTATTTGATTATCATGGACATTTAGAAGCAGAAAAAATAATTATTCTCATGGGTTCTGGTTGCGAAACAGTTCATGAAACCGTAGATTATCTCAATCAACAAGGTGAAAAAGTGGGAATTATCAAAGTTAGATTATATCGTCCCTTTGATACCCAAAGATTTATTAATTCTCTGCCCAAAACAACCCGGATAATTGCCGTTTTAGATAGAACTAAAGAATCAGGGGCAATTGGTGAACCTTTATATATAGATGTAGTTACAGCTTTGGCAGAAAACCAACTTCACAAGATTAAAGTTGTGGGAGGTAGATATGGTTTATCATCTAAAGAATTTACACCAGCCATGGTAAAAGCGGTATTTGATAATTTAGATGTGGAGAAACCAAAAAATCATTTTACTGTGGGGATCAATGATGATGTTACTCATACCAGTTTAACATATAATCCCGAATTTAATATAGAAGCCGACAATATAGTTAGGGCAATTTTCTACGGTTTGGGTGCAGATGGTACAGTAGGGGCAAATAAAAATTCCATCAAAATCATTGGAGAAGAAACAGATAATTTTGCCCAAGGTTATTTTGTTTATGATTCTAAAAAATCTGGTTCAGTCACAGTCTCTCATTTGCGTTTTGGTTCTCAACCAATTCATTCTACTTATTTAATCACTAAAGCTAATTTTGTCGCTTGTCATCAATGGGACTTTGTAGAAAAATTTCCCATATTGAAAGATATTATTCCTGGTGGCACTTTTTTACTAAATTCACATTATCACAAAGATGAAATTTGGAATAAATTACCTGCTGCAATGCAAACAGAGATAATTAACAAAAATATCAAATTCTATGTAATCAATGCCTACAAAGTCGCCCGTGAAGCCGGAATGGGTGGACATATTAACACCGTTATGCAGGTTTGTTTCTTTGCCATTTCCGGTGTTTTACCAAGAGAAGAAGCTATAGATCAAATTAAAAAATCTATCTGTAAAGCCTACAGTAAAAAAGGCGAAGAAATCGTACAAATGAATATTCAAGCCGTTGATAAAACCTTGGAAAATCTCTATGAAATTAGGGAACGGGGAACGGGGAACACTTCGACAAGCTCAGTGCATCGCAGGGAACAAGAAAATATAAGAGTGTCCTCAATCCCCGATTATGCACCTGCATTTGTCCGCAATGTATTAGGGAAAATGATAGTCCGTGAAGGTGATGATTTACCTGTGAGTGCATTACCTGTAGATGGTACATATCCCACAGGAACATCTAAATGGGAAAAACGCAATATTGCTGAAGAAATTCCGGTTTGGGATGCTGACGTTTGTATTCAATGTGGTAAATGTGTGATGGTGTGTCCTCATAGTGTCATTCGCGCTAAAGTATATGCACCAGAAGAATTAGAAAATGCCCCAACAACTTTTAAAAGTGCCAATGCCAAAGAACATGATTGGCATGATTTAAAGTTTACCATTCAAGTAGCAGCAGAAGATTGTACAGGTTGCGGTATTTGTGTTGATGTTTGTCCCGCAAAAAATAAAGCCGAACCGCGCAAAAAAGCCATTAATATGGCAGCACAAAAACCATTGCGAGAACAAGAACGAGAAAATTGGGATTTCTTCTTAAATCTCCCTAACCCAGATAGACGGAATTTAAAGTTGAATCATATTAATCAACAACAAATGCAAGAACCGTTGTTTGAGTTTTCTGGTGCTTGTGCTGGATGTGGAGAAACACCTTATATTAAACTTGTAACACAATTATTTGGCGATCGCATGATCGTCGCCAACGCCACCGGTTGTTCCTCTATCTATGGTGGTAACTTACCCACCACACCTTGGACAAAAAACGCCGCAGGTAGGGGGCCAGCATGGTCTAACAGTCTATTTGAAGATAACGCCGAATTTGGCTTAGGTTTCCGCGTTTCCATAGATAAACAAGCGGAATTTGCCGCTTATTTACTCCAACAACTTGCACCCCAAATAGGTGAAACTCTAGTTACAGATATTCTCACCGCAGAACAAAAAGACGAATCGGATATTTACTCTCAACGAGAACGAATTGCTATTCTCAAAGGAAAACTAGATGAAATGTTAAATAATGTAGAGACGTTCCATGGAACGTCTCTACCAAAAAATGATATAACAAATCTAAAATCCAAAATCCAAAATCTAAAATCGTTAGTTGATTATTTAGTGAAAAAAAGTGTTTGGATCATTGGTGGTGACGGTTGGGCTTATGATATTGGTTATGGTGGATTAGATCATGTAATTGCTAGTGGACGCAACGTTAATATTCTCGTATTAGACACAGAAGTTTATTCTAATACTGGTGGTCAAATGTCCAAATCTACCCCTAAAGGTGCAGTGGCAAAATTTGCCGCAGGTGGTAAACCTACAACTAAGAAAGATTTGGGTTTAATTGCCATGACCTACGGTAATGTTTATGTTGCTAGTGTAGCAATGGGCGCAAAAGATGAACAAACCCTGAAAACTTTCTTAGAAGCCGAAGCTTACGACGGTCCATCATTAATTATTGCCTACAGTCATTGTATTGCTCACGGTATCAACATGAGTACAGCCATGCAAAACCAAAAGGCTGCTGTAGACTCTGGACGGTGGTTATTATATCGCTATCACCCCGACAGATTACAACAGGGAGAAAACCCTTTACAACTTGATTCCCGTACCCCAAAAATACCAATAGAAAATTCCATGTACATGGAAAACCGTTTTAAAATGTTGACTAAAATCAACCCAGAAACGGCAAAAGAACTCCTCAAAGAATCCCAAGCAGATGTTAATACCCGTTGGCAAATGTATCAATATTTAGCTGATAGAAAATTAAAATAGCTTTGAGTCAGTTGTCAGTTGTCAGTTGTTAGTAGGGGCGAAGCATTTGGAAGATAAATTATCGGTCATTGCCAAAAATAGTTCTCCAAATGCTTCGCCCGTACAGTTGTCAGTTGTTAGTAGGGGCGAAGCATTTGGAAGATAAATTATCGGTCATTGCCAAAAATAGTTCTCCAAATGCTTCGCCCGTACAGTTGTTAGTTTTTAATTACCAAATTTATGAACTTAACTACCACATATTTAGGTTTAGAATTAAAATCTCCCTTAGTTCCTTCGGCTTCTCCACTTTCGGAAGACATTGATAATATTAAATTAATGGAAGATGCCGGTGCAGGTGCTGTTGTTATGCACTCGCTATTTGAAGAACAATTAACTTTAGAAGAATCCGCACTTTATCATCATTTAAGCCATGGTACAGAAAGTTTTGCAGAAGCTTTAACCTATTTCCCAAATATTGCTAAATTCCGAGTCGGACCAGAAGAATATCTAGACCATATTCGCAAAGCTAAGGAAAAAGTGGATATTCCCATTATTGCCAGTTTGAATGGTTGTTCCGTTGGTGGTTGGACTAAATATGGTAAACTCATGCAAGAAGCAGGAGCATCAGCACTAGAATTAAATATTTACTATGTTCCCACAAATCCAGATTTAAGTAGTCAAGATATCGAGCAGAATTATCTTGATATTCTCACATTTGTTAAAGCCGCTGTCACTATTCCTGTAGCCGTAAAACTCAGTCCGTACTTTACTAATACTGCAAATATTGCTAAACGTTTAGATCGTGCTGGGGCTGATGGTTTAGTATTATTTAATCGCTTTTATCAACCAGATATTAATTTAGAAAATTTAGAAGTCGAACCTCATGTACTTTTAAGTACCCCCCAAGCCATGCGTTTACCCCTGCGCTGGATAGCCATTCTCTATGGTCATATTCAGGGGAGTTTAGCTGCAACTAGCGGTATTCATAATACCCATGATGTGATTAAAATGTTGATGGTGGGAGCAAATATAACTATGTTGTGTTCTGTATTATTAAGAGAGGGAATTGCTCATATTCAGTGTTTAGAAAAAGACCTACGGGAGTGGATGAAAATACATGAATATGAATCTGTCAAGCAAATGCAAGGTAGTATGAGCCAGTTAAATTGTCCTAATCCTAGCACCTTTGAACGCGCTCAGTATATGAAGGCTTTGCAAACCTATAATCCAGATTCGG
Source organism: Dolichospermum sp. UHCC 0315A (assembly GCF_008121535.1). Taxonomy (GTDB): domain Bacteria; phylum Cyanobacteriota; class Cyanobacteriia; order Cyanobacteriales; family Nostocaceae; genus Dolichospermum; species Dolichospermum lemmermannii. The sequence goes on from NZ_CP043056.1 coordinate 573,438, forward strand.
GTAGAGTTTATACAAAAAGTTAGGTAATAGGTAATAGGTAATAACTGACAACTGTACGGGCGAAGCATTTGGAGAACTATTTTTGGCAATGACCGATAATTTATCTTCCAAATGCTTCGCCCCTACTAACAACTAACAACTGTACGGGCGAAGCATTTGGAGAACTATTTTTGGCAATGACCGATAATTTATCTTGCAAATGCTTCGCCCCTACTGACAACTAACAACTGTACGGGCGAAGCATTTGGAGAACTATTTTTGGCAATGACCGATAATTTATCTTGCAAATGCTTCGCCCCTACTGACAACTAACAACTGACAAACAATGAAAAAACGTATTGGTATTCTTACCAGTGGTGGTGACTGTCCTGGTCTAAATTGTGTGATTCGCGCTGTTGTAAGTCATGCCACACGGACTTTTGATTGGGAAGTAGTGGGGATTCCTTACGCTACCCAAGGGTTGCTAGAACGGAAAACGGTGCCGTTAAGTATACATGGTTGGGATTTACGCGGGATTGACCCTTTACTAAATATGGGGGGAACAATTTTAGGTAGTATTAATAAAGGAGATACTTTAGCCCATGCTGATGAAATATTAGCCGGTTATAAAGCGATCGCTTTAAATGCTTTAATTATTGTGGGTGGAGATGGTAGTTTAAATATTATTCATCAATTAGCCGTTTTAGGTAATTGGAATTTAATTGCTATTCCCAAAACTATTGATCATGATGTCGCTTTTACAGAACGTTCAATTGGGTTTGATACGGCAATTAATACAATTGTTGATGCTATTAATCGTCTGATCTTTACTGCTGCTAGTCATGACCGAGTGATGATTATCGAAGTTATGGGACGTAGCTCCGGACATTTAGCTTTACACTCAGGAATTGCCGGCGGTGCTGATGTGATTTTAATTCCTGAAGTCCCCTATACTATTCAAGGAATATGTCATCATCTGACCGAATTACGCGATTGTTGGCAAAAAAAATTTGCTATTATTGTGGTTTCTGAAGGGATATCTGTTTGTGCAGAAGATGCCGATAATCCTTCTATTTGTACTACTGCTAAATGTGGTCAAGGTCAATATATTGCCGAAAAAATTGCTAATTGTAGTAATCACCTGATTGATACCAGAGTTTCTGTATTAGGACATATTCAGCGTGGTGGTATCCCCTCAGCTTTAGACCGTCTCACAGCTACTATGTTTGGTAAAGTTGCCATTGATTTAATTGCCCAAAATCAATATGATCAAATGTTAGCTTGGCAAAATGGCAAAGTTGTCACTTTCCCCATTCAAGATGTGATAGATAATAATCCCTCTCTTGTTAATCCTCAAGGTGATTTAGTCCAAACCGCTAGGTCTTTAGGAATATATATTGGTGAATAAAGTAAGAGGCAATAGGTAATAGGTAATGGGTAATAGGTAATGGGTAATAGGTAATAGGTAATAGAAAGATAAATAATCTCCCCTACTCCCCCTACTCCCCCTACTCCCCCTACTCCCTACCTCCTGCCCCCCTTACGTATTACTCGGCTTCAGCGAGCGCTTCTAAATGAAAAGCTACATTTTTAAGCGCCATTTCAATTTCGTTACTATAAGAAAGACTTCTCCATCTTGGGGCTGTGGCATGATCCAAGGCAGTTGTATCCAAGTATTCTGCAAAAACTATCAGTTTTTCGGGGTCTGTCGCGGCTGTTGCCAACTTTTCTAAAAACTCTTGAGGTGTCATAAAATTTGCTAAAAAAAAGTAAAAGTCTCATCAATCGGTCAATTCTATGAGCATAAGTGCTGTAATCCCCAAAAATCTGTTCAAAATATTCAAAAATGAATAATTGACAACTAACAACTGTACGGGCGAAGCATTTGGAGAACTATTTTTGGCAACGACCGATAATTTATCTTCCAAATGCTGACAACTGTACGGGCGAAGCATTTGGAGAACTATTTTTGGCAATGACCGATAATTTATCTTCCAAATGCTTCGCCCCTACTGACAACTGACTTGAGGACAAAATTTAATTTTGCCAATAACTCTTCATTAGTATAGGGTTTTGATAAAATTGCTGTAACTTGAGATTCATTATTTGGCTCTAACATATTCTCTATATTGCATCCACTACAAGCAATTATTAGCACCTGGGGGTTGATTTCTTTTAACTTGCAAATGGCGGAATTTCCATTCATTCCTGGCATCATTATATCCATCAATACTACTCTGATTTGATCCCGGTATTGGTTGTAAGTATTGATTGCTTCCACGCCGTTTTTAGCGGTAAGAACTTGATAATTGTAGGCTTCTAAAATGGTTGTTGTAACTTCCCGGATATGGGCTTCATCATCTACTACTAAAATTAGTTCTCCCTGTCCTTGAGATATTTCTTGATGATCGGATTCTAAAGGGGAAACTTCTTGGTTAACTGATGGTAAAAATATCTGAAATACGCTACCAAGTCCAATTTGACTTTCAACATTAATAAACCCCTTATGACTTTTAATAATTCCTAATACTGTTGATAGTCCTAATCCTGTGCCTTTACCAAAATCCTTAGTGGTAAAAAATGGCTCAAATATTCTTTCTAATATTTCCGGTGACATTCCCGTCCCCGTATCTCTAACCGTAATCACAATATAATTCCCAACTGTAGCATGATGATTTATCTGGATCATCTCTTCATCAAGATACAAATTTTCTGTAGAAACAGAGAGACATCCACCGTCAGGCATAGCATCAGCAGCATTAACCACTAAGTTTATTAATACTTGATGCAGTTGGGTTTTATCCGCAAGCACTGTCCATAATTTAGGGTGAATATGCTTAGAAAATGTGATGGATTTGGAAAATGTTTGACTGACCAAGTAGATAATATCGCTGATCAAATCATTAATCTGCACAATCGTCTGTTTGCCTTCAACACCTTTGGCGAAGGATAACAATTGTTTGACTAGTTCTGCACCATGTTTCGCATTATTTTCAATAATTGTCAGCATTTGCTGACGACGATCTTTATGTTTTTCTTCAGATAATCTACTACTTTTGAGTAATTGAGCAGATGCTAAAATTGGTGTTAAGATATTATTGATATCGTGGGCAATACCTCCAGCTAAAGTTCCAATACTTTCCATTCTTTGAGCGCGTAAAGATTGCTCTTCTCGTTGTTTATTTTTTGTAATATCAGTATCTACTGTGAGAATAGATTTAGGTTGTCCATCAGTATCTAACATCAATGTCCAGCGACTTTGAACAATAATTAGTTGGTTTGATTGTGTGCGTTTGCGTAACTCACCCTCCCAACTTCCCGATGTAACTACAGTTTTTAGGGCGATTATCTCTTGTTCATGGGAAGTTGAATCGTAAAAAATATCCTTGGGATTCTTACCTAAAACTTCCTGACGTTCCCAACCATATATCCTCTCTGCCCCCTGATTCCAAAAGACGATTTGGGCTTGAAAATCTCGGACAAAAATTGCATCAGTCGCAATATCTAATAGGGCAGCTTGTTCATATATTTGCCGTTGCGTTTGTTTACGTTCAGAAATGTCTCTAGTTGTGCCAATCATGCGGATTGGCCGATCATTTTCGTTACAGTAAACTTTTCCTCTAGAACTCAACCAATGTAGGATACCATCACAATCCACTATCCGATGTTCACAGACAAAATCAACTTTTTTCTCCAGGGAATGACTGACACAGTTTTGAAAATGCTGACGGTCTTCAGGATAGATTAAATTGAGAAAGTCTTCAATACTAGGACAGGAACTATTGAGAGGTAAACCATACATTAAACCCATGGTAGGAGACCAGAGAGTTTCATTGGTTTGGATATGCCAATCCCAGATCCCAATATTACCTGCTTCTAGTGCTAAGGTGAGTCGGGCTTCACTTTCTTGTAAGGACGCTTGAATATGTTGCCGTTCAATGATTTCTTCTTGCAATCGCTTATTGGCAATCACTAATTCTGCCGTGCGTTCTTTTACCCGAACTTCCAAGACATCGCTATCTTGACGGAGTGCTGCTTCTAATTTTCTCCTGTCGCTAATATCCGATATTGACCATAAACAACCAGTCCGTTTACCCTCATTATCAACCATAGAATTTACTCTCACACTAGCAGAAAAGAGTAAACCTTTACGGGACTGGAAATTCATTTCCCATTCCTGTAATTCATGCAATTTTTTTAACCGAGATACAAATTGAGAACGATCTTCTTCAGCAATAAAAACTACTAATGGTTTGCCAACAAGATGATCTTGACGGACAGATAGTAAGGATGTTGCCCCATGATTAGCTTGCTGAATTATCCCTAAAGCATCAGTTACTAAATAACCATTAGGTGCAAATTCAAATAAATTTTGATAACGCAGTCGTTCTGCTTCAGTAATTTGCCGAGAATAGATTAGTTGTTCATTTTGTTGACGTAGTTCTTCTTCGGCAATTTGCAGTTCTTCTAAAGTTTCTTGCAGTTCTCGATTAATTTGTAAATTCTCGTCAACTTGTTTTTTTGCCCATGCTTGTAAATGATTATGAGTTTGCTTACGGATTACTTCCAGTTGTTCATTAATTGGTATGTGTTCTGTCTTCAAATCTAGCAAATTTTCCTGCAATGCCTCAACCACACCAATCATTTTTTCTATATTTAAGGCTTGCAGCAAGTTTGCTTCAGTGACAATACCGATTAAGTTGTCTTGATCATCTACTATTGGTAAATACTGAATAGAATGCTGCTGTAAAAGTGCAAACACTGTCAAAATATGCTCAGATGCTGAATATTTGAGAGTAATTAGCGGCTGAGTCATCACGTCCGCCATTTTTACCGCTGATAGGTCGGTATTTAAGGTAATTACCCTCAATACATCTTTAATAGTAAATATTCCTTGTAATTGCTTTCCCTCTACTACTAAAACATAGTCGGTTACTTGATGGATCGGGTTATTAACTGTAACTTTATGATCTTGTTGTTGATTCATCAAGTTAATAGCATCCATCACACAACTATCAGGACTAATAGTTAAGGGAGAATAATGAATAATTTGATGTAAATTAGGTAAATTAATCAATTTTCGGTGAAATCTGTGATTGAATGCGTCCATTGGTTAATCTGATTAGTAGATGATACTGTAACTAATGTCATACCGATTAAAATCTACAAATCATTAGTTAATAAATTTGATAGATATGGATAGCAAGGGTTTGGAGTGAGAAAATTTATTTCAAAAAATTACGTACAATTTAACCAAATGATTGTTGTTGGTAATATAAATATCATTTAATTGATTTTTGAGCAATTAATTAGATTGTACCCTGAATATTCTATATATGAAACTTTAATTTTGTAAACATTTCAAATAGTAAGTATTCACAATTTAAATATATAGTTTTGTAACCACATTGACAGGAGAGAACTTTGGATATATTAGAGGGTGTTTGAAAAGTTTTGAATGTATAGACTGACCCCTCTCCAAACCTCTCCCCTGCAAGGGGAGAGGCTTTGAAACCCCCCTTCCCTCGTAGGGAAGGGGGGCTGGGGGGTTAGGTTTTTGGAGATTATCGGTTTCATCTAATACTTTTCAAACAACCTCTTAGACATCTCCACAAAAGAACGTAGAGACGTTCCATGGAACATCTCTACAAGGGTTGTAAGTCACGCATATTTAATTTTCACCAGATGTCTATTTTCTATTACCAATTACCAAGAATGTAAAGCCCGTAGTTGGGGTGTTTTTTTAACTTGGTGGGCTTGCATTCTGGTGAGAACATCATCTAAAATAGCCACAGCTTCAATAATATAATCACCCTTATTGAGCATGACACACTCTGCCCGTTCTGACATGGCAGCATCAGTGATTTCTGCCCGTGAAGGCATTCCATGTTTGACGAGATTTTCTAAGACTTGAGTTGCCCAAATTACGGGGATATGGGCAGCCTCACATAACCATAATATCTCCTCTTGAATTTCCGCCAGTCGTTGATAACCAATTTCCAGCGCCAAATCTCCTCTGGCAATCATAATTCCAAAGGGTTGTTTTCCAGCGGCTTGAATAATTAATTCTGGCAAATTGCTAACGGCTAAGGGTGTTTCGATTTTCGCCACTATGGCAGGTGTGGGAGAATTTTCTGGTAATCTTACCGCTAATTCCTGTTGTAAAAGCTGAATATCTGCGGGTGTTTGCACATAGGAATAGCCGATAATATTAACTTGATTAGCATGAGTGGTAATAAAATCTAAATCTTGTTGATCTTTTTCTGTTAAAGAACTCAAATGTAATTCAGTGTCAGGAAAATTAATGCCTTTTTCTGGTAATAGTTTTTCACCTTTAAGACGGGCATGGGTAATTTTTAACCATACTCCCTCAGATGTAATTGACTCAACACAAGCACCAATCCGGCCATCATCAATCCAGACTATTGTACCAATTTTCAGTTGTTTTAATACTTCTGGAATTGTGCAACTGGCTTGAAAAAATTCAGAATCAATAGTAGTGGGTAACTCATGGGTAAGGAGGAGAGATTCACCTTTAAATATTCGTTGTTTGGGACTGGGGGTAAGAACAAATTTAATTCTGGTTTTGGGACCACTCAAATCCATGAGAATTTTACAAGAAGATTCTAATTCTAATTCTGCTTGTTTGACATTGTTAATCATGGCTAACCATTCACCGGGGGTATCATGGGCGCAATTAATTCTCACACAATTGGTTCCTTGCCGAATGATATCCCGCAGAAATTCGTAATTGGTAGCGGCTTCATTTGGCAACGTTACCATGATTCTAACTCGACGGTTATCGAGGGTGTTACCAAATAAATCTTCGGTATTTTGTTGGAGAAGGCGATCGCCCTCAAAAAATGCGTCCAAAGGTGGATGTATAATGATAGAATCATTATCTGTGTGACAAACTGCCTGTAAGGTGGCAATCACCGCATCTAAGGTAGGTAAAACCTTAGCTTCTATCCTCCCCAATGAGGACAAACCCCAAGGCATTAAAGCCGCTTGCAGTTCTCGTAAATCGTGTCTTCTCAGTGCCAAATAATAGGCAAGATTGAGACTACTATTAATAAAAGATTGTCGGTGAATTTGCTTTTTCCAGCGTTCAAATATTTCCCTGCCTTCCTGATCAACAGATTGACGAAGTTCTTGTAATGTGGTAAGTAAAAAACAAGGATCTGAGAGATCCAACTCTACATTTTTTGTTTGCATATTGGTCAGTTGTTAGTTGTCAGTTGTCAGTAGGGGCGAAGCATTTGCAAGATAAATTATCGGTCATTGCCAAAAATAGTTCCCCAAATGCTTCGCCCGTACAGTTGTCAGTTGTCAGTAGGGGCGAAGCATTTGCAAGATAAATTATCGGTCATTGCCAAAAATAGTTCCCCAAATGCTTCGCCCGTACAGTGGTCAGTTGTCAGTAGGGGCGAAGCATTTGGAAGATAAATTATCGGTCATTGCCAAAAATAGTTCTGCAAATGCTTCGCCCGTACAGTTGTCAGTTGTTAGTAGGGGCGAAGCATTTGGAAGATAAATTATCGGTCATTGCCAAAAATAGTTCCCCAAATGCTTCGCCCGTACAGTGGTCAGTTGTCAGTAGGGGCGAAGCATTTGGAAGATAAATTATCGGTCATTGCCAAAAATAGTTCCCCAAATGCTTCGCCCGTACAGTTGTCAGTTGTTAGTAGGGGCGAAGCATTTGGAAGATAAATTATCGGTCATTGCCAAAAATAGTTCCCCAAATGCTTCGCCCGTACAGTGGTCAGTTGTCAGTAGGGGCGAAGCATTTGGAAGATAAATTATCGGTCATTGCCAAAAATAGTTCTGCAAATGCTTCGCCCGTACAGTTGTCAGTTGTTAGTAGGGGCGAAGCATTTGGAAGATAAATTATCGGTCATTGCCAAAAATAGTTCTGCAAATGCTTCGCCCGTACAGTTGTCAGTTGTTAGTAGGGGCGAAGCATTTGGAAGATAAATTATCGGTCATTGCCAAAAATAGTTCCCCAAATGCTTCGCCCGTACAGTTGTCAGTTGTTAGTAGGGGCGAAGCATTTGGAAGATAAATTATCGGTCATTGCCAAAAATAGTTCCCCAAATGCTTCGCCCGTACAGTTGTCAGTTGTTAGTAGGGGCGAAGCATTTGGAAGATAAATTATCGGTCATTGCCAAAAATAGTTCCCCAAATGCTTCGCCCGTACAGTTGTCAGTTGTTAGTTGTAAAACTGTTACCAATTACCTATTACCAATCACCAATTACCAATTACCTATTCCCCTATTCCCCTGTTTCTGCTTTCGCAATTTCTAACATTGTCTTAATCACAGAATCAGGGTTGAGACTAATAGAATCTATGCCTTGTTCAACTAAAAAACGAGCAAATTCTGGATAATCACTGGGTGCTTGTCCACAAATACCAATTTTGCGATTATTTTGTTTAACAGTAGTTATGGCTTTTGCTATTATTCTTTTAACAGCTTCATTGCGTTCATCAAATAAATGTGCCACTAATTCAGAATCTCGATCTAATCCTAATGTTAATTGGGTTAAATCATTAGAACCAATGGAGAAACCATCAAAAACCTGACTAAATTCATCAGCTAATAAAACGTTACTGGGTAACTCGCACATGACGTAAACTTCTAAGCCATTTTCACCTTTGACTAAGCCATTTTTTGCCATTTCTGCTAATACCCGTTTTCCTTCTTGGGGAGTGCGACAGAAAGGAACCATGAGAATCATATTGGTTAAACCCATTTCTTCTCGTACCCGTTTCATAGCTTGACATTCTAATGCAAAACCTTCACGATAACGAGGATCATAATAACGAGAAGCACCACGCCAACCAATCATGGGATTTTCTTCTTTGGGTTCAAATTGTCTACCTCCTAAAAGATTAGCATATTCATTACTTTTGAAATCAGACAATCTCACAATTACAGGTTTGGGATAAAATGCTGCGGCAATTGTGCCGATACCTTGCGCTAATTTGGCAATAAAGAATTCGGCTTTATCTTCATATTGTGCCGTTAATTCGCTAATTTTATATTTGGCAAGTTCGTCTTCTAATTCGTCAAAATGTAATAATGCTAAAGGATGGGCTTTAATATGGTTAGCAATGATAAATTCCATTCTCGCTAAACCAACACCATCATTAGGAATTGCGGTTAAACCTAAAGCTTCTTCAGGATTACCCACATTCATCATAATTTTAGTGCGGGTTCGAGGTAAGTTATCTAATGGTAATTCTTGAATTTCAAAGTGTAATAAACCCGCATAAACTTGACCTGTTTCTCCTTCCGCACAACTCACAGTAATTTCTTGTCCAGTTTCTAAAACTGTAGTCGCATTCCCACAACCAACTATAGCAGGAATACCCATTTCTCTGGCAATAATTGCTGCATGACAGTTACAAACAACTACAGGAGTATATTTATCCGTGAAAACTAGATAATTATGATGATTCGCAACAGTAATATTATAAACTTCAGCGTCTACTTCATCTACAACTTTAACAACTCGTTGCATCCGAATATCACCTTGCAGAAGTTGTTCAAATTGACCTATTTCACGGAGTTGTTTATCAGAAATTAGGAGATTTTTATCTTTTCTAAGTTTGATTTGTCCTGTAACATTGTCATCAAATAGTTGATTAGTAGCAAAGAAACGGGTTTGAATAGTTCTTGGAGTAACTTCTCCCTTGACTCGTTGGGTATATTCTAAAATTTGCTCTAATTTTTCTACAATTTGGACATTGTAGATATGACGATTTCTGGTAACTTGAGGAACAGTGTTGATTTTTAAACAAGCAATAATCACAGCTTGTAGTAAGTTTTCTTCAGAGATATAGATGTTAATGCGATTATTAGCATAGCAACCATCACCATCAATTACACCCCCCAAAAAGTGATAAGAAACTTCTGAAGTGTTTTCTAGAAGAATTTGGGTAATCTGTTGTTCTTTTTGTTTTAAGTCGTAAGCTATAGCTTTAGAATAAACACGATAAGCTGTAGCTTGTCCTTTTACCTGTTTTCCTCGGATGTAACCTGAAGATACTGGTTTCTCACAAGGAGTAAAAGATTTACCATAAACAGTATTCATTTTGTCATTCATAGTAGCTATGAATGCTTGTTTTTCTGGTAAACATTTTTGAATAAACTGGACTTCCCCACGAGTTCGACTAGTGTAAATTGAACCGTCTGTGATGATTCCCCCAATCAGATAAGCTAAATCAGCCTCTTGATTTTTGTTGTCACCCAATGTGGGAATATTCTGAGATACAAGCACCATTTCCTGAGTATCTAACATTTCTTGAATCTCAGTTTTGGTATATTCACCATTCCTAAGGTTGACCATTTTATGATCAGGAGTTAATCGCAGGATATTATCTGTGACTTTCCCAGTTTGAGATACACTCACACCAATTGTTTTAGATGTCCGTTTCATGGCATCTTCAATGGGTTTCCATTCCATTTGATGGGTTTTGGTGTTGAGGGCTAAAGTTGATAATCCTTGATATCCTTGTTCATAAATCTGCTGAATGGTCATAAAACCTTGATTGGTGAGAATTTTTGTCTCTCCATCAAAACAAGTCCGTCCCCCAGAGTTAGTGACAATAGCACTGGCTTTTTTCATAATCGGTTCCCAGTCGGGGTCTGTGCGGTTAGTAACTAACACTTCGCCGGCTTGAAAGAGATTAATTTCTGGTACATCTAGAATAACTCTAGCTTTACCTTGACCGATCATTTCGCCAACGCTGCGACCTGTTAACAAAACTTTACTTTTTTCTTGGAGTTGATAAGTCCTGAGAACGGTTTTTGATTTTTGAGATTGAACGGTTTCTGGTCTAGCTTGGACAATAAATAATTCTCCTGTTATCCCATCTTTTGCCCATTCAATATCCATTGGTGTGGCTATTCCCCGAACTTGGGAATAATGATCTTCAATGATACAAGTCCATTCTGCTAGTTGGAGGATTTCTTGATCATTGAGGGCAAATTGATGACGTTCAAGTTGAGGGACAGAAATATTTTTAGTTAATTTTGACCCACCTAGATCATAAACCATTTTAATTTCTTTTGTTCCCAACCGTTTTTGGAGAATGGGTTTATATCCTTGTTTTAAAGTTGGTTTAAATACCAAATATTCATCGGGGTTAACTGCACCTTGAACGATGTTTTCACCTAAACCATAAGCAGCGGTAATTAAAGCAGCATTTTGAAAACCTGTTTCGGTGTCTATGGAAAACATCACCCCAGAAGAGGCTAAATCGGACCGAACCATTTTTTGGACACCCACTGATAATGCTACTTCAAAATGATCAAAACCTCTAATTTGTCGGTAGGAAATAGCCCTGTCTGTGAAGATAGAAGCAAAGCATTTATGGCAAGATTCTAATACGCTTTTAATGCCATGAACATTCAGGTAAGTTTCCTGTTGTCCCGCAAAACTAGCGTCTGGTAAGTCTTCGGCTGTGGCACTAGAACGAACAGCCACATCAGTATCTATACTATATTCTTGACAGAGATTTTGATAGGATTTAGCGATCGCTTCTTGCAATTCTAGCGGAAATGGGGTTTCTAACATTAATGATCTGGCTTGTTTGCCACATTCTTGCAAATTAGCCATATCCTCCACATCTAAATCTGCAAAAATCTTCCTCAGTTTTACTTCTAAACCAGCCCCAGTAATAAAGTATCTATAAGCATAAGCCGTAGTCGCAAATCCCGTGGGAACTTTCACACCTTGGGAACTTAGTTGTTGAATCATTTCCCCTAAGGAAGCGTTTTTACCACCTACTAGGGGAATATCTGCAATTCCCACAGCATTAAAGGGTAATACTAAAGCTTCTTGATGAATTTGGCTATTTTCTTGATTGCGTTTAATTTCCAACATATTCTGAGATTCCTTAAATAGCTACTGTTATTTAATTCAGAACCCATTCTGTTTATGCACGGAGAGTTTGAGGATGTTGCGAGGATATATAGCAGGGAACGGGATTGACTACCAGATGTCTAAATGGCATCCTCCATTTAAGATTACTCTAGTTTAGAGTATAAATAAATGTATAGCTAATATAGCGAAATATTACGTAATATATTGTTCTTGTAAGTATTCTCATAATTCCCCCCTGCTTGAGAGTTAAAATTAAGGAATATACATAACAAGTTTTATTTTATCTCAATTTATTACATGACTGGATTTAGCCGAACACTTTTAACAAAGGACTTGAAACTATTATGCCCCAATGCCCTTGCTGTTCCGACTTTCTTTTACACCATATCCGTGGTGCTGAAAATTACTGGTTTTGCCGGAGTTGTTGGCAAGAAATGCCAGTATTAACCCAACGTCATACTGCTGAAGTCCCAAAACCCATTTTAGCAAAGTTAGCTAAAAAAATCGCCCCCCCAGAATATCGTCTTGATTCTTATTGTTTAATTCAACCAAATTCTTTTCAATCAAGATTAGAGGGAAAATTCTCTCGCTAAAGCTGGAATACAATTTATTTATTACGAATGATTGAACGCAGATGAACGCAGATGAATTAATAGATTTATTAGTTTTTACAATATCTATGTTCTACTGTTATTTATTACCAAATCTGACTTAAATCTAAAACAAATCCGGGTAATAAATTCTCACCAGTTAATGTTTGGGGATTGTCTAATTCTTCAACTACACAATTGGGACGATAAATAAATACTTTCCGTTGTTTTCTATCAATTAACCATCCTAATTGTGTACCATTATCTATATATTCTTGCATCTTTTCTTGCAGAATCTTTAAATTATCAGTTTCTGAACGCAATTCAATAATGAACTCAGGACAAATAGGAGCAAATTTTTTCCTTTGTTCTGCTGGTATTGCTTCCCATTTTGTGCGGTTTATCCAAGCTGCGTCAGGAGAACGGACTGCACCATTGGGTAAGGTAAAACCACCACTAGAACCAAATCCTACTCCTGTACCGTTTTGTTTTGTCCAAATACCTAATTCACCAATTAAATTAAAATTACGTTCACCTGTTTCTAAATCTGTAGGTGACATAATTAATAAATCTCCAAATTGATTACGTTCAATTCTTAAATCACGGTTTAATTGACAAAACTCAAAGAATTGCTCATCACTTATAATAATATTTGGTTGCATTTTCAAAACCATTGGTAAGGTTTCTATAACTACAGTTGTTTGAGTTTTCATAGTTTTTGTTTTCATATTATTAGGACTTACACAAAATATCCTCAAAACCTCTTTCCTCTGTGTCCTCTGTGCCTCTGTGGTTAGATATTCCGTGATTCGTGCGTAAGTCCTGATTATGTATGATAGGGAAAACATTGTTGCGTGTAGGGGTTTAGCATTGCTAAACCCTTACATGATTTTAAAATTCTCCAGCTAAAGCGGGAACACATCTTTCACAAAGTAAAGGATGTTCTGCTGATTCACCCACATGGGTAGAATAATTCCAACAGCGATCGCATTTGTGATAAGATTTCCCTTCATGTTCATAGTCTGCGGCATTAACTACGCCAATATCCCAATTATCTTCACCTTGAACTCGCAGGGTTTTCAATCCTTTTAATGTCTCAGGAGTATCTAATAATTGCACTTCAGAAGTGAGGAATAAATACCGCAATTCATCAATTCCATTCGTGCTAACATTTAAAGGTTCAATAGCAGCGCGTAATTTTTCATCACTAAGATAAATCAATGCAATAGCTTCTAAAGAAGAACCAATTAACTTTTCTGTCCGTGCTTGTTCTAAAACCTTATTAACATCACCACGAATCCGTCGCAGTGTTTTCCAAAATTCTGCTAATTCTGTATTTTCCCATTTATCATCAACCTGCACCCAACCAGCTTGAAACACTGATTTATATTGGGTTTCGTAGGGGATAAATTGCCAGATATCTTCCGCAGTATGACATAAAACGGGAGCAATGGCGATCGCTAAATTCTCCAAAGCAATTTGCAAAACCGTTTGACAACTCCGACGACGGAAAGCATCAGCCGAACTGATATATAATCTATCTTTCGCAACATCTAAATAAAAGTTCGACAAATCCACAACGCAGAAATTCTGCACAGTTTGGAAAAAGCGGAAAAACTGGAAACTATCAAAAGCGTCCGTCACCTCATTAAACACCTCACGAATGCGGTGTAACATATACTTATCCAAATCTGGCAAATCATCAAAAGCTACAGCATCTTTGAGAGGATCAAAATCATGCAAACTCCCCAATAAAAACCGCGCCGTGTTGCGAATCTTATTTCTCACATCCGCTAATTGCTTGATGATGTTACCACCCAACCGCACATCACCAGAATAATCAACGGAAGAAACCCACAACCGCAAAACATCCGCACCATAAGCAGGTTGTTGTTTTTGGTTAGTCCCACCTTGAATCATCAATTGAGGGTCTACCACATTTCCCACCGATTTGCTCATTTTCCGGCCATTTTCATCCAAGACGAAACCATGAGTTAACACAGTTTTATAAGGTGCAATGCCATTAACCGCGACACTAGTTAACAAAGAAGATTGAAACCAACCGCGATGTTGGTCAGAACCTTCCAAATACATATCAGCAGGATAGCGTAACTCCGGTCTTTGCTTCGCCACCGCTGCCCAAGATGAACCAGAATCAAACCAAACATCCATTGTATCTGTACCCCGGCGGTAAGTCTTGCCATTATGGCGATATGTTTCCGGTAACAACTCCTCAACCGACAACTCCCACCAAGCATCAGAACCCTTTTCGGCAATAATAGCTTGAACGTGGTTAATCGTGTCCGCATTCAGCAAAACTTCCCCAGTCGCTTCATCATAAAACACCGGAATCGGCACGCCCCAAGAACGTTGACGAGAAATACACCAATCGGATCTTTCTGCTATCATCGGCGTGATGCGGTTTTCACCTTGTGCGGGAATCCACCGCACAGATGAAATAGCCTTTAAAGCCTCATCCCGAAAACCAGCCACAGAAGCAAACCATTGTTCAGTAGCCCGGAAAATCGTCGGCTTCTTCGTTCTCCAATCATAAGGATACTTGTGAGGATAAGCTTCCTCCTTCAACAGAGAACCAGCTTCATGCAAAGCGTCAATAATCGCTTGATTACCATCGCCCAAAACATTCAAGCCAGAAAACTTACCAGCTTCATCCGTAAAATTACCACTATCATCAACAGGGGCAAGAATCGGCAAACAGTAACGTTGACCAACAATGTAGTCCTCTTGACCATGACCAGGAGCAGTATGAACCAACCCAGTTCCCGACTCAGTAGTGATATAATCACCACCAATCACCACCGGACTTTCACGGTCAAAAAGAGGATGACGATAAGTAGTACCTTCCAAATCCTTCCCCGCGAACTTAACTTTTACCGTTAACTCACAATCCAAAACCGCAGCCAACCTATCAACCAACTCAGCCGCCACAATCAGAGATCTGCATTCCCTTTGCGCCTTTGCTCCTTGTGCGTCTTTGCGCGAAACCTCCACAACCGCATACTCCAACGCACCATTCACAGCCACAGCCAAATTACCGGGAATAGTCCAAGGAGTAGTAGTCCACACAGCCACACCCAAATCAGGCAAGAAGCCATCTAAACTAGCTTTTAACCCTTCCGCAACCTTCACCACCCGAAAAGCGGCGTAAATACTGCGAGAAACGTGACCTTCAGGATATTCTAACTCAGCTTCTGCTAAAGCGGTTTTAGAACTAGGACTCCAATGCACAGGCTTTAAACCGCGATAAATATAACCTTTGAGGAACATTTCCCCAAAAACGCCAATTTGCGCGGCTTCGTATTCTGGTTTTAAGGTTAAATAAGGATTTTCCCAGTCACCCCAAATCCCATAGCGTTTAAAGCTTTCTCGTTGTTCGTCTACGGTCTTCAGTGCGAACTCTTTGGCTTTTTGACGCAATTGCAAAGGTGTGAGATTTTGCCGTTCTGCCTGTTTCATATTTTGCAGAACTTTCAACTCAATGGGCAATCCGTGACAATCCCAGCCGGGAACGTAGCGAATTTTACGACCTTGGAGCAAATGGTAGCGGTTAATAATATCTTTGAGAATCTTATTTAAAGCATGACCAATATGCAACTGGCCGTTAGCATAGGGAGGCCCATCGTGCAGTATAAATAATTCGCCGGGGTTGTTTTCAGCCAGTTGAGAATAAATGTGGTTTTCTTCCCAGAATTTTTGGATTTCGGGTTCGCGCTTGATTGCGTTTGCCCGCATATCGAAGTTAGTCTTGGGTAAGTTGACGGTATCTTTGTATTTTCCAGTTTCGGTCACAGGTTCATGCCTAAATGTAGGTGTGCAGGTTATCCGATCAATTATAAATCGTAGGTTGGGTTGAAGAACGAAACCCAACAACGCTTATTGGTATTTTGGGGTTAATTTTTTGTTTTTGCAGGTTTACAATATATAAAGTCACCCACAATAGATTTATGACACTAACCCTCAGCTTACCACCAGAATTAGAACAGTATTTAATACAGGAAGCACAACAGCAAGGACTTTCTGTGGAAACTTATGCACTGCAACTTCTCCAAAAATCTATTATGCCAAAAGAAAAACAATTGAAAATAGTTAATGTGCTTCAATCTTGGATAGATGAAAGTGATGAACAAGAACAACAAGAAACAGGAGAATATTTGATTAATGCTTTAGATGAAAATCGTTTATCTAATAGCAATATATTCAAATAAACTGAATAACATTGTAGAAGATTTTTCTAAACTGTAGGTAAATATTATATGACTGAAGTAATTGAGATACCCGTTAGTTTGACTTATTTTCAACTTCCTGAAGCTGTACAAACACGGTTACAATTTTTATTAGATCGTCAAGATGCTGGTGAAGAATTGACTTTAGCCGAAAGAAATGAAGCTGAAGGTTTAGTTGATTTGGCGGAATTTTTATCTTTGCTTTCCTTGCGTTCTCAGACTAATTGATGTTAAAATCAATACAATAGTAATTGAGTGTAATAATAATTATGATAAATCCAGAGGAAAAACGAAAAGACTTAGAACAGAAAATGTTTTATCTTAATGAGCTTCTTGAAAGAAGGAATAAAGCCACTGAAGCAGATGAACAAAAGGATCTCCAGAAAGAGATTGAACATACATATAGAGCTATGAGGCAAGATATCAAAGATGGTAATGCTGCACTTGCTAGAAAACAAGAGATTGATGAGAATGAATTCCATGAGCGGTTTGCAAGTAGTTTTGGGAGAGAAGAAGCTGAAGAATTGTGGAAATCAAAGGAATGGGACACAAAGCGCGTATTGAGAGACATGGCTTTTGTGTTGATGCAAGAACCTGAATTACGCCAAAAAATTGAAGACAGAGGAGTAAACCTCGAAGAAATGATCAGATTAAACTCCAATCTCCTTCCAAATGCTGACAAAGCAGTGGTTGACATTCGTAAATTGCGTGACTACTCCCTTAATCGAGATCATTCTACAGGAAAGGATAAAGCTCGTCTCTTTTCATCAATTTTGGGTATGAATGCTGAAAATGCTGAAGAATTGCGCCAGATTATTTTGGAACAAGTTAAAATTCAAGAAGCGTGCCTAAATAAAAGCGATCAACATGGACAACGTTACTATGTAGATTTTACTTTAATACGAGAAAATAAAAGTGCAAACATTCGTAGTTGTTGGATTATAGAACCTGGTTCTGATTTTCCAAGATTAACGAGTTGCTATATTAAATTGTAATATAATGAGGTAATCAAAAATGACTAAAATTATGCCCAAATTACTAGACGTAGTAGCATTAACAGTTGACTTACCTGAATACAACTTACTGCGTGGTCAGGTTGGTACAATAGTGGAATTATTAGCAGATGGTACTGTATTTGAAGTAGAATTTAGTGATAGTAATGGACAAGCTTATGAATTTGTTGCTTTAAATTCAGATCAAATTATGGTTTTACATTTTAAACCAACATCCCCTAATTTAGTGCCGGAAATGGTTACAGCATAACTAACTTTAGCAAACGTAGGTTGGTTTCATTTAAACAACTCTAACTCCTTATAATATACTTGGTAAGATTTTACTACTACTCCAAGCTACCCACGAAAATTTATCAATAAGAAAATGAACATTCTTGAAATATTACCTGGTTACGATAAATTAGAAATTTATCCAGAATATCGTACTTACACAAAAGAGAGTCTTCGTTCAGATAATGAATATGACTATGACTATGATTTATACATACTTTACTTTGAGAAATTCATAATTTTGAGAGATACTGGTTGTGCAAGATTTGAGGAAAAACCAGTCGTTATACCTCGTCTATTCTTTGACAAAGTTCATCCTCTAGAGGACACACTCACAAAAGCTAAACGTTTTCTATCATTCAAGACTCACGATTTATGTGGGACTTCTAATGAAGGAGACTTAGTACGCAGAGGTAACTGGAAAATCGAAAATATAAATAACAATCACAATAGCGAACAGTTGATAAAATTTTTAAATTTAGCTTTGGATAAAGATTATTATCAGTCCAATTCATACAGTAATGAGCAAAGAGAGAGTATATCAAAACTGATGGAGATGCTCACAACTCTAAACAATTTTTTTACAACTTTCCCTTGGACAGAACCTAAACAACAAGTATTCAGTATAAATTTTAGAAAATACGTTTACGAAGGAGATAGTTATATTAAAGAATTAAAGAAAGATGAGGTAGTTTTAACGCCTAAAGAATTTGAAGAGATATATCAGAAGTTTCTGAACACTATAGATAATAGTGATGATGAAAATAATAATGATCATGGCTATAGCAATGATGATGACGATGCGGAATTTGGGTATCTAGCTGGACTAGTTGCTGATGGAGAATTAAACCCTAATGACCCACGCTGGCCTTTTTGACTACAACAATTTTAGTAAATAATTGGTATCTTGCGCTTAATGTTGGGTTTCATTTCATTCAACCCAACCTACTCTTTTCCAATATCATCATCAAAAATAATTTCCTCACCCGCACCCCACATCATGTCATATATACCTTGACGCACAGCGCGATGAAAACTGGAATATTCCCAATCTTTTGGTGCTGTTACCAAACCATGTTTCACAGGATTATAATGAATATATTCAACATGATTTTGAAAGTCTATTTCATCTCTAATTAAATGTTCCCAAAAACGATATTGCCATATAGCCCGTTGTTTTTTATTTTTTCTAGATACAGATATATTTTCTGGTGAAATAGTTTCACATTGACGACTAAAATAACTTTTAATTAACCGCCAACGGGTAGAAAAATCATGATCATTTTCTGGTAAAGTCCAAATACAGTGGAGATGATCAGGTAAAATAACAACAGCATCTATAATAAATGGATGTTTCCGCATTACATAACCAAAAGCATCTCTTAATAAAGAAACATTTTTTGGTAGACATAATATTTTTTGTCTTTTCTGGGTCACGACTGTAAAAAAGTATGTTCCTCCTGCCACTTTGGCGCGGCGATATTCCATACTATAAATATCCTGTGATTAAAGTTTTTATAATCTTGATTTTACCCCGTAGGTTGGGTTGACGCAAGGAAACCCAACATTAATTATAATATTCTGGTGGATGGTGTTGGGTTTCTTTCCTCAACCCAACCTACGAAGGTTGCAGAGTCAGTATATCTTACTTTAAAATAGAAACTACTTACAATTGCCACAAATTATGATCAACCCCCAAATTTTAGAAGCTATTAAACAAATGCCTAATGTCGAAAGACTAGAGATAATAGAATTTGCCTTAAAACTCATGCGTGAAGAAATGCAAAATTCTCAAAAACTGAGCTTAACTGCTGCTGCGGAAATGATGCGTTCTTATTATGAAACAGAAAGCAGTTTAACAGAATTTATTGATACTTGTAATGAAGATTTTTATGAATACCAAGATTATGCGTAGAGGCGAAATTTGGCTGTATAATGCTGATCCCACAGTAGGGGATGAAATTAGCAAAACGCGACCTTGTATTATTGTTAATAATGATGATAAGTAAGTCGGCCCAATAAAATCGATATATGTTTAGTTTTGTAAAAACCGTGAAACACCCTATTTATAAGGTATTCGTTAATTTATATTTCGTTACATAGATTGATTTTTTAACGCCGACCTACTTATAGGTACTTTACGCTTAAAGGTTATTGTCCCGATTACTGGATGGAACGAAGTTTTTGCACAAGTACCTTGGATGATATGTATAGAACCAACAACAGAGAATAATTTAAGCAAATAATAATCTTTGTTCTGCAATCTCATGTTCGAGGTTTTGTAAAAGTATAGTTTCTTCTGCACTGGCAATACCAGCAAATTGCATAAAATCTATAATTTTTGGATGCAGTAGTTTTTGACGCTGTGCTAATTGCTGGAAAATCAGTTGAGCAATTTCATTCTGTTCATCTTCAGGTAGCCGTGAGACGACAGCATAAGCTTGTTGTAAGAGATTAGTCATAGATTTTTGTCGCCATTATCAAAAGTTTTGGTAAATTGATAAAACTAGATTTATTATAGCACAAATATGGCAATTTTCACAATTAAAACCGCCACCTCACACTAATTGAATTCAGTGTTGAAGGAATGGCGGATTTGCAGATGGAATTTGATGCCGTGGTACTACAAACCACAAATTCTAGAGTTTGGCTGGTTGCTTCTTTTCTGTAGTCTGGGAATGACTGCTATTATTAACAGTTTCTGTTGCCAAAAAAGCCTCTTTTCCTGTAATTAATCGAGAGCGACGATTGCGAGTAATATAATTCCAAGCCCATTGAATTACTATCACTAATTTAGTGTCAAACTCAATTAAGAAGTAGATGTGAATTACTAGCCAAAATAGCCAAGCAATGAAACCTGTGAGTTTGATAAAGCCTAAATCTACAACGGCTAAATTTTGCCCAATCATTGCCAAACTACCCACATCATTGTATTTGAATTCTGGCAAAGTCCGACCTTGAAGCCGGCGTTTAATGAGTTTACCTACATACTCTCCTTCTTGCTTGGCTACGGGGGCAACACCGGGTAAAGGTTTACCATTTTGATGGGAGAAATTAGCTAAGTCTCCAATTACGAAAATGTTTTTATAATCCTTGATAGTCAAGTCAGGTTCGACAATTACTCTGGCAGAGAAATCGCATTCTACATCTGTCCGTTCTGCGAGAATTTTCCCCAAAGCTGAACCTTGCACACCGGCTGCCCACAAGATAGTTCTTGAGGGAATTTCTGTCAATTCACCGTTTTGCTTGAAAGTAACAATGTCATTTTCAATATTTGTGACTCTGGTTTGAGTGTGAATAACCACACCCAACTTTTGTAAAGATTCTATTGCTACTTTTGATAATTCTGGGGCAATGTGTGGGAGAATGCGATCGCCCCCTTGCAATAGTAAAATTTTCGTTTCTGAAGTGTCAATGTTGCGGAAATCTTCTTTGAGGGTTTGGTATGCTAATTCAGCGATCGCACCGGACAATTCTACACCAGTTGGACCACCGCCCACAATCACAAAAGTCAACAAAGCCCGACGTTTTACCGGATCACTTTCTTTTTCTGCGGCTTCAAATGCTGAAAATATCCGCCGACGCATTTCTATGGCATCTTCCACAGTTTTCAAACCAGGAGCAAATTCTTTCCAATTATCCTTACCAAAATAGGAATGGTTTGCACCGGTAGCCAGAATTAATGTATCATAAGGGACTATTTCATCACCCAAAATAACTTGTTGCGCTTTGGGATTAATATCACTTACTTCTCCCAACAACACTTTTGTATTTTTGCTTTTGCTGAATACAGATCGCAATGGTGCGGAAATATCAGAAGGTGATAGTGTACCTGTGGCAACTTGATATAAAAGCGGCTGAAATAAATGAAAATTCCGTTTATCAATGAGAGTAACATTTACTTTTGCCTTAGCAAGAGCCTTTGCTGCATACAATCCACCAAAGCCACCACCAACGATAACAACTTCATGTGGTGCATTCTTCTCACGGGGAACAACCATAAACAATATTTCCTTTTGTTAAGAGTCATGTAACCTTTCTTAACAAATATGTAACAAAATTATAATGTATTTTGCCGTCTATTTGGAACTCTTGAAAAAATACTAAACGTAGTCAAAGTTACTAATGAATGTTTATTAAATGGGATCTTGCGGAATAATATGATCAATAGCAAATAAAGCTGCACTTGCCTCTTCTAAAGAATTACAATATTCACAAAGGAATTTTGCTCTCTCTCTAACTAATTTTCTAGTTGCATCATTAACTGTCATGACTCAGCAATTATTTTCGCATTCAGCAAAGTAAAAATCCTATCCAGTTCTAATATTCCTGTTAATTCAGCCTCTTCTTTTGAGTTTAACATTCCTGCTTTATTCTTCTGGGAAAGTTCATCTAACCGAGATTGTAATTCTGAACTAAATTTAAATAAATTCAAACTTCTAACTTTGCTGATTTCGATTCCTGACTCTACCCAGGATGAGGGTTGAATCATCACCTGAGTAATCATGGGCGTATTTTTATTACTTTTGGAATGTTTATAGTTTAACATAAAGATTAAATTAAGGTATACAAAAGGTAGTATTATTCATTAATTGATAAAAATGAAATAGATTATATTATACTTAAATAATATATGGCTGGCGTAAAAATATAAAATATGAACGCTCACAAAAGAGAAGTTATTTTAACTGAAGATGGAACTTATTTAATATTTCCTTTTAATTATCCGTAAAACTGCACCACGTTACATATATTATTAAGTAAGTTAAACTAAAGGGATATGCAACCTACAAATAATCAAGCTCAGGGGCTTTATATACTGTGCTACCGACTCACCAACATTATTTATCCTGGATGGCCTTGCAAAAGTATTGAAATTATCCGCATGGATAAGCGTACAGGTAATTTATATATTCTTGCTGGGGAAGATATGGACTTTGAAATCAAGCCAACTGGAGGATATGAACCATGACAATACAGAAATTCAGTGTAATGAATCTTGATGAACTACGTAGTTACGTATTAAGTCATCGAGAAGACATTAATGCTTTTGAGGCATACATAGACCGTTCTAAAGCAGAGGGACGCATGGTGAGTGTAGATGAAAGGGGAGAAAAAGATTCACTCTGGCAACAAGAATTACATAACAAGATGAAAATACCTTCATTTCATCATCCTCAAGAACAAGACTACTGGAATGAGGAAATTGAAGTAGAAACTACTACTAATCAGAGATTATTTATACAGACTTACTTACTGCGGCTGTATCCTGAAACCTTTAATAACTATGATGCCTACATGGATATTCCAATGTCGAATAATCCAAATATCAAAAAGATATACTCATCACGTCTTGGCAAGACATGGGAAGTGATTACTGGTCCGACTGAATCACTAATAATGGGTTATTTTCGTGGTGATTATACTGAGAATAATCCACCTGCTTGGGTATTTGGACTAAGATTGATTTCTAACAGTTGAAGTTAAAAGCCTCAAAGTTGCTGATAAATGATGATAAAGGGTGCGATCGCTCACAGTATAGTTTATCAGGAAGAGCGATCGCATTTATATTTTCCACAAGCTAAAGCAATCACTTTTGAGCAAAACAATAATACATTGATTCAGAAAAGTAAGAAATAGAGAAACAAGGTTAGATTTCATTTTCTTTAACCCAACTTTGTATCTTAGGCAAGATTAACATATTGTCTTTATTGTGATGGTCGGGACGCAAGAGCCGATTTTTGATAAACCGTATGTAAGTCGTACAAGATTAATGTTCCCATGTATCAATCCATTCAGTGCTATAATGAGAAATGTAGGAAAGTTCCTCCTTGTAACCTGCTTCATCACCTATTTGCTTATAGATATCTGCGGCTGTTTGAAAGTCATCAATTGCACCCTGATTATCTCCTAAATCATCACGGACAACTCCTCGGTTGTGATAAGCATTTACATAGTTAGGATCAATATTGATAGCCTGAGTGTAATCATCAATTGCACCCTGATTATCTCCTAATTTATAATGGGCATATCCTCGGTTGAAGTAAGCATCTTCATTATTTGGTTTCAGTTGCAATACTTGAGTATAATAAGCAATAGCATTTTGATAATCTTCTTTCTGAAGACACTCATAACCCAAGCACATATATTCGTCAGCTTCAGAAGATGTCAAACTTTCTAAATAGCTGCGTAAACCGCCAGAATAAAGCAATTTATCTATTCCCACCAAGGCTTTACCAGTATTCGAGGTAATCATATTTGTTGGTAAAAATCCCGCCAAAATCAGATTGTATTCAGCCTGAGCTTCGCTAACTTCCTCTTGAATTAAAATACAAACTAGAACAGCATTTTTTTCAATTTCTTCTCGACTAATTGACCATTGAATTTTATCAAAGTTGCCATTCCGGGATTTAACCTGAATACCAATTGATGAGTCAGAAGTTAAGGTGAAATCAACTTTTCCATCACCACCAACGCGCTTTTCATAGTCAACTTCTGTGACAAAATCAGCTAAACGGGATTTAACAACTTCCTCAGCTAACTTCCCCTTCATATTGTTGATAAAAACATCACGAATAGCGACGCGAGAAGTTCGTCTATATTTTTCAGCCATTTCCCAGCAAAAATCCCGTAATTGGTCTAACCTTTTGCCAGAAATTACAGTTAATTCACTATGCTGACCTTTTTCATCACAATGGAGTAATTTAGCAGATTTAAGTCTTTGAATAAAATCAGTCTGTTGTGCCTTGAGTGGTGTTGTCCAGTCCATATTGGTTTAAATTTGCTCTGATGTGACAAGGTATATAATTTTATTATTCCCCATCAAGAGGCAAAAATTCCATCTCTCAAACTCTTCCTCTCTGCGCCTCTGCGTGAAACAAATTCATTTAATTTCAGTATATTTGTGGCTCTAAACGTAAACGCAATGACTTGAGAAAAATCACACATCACGCTACTCTTCATTAGCGTCAACCGTGAAACTCAAACCATGACAAACCACCCACAAATTCCCCCCTGCACCTGGAAACGTCCCATTGGCTTAGGCTGGGATAAGCCCTACACCGTCCGTTATCCTAGTAATATTGATGATGGTCCCTGGCACGGAATGCCCCTTGGTGGCTTTGGTGCAGGGTGTATAGGACGTTCTTCAAAAGGAGACTTTAACCTGTGGCACATTGACGGGGGAGAACATACCTTCAAAACCGTTCCCGCTTGTCAATTTAGTATCTTTGAATCAGGACAAGCTTACGCATTATCTACCCAATCTCCAGAAGATCATACACTGCAATCTTGGCAATGGTATCCACAGTCTCAGGAACAGAATTCAGGTACATATCATGCACTTTATCCCCGCAGTTGGTTTGTTTATGAAAATGTCTTAAAAACTCAATTAACTTGTGAGCAATTTTCCCCAATTTGGGCAGATAATTATCAAGAAGCCAGTTATCCTGTCGCAGTTTTTTTGTGGAAAGCCCACAACCCTACAAATGCACCAATTACTATTAGCATTATGCTAACTTGGGAAAATATGGTGGGTTGGTTTACTAATACTTTAAAATCTCCTGAAGTTAGAGTTAGAGATGATGGTAGTCCAGTTTATGAATATGTACCACGCTGGGGAGAAAGTCAAGGAAATTATAATTGCATAGCAGAAGATGATCAATATTTTGGTTGCGTTTTAGGTCAAGTTTCTGATAGTAAGACTGTTCAAGAAGGAGACGGAACTTGGTGTGTTGCAACTGCAAAGAATCCCAAAGTTGAAATATTTCATCATTCCCGATTTAATCCTATTGGTAATGGTGAAGATGTTTGGCAAAGTTTCTCTACAGATGGTTCTTTACCTAATTATCTAGATGAAACTCCCGCAGATGAAAATACCAGATTAGGTGCAGCAATTGCGGTGCGTTTCACTTTGCAACCTGGGGAAAATTTAGAAGTTCCCTTGGTGCTAAGTTGGGATTTTCCCATTACAGAATTTGCCGCGGGAGTCAACTATTACCGCAGATATACAGACTTTTTTGGTTGTAATGGTGAGAATGCTTGGCAGATTGCCACTACTGCTCTTAAAGAATATCAGAATTGGCGATCGCTCATTCAAGATTGGCAAAATCCCATTTTGGCAAAATCAGATTTACCTGACTGGTTCAAAATGGCTTTATTTAACGAACTCTACGATTTAACCAGTGGAGGAACTCTCTGGAGTGCGGCATCAGAAATTGATCCCGTTGGTCAATTTGCCGTGTTAGAATGTTTAGATTATCGTTGGTATGAAAGTTTAGATGTGCGGTTATATGGTTCTTTTGGGTTATTGATGTTATTCCCTGAATTGGAAAAATCGGTAATTCGCGCTTTTGCTAGGGCAATTCCCCAAAGTGATGATAGAACTAGAATAATCGGTTATTATTTAACTATCAAATCTGAAAGTCCCAACGCAGTTCGGAAAATTGCCGGTGCGACACCCCACGATTTAGGCGCACCCAATGAACACGTTTGGGAAAAAACCAATTATACTAGTTATCAAGATTGCAATCTGTGGAAAGATTTAGGTTGTGATTTTGTCTTGCAGGTATATCGAGAT